>CAZOAZ010000127.1:0-3032 GCA_964577955.1 uncultured Bifidobacterium sp. | reverse complement strand
GCTCGGCGGCTGAAACAGCTCGAACATCGGCATCATGTCGCGAATTACGGCCATAACGTTGCTCCTTGTTGGTGGCTGGGGGCTGGGGGCTCGGGAATGCCCAAGCCCCTAGACCCTAGTCCCCAGTCCCAATTTAGATGTGACTCGTCAGCGGTTCATGCGACCGCTTCCCACCGTTTTCAAGCGCCAGCAGAATCAGATCGGACGTGACCGGCGAACGACGGAACACGTCGTCGCCGACCGCGGCCATCAGCGCGTTCATCACCGCACCGTATGCCGCGCCGACGGGAGGCTCACCGACGCCGCGCGCCCCGACCGGGGTTTCCGGATCGGGGAGATCCAGCGCCGCGAAGCTGAAATTCTGCGGCGCGTCCAGGATCGTCGGCGGCTTGTTGTAGTGGAAGCGCTTGGCCAGCGGCACGCCGTAGTGCTGGTCGTAGACCCACTTCTGTGTGATGGCGTGGCCGATGCCGAGCATCGAGCCGCCGAAGGACTGCCCCTGGAGGCTGCGCGGATTCATCACCGTGCCGACGTCCGCGATCGCGGTGTACTCGATGATCGCGTAGTGGCCGGTTTCGAGATCCACTTCGACTTCGGCGAAGCCGGCGAAGAAGGACTGCGTCTGGCCGTCGCGCGGATAGGCATCGCGAGCGACCGCCATCAATCCCTGTCCGGCGAGCGCCGCGGCCGACTTCTTGGTGAAGTTGTTCACATCGGCCGGCACTTCGTGGCCGTCGTATTTTCCACCAAGCTCGATCGCCTTCGTCGCCGCCTGGGCGAACGTGACCGTTCCGCCGGGGCCGGTGACTTTGCCACCAACGACCTTGTAGGCATCCGGGTTGCCGCCCTTGATCTTGGCGGCGACTTCCTGGAGCTTCTTGATGCCGTCCGTGGCCGCAGCGTGCGCCGCGCGCGTCATCGCGTGCGTTGTCTGGCTGCCGGCAGAGATGCAGGTCCACGGCAGGTTCTTCGAGGTGTTGCCAAACACCACTTCGCACTGGTCCCACGACACGCCGAGCATGTCGGCGGCCGCGCGATGCACGTCGATGACCGAGTGCGTGCCGAGGTTGCCGATCCCGGATTGGAACTGCACCTTGCCGTCGGGCCGGATGATGAAGAGGCCGTCAAAGCCCGTGGAGCCGCCGGCGAACGCGCTGATCGCGACGCCGGAACCACGAACCTTGTTGCCGACGCGCTTGCCGCTGCGCGCTTTGCGCTCGGTCCAGTTGAACAGCTCGGCGCCTTTCGCGAGCGCTTCCGGAATGAAGCAGCTCGTCACATACGCCTGCTGATTGCGCGGCGGAACGCCCGGACCGAATTTCGCTTTTCCGGACGGCGCGTTGATCCTGCGGATTTCGACCTGATCGATGCCGAGCTTGTTCGCGGCCTTCGTGAGCATCGGCTCGAAGAGCCCGTTGCCCTGCATGCCGCCCGGTGCGCGCTGCGACACCTTCGGCGGTGTGTTGGTCAGCACGTTGAGCGAGCGCCACCGCATCGCGGTGGGCTGGTAGCAGAGCGAGATCGTCCGGCCGGCGGAGGCGGCGTCGCCCTGCGCGTCGTACGGCCCGTTCTCGCCGATCGCGAAGCCGTCGATCGCGAGGATCTTGCCGTCCTTGCGAAGACCGATCTTCACGCGCGCGTGCACGCCGGGGCGGGCGCGGCCGATGTAATGCTCTTCTTCGCGGGTGATGCGCAGTTGCACCGGGGTGTTGGTCTTCTTGGCCAGGAGCGCCGAGATCGCCATGTTGTACGAGCCCGGGATCTTGCTGCCGAACCCGCCGCCCGTGTACTCGCTGATGAGCACAATCTTGTCCTGCGCTTCAGCGGGCGGAATGCCGACGCCGCGCGCGACCGCGGCCACCGTCTGCACCGTGCTTTGCGTCGAGCAGTGGCAGTACAACTTGCCGTTCTGCCAGTACGACATCGTCGTGCGGGTTTCGAGCGGCTGATGGCCGGTCGACTGGGTGACGAAGGTTTCGTCGAGGACGAGATCCGCCGTCTTCATGACCGCGTCGACGTCGCCGAACGTCCACTCGTCGGTCGCCTTGCCCATCGGCAATTCGCCGTCTTTGGCCGCATCGAAATCGGCTTGCGTCCACTTCAGTTCGCTGATCTGCGGCGGCGGGGGCAGCGCGGGACCACCACCACGGCCGCCACGGGCCGGAGCCGGACCGCGACCTGCGGCGGGAGGATTCTGACCAGCCGCGGCAGCAGCAGGACCCGCGGCGCTCGCGCCAGCGCCGGCCGCAGCCGGAGCATTGGGCGAACCCGGAGCGTTGCCACCACCCGCACGGCCTTCGCCGCGTGCCGGAGCGCCAGCGGCCGGAGCCGCCGCACCAGCAGCGGGAGCAGCAGCCGGAGCCGCACCAGCGGCCGCGCCAGCCGCAGCCGCACCAGCCGCGGGAGCACCCGCTGCGGGCGCCGCTGGAGGCGGAGCCGTCGGACGCATCCACGTGTTGCCCTGCGTGCGCGCGTTCGGACTGCCCGGACGCAGACCCTCGACCACATCGACGTTGAACGGCAGCGGTTCGAATTCGATGACGATCTTTTCGATGGCTTCGGCCGCGGTCAGCTCGTCGATCGCGGCGACAGCGAGAATCGGCTCGCCTTCGTACACCGGCTCCATCGTCAGCGGCCGTTCACCCTGCGCCGTCGAGACAACGTTCTCGCCGAGCGTCGCGCCGGCTTGCGCACCGGGGAGATCGTCGGCGGTGAGGATCGCCTTGACGCCAGGCATGGCCATCGCGGCGGTGGTGTCGATGCGAACGACCTTGGCGTGCGGCATCGGGCTGAGCAGCAGGCGCGCGAACAGCATGCCTTCCGCTTTCCAGTCCTCTGCGTACTTGGCCTGGCCGGTGACCTTGGCCACCAGATCGGGCGTGGTGTAGTTCGAGCCGAACAGCTTCGCGGTTTCCGGTTTCTTGGTGTCAGCCATGATTAGGCTCCCCGCAGGTGTTCGGCGCCCTTCATCAGCGCCGTGAGAATCTTGTCGTAGTCCTGGCAGCGGCAGAGATTGCCTGACACGCCGTGCG
>CAZOAZ010000126.1:0-3232 GCA_964577955.1 uncultured Bifidobacterium sp. | reverse complement strand
TCGCCTTGGTCAGCCACTCGCTATCCTGCAAATCCTCGGCAATCGTCAGGACCGCGGGCCTGACCGCGCGCGCTTCCTGATTGATCCACTGCATCAGGCTCCAGCCGTCGCCAAGCTCCGGTGTCCCGGGACCTTCCACGGTCCGGACAAAGAGCGTCATGTCGAGACGCAGCCCATCGACGTGGTAGTCGTTCAGCCACATCAGCGCGTTGTCGCGGATGTACTGCCGCACCTCGGACCGTCCGTAGTCGGGCCGCGTCTCGCCCCAGGGCGTTTTGGCGCGCTCGTCGTTGTAGAAGTAGATCCCGCCGCGGCCGTTCTCCGACCAGCCGTCGAATTGCCAGAGGTGGAGGTCGCTCGGACCGAAATGGTTGTAAACAACATCGAGGATGACGGCAATGCCGCGGTCGTGCGCGGCCTTGACGAAGCGCTTGAACCCGTCCGGACCGCCGTAGATATGCTCGATCGCGAACGGCAGCGCCGGGTTGTAGCCCCAGGACAGGTCGCCGGCGAACTCCGTAATCGGCATCACCTCGACGGCGTTGACGCCGAGCGCCTGCACATGGTCCAACCCACCGACGGCATCGTCGAACGTACCCGGCTTGCCCGGGTCCGACCGTTGAAACGTGCCGATGTGCAGTTCGTAGATGACCAGCTCGTTGTGCGGAGCGATCGTGAACCCATTGTCGCCCCAGTCGAACGCCGGATCATGGACGACGCCGTTGCCCGCCGAATTGGTGACTTCGCGAGCGTACGGGTCGATCCGTGAGTAACGCTTGTCGCCGTTGCGAATCTCGAAGCGATACTCGGCACCGGCTCGGACGCCGGGAACATCGAGCGCGTGATAGCCGTTGCCTTCGTGCGCGAGGACGTGGGACTCGGGGGACCAGTCGTTGAAACTCCCCATCACGGAGACCCGCGTCGCGTTCGGCGCCCAGACCCTGAACGCGGTGCCGCGCGGATGGACGATCGCCCCCATGCCGGCCACCACCGAGCGCGATCTGGCAAGCGAACCGGTACCCGGTCGGCGCGTGGCGGCCGCCGCTGGAGGCACGTAAGGCGGAGTCACTTCTTCGACTTCGCGGCAGGCTTGGAGACGTCCGGCGTGTCCTCGCCAAGGGCCGTCGCCAGGTCAACCTGATGTTCCTGCTCCTGGCGGAGGATCTCGCGGATGTCTTCGGCGATGGCGTACTCACCGAGCGCCTCGCACTGTCGCACCCGTTCCCGATAATTGCGAATCGTGGAGTTTTCGTTGTCGAGATCAGCGCGGAGCAGCTCGCGCGGGTCGTCGGAGACTTTGACGGGCAGCGGCTTGGTGGTGGGTTCGCCGCCGAGGTAGTCGATGTGTTTGGAAACCGTCAAGGCGTGCGCGAGCTCTTCCTTGGCGTGAACCTCGAGTTCCTTGGCAATCGACATGTACTCCGCGCCCTTGAGGACTTGCGAGTAGACCACGTAGGCGATGATCGCCTGATATTCGCGAGACAGGTCTTCGTTGAGTGCCGCAATCAATTGCTCTCGAGTGATCGCTCCGTCGGCCATTCGGTCCTCCACGTATGTAGTGAGCGTCGCGACGATCAGCTACAGCAACCGGTTTGCCACGCCCTCGGCGACGACGATTTCCCAGAATGAGAAATCTGTTGCCGTACGAACTCGCGCTTCCGTGTTCTCGGTGGCGTCCGGCCATTTCGGTGGCGTCCGGCTTCAGCCGGATTGCACGCAGCCGACGAACGAAAGATTCGAGTCCGGTAGAAACAGGCCTGAAAAGACGCGAGGGAGGCAAAAAGCGCCTCCCTCTGTAATCGTGGGGCAGAGTGTCGGTCCGCAGAGCGCGGTGCCAAGCGAGGATGCCGCTTCCGACGAGCAAGCGGAGTGCCAGACCGCGCAGGTCAGACGACCGGACTGCGGCCCTGAATGATGCGGATCAACAGCACCGCAATCGCGAGGACCAGGAGGAGATGGATGAAGCCACCAAGGGTGTAGGAACTGACCATCCCCAGGAGCCACATGAGCACGAGCAGCACGAGAATCGTGTTCAGCATGGAACCGTCCCTTTTACAGTGAATTGTTCCCGTAGCGGGAACTGCCGTTTCGCGCCTCGGACGCAGCCTCGTCGACGAATTCGTTCGCTTTCGACTCGACCGCGCGGGCGGTCTGGTCGATGCGTTCATGCAGATTCTTCAGCTCGACGCCAGCCCGCTCCGCCAGGTCGCGGTAACGGCGGCCGACCGCGTCGCGCAGCGTGTTCCACGACTCGCCCATCTCGTCGCGCAGATCGGCGCCGGAACGTGGCGCAAACAACAAGGCGACACCAGCCCCGACCAGGGCACCGGTGATCACTCCGGCGGCAAATCCCGCCGCATTACTTTCGCGTTGACGTTGATACATGGGTCTCTCCCTTAGCGAATGGATCGAATTGACGCCCCGCCAGCCCTGGCGGGCCGCTTTCCCTGACGCCACCGCGACAGCACACCGCCCAGCGCCGACGCGGCGCCGGCCATCAGCATTGACCGCGGGGCCGCGACCGCCGACACGACGGTTCGCACCACGCTGCCGGCGCTGTGCAAAGCGTCGCCGGCATTGCTGCTGAATCGCTCGACGGCATGCGCCGCCTGCCGAGCGTGGCTCGAGAACTCGTCCAGCTTGGCGTCGAACGCATCGAGCCGTTTTTCGATCATGACGTTCGCGCGCCGCCACGCGATGAAGGCGGCCACCGCGCCCACCAGCAACAAAGCCGTTTGCAGGCTCGCGGCAACGGCGATGACGACGAGGGCGGTTTGACTGGTGGAATCGAGTGGCATGAGCTCTCCGAAGTCCCGAAGAGCACGCTCCATGCCACCCGTGCTAGCCCCGTTGAGTTACCCGGGTCGAGGTAGGGCGCTACCCTAAAATGGAAGGATGCTTCTCACTCGCAGGCGCGGTATCGTCATCACGACGCGGCAGCCAGCGGGCGATTTCCGTGAGCAACGCCTGCGGATCGCACGGCTTGATGATGATCGCGGAGAAGCCTGACGCGCGCGCCAGATCGAGCTGTTTCGCGTGTGAGTACCCGGTGGCGGCGATGAGTGGAATGTCTTTCGTATCGTCGCGAGCCTTCAGGTCGCGCGCGACTTCATAGCCGGATTTCCCGGGGAGTTCGAGATCCATGACGATGACGTCGGGCTTCGCGCTGACCGCTTGGGCGAAGGCGCTGCGGCCATCGGGCGCCGTCAGCACGTCGAAACCGGCGGCGCGC
>CAZOAZ010000125.1:0-3959 GCA_964577955.1 uncultured Bifidobacterium sp. | reverse complement strand
ATCCTGGCGATGCTCGGCGAGTACCAGGTGCGCTTCGCGTTCCAGGAAACCACGGTGCTGGCACCTGGCTACTCGCGTCGTGTCAGCAAGGACACGGGCGCTTTCGAGACCGTGGTGCTGGTCGAGGACGGCTCGCGCCGCATCGTGATGCAACACCTGCTGGTGTCCGACGACGGGCAGCACGTCACCAAGCATTGGCGGCAGGACTGGATCTACGAGGCGGCGAGCCGCTTCGAATTCACCGAGGCACAGACCTGGCGCATCCGGCCGCTGCCGCCGGCCGTCACGCGCGGCGCCTGGACGCAATGCGTTTACGAGGTCAGCGATGCGCCGCGCTACTGCGGTACCGGCCGCTGGACCTACGACAACGGCGTCGCCACCTGGAACTCCGATCACACCTGGCGGCCGCTGCCGCGCCGCGAGTACACCGTGCGCTCGGACTACAACGCGCTCGAGGCGGTGAACCGCCACAGCATCACGCCGTCCGGCTGGACGCACGAACAGGACAACACCAAGACCCGGCGCGAGGGCGAGAAGCCCACCGGTTCGCTGGTTCGTGAATTTGGTTTCAACGACTACCGCCGCATCGAGGGTTTCGATTTCAAGGCGGCGTACGGCTACTGGGCGAGCACGAAGGATTACTGGGCGCAGGTGCGCGCGGCCTGGGCCGCGCGCTTCGATGCGAACGGCGGCCTGAGCCTGAAGACCCAGGTCGACGGCATGAGCCTGATCATTCCGCTGTTCACGCAGGCCGCGGCGGTTGCCGGGGGCGAAGCGGTGGGCGCCGAACAGATCGCCAAGACGTTCGACGAATGGGTCGTGCCGCCGGGAACGCCCAATACCCGGGAAGCGGACGGAAGAAAGGAAGCACAGCCGGCATACTGAAACGCCGGAAGGATCACAGACAGCCAGCCACCCGATCGGTCGCCAGCCAACTCGATAAAGATTTTAGGGAGTTGGTCGACATGTGGAAGAAGACGCTGTTTGCGGCGGCCGTCGCCGGTTTTGCGCTGTCCTCTCGCGCCGCGGATCCGGCGCCGCCGCCGTCCCCCGCGGCAACGCCGGCCTTGCCCAAGGACGACGATGCGACCCAGCTCGAAACGATCGTCATCGAGGCGACGCTTACCCACGACTCCTTCAAGGCCGAGGAGCAGGTCAGCGGCAAGCTGCCGCTGACGATCCGCGAGACGCCGCAGTCGGTCTCCGTGATCACGCGCGAGGCGCTGGATGACCGCCAGGTCTTCAACCTGCAACAGGCGCTGGAACTGTCGGCCGGCGTCACGCAGTTCAGCGGCACCGGGCCGTTCGCGGGCCAGCCTGCATTCGGTTTCAACCAGACCACGATCCGTGGCATGGCGATCAGCGACGAGTACGACTTTCGCGACGACGGCTTCGTCAGCGGCTCGTACTTTGCGCTGCCGGATCTCGCCATCTACGACCATCTGGAGGTGGTCAAGGGTGCGAACTCGGTGCTGTACGGGCGCGGAAGCGTCGGCGGGCTGATCAACCGGGTGCGCAAGAAGCCGCTCGCGCAGAACCGCACCGAGATGGAAATCAGCGCCGGCAGTTTCGACAGCTACCGGGCGGACCTCGACATCACCGGCCCGATGTTCGAAAGCAAGGCGGTGCGCGGCCGGCTCGTCGCCGTGTACGAAGATTCCGGCTCCTTCGTGCATGGCGTGAGTACGGAGCGCACCGTGCTGGCGCCGAGCGTCGAGATCGATGTGAGTTCGAGCACGCGTCTGCTGCTGCAGGCGCTGCACCAGGCCGAAGACATCATTCCCAACACGGGCGCGCCGCTGCGCAGGACGGATGCCAACAATCCCGAATCGAACTTTCGGGCCATCGACGTCAGTCGCCGGAAGTACCTGGGCATCCCGACGCGCGATCCCTTTCAGTGGACGATCGACTCGCTCACCGCGCAGCTCGAGCAGGACATCGGCGATCGCTGGCTCGCGAGCCTGCGCCTCTCGCAGGCCAACTTCGATACGCCGAATCATGCCGACGCCTACGTCTATCGCTTCGACGAAGGCGTGGACCCGGGTACGACGCGCGGCGACACGTTCGTGTCGGGCAGCGATTTCGAGATCGACCGCGACATCTTCTCCGCCGAGATACAGCTCAACGGCCGCGTGGACATCGGCGGGCGCGAAGCCAAGCTGGGTTTCGGCGCGGATTTCAACCAGAACCAGTATTCGCGCCGCGGCATGTACACCGACAACGTGCTCGGCAACGTCTACGACGACAGCTTTCCGGACCCGGGGCCGCCGCTCAATCCCGGTGGCACCTATTCGGGAAAGCCGAAAAGCGAGGGCATTTACGCGCAGGCGCAGATTCCGGTCGCCGATCGACTCAAGGCCCTGCTCGGCTTGCGCTACGACAAGGTCCACTTGAACACGGTGCCGTATCACACCACCGGTGAAGAGGGAGGTCCGGCGCAGAAGGAAACGGTCGACGACGTCACCGGGCGTGTCGGGCTGACGTTCGATCTGAGCGGCAACGTCACGCTGTACACGGTCTACGCGCAGTCGTTCACGCCGGAGCTCTTCGCCACGGACATCGATGGCGAGCTGCTCGAGCCGGAGACGGGCGAGGTGTACGAATTCGGCGCCAAGACGGAATGGTTCGACAAGAGGCTCGGCCTGACCACGGCGATCTATCGCATCGACCGGGACAACGTTCCTGTCAGCGTGCCACGCAACCCGGTCGATCCGGATCCGAACGACACCTATTCCATCCCGAGCGGCCTGCAGCGCTCCGACGGCATGGAGATCGAGGTGAACGGCCGCCCCTTGCGCGGATGGGATATCAGTCTGGCGTTCAACACGCTCAATTCGGATTTCAAGGACAAGCGCGACCCGTTCTACGGTCATCAGGCCGGCGGCACCGCGGATTGGCAAGTCGGGCTATACAGCGCGTACGAGATCCAGACCGGTCCGGCCAAGGGCCTGGGTTTCGGCGGCACGTACTACGAGATCGCGGATCGCGGTGTCAGCACCTACCAGGTCGGCACGATCCCGGGCTACAAGCGCATCGACGCGCACGCGTTCTACAAGGGCTTCCGCAACGTCGAGATCAATCTTCTGATCCGCAACGTCACAGACGAAAAGTACATCGAAGGCGCAGATCGCCCGGGCGCGATCGCGTTCTTCGGTTCGCCGACGGCGGCGGTGCTCAGCGTGAAGTACAGCCTGGGAGGCTCTTAGCCGCTGTCGTGGATGCGAGATGCCCCGTGGCGGCGACTTCTCCTGGAATCGCACGCCGCGGGAGTCTCGTTCCCGCCATTCGCGCAAGCCAGCCATTGCCAGCCCAAGCGCTTCGCCATCGATTCAGGAGCTTTGGATGAAGAAGAAGTGCGACGTGCTGCCGCTGGCCGTTCTGGCGGGCGTCATGACGATGAGCCCGGTGCTGCGCGCGGCCGGCGAGAGGCCGGTCGAGCCCGCGTCTTCGCACGGCGAAAGCGCGGACGAGGCGGTCACGCTCGATACGATCGTCGTCGAAGGCAGCCGGGAACAGCCGAGCATCACGTCCAAGGACGCGACGGTCGGCGTGCTCGGCGATCTGCCGCTGATCGAGGCGCCGTATTCCGTCAGCGTGCTCAACGAACACCTGATCGAGATCCAGCAGTCGACGCGCTACACCGACTACCTGAAGAACGTTCCTGGAGTGAACGTCGGCAATGTGGCGATCGGATTCTTCTCGCTGCGCGGCTTCAGCGTCGGCACGGATGGCTATCTCTACGATGGGCTGCCGGGCCACCAGGGGCTGTCCGAGACCTACCAGCTCGACAGCTTCGACCGCATCGACGTGTTCAAGGGGCCGGCGGCGTTTCTGAGCGGCTTCGGCGGATCGACCAGCCTCGGCGGGACGCTGAACTACACGCCCAAGCGTGCGCTCGACGATCCCACGCGCAGCATCGAGACCGACTACACGAACCGCTCGCTGTTCAGCGGCGCCGC
>CAZOAZ010000124.1:0-4409 GCA_964577955.1 uncultured Bifidobacterium sp. | reverse complement strand
GCGTAGGTCATGCCGCGCTCCTGGCACTCGTCGACGTCGTACTTCAGCTTCAACGCGACGGTGTTGCCGCAGATGTCGCAGACGTCGCCGCGCGCCTGGTTGCCCTTGCCGCAACGCGGACAGAGCACTTCGCGATCACCGTACGGATCGGCAATCAGCGTCGTCCCGCAGTTGCTGCACGGCTTGCGCAGGTGATGCAGACCGGCCAGCTTGCCGCACTTGCACTCCCAGTTCCCAATCGAATACTCGATGAACTCGAGCGACGAGTTCTCGCGGAAGTCGCTGATCGGAAAGACCGACTTGAACACCGACTGCAGGCCGGCGTCTTCGCGTTCGCTCGGCAGCCGGTTCATCTGCAGGAAACGCTCGTACGACTTCTTCTGGATCTCGATCAGGTTCGGGATCGGAACGGTCGTTTTGATTTTCGAGAAGTCGATGCGCTCGCGGTAGACGTTTTTGGGAAGGCTGTACATGTATAGACCTCGAGTGAAATCGGAGAGCGCTTACCGACGCGGGAATTTCAGGATTTCAGGAATTCGGGAATTCAGGATTTCGAGCGGGCTGTCGCCGAATGGCGCGCCCGCTCCGAAACCCCACATCCTCAAATCCTGAATTCCTAAAATCCTAAGATTCTGAGATCGCCTACTTGATCTCGACCTTCGCTCCGACTTCCTCGAACTTCTTCTTGATGGTCGCCGCCTCGTCCTTGTTCACGCCTTCCTTGATCGGCTTGGGCGCGCTCTCGACGAGGTCCTTGGCTTCCTTGAGGCCCAGGCTGGTGATCTCGCGGACTACCTTGATCACGTTGATCTTGTTGCCGCCGACTTCGGTCAGCGTCACGGTGAACTCGGTCTTCTCTTCCGCCGCGGCCGCCGCGCCGCCGCCGGCCGCGCCGCCGCCCATCGGCATCGCCATCGGCATCGCCGCCGCGGCTGACACGCCGAGCTCCGCTTCGAGAGTCTTCACGAGCTGCGAGAGCTCGAGCACGCTGATTCCCTTGATGTAGTCGACCACCTGCTGCTGCGTCACGTGTGACATGTTGTTCGCTCCTGCTATTTACAACCTGGAATTGATAATCAGGAATTCGGGTTACGAATGGACCACTGATAATTGAGAATTCCCAATTACCCTTCGCTTCTCTTCTTCTCTGCCTGCACCAGCACGCTCATCAGGTCGCGCGGCGCGGCGTTCAACACACTGACGATTTGCACCATCGGCGCCTGCAGCACGAACAGCAGCTTGGCGAGCAGTTCGGGCTTGCCGGGCATGGTGGCGAGATCGCCGATCGCCGCCGGCGCGGCGGCGTGTCCCTGCACGACCGCCGCTTTGATGGTCAAAGCCGGCGCGGTCTTCAGGAAGGTGGTCAGGGTCTTCGCGAGCGCCACCGGATCCTTCCCGGTATAGGCGATCGCCGTCGTCCCCTTGAAGTGCGGGTCGAGCGACGCGAACGGCGTGCCCTTGATGGCGCGCCTGGCAATCGTGTTCTTGACGACTTTGTAGCCGGCCTTGGCGCTCCGCAGCTGACGCCGGAGTTCGGTCACCTGCGGGACGTTGAGGCCCTTGAAGTCGAGCAGGATCGCGCTGTCCGATCCCTTGAGCGCGGATTCGAGCGATTCGAGTTCCGCGACCTTGTCTGCTTTCGTGACCGCCATTAGTGCTTCACCACCACGTCAATGTGCGCCGTATCGATGCGGACGCCCGGTCCCATCGTCGACGACAGCGTGACGCTCTTCAGATACTTGCCCTTGGCCGCCGCCGGCTTGGCCTTGACGATGCTGTCGACCAGCGCGTGCGTGTTGGCAATCAGCGAGTCGCTCGAGAACGACGACTTGCCGACCGGGGCGTGAATGATGCCGGTCTTGTCGACGCGGAACTCGACCTTGCCGGCCTTGATTTCTCGCACCGCCTTGGCGATGTCGGTCGACACCGTGCCGGTCTTCGGGTTCGGCATCAGCCCTTTCGGACCGAGCACCTTGCCGAGCCGGCCGACCGCCCGCATCATGTCGGGCGTGGCAACGACCGCATCGAAATCGGTCCAGCCGCCCATGATCTTTTCGACGAGCTCTTCGCCGCCGACGAGGTCCGCTCCGGCCTCCTGCGCTTCTTTCTGCTTTTCGCCGCCGGCGATCGCGAGCACTCGCTTGCTCTTGCCCAGGCCGTGCGGCAGCACGACCGTGCCGCGCACCATCTGGTCGGCGTGTTTGGGATCGACACCCAGCCGCAAGGTCAGTTCGACGGTTTCGTCGAACTTCGCGAACTTGACCTTCTGCACGAGCGGGACGGCTTCCTCAATCGAGTAGGTCCGATTGGGAGCGACCTGCGCGCGTGCGGCGGTGTACTTCTTGCCGCGACTACGCATTCAATGCCTCTGTGGTCCAAACGGGCTGTCGAACAGCCCTCCCACTCTGGAATTCACAATTTTCAATGGTCAATTTTCAATGCGTGACACGAATTGATAATTGCCAATTGAGAATTGAAAATTACGTTGTCTCCGTCCTTACCCGATCACATCGATGCCCATCGACCGCGCCGTGCCGGCCACGGTACGAATCGCCGATTCCAGCGAATCGCAATTCAGATCGGGCAGCTTCAGCTTGGCGATGTCTTCCACCTGCTTGGCCGTGACCGTCCCGACTTTGGCCTTGTTCGGCTCCGCCGAACCCTTGGCGATGTTCGCGGCCCGCTTCAACAGCACCGGCGCCGGCGGCGTCTTGGTGATGAACGAATACGACCGGTCGGCGTAGACCGTGACGACGACCGGGATGATCAGCCCTTCGTCCTTGGCGGTCTTCGCGTTGAAGTTCTTGCAGAAGTCCATGATGTTGACGCCCTGGGGGCCGAGCGCCGTGCCCACGGGGGGCGCAGGCGTCGCCTTGCCGGCGGCGATCTGGAGCTTCACGACGGCTTGTACTTTTTTCATATGCTACGGAACGCTTAGATCTTCTCGACCTGCAAGAAATCCAGTTCGACCGGTGTCGACCGGCCGAAGATGGTGACCATCACCTTCAACGTGTTCTTGTCGAGATTCACGTCGTCGACGACGCCGTTGAAGCTGGTGAACGGCCCTTCGTTGATCCGCACCTGCTCGCCCTTTTCGAACATGTACTTCGGCTTGGGCTTCTCGGCGGCGGTCTTGACCTGCGTCAGAATCTGATCGACTTCGTCCTTGCTGAGCGGCGTCGGTTTCGAGCCGGCGCCGACGAACCCGGTGACCTTGGCGGTGTTCTTCACCACGTGCCAGGCATGGTCGGACATGTTCATCTCGACCAGGATGTAGCCCGGGAAGAACCGCTTCGCGGTCACGACCTTGCGGCCACCGCGCATTTCGACGACGTCCTCGGTCGGGATCAGCACCTCGCCGATTTCGTTCTGCAGCCCGAACGCCTGTACGCGCTGCTGCAGCGACTCGGCCACCTTCTTCTCGAATCCGGAATAGGTGTGGACGATGTACCACTTCTTGTCGCCGCCGGAAGCCGGCCCGGCGTCGAGAGCCACGTCGCTCATTGGACTCATGCCCCGCCAAACCTGCGGAAAATCCACAGCACCAGACTGTCGATGCCGTAGTCCAGCACAAAAAGATACAACCCGAAGAAGATCGAGGTGACGATGACAACGACCGTCGTTGCGTAGACTTCCTTCTGGCTCGGCCAGGTGACGCGCTTCAGTTCATTCCGGACTTCGGTGAGGAAGACGCGGAACTTCTCGAAGCGGCCGGTGGCGGCCCCCCGCATGTTGTCGAATGTCGTCGGTGTCTCAGCCATGCCCCGTTCTCTGCGCTCAGGCTCGTAAAGTGGCAGGACAGGAGGGAATCGAACCCCCAACCCCCGGTTTTGGAGACCGGTGCTCTGCCAATTGAGCTACTGTCCTACTTCGTTCTGACGCTGGTAGGGCGGAGGGCAAAGGGCACAGGGCAAACGTTTCCGACGTTTGTCCTTCTGCCCTTTGCACTCTTCCCTTTGCCCTTACTTCGTTTCCTTATGCGCCGTATGCTTGCGGCAGAAGCGGCAGAACTTGCTCAGCTCGAGCCGTTCGGTCGTCTTCTTCTTGTTCTTCGTCGTGCTGTAGTTGCGACGCTTACATTCGCCGCACGCCATCGCGATGATGTCTCTCATGGCAAAACCTATTGGGGCTTGGGGCTGGGGATTGGGGACTCGAGCCGGGAGTCGGGGGTCGCCCCTCGTCCCAGGTCCTCGTCCCTAGTCCCTAGACTCCAGTCCCTATTCGACGATCTCCGTGATGGTGCCCGAGCCGACCGTGCGACCACCTTCGCGAATGGCGAAGCGGGCGCCCTTTTCGATCGCGACGGGCGTCAGGAGTTCGCCGGTGATGGACGTGTTGTCGCCCGGCATCACCATTTCGACGCCCTCAGGCAACTTCAGCGTGCCGGTGACGTCGGTGGTGCGGATGTA
>CAZOAZ010000123.1:0-4435 GCA_964577955.1 uncultured Bifidobacterium sp. | reverse complement strand
CGGCGCAGACCATCAACCGCATCATCGATATCTTCCCCGCCAACCAGCAGGCGCAAATCCGGACCCAGCTGTCGCTGGTGCTCGAAGGGATTGTGTGTCAGGCGCTGCTGCCGCGATCGGACAAGATGGGGCGCGTCGTATCGCTCGAGATCCTGGTGCCGACGCCGGCGATCCGGAACCTGATTCGCGACGACAAGGTGCATCAGATCTACGGAATGATGCAGTCCGGTCAGGAAAAGCTCGGCATGCAGACCGCCAATCAGTCGCTCGCCAGCCTGCACATGAAGCGGTTGATCTCGCTCGACACCGCGCTCAGCGCGTCGTCGAACCGCGACGAACTGCAGGAAATGATCAACCGCGGTGTCGGTGTCGTGGCCGGGGCCGGGCTCGGACGGCCGGCCGCGATGCGGCCGACGCCGATGGGCCGGTAGCAGAGAAGAACCGAGGGATAGCGCATGGCAACGTTTGCATATTCAGGGCGGACGCGGGGCGGACAGTCGGTGACCGGCGAGCGCATCGCCGACACGATCGACGCCGCGGTTGCGGCACTCCGGCGCGACCAGATCTTCGTCACCCGGATCACGCCGGCCAAGGCCAAGGCCGAAGCGGCGGGCAAGAAGGCTGCGGCCGGCAAGACCGGCAAGAAGGTCAAGGCCAAGAACCTGGCGATCTTCACGCGCCAGTTCTCGGTGATGATCGACGCCGGCCTGCCGCTCGTGCAGTGCCTCGACATTCTCGGCTCCCAGGAAGAAGACAAGAACTTCGCGGCCGTCATCGGTCAGACGCGCGGCGACGTGGAATCGGGCGCGTCGCTCGCCGACGCGATGCGCAAGCACCCGCGAACCTTCGACCCGCTCTTCACCAACATGGTGGCGGCCGGCGAGGCGGGCGGTATTCTCGACACGATTCTGAAACGTCTGGCGACCTACATCGAGAAGGCGGTCAAGCTCACCGGACAGGTCAAGTCCGCGATGATCTATCCGGTCGCGGTCATCGTGATCGCGGCGCTGGTCGTCACGGTCATTCTCTGGAAGGTCATCCCGACCTTCGCCCAGCTCTTTGCCGGCCTCGGGGCCGAACTGCCGCTGCCGACGCGGGTCGTCATCTGGTTGAGCAACTCGCTGGTCTCGTACTTTCCGTTCCTGCTGGCCCTGATCGTCGGCACCGGCTGGGGCATTGCCGCCTACTACCGGACCGACAACGGCCGCCACACCATCGACCGCATCCTGCTGAAGACGCCGATTCTTGGCGACATTCTGCGCAAGATTGCCGTCGCCCGCTTCTGTCGGACCCTCGCGACGCTGATCAGTTCCGGCGTGCCGATTCTGGACGGCCTCGAGATCACGGCCAAGACCTCTGGCAACGCGATCATCGAAGACGCCGTGATGCTGACCCGAAAGAGTATCGAGCGCGGCGAAACCATCTCCTCGCCGCTCAAGGAAACCGCGGTGTTCCCGGCGATGGTCGTCCAGATGATTGGCGTGGGTGAAGCGACCGGCGCCCTCGACACCATGCTGGCGAAGATCGCCGACTTCTACGAAGAAGAAGTGGACGCGGCGGTCGCCGGCCTGCTCACGCTGCTCGAACCGGTGATGATCGCCTTCCTCGGCGTCGTCGTCGGCGGCATCGTCATCGCCATGTATCTGCCAATCTTCGATTTGATCAGCAAACTGACCTAGGGACTGGGGACTGGGGACTGGGGACTGGGGACTGGGGACTAGGGACTAGGGACTAGGGGCTAGGGATTAGGTTGTCGATCGTTCGGACGATGAGGGTTGAACGAGACCCGGAAACTGACTGGCGGCAGAAGCTGGGCTGGCTGATCGCGGTGCGCGCGACGATCGGCACGCTGCTCCTCGGCGGAGCCACGCTCGCCCAGGTCACCGCGCCGGGGTCGTTTCCGGTCGACCCGTTCTTCTTCCTGATCGCGCTGACCTACGGGCTGACGCTGGTTTACGCGTCGACGCTGCGCTGGGCGACGCGTTACCGCTGGCTGGTCGATCTCCAGCTTGCCGGCGACGCGGCGATCGTGTCCGCCTTCATCTATCTCACGGGCGGGATCACCAGCTTCTTTTCCTCGCTGTATGCGCTGCCGATTGTGGCGGCCAGCGTCGTGCGCTCGCGGCGCGGCGGTCTGCTGGTCGCGACGATCAGCGCGGCCGCCTACCTGGCCCTGGTCGCGGTCCAATACCTCGCCGTCGCTGGCTCGTTCGGCGGCGGCCGGCTGCTGATCGACTCGGGACTGCCGTCCTTGCCGTTCGCGCAGTACATCGTCGCGCTCAACGTCTCCGGATTCTTCGTCGTCGCGCTGCTGAGCGGGTCGCTGGCCGAGACCGCGCGGACGGCCGGCGCGCGCCTGGCTCAGGCCTCGACGGAAATCGCCGACCTCCAGGCGCTCAACCAGCACGTCATCGACAGCCTGCCGAGCGGGCTGCTGACGACCGACCCCCATCAGCGGGTGGTGACCTTCAATCACGCCGCCGAGACGATTTGCGGCCAGACGTTCCAGGCGGTGATGGGGCGTCAGGTGTCGGACGTGCTGCAGCTTCCGCAGTCGCTGATCGACGCGCTCAACTCGGGGCTCACCAATGGTGGCGCGCGCCGCATCGAACTGCGCCACCGGCGTCCCGACGGCCGCGAGATCGACATCGGCCTCAGCGCGACGCACCTCGAAGCGCCGGGCGGCCGAATCGGCTACCTCGTCACCTTTCAGGACCTCACGGACATCAAGCGGCTCGAGCGCGACCACCGGCTGCAGCAGCGGCTGGCCGCGGTCGGCGAGATGGCGGCGGGCATTGCGCATGAAATCCGCAATCCGCTGGCGTCGATGTCCGGGTCGATTCAGATCCTGCGCCAGGAGCTGCCGCTCAGCGCCGAGCAGGAACAGCTGATGGACATCGTGCTGCGCGAGTCGGAGCGCCTCAACACGACCATTCGCTCCTTCCTCGCCTATGCGCGGCCGCAGCGCTTTGCGGTCACGCGGTTCAACGTGTTCCGCACGCTCAACGACGCGGCGCTCCTGCTCCGCAACAGCTCGGAGGTCAACGAAGGGCACCGCGTCGAAGTGGTTTCGCCGCGCGAGCTCTGGCACGAGGCCGACGAGGGACAGATCAAGCAGATCATCTGGAATCTCGCCACCAATGGCCTCCGGGCGATGCCGGACGGCGGCACCCTGCGCCTGAGCGCCAGCCCCGACCCGGCGGGTGGAGGTCTGGTGCTGACGGTCGATGATCAAGGTATTGGGATTCCGCCGGAGGACATCGAAGGGCTGTTCCAGCCGTTCCACGGGAACTTTGCCCGCGGCACCGGCCTGGGACTGGCCATCGTCCACCGGATTGTCTCGGACTATCGGGGTGAAATTCAGGTCAGTTCCCGGCGCGGAGCGGGCACAACCGTGCAAGTGCGTCTGCCGGCCCGCGTCGAGGTAGCCACCGCATGAACCAGGTTGAGCGCGACACCGCCACCGCTGTCGCCGATCGCGCCGATCGGTCCGACGCCGGTGCGCCTCGCATTCTCGTCGTCGACGACGAGCGGTCGATGCGGGAGCTCCTGGCGATCGTCCTCAAGCGCGAGGGCTACGAGGTGCTGCTCGCCGAGAACGGCCGCATGGCGATCGAGGCGATCGAGCGCGAATCGGTCGATCTGCTGATTTCCGACATCAACATGCCGGACATGAGCGGCGTCGACGTGCTGCGCGCCGCCAAGAAGGTCGACCAGGACATCCTCGGCATCATGATCACGGCGTTTGCGTCGACCGAAACCGCGGTCGAAGCGATGCGCCTCGGCGCGTGCGACTACTTGAGCAAGCCGTTCGACATCGACGTGCTCAAGATGAAGGTGCGCGAAAAGATTGAGAACCGCAAGCTGCGGCAGGAGAACGTCCTGCTCAAGCGGACGCTCGGCCTCTCGCACCAGTTCGCGAACATCATCGGGCGCAGCGAGACGATGCTCGATGTGTTCCGGATGATCGAGACGGTCGCCAAGACCAACAGCACCATCCTGCTCACCGGCGAGTCGGGCACCGGCAAAGGACTGGTCGCGCAGGCGATTCACTTTCATTCGCTGCGCCGCGACAAGCCGATGGTCTCGCTCAACTGCGGCGCGATGCCGGAAACGCTGCTCGAGTCTGAGCTCTTCGGCCACATGCGCGGGGCGTTCACGGGCGCCGACAGCAACAAGAAGGGGCTGCTCGAAGTCGCCGAGAAGGGCACGATCTTCCTCGACGAAATCGGCGAGATGAGCGCGGTGATGCAGGTCAAGCTGCTGCGCGTGCTGCAGGAGCGCCGCTTCCGCCGCGTCGGCGGGCTCGAGGAACTCCAGGCCGACATCCGCGTCGTCGCGGCGACCAACCAGGATCTGGCGAAGGCGGTCGCCGAGGGACGGTTTCGCGAGGACCTGTTCTATCGGCTGAACGTCATTCCCATCGTGCTGCCGC
>CAZOAZ010000122.1:0-5192 GCA_964577955.1 uncultured Bifidobacterium sp. | reverse complement strand
AAAGCCGCCTAGCGATCCGGGAATTTCAGGATTTTAGGATTCTCGGATTTTGGGATTTCCCGACACTTCACGGCCGATCAGCTCCCGCTGGTCGGCCGTGTTCTTGTACCTGGCTCAACACTCATCACGCTGAACGCCAAGCCCGCTGAGGACGCCGAGTTCTGGCCTGCGGACGCCGTGCGTGCGATAGTTGATCCGGGTCCGACACGTGTTCCACCACCGTCTCTCTCGCCTCGAACTGCGCACCGCGGCACTCGTGATGGCCGTAGCGTTCGCGGCTGCCTGCGCCTCGTCACCGAGTGAGCCGGAAGTTGTTCGCTATGCGGTGTCCGGTTCGATTGTCGACGCGATCTCGAGGGCGCCGCTGACCGCGGCGCGCGTCGAGGTGCTTGATGGCGCGAACCAGGGGCGCAGCGCGGCGACCGATTCGCAGGGCCGATATGCCCTGGAGAGCCTCGAGGGCGGCAGCTTCTCGCTGCGCGCATCGTCTGCGGACGCCGCCAGTGAAACGCGCGCGATCGTGCTGGCCGCCAACCAGACCGTCGATTTCGCGCTCACGCGGTCGCAGAACCGTCTGGCCGGCACGGTGATCGACGCAACCACGGATAGTGCGCTTTCAGGCGTCCGCGTCGAGGTCGAGGGGTTCGCAGCGGCGACGACCGGCGCTGACGGCACCTTCGGATTCGACGCGTCCGATCCGGAAGCGCTTCGCGCCGTCACGCTCTCTTCGCCGACGATCGTGACGCGTGCGACGCACGCTCGCGCACCGGGGCCGGCGGCGACGTTGTCCGTGATTCCGGCGTCGTTCGATCTGACCGCATTCGATGAGATGTTCCGCTCGACGAGCGGCTATCTGCACCGTTGGGTGCGGGTACCGCCGGTGATTGCGGTGAACCGGGTCCTCCAATTCACCAACATCACCGATTCCCAATACGTGGCGCTCAGCGCGACGATGACCGATGCCGAAGTGACGACGCTGCTGGGCGATCTCGAGTGGGCGCTGCCGCAGCTGACCGGCAATACGTTTGCGACGTTGAGTGATCAGCGGCGCGAGACGGCGGCCGCGGGCGCGTCGGTGCAGGTCTCGCGCCCGGGTTCGATCGTCGTGGCGCGGTATCAGGGACTGTCGGCCGCGACCGGCTACTGGGGCTACACCCGCTGGGCGTGGAACGCCAACGGCGAAGTGAGCCAGGGCATCGTGATGATCGACCGCGACTTTGACGCCTCGAGCAGTCCGTTCCGGCGGTCGCTGCGCGCGCATGAATTCGGTCACGCGCTCGGGTACACGCACGTGACCAGCCGGACCTCGGTGATGAATTCCGACGCCCGAACGGAACCAAACGCGTTCGACCGAGCCGGCGCCAAGCTCGCGTTCCGGCGTCCGACGCTGAACCTGAGCCCCGACACCGATCCCGCGCCCTACTCGAACAACTTGACTCCGACGAACACGCTGTTCTGGGACGGCTCACCATAGCCGTCGATGAGTGATGAATGATGATTGATGATTGATGATTGAGAACGAGTAGGAGACTGCAAACATGCGCCGACAACCACTGCTTCTGTTTTCAGCCGTTGTCTTGTTCGTCGTGCTCTCACGGAGCACCGCCAATCAGGACGTCGTCGTAGCGCAGACGCGCAAGCCGGTCGTGATCACGCGGATCTTCACCGGGCCTGACGGCCTGGCTCATGCCGAAGATATCGAGTTGAAGCTTGGCCCGCGCGGCGCGAGCGAGATGCTGAAAGCGACCGGAGCGGAGTTCAGCGTCCGGGCACCGACCGCGGGTGCCAGTCCGCGCAACACCGGCGCGGCGGCGGCGAACGATCCGGGTTGGCACACGGGGCCGGCGCGTCAGTTCGTGATCACGCTCTCAGGCAGCTCGGAAGTCGAGGTCTCCGGCGGCGTACATGTCCTCGCCGGTCCCGGCCACATCAACCTGATCGAAGACACGACCGGCAAGGGTCACATCACGCGCAATTTCGGCCCGGACGATCGGATCGCGCTCACGATTCCGCTCGCCGACGGCGTCGTCATCGAGGGTGTCAGGACGCCACGCAGGTAACCATCGATGATTGATGAACGATGATTGATGATTGATTGATGATCTGGGTCGCCCCAATCTCAAATCAAATCATCATTCATCAATCATCACTCATCAATGTTCAGTCCACGATCGCCTGGTACACGGCGTTCGGGAATTCCATGCGCAGCGTCCGGATCGGCGTCTGAATCAGCATGATGCCGACCAGGTCCTCTTTCGGATCGATCCAGAAATAGGTCCCGCGGGCGCCCGCCCACCCATAGTCGCCGGGTGAACCGAGCCACCCGTTTTCGCCGTTGTTGCGGCGTACGCGGACGCCGAGGCCGAACCCGTAGCCCTGAAGCACCTGCTCGCCATTCAGGTAGTTGCGCAGATCAAGGCCGGGCGTCGCGTCCGACGACATCAGTTCGACGCTCTTGCGGCCGAGCAGCCGCTTGCCATTCAACTGGCCGCCGCTCAGCAGCATTTGACTGAACTGCAAGTAGTCCTGCGCCGTACCCGTGAGGCCGCCAGCGCCTGAGAAGTATTCGCCGGAAGGCGGGGCAGCGGCGGCAGTCGCCGGCGGTGCGCCGCCGGCCCGCTCGAGACCTTTGGCGGTCTTGTTGTACGAGACGACGATCTCACCGCGGCGTTCGGCGGGCACATCGAAGAACGTGTCCTTCATGCCGAGCGGATCGAAGATCCGGGTCTTGAAGAACTGCGACAGATTCATGCCGCTCTGAATTTCAACGATGCGACCGAGCGTGTCGAAGCCATAGCCCGGGCTGTACTCCCACTGCGTGCCGGGGGCGAAGTTGAGCGGCAGCGCGCCGATGCGCTTGACGCGCTCGGCGAGCGATCCGCCTTGGGGCAGGTTGGCCCGTCGGACGTAGTCAGCGGCGGCGCCGGAATCGCCGTCGGCAAGTCCGGAGGTGTGGGTCAGAAGATCTTTGAGCGTGAGCTCACGCGACGGCACCAGTCGCGTCCCTGCGCCAGCCGGATCGTTCGGCGCGCGCCAGACGCCAACTTTCGGGTTCTTGAATTCGGGAATGTATTTCGAGACCGGATCGCTCAGGAGCAGCTTGCCTTCCTCCATCAGCATCAGAATGGCGACCGCCGTCACCGGCTTCGTCATCGACGCCATGCGGAACAGCGTGCCGGTCTGCATCGCCTTGGCCGCTTCGACGTCGGCCAGGCCGTGTGCTTCGAAGTGAACCGGCTTGCCGTGGCGGGCGACCAGCGTCACCGCTCCGGAAATATCCTTCGCGGCAATGTGGCTCTGGATCAGCGTGCGGATACGCGTCAGCCGCTCGCTCGACATGCCGGCATCCTCTGGCTTCGAGACGGTCAGCGCAGCGGCGACAAGTGAAGTGGGGGCCAGGACGACGATGAGCAGGCGCAAAAAGGTGGACTTCATGCGGCGGAGTCTAGCATCAGGCGGTTAGGCCGGCACGAAGAACTCGACGAGTTCCCCGGAGCCGCGCATCCCAGGCGTTTCGCGCCCAGCTGGGAGGCGGCTTCGGCCAACGCATGCGCATACAGATACCGACAACGCCGGCAGAGGGCGCCCGTGTCGGTCACGGTCTCCGGGCTCGAGTCAACGCCTCGATTCGCCCTTGATGTCGCCGATCTTGGCGAAGATGTCGATTGCGCCTCCTCTGATCGCCCGCGCATCGCTCGGCTGCAGGTCTTTCACCCGCTTGGTGGGCTGTTTGCCTTTTGATGCCTTCGTATTGGTCTGTGCCTTCTTCATAGAGCTCCTTTCTGACCGCGTGTTCGGAAACGGGGTTACTTAGCGAAGCCGTCGTCAACGGGCGTAAGAACGTTGAAGTCCGTCAGCTTCCGCAGAAATCCGTCCGTCAATCGAATGTGGTGCTCGCGCTCGATTTGTCGAATCACCTGCTGCCGCGGCCGGCCATCAAACAGGGCCAAGGATGGCACAGCCTCTGTCGGTACTGCCAGCGGATCGTTGCCGCTGTAGGTCGCAATCTGGGTCATCGATCGGTCGCTGTGCAGAATGCGGAACGAGCCCAGCTTCAAGCGGGCCGGCAGCGTCGTGTCGAGAAGCTCCTGGTAGGCGCGCTCGGCGAGGGTCGCGAGCGCCTGTGTTTCCGGCCCGACTATCGTCTTCACCTCGTCCCATTTCAGCGCGCTCACCCGGCGGCTGCATTCGGTGTAGAACGCCGCTTCCCGCCCTGCCCAGTCGGCCCACAGCGATCGATACGATGCAACGTCTGTGGTCTGGTCCAGGTCCGCCGCCGACAGCTCGATGCCGGACCGTTGCTCGAGCGGGGTCAACAGTCGTTCGAGGTTGCGGCCGATCCCCAGTTCGAGCACGCACCACCACGCCAAGTCGTTCTCGATCGCGGTCAGCAGACGGTACAGCATGCTCCAGAAATGCCGGCCCACCGCACCGCGGACGTGCTTGCAGAACCATGTGGCGCAGACGGCGCTGCGGTGACGCCACACGCCGCACCGTCCGCCCTCGACGATGTAATGCGGACACCGCATCGAGTGGCTGTGTCCGAAACCTCGTGTCGAACCGTGCTGATAGAGCAGCGCATAGGTCGGCGGACATTTCACGCCGAGCGGTGTGACGCCGACGCCGGCCTGCATCCGCGCTTCAACCGTGGCGCGTCCAAATTGCCCGTCCTTGGTGGTGTCGGACAAGATCCGGCCCACCAGAAAGTTGGCCAGCGACGGCTGGTAGGTGCAGCATTTCGTCTCGGGACTGAAGAACGTGAGCGGCGATGCGGACGCCGCGGAGTTAGCGGGGGGGCACATCGCGCAGTCGTCACAGGTGGCTTCCTCTTCGGCGGGAATCTCACCGCCAAGCAACGCTGTCAGCCAGCCCGCATAGAGCGGCGGCAAGCTGGTCGATGGTGAGACGGCGTGGCCGGGCATCTCCAATAGCAGCCGATTGCAGCCACAGCATACAGCCGCCATCGTTCATTTCCTAGACGCCGGGGCGCGGTGATCAGAGCAATCGATCTTTGCTAGGAAGGCCTCGGCCTCGATGAGGACGATGGCATCGTCGTCGCATCATGACAGGAGTACAAGAAGAAACGGCCGAGCGGGCGAGCGCCCGATCGGCCGTGAGATGTTGTCGTGCCCCTAAATCCTAAGTTCCTACGATCCTGAAATCCTACGATTCCCGGATCACTAGGCGGCCTT
>CAZOAZ010000121.1:0-5410 GCA_964577955.1 uncultured Bifidobacterium sp. | reverse complement strand
CCCCCGAGCGCACACGTCTCCCCGTGCTAATCGGCGCCCCCCGCCCCTGCTTGAGGCGGTTTCTTACGCCGTTGTCGCCATGCCGCTGGCAGCGGCGCGCCGACGCGTGCAGCGAACGCACGACAGCGCACATCACCGCACCCGAGCGACGCGGGGGCGCCGGCGCAACAAATTTCGTCAAGTTCGCCGGTGGCGGGCCGATTGGACGGCTGGAGCGCGGCAGTCACCGCGGGCGCAGCGTCATCCGATCGGACGTGTCGACATCACGTCTCCTGGTCGGTGCGACGACACTGGCGGACCGCTGCAGGCGCACCAAACGAAGATGGAGCTCTTCGTTTCGAGAGCACGCATACCGCGGCGACAGCGCGCACTCGGGCACAGGACTTGCTCGAGCGGCTGAAGATACGGCGTCCTTCGTCGATTTGTACGACGGGACGGTCGCGGTCTCAGCCTCGCCGCTCCGCCGACCGACGGTCGAACGCGGCACTCTCGACGAGAAGGACGACACGATGCAATCGACCTGGACGATCGGCAAGAAGCTGACGACGGCAGTGGGCACGATGCTCGCCTTCCTCGCGATTGGCGGCATCGCCACGCTGTGGATTGGCTGGACGCTGCGCACTTCGGCAACCGCCGGACAGGCCGCGATTGCGTTCGAAGCCGACCAGGCGCAGCTCGTTCAGCGCGTCGCGACGCTCGGGACCGACCATCTCGCCGCGCTCGCCGCGGCGCTCGACAAAGAGAAGACCATTTACGATCGCCATCGCGCCGAGTGGGAAGCCGCGGTGCGCGAGGCCCGTACCCGGAGCGAGGCGCTGCGCGCCACGCTCGTCGGTCCGGCCCGCGATCATCTCGCCGGCTTCGATTCCGCGCTGACCGAGTACGACCGCAGCACGCGGCAGATGCTGGCGCTCATCGACGGCGGCAAACTGCACGAAGCCGTGCAGCTCTCCGACGCGCAGGCGGTGCCGGCGCTCGATCGCATCGAACGCGCCCTGGCCGATCTCGGCGGGTCGCTGCGCGACGCGCTGCGTCAGGCGGCGGCGGCCGACGCCAGCACCGCGGCGCAGCTGCTCTACATGGTGCTGGTGCTGGGGCTGCTGCAGATTCCGATCACCGTGGGCGTCGCCTGGATCGTCCGCAGCATCAGCCGCGAGCTCGCCACGACGACGACCCAGCTGCGGCTCGGCGCCGAACACGTCGCCTCGGCGTCGGCCCAGGTGTCCGCGTCGGTGCAGTCGCTCTCACACGGCGCCACCGAACAGGCCGCATCGCTCGAGGAGACCTCGGCGTCGATGGAAGAAATGGCGTCGATGACGCGCAAGAACGCCGAGAACGCGCAGCAGGCGGCGGTGCTGGCGACGAGCGTCGCCGAGCAGGTGCAGAACTCGAACACCGCGCTCTCCGAGATGGTGCTCTCGATGGGCGCGATCAAGGAATCGAGCGACAAGGTCGCCAAGATCATCAAGACGATCGACGAGATCGCCTTCCAGACCAATATTCTCGCGCTCAACGCGGCGGTCGAAGCGGCGCGCGCCGGCGAAGCCGGCATGGGCTTCGCGGTGGTCGCCGACGAAGTCCGCAACCTCGCCCAGCGCTCGGCCCAGGCGGCGCGCGACACGGCGGTGTTGATCGAGGAATCGATCGCGCGCTCACAGGAAGGCGCGGCCAAGGTCGAACAGGTGGCCGCGTCGATCGAAGCGATCACCGCCAGCGTCGACCAGGTCAAGGGCATCGTGCAGGAAGTGCGCGAGGCCAGCCAGCAGCAGACGCAGGGGATCGATCAGGTCTCCCAGGCGATCGCGCAAATGGAGAAGGTGACGCAGTCGACGGCGGCAACCGCCGAAGCGAGCGCCACGGCGAGCGAAGAGCTGAACGCGCAGGCCTCGTCGTCGATGGTCATCGTGCGCCAGCTGGGCGAGATGCTCGGCGCCGTACCGGACCGGCCGGGGCCTGAGGTCGTGGCGGTGCCGCGTCCGGCGCCGCTGCCCGCGCCGGCCCCCGTGGCGGCCGCCTCCCGTGAACCGGGGCGCGTGGTCGCGATGAAGCCGAACCGGAAACCGGCGGCAGCACGCAAGACGGCGATCCCGCTCACCGAGCAGGAAGCCGCGGAAACCGGGACGTTCGGAAAGTTCTGAGGACTGGATGACTCTGAGGACGAAGCTTCTTCTGGCTGGTGGCGGTCTCACCGCGCTGCTCGCGATCACCAGCCTCTACGCCTTTCGCGCCGGCAGCCTGATGTGGCTCGAGCTCGCCATCGTGGCGATCGGCGCCGCCTTTACGCTCGGCGTCCCCGCGCTCGCCACCCGCGAGATCGTCGGGCCGGTGGCCGGGCTGGTCGCGCGCCTCTCGGAGAACTCCAGCGAAGTCGCCGCCGCCGCGGCGCAGGTCGCGACCTCGGCGCAGTCGCTCTCGCAGGGCGCCACCGAGCAGGCCGCGTCGCTCGAAGAGAGCTCGGCGTCGATGGAAGAAATGGCCTCGATGACGCGCAAGAACGCCGAGAACGCGCAGCGCGCCGCGACGCTGGTGCTCGGCGTCGCCGATCAGGTCAAGCAGTCGAACGGCGCGCTCACCGAAATGATCACGTCGATGGGCGCGATCAAGGAATCGAGCGACAAGGTCGCCAAGATCATCAAGACGATCGACGAGATCGCCTTCCAGACCAACATTCTCGCGCTCAACGCGGCGGTCGAAGCGGCCCGCGCCGGCGAGGCCGGCATGGGCTTCGCGGTGGTCGCCGACGAAGTGCGCAATCTCGCCCAGCGCTCGGCCCAGGCGGCCAAAGACACCGCCGTGTTGATCGAGGAATCGATCGTCCGCTCTCAGGAAGGATCGAGCCGGGTCGAACAGGTGGCGGCGGCGATCGGCACGATTACCGCCAGCGTCGAGCAGGTTCAGGGGATCGTGCAGGAAGTGCGCGAGGCCAGCCAGCAGCAGACGCAGGGCATCGACCAGGTGTCGCAGTCGATCGCCCAGATGGAAAAGGTGACGCAGTCGACGGCGGCGACCGCTGAAGAAAGCGCCGCGGCGAGCGAAGAGCTCAACTCGCGCGCCGACGTGTCGATGTCGATCGTCCGCCGGCTCGGAACGCTCGTCGGCAGCGACACGTTGAGCCACGCCAGCGTGGCGGTGGCGCGACCGGCCGCGGTCAAGACGCCGGCGCCGGCGCCGGTGGTGGCGATGCGGCCGACCCGCGCCAAGGGGACGGCGGCCAAGAGAGTCGCCATCCCGCTCTCCGACGACGAAGTGGCATTGGCGCAAACGGGAACATTCGGCAAGTTCTAGCGAGGCGGCGCCTCGGTGCGGGTAGGGGCCGGGGACAACGACTATGACTGATCGGAATGCGTGGTTCGATCGCGTTGAAGAGCAGCTGACGAAGCTGGTTCACGACAGCGGTGTGAAACCGATCAACATCGAGCGGATGCGGATGCAGCTGCTCGCGATCGGCACGACGCTCGACGAATCCGGCGCGCCGCACGGGAAGAGTCTCGCCGAACACATCCGGCAGATCACCCACGGCATCTCGACGGCGTCGCTCGGCACCGCCATCGACGACACCAAAGCGCGTTGGGAAGAATGCAAGGTCGCGATTCTGTCGGCGCCCGAAACGCCGGCGATCGACGACGAACTGGCGGTCCTGGCCACCGATCCTGAGATCACGAGCATGTTCGTGTCCGAGGCGCTCGATCACCTCGGCACCATCGAGAGCGTGCTGCTGCAGCTCGAGATGACGCCCGGCGACAAGAAGCTGCTGAACGACGTGTTCCGGCCGTTCCACACTATCAAGGGCAACGCCGGAGCGCTGGGCGTGACCTCGGTGCAGGAACTGGCGCACACCGTCGAGAACCTGCTCGACCTCGCCCGCGCCGGCAAGCACGAGATGGGCGCCGACGAGTTCGACGTCGTCCTCAAGTCGGTCGACCTGCTGACGGTGCTGATTCAGGAGCTGCCGGCGCGCGTCGCCGGACAGCCGGCGTCGGACATGACCGCCCGCCGCCATGCGCTGATGGTCGAAGTGACCGCGCTCATCACCGGCGGCGGCGCCGCGCCGCGGCTGGCCGAGCGCGAGGTGGACTTTCACAAGCGGCCGGCCGACGGTCCCGTCGAAGGGTTCAAGGAACGCGCCACCGACCGCGGCGCGGTGGCGGCCGCCGCCAAGAGCGAGGATCAGAAATCGCGCCGGGCCGAGGATGCGCAGTCGACGATCAAGGTCGACACCCGCAAGCTCGACAACCTGATCGACATGGTCGGCGAGCTGGTCATCGCCCAGTCGATTCTCGCCGAGGATCCGGCGCTGTCGCGGTCGGCCGACGAGCGGTTGGGCCGCCGTGTCGCGCAGCTCAAGCGCATCACCAGCGAACTGCAGCGCAACGCGATGTCGATGCGCATGGTGCCGATCCGCCAGACCTTCCAGAAAATGGCGCGGCTGGTCCGCGACCTCAGCAAGAAATCGCACAAGACGATCGAGCTCACGCTCCAGGGCGAAGACACCGAACTCGATCGCCGCGTCGTCGAGGACATCAACGACCCGCTGATGCACATGGTCCGCAACAGCGTCGACCACGGCATCGAGGCAGCCGCCGACCGCGCCGCGTCGGGCAAGTCGACGACCGCGTCGCTCCGGCTCAGCGCGTTCCACCAGGCCGGCAACATCGTGATCGAGATCGCCGACGACGGCGCCGGGCTGAACACCGAGAAGATTTACGCCAAGGCGGTCGAACGCGGTCTGATCAGCGAAGGCACCAAGCTCGATCCCTCGGACATCAATCAGCTGATTTTCCAGCCCGGATTCTCGACCGCCGACAAGATCACGGAGATTTCCGGCCGCGGCGTGGGCATGGACGTGGTGCGCCGGAACATCGAGGCGCTGCGCGGCCAGATCGAAATCCAGACGACCCGCGGCCAGGGCACGACCTTCTCGATCCGGTTGCCGCTGACGCTGGCGATCGTCGACGGCATCATGCTCGGCGTCGGCGCCGAGCGCTTCGTGATGCCGACCTTCGCGGTCCGCGAATCGCTGCGGCCGTCGAAGGATCAGGTCCACACGGTCCAGGGCAAGCCGTGCATGGTGCAGGTGCGCGAGCGCCTGATTCCGATTCTCCACGTCGGCGAGCTGTTCTCGGTGGCCGGCGCGCGGCACGAGATCACCGACGGGACGGTGGTGGTGATCGAAGACAACGGCCGGCCCGTGGCGCTGGTCGTCGACGAACTCCTCGGCAAGCAGGAAGTGGTGATCAAGTCGCTCGGCGACGCCTTCCAGGGCGTGCGCGGAGTGGCGGGCGGCGCGATTCTCGGCGACGGGCGCATCGGGCTGATTCTCGACGCCAGCGGCCTGATCGCGATGATGGGCCATCGCGCCCTCCGACCGGCGGCGTAGGCGGCGAGCGGCGAACTGCAGGAAGGACTCTAA
>CAZOAZ010000120.1:0-5843 GCA_964577955.1 uncultured Bifidobacterium sp. | reverse complement strand
CTCTACGACTCGAAGTCGCTGATGGACGACCAGGTCGAGGCGCTCGAGCGTTCCGCCGATCTCACCGGCGGCGGCCAGATCAACCTCGCCAACCTGACCGACGGCCTCCGCGCCGAGCGCGAGCAGGGCATCACCATCGACGTCGCCTACCGCTACTTCTCGACGCCGCGCCGCAAGTTCATCATCGCCGACACCCCCGGCCACGAGCAGTACACGCGCAACATGGCGACCGGGGCCTCCACGGCCTCGCTCGCGGTGATCCTCGTCGATGCCCGCAAGGGACTGCTGCCCCAATCGCGCCGCCACGCCTTCATTTCCTGGCTGCTCGGGATTCCGCGCGTGGTCGTGGCGATCAACAAGATGGATCTGGTCGGCTTCCGCGAGGAGATCTTCGATTCCATCCGCGCCGACTTCGACTCCTTCTCGGCGCGCCTCGGCTTCCGCGAAGCGCGCGCCATTCCGATCAGCGCGCTCGACGGCGATAACGTCGTCTCCCGCAGCGCGCGCACGCCCTGGTACACCGGCCCGAGCCTGCTCGAACATCTCGAAACCGTCCCGGTCGACCCGGGCCACGATTTCGAAGCGCTGCGCCTGCCGGTGCAGTACGTCATCCGCCCCGACCTCGATTTTCGCGGCTTCGCCGGCCAGCTCGCCGGCGGCGTCCTGCGGCCCGGCGACGCGGTGATGACGCTGCCGTCCGGACGTACCTCGCGCGTGCGCTCCATCGCGTCGTGGGAGGGCGATCTGCCGGAAGCCTTTCCTCCGATGTCGGTCAACGTGACGCTGGAAGACGAGATCGACATCAGTCGCGGCGATATGCTGGTGGACCCGGTGAAGATGCCGCACGTCTCGCGGCGTCTCGAAGCCATGCTGGTCTGGATGCATCCGGACCCGATGCAGCCGGGCCGCCCGTACCTGCTAAAGCACACCACGCGTCAGGTCTCCTGCACCGTGGCGGCGGTGCTGCATCGCGTGAACATCAACTCGCTGGCGCGCGAAGAGGTCGCGGCGCTGGAGCTCAACGAGATCGGCACGGTGCACATCGACGCGCAACAGCCGCTGTTTTTCGACGCCTACGAATCGAATCGCACGACCGGCGGCTTCATTCTGATCGACCCGCTCTCGAACTCGACGCTGGCCGCCGGCATGATCCTGGCCCGGCGCGCGGCGCCTGCGATCGAGGATGTCGAGTACGACGCCACGCGCGTGTCGCCGGCCGAACGGCGGGCGAGGTCCGGGCACGAACCGGCGACCGTGTGGCTCACGGCCCGCAAGGAGCTCGCCTGGGTGCTCGAGCGGCGGCTGTTCGAGAAGGGCTGCCTCGTGCATGCCCTGGCCGACGAGGCCGACAGCCAGCTCATGCCCGAGCTGGCGCGCATTCTCAACGCCGCGGGTCTCATCGTGATCTGCTCGATGGCCTCCGACGACGCCGTCAGCCGGGAGCGCGCTCGCGGCATCGTCGGCGCCGCGCGCTTCATCCCCGTCGCGCCCGGCGAGCTTTCGTCGAGCGATGCCGAGGCGGTCGATCAGATCTGCCGGATGCTGGAGCGGCGCGGCTTCCTCGGCGGCCGCTTCGGCCGGGGCGGGGAAGGCATCTAACTGGCAGGCCGTCCGGTCACGGAAGAATCGTGATCCAGCCGGCGCCATCGTCTCCCGTCGTGGTGTCGGGAAGCGCGGTCATCGACAGCGCGTCGACCTGCTTGAGCACGTTGGTCATCGTGTCCCAGGCCTGAACCGTGCGGCCGTCGAGCGAGAGAGCTAGGTTCTCGAAGGTCACCACCCCCAAGTTGACGAAGCGGCCCAACAGGCTGGTCGCCACGTCGATCTCCTGGATGCGCGAGAAGTTCGCCGCGTACGCCTTCGTGCCGTCTTCCTGAAACACGAGGTTTTGCACGCCGGTCAGCGCAATCGTGGCCGATACGGTGGCCGTGGGCGCGTCGATCACCACCAGGCTGCCCTGTGTCGCCGCGTAAACGAGACCGGAGTCCGGCGACACCCACACGCCCTCGTACCGGGATCGCGCGTCGGTTCCGGTGGAAGGAATCGTCGCCACGATCGCCCTTTGCGCGATATCCACCACCAGCACCGCGCTATCCTGCGGCGCATTGATATTGGCCGCCGCGATGTAGAGCCGGCGGCCGTCGGGGCTGGCGGCGAGCGCGTTTCGCTGAGACAGCGTCAGCCGCGACGACAGGCTGAAGGCGCCGGACACCCGGTCGTTGGTTGTGTCGATGATCGAGATTCGGATGGAGCCGGTTGCGATCGGGTGATGGACCACGTAGACGTCGCCGGTCGATGTCCCCGCCAGCCCGGCCGGCGACTCCACGGGGATGTACCGGATCGGCGCTCCCTCCCGGTCGGTGTAGACGATCACCTGCGGGTCGGCATAGACGTCCAGAATGTAGAGTCTTCGGGTGACGTCCGCGGCAGCGTTCGGACGTGGCGCCTTGGAAGTGTCGGTCTGACCATGCACCTGCACCGCCTCGATCGCGTTACCCAGCCCGATGGAATTGATCGGCTTGAACGTGCCGTCCCGCTGCTTCTCAAACGTCTGAATGCGTCCGGCCGCCTTGTTGTTTCTTCGATAGTAGGTGCGGTAGTTCTTTCCCGAATATTGGCGCTCTATATAGTAATAGTCCTGGTCTTTAGCGTGTTCACACCCGAAATACACAATCGCCGCCAGCAGAAACACCCACTTCGCGCGTCTCATCGCCGCACCTCCGGCAGCACCGCGACAGTTCGTCCCGAAAAGGCGCTGTGCGACGCCAGGCCGCGCTCGGTCCCATCGGCCGAGAACGAATCGAATCCCTGCCGCGATCCCGTTCCCACGAACAACACGGCGTCCGCGCGAGCGAGCCGTGATCCGGCGAGCGGCATGTTCGCCAAGGCGAAATCGGGCACGGCGAACGAGCCGGCCGCGGCGTCGGCCACGCAGAGGAGCGTCCCTGTGACGTTGGCGGTGACATCGACGCTCTGAAGGCTGACGATCGCGAACTGCCGCGACGCATCGGCGCCGGTCCATCGCACCGTCAGGCTCTCACCGCGCCGAACCTGGCTCGTCGTCTCGCGATTGGTCCATGTGGGCGGAGCGTGCGAAGTCATCCGCAGGTCGAACGCCCGCACGTCGCGGCCGCCGGCGCCGGCGACCCGAAACGATCCGGGCGTTGCGAATTGCAGCGGCCGGTCGGGATCGTCCCCGCTCATCAAGGACGAATACGGCTCGGAATCCTGCGCATTGTTCACCGGGCGGCGTCCGCCCGAGCCTTCGATCGTCACGCCGGCTCCCGCGTCCAGCGCGCGAAGGCCCGGGCCGACGGGGAGGTCCCCGTGCCGGTGGATCAAGTCGCCCGGCGACGTATAGGCGATGCAGGAACCGGCCGGCGGCGCCATGAAAATCGGGTTCGACGCCAGATCGTTGACCGGCTCTTCGCGAAAGCTCAGGCTGAGCCGCTCCGTGGTGGCCGTGTAGCGCTCGACGGGATCGATGTCGACCAGCACTTCGAACCGCTTGGAGAACAGCGCCGTCAGCCTCCCGCCGCGCTGTACGGCTTCGGCGGCGGGATTGTGCGGATCGGTGCATCGCGCGCCCTGGGCCTGGATCGCCATGGTGACCGTGTTGCTCACGACGCCGCCCGCGCGCACCTGGACCGGCACGTAGCAGCCCTCGGGCGCGTCCGGCGGCAGCCGGTAGACGAGCTGGTCGAGCCCCGAGCAGCACGACGATCGTCCGGCGTAGAGCCGCGTCGCCGCCCGCCCCCCGACAAACAGCTCGACGGCCACGGGCGAATCGACGGCCGGGGGTGCGTCGCGGTCCGAGCCCGCCACCGCCCCGAGTCCCGTCGCCCAGGCGACGACGATCTGACCCGGCCGCGCCGTGGCGCGTCCCGTATTCACGGGAAGCTCGGTGGCCGATTCCGCGTTCTGGATTACGCCCGGCCCAAAGCCCCCGCTGTTGACGGCGAACAGACCCGGCGATGACCGGTCGACACGCGCGGGAACCCAGTTGCTGTTGGCGCCGTTGACCACGACGCGGACCGAAACCGTCCCCAGCGGGGCGTTCGACGGCAGGATCGCGTTCACCAGGTTGCGGCTGACGTAGATCGGAATGGCGTTCACCGTTACCGCTCCCTGCATCACGCGAATCGACGTTCCGCCGAGCTCCGTCCCCAGCGGATAGGAGGAAGCCGGAACCGCTGCCGCCGGACCCAGGTTGCGGCCGAAGATCGAGAAGATCGATCCCTGCGCGATCGCCCCGCCGGGCAGGGCGGAGGACATGTAGCTCGCGGAGTTCACGACGCCGCGATAGTTGATGTACGGCTGGGCTTCGAGCGCCCCCGCCGCCGCGATCGCCGCCAGGACGATTGGTGTGGCATGCTTCATGCGCTCCTCCTCTGAAACTGTGGCGGGTTTCGGGAAAACATCACAAGTCTATCGCCGCGCAAAGTGGCTCAACGCACGGGCCGCCATAAACGGCCCTCTATAATAGGACGTGCTTCTCCGACTCCTCCTGCTCGCGGTCTCCGCAACGGCGTTCGCCCAGCCCCGCAAACTGCTGGTGGTCTCCATCGACGGACTCGACACGCGCTACCTGCACCAGACCGACAAGCTCGGCCTGAAGATCCCGACGCTGAGCAAGCTCGTGCGCGAGGGCGCCTTGGCGGCCGGAGTCGTCGGCGTCACGCCGACCGTCACCTGGCCTTCGCATACCTCGATCATCACCGGCGTCGCGGCCGACGAGCACAACATCGTCAGCAATGACCAGCCCGGCAAGCCCGGACAGCGCTGGTGGTTCACCAGCTTCCTGAAGGCGCGCACGCTGTGGCACGCGACCGCCGAGAAGAAGCTGAAGTCGGCCGCGATCTACTGGCCGGTCACCGTGGGCGCGTCGGTCGATTTCAATTTCCCCGAATTCTGGAAAGAGCGCGTCGGCGGGCACGAGGTGAACTTCGGCGACATGGCGGAAAAGGCTACGCCCGGCGCCGTCGAGAAAGTCGCGGGCGTCTACCGCGCCTTCAAGCGCGCCTACTGGGACGACGAGTGCGGCATGGAGGCGACACGCTACGCTCTCGAACACGAGCGTCCGGACCTGACGCTGGTTCACATCGCCGACCTGGACGCCGAGTCGCACGAGCACGGGGCGTTTTCGCCGCGCGCGCGGCTGGCGCTGGAGCGCGCCGACAAGCTTCTCGGCTGGACTCTGGAGAAACTGCCCGCCGGAACGGTGGTGGCGATCGTCTCCGATCATGGCTTCGACAACAACGAGCGCACCGTGCGCCCCAAGGTGCTGTTGCGCGACGGCGGAGTGAAGGGAGCGGTCGAGGTGCGCGAAGGGCTGATCGGCGCGCTCGACGAGGCGGCGGCGAAGTTCCTGCGGTCGCGCATCGGGCGGCACGGCATCGCGCGCGAGGTGGCGATGGCGGAAGTGCGCGCCATGGCCCCGAAACTCGCGCACTGGACGGCGGCGTTCGACATGCGGTCCGGCCACTTCGCCTCGAACGATGACGGAGGTTCGGCGGTCTCGCCGGGAAACGGCAAGGGCAGCCACGGCATGTGGCCGACGCGCGAGAACTATCGCGCGTCGCTGGTGCTGTGGGGCGAGGGCGTGCGCAAGACGTCTCTCGGCGAGGTGTCGATGCTGGAGCTTGCGCCGACGTTCGCGGAGATTCTCGGCGTCGACCTGCCGGCCGCGAAGCGGGCGTCGCTCTGGGGCCGCGCGTCGGGGCGATAGCGTATTCTTAGCCGGCGGCCGTCGTCGGTCACGATTCTTCTCCGTCGTGCTTCAAACTGCAACCGAATCATGGTCGGGGCGGGCGGATTCGAACCGCCGACCCCCTGCGCCCAAG
>CAZOAZ010000119.1:0-6046 GCA_964577955.1 uncultured Bifidobacterium sp. | reverse complement strand
GGATGAGTCGCGCGAACTTGGCCGAGCCCGTGACGTTGGTGCGCTCGCCGATCATCTGGAAGTTGCTGTCGGGGCGAATCGTCAGCACCTCGAGGCCAGAGAGCTGCGTGAATCCGGCGAACTCCGACGGCTTGATCGGGCGCGGCGGCAACGCCGTCACGTGCTCGGCGATCGCGCGGATGTGATCCGGCGTCGTCCCGCAGCAGCCGCCGACGATGTTGACGAAGCCGCTGTGGGCGAACTCGGCCAGCGCGGCGGCGGTGTCAGCCGGCAGCTCGTCGTACTCGCCGAACGCGTTCGGCAGGCCGGCATTCGGATAGCAGCTGATGTAGCAGGTGGCATGCCGCGAGAGCTCGGCGATGTACTGGCGCATGTCGCGGGCGCCGAGGGCACAGTTGATCCCGACGCTGAACGGCCGCGCATGCGCGATCGAGACCCAGAACGCGTCAATCGTCTGCCCGGACAGCGTCCGGCCGCTGCGATCGGTGATCGTCACCGAGATCATCAACGGCACGCGGCGGCCGATCTCCTCGAACACTTCTTCGATGGCGACAATCCCGGCCTTGGCGTTGAGCGTGTCGACGATCGTTTCGAGCAACAGCAGGTCGCAACCGCCTGCGATCAGCGCCCGGGCCTGAACCTTGAACGCCTCGCGCAGCTCGTCGAAGGTCATGTTGCGGAAGGCCGGATTGTTCACGTCCGGCGAGATCGACAGGATCCGGTTGGTCGGTCCCATCGAGCCGGCGACGAACCGCGGCCGGTCGGGCGTGCGCGCCGTCCACTCGTCGGCCGCCTCGCGCGCCAGCCGCGCCCCTTCCAGATTCAGCTCGTAGACGATCGACTCGAGCGCGTAGTCAGACTGAGCGATCGCGTTGCTGCTGAACGTGTTGGTCTCGATGATGTCGCAGCCGGCCGCGAGGTATTCGTGATGGATGCCGGAGATGACGTCGGGACGGGTCAGAATCAGCAGATCGTTGTTACCGCGCAGATCGCGCGAGTGATCGGCGAAGCGCGCGCCGCGGAAATCTGCTTCCGTCAGCTTGTGCCGCTGAATCATCGTGCCCATGGCCCCGTCGAGGACGAGGATCCGGGTGCGCAACCGATCGTGCAAAACCTTTTCGCTCATGTTCACCTTGGTCAGCGCGCCGCCTCGGGGCGGCGCGCGCGCGGCGTCTGGGGTTTCGTCCCCGCCGCAATCAATACCGTAAACGGATCGCCGGTCTTGCTGGCCCCGACGCCGACCTTCACGTCCCGGAGGCCGGCATCCTGCAGCATCCGTTTCAATTCGCCGTCATTGAAGCCGAGCGTGCGATCGCCAAGCTTCGCCCGCACCCAGTCCTCGCGGTGCTCGCGCAGATCGAGAATCAGCACCCGGCCACCGGGCACGGTGATTCGCGCGGCTTCGGCGACGGCGCGCGCCGGGCTCGACGCGTGGTGCAGCGCCTGTGACAGCAGCGCGACGTCCACGGCGCCATCCTTGACCGGCAGCTTCTCGAGTTCGCCCCGTTTCCACACGACGTTCGCGACGCGGCGGCGCCGTGCCAGCGCCTTGGCGCGCTCGAGCACGACATCCGATCGATCCACCGCCAGTACTTCGGTGGCCCACCGCGCCGCTTCAATCGTCAGGTAGCCTTCGCCGCAGCCAAGATCGGCGACCGTCAGCGGCGGCAGCAACATCCCAAGCGCGCGCGACCAGGCGGCCCAACTCCGGCCGGGCACGAACTGGCGCGCGTCGCGCGCGTCGCCGCCATGCGTCTCGAAATTTTCCTTCCGCAGCCGCAGGACTTCCTGCAGCCGTGCCTCATCGGCGCGGACCGCCGGATCGTGGTCGGCTTCCTCGAACTGCTGGATCAGCGCATTCCACAGAGGCCGGTCTGACTCCGAGAGCGACGGGGCGACACGGTAATAGGTATAGCCCGCGTCGCGCTCCTCGACGACCAGCCCGGCTTCCTTGAGCAGCCCAAGATGACGGGACACCCCGGACTGGGCCAGGCCGAGGATCCCGGTCAACTCCGTCACGTTCAGCCGTTCGCGCCGCAGCACCCGCAACAGGCGCAGCCGGGCATCATCGCCGAGCAGACGGTAAAGGGCTGAAGCCTCTCTCACATCACTGAATATACATTAATTGATTCACATGGTGCTAGGTTCAAGGTTCCAGGTGCTAGGTGGGTGCCGGTGCCGGGTGCGAAATCCTGAAATCCTGAGTTCCTGAAATCCTGAATTACAGGTCTTCTAACGCCCTGGGCCAGTCGTCCTTGAGCAGGCGGGACAGCGAGCGGTCGGCGAGCAGGCGGCCGCCGGTCTGGCATCGCGCGCAGTAGTTGCACTCGTTGTCGGCGTAGACGATGCGCTGGACGGGGGCACCGCAGACCGGACACGGGAGTTTGAAGCGGCCGTGGACCGCCATGTCGTCGTGGAACGCCGTGACCTTCTCGGGAAACGCGCCGCCGGCCCGCGCGCGCAGACGATCGGTCCAGTCGATCAGCGTCCGCCGTGTGGCCTCGTGAAGCGAGGCGATCTCCGCGTCCGTGAGGAGGCGGGTGTGCTTCAGCGGCGAGAGACGGGCCGCATGAAGGATCTCGTCGGAGTATGCATTGCCGATGCCGCTGAATAACCGCGGGTCGGTCAACGATCGCTTGACGGTGTGGTTCTCTCGGGTCAGCGCCTCGCGGAAAGCATCGAGCGTGGCATCGAGCGGTTCGATGCCGCCGCGATCGACGGCTCGAAGCGCTTCGCGGTCACCGACCATCGTGATTGACGCGCGTTTGGTGCTGCTGGCCTCGGTCAGGAACAGCGTGCCATGTGCGAATTCGAATTGCGCGAGCAGCAGCTTGCCGCCCATGCCGAGTTTCTGTCCGGGATCGCGCCAGCGCAGGCGGCCGGCAATCATCAGATGGATGACCAGGAAGATGCGATCGCCCGCGTCGGCGGCGTCGGCCAGCGTCAACACGATCCGCTTGCCGATTCGGCCGACGTCAACGATGGTCCGGCCGTGCGCGCGATCGAGCGGCGGATCGACCGATCGCAGGACGAACGGGCTCTTGAGGACGACCCGATTCAGCGTGCGGTTCAGCGTCCGTTGCTGCAGCGCCTCGACATACAGACTGACATCTGGCAATTCAGGCATGACCCGGTTCTAGGTTCAACGTGCTAGGTTCAAGGAGTGTGGCACGGCCTTTTATGAGCCTAGGCGTCTAATCTGACAGGCCTGGCCAGTATCATGCAGTGCATCAACACGGCTGCAGAGCAGTTTCGATGAGCAAGCCTTACCGCCGTTGGCCGATGTTCCTGATCCTGGTTGCAGTTGCGACCGTTCTTTACGGTTCGCTGCTGAGCGCCCAGGCGCCAGGCGCGACGCCGACTGAGCACACGCGCTCCCCGAACGAGGACGCCGGCTCGGGCAGCCTGCCAGTTTCGCTCTCGCATATCCGCCGGGGCTTGAGCCAGCCGGCAGAGGCTCTGCTGCTCAATCAGGCGGAAATCCCCGCCGACTTCAAAGTCCGCATCCTCGAACAGGCGCGCATCGACGATCTGCTGTCGAAACTCGACTTCAAGAGCGGAACCGGACCGACACCGGCCGGCGGCATCTATGCCTATGAGCAGCAGCGCCGGTTGTTCAACCCGACTGAGCGGCCCCTGATGCAGCCGTACGCCGCGTACAGCGGTGGCGAGTTCCTGGTCGTCGCGCTCGAGAATCTGCTCGGCCGCTACCTCGCCCGCCGCCTCTCGTCCGGCGGATCGCAGCCGACCGACCCCGAAGCCCAGGCCGAGGTCGCCCGCGCCATCGCCGACTACTGCGCCGCCCGCCCAGACCGGGCCGCGATCCACATCTGCGATCAGTAGCACGGACAGGCTAAAGCCTGTCCCTACCGAAGTCGCACTCAGCCGCACCTCGCACCCCCAACGCACCTCGCACCCCGAACTTCGCACCTGCACCGTGCACCGTGCACTTGCCACCGCGCACCGTCCTATAATATCCTTTCATCCGGTTTAACGGATGAATGCTCGACCGCCAGTGATTCTCGACCACCTCGCCTCGCTCGCGGACACGACGCGCAGCCGCATCCTGCTGCTGCTCGATCGCCACGAGCTCACTGTCTCGGACATCTGCGCCATCGTGCAGCTGCCGCAGTCGACGGTCAGCCGCCATCTGAAGGCGCTGGCGGACACCGGCTGGGTGACGGCGCGCGCCGAAGGGACGAGCAACGTCTACACAATGACGCGCGATCTGGACGCATCCGCGCGCCGGCTCTGGCTGCTCGTCCGCGAACACGTCGGCGTCACGGCCTCGGCCACCCAGGATCAGCGCCGGCTGCAGGGCGCGCTGACCGCCCGTAAAACGAAGTCGCAGGAATTCTTTTCCTCGTCCGCTGGGCAGTGGGATCGGATGCGCGAGGAACTCTTCACCGATCGGTTCCACCTCGCGTCGCTTGCCGCCTTCGCCGAGCCGGAGTGGACGGTTGGCGATCTCGGCTGCGGCACCGGCCAGGTGAGCGCCGCACTCGCGCCGTTTGTCGCCAACGTAATCGCCATCGATGCGTCGGCGGCCATGATTCAGGCGGCCCGGAAGCGACTCCAAGCCTTCGACAACATCGACCTGCGGCGCGGCGAACTCGAAGCGCTGCCGATCGACGACGGGCGTCTGGATGCGGCCACCGTCATGCTCGTGCTGCACCATCTGCCCGAGCCGCCGCGGGCCTTGGCCGAAATCTATCGCGTCCTCGCGCCGGGCGGACGCGTGCTGATCGTGGATATGCTGCCGCACGATCGGGAAAGCTACCGGCAACAGATGGGTCACGTGTGGCTCGGCTTCCCGGAAGAACACACCGGTCGCCTGCTCACGGACGCTGGATTTGAACACCTCAGGATCGTCGCGCTGCCGCCCGATACGAAAGCCAAGGGGCCAGCGCTCTTCGTCGCCACTGGTCAGAAACCACACGAGCACTCAAGGAGAGAGGCATGAGCACGGTCGTCGAAAAGCATCAGCACCCGTTCGCCGCGGCCCGGGCCGCGGGCCGCGAACCTTTCAAGGTCAAGGATCTGGCGGAGGCGGAATTCGGCCGGAAGGAAATCCGGCTCGCGGAACAGGAAATGCCGGGGCTGATGGCCCTGCGCCGCCAGCACGCGGGCAAGAAGCCGCTGGCCGGCGCGCGGATCATGGGCAGCCTGCACATGACGATTCAAACCGCCGTCCTCATCGAAACGCTGACCGAGCTCGGCGCCGACGTGCGCTGGGTCTCCTGCAACATCTTCTCGACGCAGGACCACGCCGCCGCCGCGGTCGTCGTCGGACGGCCGGAAACCGGCGGCACCGTCCAGCACCCGAAGGGGACGCCGGTGTTCGCGTGGAAGGGCGAGACGCTCGAGGAGTACTGGTGGTGCACGAGCGAAGCGCTTGAATGGCCGGACGGCAGCGGACCGACGCTGATCGTCGACGACGGCGGTGATGCGACGCTGGTGGTGCACAAAGGCGCCGAGTTCGAGAACGCCGGCCACGTGCCGCCATTCGATCCGCATGGTCATCCCGAAGAATGGGGCGTCATCCTCGACTTGATCCGCAGCTCGATCAAGCAGGATCCGAAGCGCTGGAACCGCCTGGCCGGCTCCATCCGCGGCGTCAGCGAAGAGACCACGACCGGCGTCCACCGTCTCTACCAGATGATGGAAGCGGGCACGCTGCTCTTCCCCGCCATCAACGTCAACGACTCGGTCACCAAGAGCAAGTTCGACAACATCTACGGCTGCCGTCACTCGCTCCCGGACGGGATCGCCCGCGCCACTGACGTGATGCTGGGCGGCAAAGTCGCCGTCGTCTTCGGCTACGGCGAAGTCGGCAAGGGTTGCGCGCAGGCGCTGCGCGGCCAGGGCTGCCGCGTCATCGTCACCGAGATCGATCCGATCTGCGCGCTGCAGGCGGCGATGGAAGGCTACCAGGTGACGACGCTCGACGACGTCATCGAGACCGCTGACATCTTCATCACGGCCACGGGCAACAAGAACATCCTGACCGTCGAGCACATGAAGCGGATGAAGGACAAGGCGATCA
>CAZOAZ010000118.1:0-6193 GCA_964577955.1 uncultured Bifidobacterium sp. | reverse complement strand
GGCCAGGCCGCGCTCGAACATCTTCAGGAAGATCCACTGGTTGAACTTGTAGTAGTCCGGGAGGCAGGTGGCGATCTCCCGCTCCCAGGCGTAGCTGATCCCGAGGCGCTGCAGCTGCCCCTTCATATGGGCGATGTTGCCGAGCGTCGACGTTTCGGGATGCGTGCCGGTCTTGATCGCGGCATTCTCGGCCGGCAGGCCGAACGCGTCCCAGCCGAACGGATGCAGGACGTTGTAGCCGCGCATCCGCTTCATGCGCGCGCAGATGTCGCCGATGATGTAGTTCCTGACGTGCCCGACGTGCGCATGGCCGGACGGGTACGCGAACATTTCAAGGCAATAGAACTTCGGGCGCGACGCGTCCACCTCGACCTCGAAGGCGCGGTCGTCGGTCCAGCGCTGCTGCCATTTCTGATCGAGCTGCTGCGGCTTGTAGTCGGTCATGGGGCTTCTGGGTATTTTACTGGTCGGACAGGCTAAAGCCTGTCCCTACCGCTGACGCTGGCGGCAACTCCGCTAGGGACAGCCTTCAGGCTGTCCGTGCAAGCGTCTCACAGCTTCCAGTGCTTCTGGAGCGCCGCCTTGGCGAGACGCACGGCATGATCGCCGCGGTTCGAGCGAACCGACGACGCCGGCCAATGCGAGCGGATGCCCTGATCCGCTGCCAGAGCAGCCGTCACCGCGCCGATCGATTCCGCCAGCGCGCGCAGATCGTAGCCGCCCTCGGTGATCGCCATGAGTCGGCCGTCGCAGCATTCGTTGGCCACAGCCAGCAGATCCAGCGTCATCGCCGGAAACGCCTCGGTCGAGAGCCGCATCCCGGCCAGCGGATCGCGTTCGTGCGCATCGAAGCCGGCGGACACCAGGATCACGTCGGGACGGAACTGGCGGACGACCGGCAGCACGATCGCCTGGAAGGCGATGCGGTAGTCGTCGTTCGTCGCGCCGACTTCGAGCGGCACATTGACGGTGAAGCCTTCCCCGGCGCCGCGGCCGATCTCGATCGCATCCCCGCTGCCCGGATAGAACGGGAACTGGTGGGTCGAGACGTAGAGGATCGACGGGTCGTCCTCGAAGATGTTCTGGGTGCCGTTGCCATGGTGCACGTCGTAGTCCACGATCGCGACGCGCGCCGCGCCGAGGTGCCTGGCATGCGCGGCCGCGACCGCGACGTTGTTGTAGAGACAGAAACCCATCGCCCGATCGCGCTCGGCGTGATGGCCCGGCGGGCGCACCAGCGCGAACGCCCGCGTGTGCGCCCGGCTCATGACGCGCTCGACCGCGTCGACCGCCGCGCCGGCCGCAAGCCGGGCGATTTCGTACGTATCGGGCGAGGTGTAGGTGTCCGGGTCGAGCGCGATCGCCTGCCCCGCCGTCTCGGCCATCCGGCGCAGATGGCGCTCGGAATGCACTCGCGCGAGCTGCTCGCCGGACACGGCGCGCGGCGCCACGACCTCGCCGCCGCCGCCCTGCCACTCGGCGGCGACGACGTCCATCACTTCCGCCCGTTCCTGCGACTCGGGATGACCGGGCGGCGTCTGGTGGTCGACGAAACGCTCGCTGGCAACAAGAATCAGGCTCATGACTGTCCCGTCCTCACGGGGTCAACAGCGCCGCGGTTCGCGGCTCCAGGCTCTTCAGACGGCTCTCGAGGAGCAGCCGCGCCGATTCTAAGGCCGCTTCGTCCGCGTCTGCCGGCACGTAAAACGGTTCGCCGACGACGATGGCCACCGTGGCAAAGGGCTTGGGGATCTGCGTCCGATCCCAGCTCTTGAGCGTCCAGTGGCGGTTGGCCTCGAGGTGAAACGGGAGCACCGGATGTCCCGTCGCCTTGGCGAGCCACACCGCACCGGGCTGGACGACGCGCGCCGGCCCACGCGGTCCGTCGACGGTGAATCCGGCGGGCCGGCCGGCGGCCAAATCGCGTTTCAACTGCAGCAGCGCCTTCAACCCGCCGCGCGAGCTGGACCCGCGTGCCGTCCCGTAGCCGAACCGCTCGATGATGCCGGCAATCCACTCGCCGTCGAAATTCTCGCTGGTGATGACGACGATGCCGCGGCGGCGGAAGTAGTACGTCGCTGGCAGGATCCGCCCATGCCAGAAGGACATGATCGGCTGGTGCCCGGCGGCTTTGATCTGTTCGAAGTACTCGAATCCTTCGAGCCGCCACTTGAGCGTGGCGCCGAGTGCCGCCATCAGGCGGTAGCCCAGGATCGAGATCGCGGCGGCTTCGAGTCGCTTGCGCGGCGACGCCTTCCACGAGGGCTGCGCGGTCACGCTTTCGTGAGACGGCCGTTGACGAAGGTCATGAGGTCGACAAACTGCACATCGGCCCGTGCGCTCGCCTGCGCGCCCTTCAGCATGATCGAGCAGAACGGGCAGGCCGTCACGACGGTCTGCGCCCCGGTGTCCGTCAGCTGCTTGAAGCGCACGTCGCTGATCCGGTGGCCTTGTTCCTCTTCCTTGTCGTTGAACAGCAGCCCGCCGCCCGCGCCGCAGCAGTAGGGGTTGTCGCGGTTCCGCTCCGGCTCGCTGATCGTCGCGCCGAAGCGCGTCAGCAGATTCCGCGGCTCGTCCACCTTCTTCGCGTACCGGCCGAGGTAGCACGGATCGTGGAAGGTAACTGTGGTTGCCTGGTTGGGACCAGGTTCCAACCTGGCACCAGCCTGGCTCCTGTCTGGCACCAGGCTGACCCCGCGGGTAAGCTCTTCCACAAAGACCGCCGAGTGGACGATTTCGACCTCATAGCCGAACTTCCGGTAGTCGTCGCCGATCGTCTTCACGCAGTGCGGGCAGGAGGTCAGAATCTTCTTCGGTCCCGCCGCCTTCAGATCCTCGATGTTCGCGTTGGCCAGCTCCTGGAACATGTACTCGTTGCCGGTCCGCTTGGCCGGGTCCCCCGTGCACTTTTCCTTGGAGAGCACGCCGAATTTGACGCCCTTGGCGCGGAGAATCTCGAACAGCGAGCGCAGCGACTTCTGGAAGTCGGCCTCGAATGAGCCGGCGCAGCCAAGCCATACGAGCACGTCGTGCTGGCGCGGATCGAAAATCTCGAGCGCGCTCGCCGCGACGAATTTCTGACGCTGGTCCGATCCGAGCCCCCAGATGTTCGAGCGCCGCTCGAGATTGTTGTAGAGGCTGCCCAGATACTCGGGCGCGTCGCCGTTGGACACCAGGCCGCGCCGCGCGCCGATCAGGATCGGCAGATGCTCGATGCCGACCGGACACTGGTTCTCGCACGCGCCGCAGGTCGTGCACTGCCACAGGACGGTATCGCTGTAGACGTCGACCAGTTTCTGTTCGGGCTTGCCGCCGAGCAGCGCGTGCTGCGTCTGCAGGATGATCGTTTTCGGATTCAGTTCCTTGCCGGCGCCGAACGCCGGGCAATTCACCTGGCAGCGGCCGCACTCGACGCAGCTGAACGCGTCGAGGACCGACTTGCTGCCCAGATCCTTGACCGTCTCGAGCCCGACCTGCTCCTTCTCGAAGTCGAGATTTGGGAGGTTGCCGAGTTCAAGCGACTTGAGCAGCACGGTGATCGGCGACAGCACGAGATGGAAGTGCTTTGACGCCGGAATCAGCGCGAGGAACGCCAGGATCACCAGCGAGTGGATCCACCAGTTCACGCGTCCGGCGGTGGAGGCCTCGTCGAGCCGCCACGAGAGGAGAAACGTGATCATCAGCGTCGCGATGAAGCACCCGATCAGAATCGACTCGAGCGACACCTTCGTGCCCAGCGCCGCCGGGCGCACGATACCGCGGCGAATCAACAGGAAGACGATGCCCGCGAGCACGCCAACCGCAAACGGCGTCAGCACGGCCCGGTAGATCGCGAACCAGGCCTGGTGGGTCAGATCGACGATGCCCAGGCCCGCGAGGAACTCGGTCAGCGTGTAGAGACCGAAGGCGATGAAGCCCCAGAACACCAACGCGTGCGCGAGTCCGGGGATCGGCCGCTCGCGAATCGTCTGGCGCTGTCCGATGACGTCGACGACGAAGCGGCGGATCCGTTCAGGGGCGTGGTCGAAGGAAAACGTGTTGGGGGCTGCGGCTATCAGCCGGACGCGGGTGGCGACCTGCGCGGCAAAGGCGCCGACGAAGGCGAGGACGAGCAACCACAGAAGAAGGGTTTCCATCCTCGGTCCTTGGTCCGGCCTTGGTGCTTGAACCCTCAGCCCTTGAGGGCGTTCGTCATGGCCGGGACGATCTCGAACAGATCGCCGACGACGCCGTAGTCCGCGACTTCGAAGATCGGCGCATCAGGATCCTTGTTGATCGCGACGATCGTCTGGGATCCCTTCATGCCGACCAGATGCTGGATCGCGCCCGAGATGCCGAGCGCGAGGTACAGTTTCGGCGCGACGGTCTGACCGGAGCTGCCGACCTGGCGCGCCATCGGCAGCCACCCGGCGTCGCAAATCGGCCGCGACGCGGCGATTTCCGCGCCGAGCGCGCGCGCGAGTTCCTCGGCCAGCGCGATATTCGATTGTTCCTTGATGCCGCGCCCGACCGATACGATCCGCTCGGCCTGCGTGAGATCGACCGCCTGCCGCGCTTCCTGGAACGGCGCCTCGGGTTTCTGACGAATCGCCGCCGCGTCGACGTGCACGCTCAACGCGCGGATGGGCGCGGCGCTGCTCCCCTTCGCGGCCTTGTCGGCGCGGAACGCGCCAATCTGGAACGTCACGAAATGCGGCGTCGGTCCTTCCGGCACGACATCCGCGGTGAGCTTGCCCTGGAACATCGGCCGGACGAACGCCGTGTCGTGACCGTGCACCTTGACCGCGGTGACATCGGTCAGGATCGACCGATCGAGACGCGCGGCCAGCTTCGGCGCAAAATCGCGGGTCTGATACGTGTGCGGCAGGACGACGACGGACGGCTTCAGCTCGTTCACGACCTGCGCCAGTGCCGCCGTGAAGCCGTCAGGCGTGTACTGCGCCAGCGCCGGCTGTTCGACCGTCAGCACTTCCGTGACGGCCGCGGCCGCGAGTTCCGCCGCGACGCCGTGGACGTGCCCGCCGGCCACGACCACCGCGATGCCGCGGGCGCCGCCGCCGGCATGATTCAGCTCCTGGGCGCCGGCAATCGCCTCCCAGCTGGCGCGGTTGAGCACGCTGTCGCGCTGTTCGGCCACCACCAGGATCACTGGATCACCCGCGCATCCTCGCGCAGCAGGCGGATCAGCTCCTTCGCGGCCTCGGACGCCGATCCGGTAATCATGTGCGTCTTCTTCGATTTCTCGGGCACGTAGAGGTTGACGATCCGCTGCCGCGCCGCGCTGGCGGCCGGCGCCGCGGCCTTGCGGATCTCCTTCTTCTTGGCCGCCATGATCCCCTTGAGGGTCGCGTAGCGCAGCTGGTTGATGCCGCTCTGAATCGTCAGCACGGCCGGCGTCGGCATCGACACCCACTGGAACCAGCCGCCCTCGAGCTCGCGCTTGACGCGGAGCGATCCGGGCTGCGCCTGCACTTCCATGATGATCGTCGCGTGGCTGAGGCCGAGGCGCTCGGCCAGAATGACGCCGGTCTGCGCGAAGCCGTGATCGTCCGACTGCAGGCCGGTGAGAATGATGTCGAAATGTTCGTCCTTCATCGCCGCGGCGAGCGCGTCGGCGATGACGAAGGCGTCCGCGGCGGCGAGGCGATCGTCCTCGACGTGAATGGCACGATCGGCGCCGCGGGCCAGCGCTTCGCGCAGCACCTGCGCCACCCGCGCCGGTCCGGCCGAGCAGACCACGACTTCTCCGCCGAGCTTTTCCTTGAGCCGCAGCGACTCCTCGAGCGCGTAGGCGTCGGGCTCGTTCATTTCGTAGGTGGCGTCCTGCTCGCGGATCCAGGTCCGCGCCTCGTCGAGGCGCGGCTGCCAGTCGCGGGTCGGGACCTGCTTGATACAGACGGCGATCTTCACGCGTCAGCCTTCGTAGCGCTTGAAGAGCAGCGCCGCGTTCGTGCCACCGAAGCCGAACGAATTGGACAGCGCGTACTCGATGTGCAGCGGCCGGCTGTGTTTCGGGACGTAGTCGAGATCGCACTCCGGATCGGGCTCGTCGAGATTGATCGTCGGCGGGACCAGCTGATGATGCACGGCGAGCGCGGTGATGCCGGCTTCGAGGCCGCCGGCGGCGCCGAGCAGGTGGCCGGTCATCGACTTGGTCGACGACACCGCCAGCGTCGTCGCATGGTCGCCGAAG
>CAZOAZ010000117.1:0-6475 GCA_964577955.1 uncultured Bifidobacterium sp. | reverse complement strand
ATCCAGCATCGCGTCGTAGGCCGGCAGGATCGCGCCGCCCGGATACCCGAAGACGACGTTGACGCCCTGGCGGACGAGGGATTCCCACAGAATCTGCGCGCCGGTCAGTGTTTTTGTACTCATAGCTTCTCTCTCACGATGGGCGCTCACGAATTCACAATTAACAATTCTCAATAGACAATTCGTACCGCTCTACCCCGTAACGGCGCCCGTCGAAGCGGAAGACACCAAACGCGCGTACTTCGCAAAGACACCCGTGTGGTATTTCGGGGCCGGCGCCGTGAACGACGCCAGCCGCGCCTTCATCTCGTCGTCGCTGATCTCGACGGTCAGCGTGCGGGCCTTCACGTTCAACGAAATGGTGTCGCCCTCGCGGACGGCGGCGATCGGACCGCCGCGGGACGCTTCGGGCGCGATGTGCCCGACCGACAGACCGCGCGTGGCGCCCGAGAAACGTCCGTCGGTCAGGAGCAGCACCGAATCACCCAGACCCGCGCCGGTAATCGCGGCGGTGACGCCGAGCATCTCGCGCATGCCCGGTCCGCCGGCCGGCCCTTCATAACGAATCACCACGACGTCGCCGGCCTTGATGCGCTGGTGCTGCACGGCGTCGAACGCCTGCTCTTCGCTGTCGAAGACACGCGCCGGACCCCGATGCTCGGAGGTTTCAGTCCCCGAAAGCTTCAGCACCGCGCCTTCAGGTGCGAGGTTGCCGAACAGAATGACGAGTCCCCCATGGGGCTTGAGCGGCTTGTCGTTGGGCCGGACGACTTCCTGTCCCGGACGCTCCTTCGCATGGCCAGCGTCCTCGATCAGCGTGCGGCCTGAGACGGTCAGCGCGTCGCCGGCGATCCGGTGCGACTCGATGAGCCGCCGCACCACGAGCGGGCTGCCGCCGGCCGCATGCAGGTCGGTCGCCACGAAACGGCCCGACGGTTTGAGATCGGCAATGAGCGGGGTCCGCGCGCTGACGCGGTCGAAGTCGTTCAGCGACAGCGAAACGCCAGCTTCCTTGGCGATCGCCAGCAGGTGGAGCACGGCGTTGGTCGATCCGCCGGTGGCGGCCACCACCGCGATCGCGTTCTCGATGGCTTTCTTGGTGATGATTTCGCGCGGCTTGCGGCCCGATTTCACGAGCGCGACGACCTGCTCGCCGACGTGATGTCCGACCTTCGCCTTGTCGGGATCGAGCGCCGGCACGCTGCCGCTGCCGAGCAACGAGACACCGAGCGTCTCGCAGACGATCGCCATGGTGTTGGCGGTGAACTGTCCGCCGCACGCGCCCGCGCCGGGACAGGCGTGGTCCTCGATCAACTTGAAGTCGGCATCGCTCATCCGCCCGGCGGCGTGGGTTCCGACGGCTTCGAAGACGTCCTGAATCGTGACGCCCTTGCCGTGAAACTCGCCCGGGGCGATCGATCCGCCGTAAAGGATGATGCCCGGCACGTTCAACCGTGCCAGCGCCATCACACCGCCCGGAATGGTCTTGTCGCAGCCGACCAGGACGACGAGGCCGTCGAAGCCGTTGCCGCGCGTGACCAGTTCGATCGAGTCGGCGATGACTTCGCGGCTGATGAGCGACGCCTTCATCCCCTCGGTGCCCATCGTGATGCCGTCGGAAATGGAGACCGTGTTGAACTCCATCGGCGTGGCGCCGGCGGCGCGAATGCCCGCCTTCACGTGCTCGGCGAGCGTCCGGAGGTGCAGGTTGCAGGGGCCGATCTCGATCCAGGTGTTGGCGACGCCAATCAACGGCTTCTTCAGATCGGCGTCGGAAAAGCCGGCGGCTTTCAGCATGGCGCGCGCCGGGGCGCGGCTCGGTCCGGTGGTCAGGGGATTGCCGTGGGTGCTCACGCGGTTCTCTCGATGTGCTGCCGTTCGTCCGTGGCCGGACGGCAGCTGGGATAAGAGCCGAGCACGCGCACCATCGGCGCGAACTCGGCGAGATGGGCCAGCGCGCGCGTGCACGGCAGTTCGTCGGCGGCGGCGGCCAGATCAACGTAGAAGAGGTACTCCCATTTCCGGCTCGGAAACGGGCGCGACTCGAGCTTGGTCAGCGAGATGTCGCGCAGCGCGAAGACGCTGAGCGCCTTGAAGAGAGCGCCCGGCTCGTTGGTCAGCGTAAAGACCACCGAGGTTTTGTCGGGCTTGGCCGACGACAGCGGCCGGCGGCTGACCACCAGGAACCGCGTGGTGTTGTTGTCGTAGTCCTGGATGGACGACTTGAGCGCCGTCAGCCCGAAGACCTCGGCGGCTCGCGCCGAGGCGATCGCTGCCGCATCGTCCATCCGCTGGTCCGCGATCATCTTCGCGCTGCCGGCCGTGTCGTACGTGGCGATGATTTCGACGCCGGTCAGCGTGCGCAGAAACCGGTCGCACTGGGCCAGCGCCTGCGGATGCGAATAGATCCGCTTCACCTGCGGCAGCGTCCGGCCGGGAAGCGCCAGGAGGTGGTGCACCACGGGCACTTCCACTTCACCGACGATCGGCAGGTCGTGCGCCAGGAGCAGATCGAAGTTGCGGTGGATGCTGCCGCCAATCGAATTCTCGATCGGCAGCACGCCGCAGTCGACGCGCCCGTTGGCGGCCGCCTCGAACACGTCTTCGAAGCTCTTGCAGGGGACGAGCTCCGCCGCCGGCGCGACCTGGCGCGACGCCGCTTCGCTGAAGGCTCCCGGTTCTCCCTGATATGCGATCCGCACGAACGCTCCCTGAAACAGGCCGCTCAAAACAAAAAGGCCATCAGTCCTTGGTGGATGATGGCCCGCGTCGAGGTCTTGCGTGCTGGCGCAGCCATCATCCGGTGGGCCGGATGACCGTAACGACGACGACCCCGACGACCCCAAAGAGGGGTGTGGCGCCGACCGTCGAACCGGGCTGCACGAGGCTCAGCATGTGGGAGGAATTACATCGGTTCGGGCGCAAAGTGTCAAATAGAAAGAATTTACCAGACTATAAGCATCACTGATTCTGTCGGCCTTTCCATAATTGAACCAAATAAGGCCGGATTCCCGCTGTCTGGAGCCGCTCAGCCGTGCGACAATCCGGGCATGCGCACGGCCTGGTTTTCCGCTCTGTTGATCGTTGCGTTTACGGCCGCAGGCTGCGGCCTGACCACGCCGGCCAGCAACGTGACCGAGAGTCTGTCGGGAACGGTCAGCCCCGGCGGCAGCAACGACAAGAATTTTACGGTCTCCCAGCGCGGCGAGGTTTCGCTGACCTACCACAGCATCACGCCGTCGGTGAACGGATCGTTGCTGGTGGCGCTCGGCCAACCGAGCGGCGCGGTCTGTGGCGTCTTCTCCAACTACATCCAGACGGTGACGGTGAACCGGCAGATCAACTTCGGCCTGCTCGACCAGGCGTCGTACTGTGTGACGACGTTCGATCCCGGCGTGCTGACCGTCCCGACGACCTACACCGCGACGCTGTCCCACCCATAACCCGGCCGCCGTTATGGCTGCGCTCGACGACGCCATCGACAGTCTCTACCGGCTGCCGCTCGACGAATTCACCGCGGCCCGCAATGCGCTGGCGAAGACGCTCGCCGGCAGCGAGAAGGCGCGCGTCAAGGCGCTGCCGAAGCCGACGCTCGTCCCCTGGGCGGTCAACCAGGTGTATTGGACCGCGCGACCGGCCTACGACAAGGTGATGAAAACCGGCGCGGCTCTTCGTCTCGCGCAACTGGACGCGCTCGAGGGGCGTCAGGGCAAGGTGGCCAAGGCCCAGGAGGCGCATCGCGACGCGCTCCGCGACGCCACGACCCGCGCGCTCGCCGCCGGTGCGAAACACGGGTCGCAGCCGCCCGCCGAACCGGTCTCGCGCATGCTCGAAGCGCTCTCGCTGGCGGCCACCCCACCCGAGCATCCCGGACGCCTGATCGAAATCGTGCAGCCGTCCGGATTCGAAGCGCTCGCCGGCCTTTCACCGGAACGGATTGTGGGCTCTGCAATCCGGCTGAAGCCGGACGCCACCGGTGTAAGCGGAAAGCCGGACGCGAAATCCATGGCGTCCGGGATATCGGTGGCGTCCGGCACTTCGGTGGCGTCCGGCTTCAGCCGGATTGCAGCCGACGCCGACGGCTCGCACGCCAGCCGTCAACCAACCGCGAAGGAACTCGCCCAGCAACGCGCCCGTGCCGAGGCCAGCGTCCGCATCGCCGAACAGGCGCTCGTCCGCTCTCAGGACCGTGAAGCGGCCGCCGAACAGACCCTGGCCGCACTTCGTCAGCGGATTGCCGACGCTGAGCAGTCTTTGACGACCGCTCGTGCGACGGTTGCGGAGGCCGAAGAGCGCCTGCGCACGGCACAGGCGGACCTGACCGCGCTCGAACCGGCCAAGGCGTCCCGCACGCGCCCGGCCGGCCGCGTATAATCCGGCTCAACCCATGAATTTCGACAGCAGCGCGGTCATCTGGGTCGTGGTGGCAATCGTCGCTGCGGTGATCGAGATCGCCACGCCGCACTTCGGCATCGTCTTCGCCAGCCTCGGCGCCGCGGCCGCGGCCATCGTCGCGTCGCTCGGCTACGGCGGCGTGGCCCAATGGGTGGTCTTTCTCGTTGCGTTCGGCGTCTCCTTCGGCGTGCTCCGGCCGCGGCTGGTCGGGCGGCTCGGCGCCAAGGGCGTGCCGTCGCGCACGGACTCGCTCATCGGCCGCGACGGGATCGTCACGCACGACATCGAAACCACGATTGGTTCGGGCCGCGTCAACGTCGGCGGCGAAGACTGGGCGGCGCGGGCCGCCACTCCCCTGCGCGCCGGCACGCGCATCCGCGTCGTCGCAGCCGACGGCATTGTGTTGGAGGTCAAATCGGCATGACGCTTTACGTCCTGATTCTCCTCGCGGCGTTCGTGCTGATCGTCTTCATGAAGGCGATCAAGATCGTGCCGCAGAAGCAGGTGAAGATCATCGAGCGGCTCGGCAAGTTCCACCGCACCGCCGAGGCCGGCCTGAACACGATCTTCCCGTTCATCGACTCGGTCCGCGAGACGATCGACCTCCGCGAACAGATCACCAAGATCGAGCCGCAGCCGGTCATCACCCGCGACAACGTGACGATGGAAGTGGACGCCGTCATCTATTTCGTCATCGTCGATCCGGTCCGCGCGACCTACGAGGTCCAGAACCTGCGCTGGGGCCTCGAGCAGCTGACGCTCTCAGCACTCCGCAACGTGATCGGCCAGCTCGATCTCGATCACACGCTCGCCTCGCGCGACACCACCAACTCGCAGCTCCGCGCGGCGCTCGACACCGCGACGCAGCAATGGGGCGTCAAGGTGATGCGCATCGAGCTCAAGAACATCACGCCGCCGGAAGAAATCCGTCTGACGATGGAAAAGCAGATGACCGCCGAGCGGACGCGGCGCGCGGTCGTCACCACGGCCGAGGGCGAAAAGTCGGCGGCGATTCTGCGCGCCGAGGGTCAGAAGCAGTCGCAGATCGTCACCGCGGAGGGCTCGAAGCAGGCGGCGATTCTGGCCGCCGAAGGCCAGGCCGAAGCGCGGCTTCGCGTGGCGCAAGCTGAAGCGCAGTCGATTCAGGTCGTCGCCCAGTCGATCGGCGTGTCCGGCAACCCGGCACAGTACCTCATCGCGCAGCGCTACCTCGAGTCGCTTACCGCGCTGGCAGCGGATGCCGACAAGCTGGTGTTCATGCCGTACGAGGCCACGGGCATTCTGTCGTCGCTTGGCGGGATCAAGGAACTCCTGAAGGCGCAGACGCCTGCGACCAAGTAACTTAGGATTTCAGCAACTGAAATCCTAAATTCCACTATTCAGATCCGTCCGCCCGTCCCACGTACACCTCGCGCTCGTCTCCACGACCGTGGACCGTCACGCGCCACGGATTGCAGCAGACTTCGCAGTCCTGAACGAACGAGCCGCGCACGTCCGGCTCGAGGTAGATCTCGACTTCCTCTCCACAGTACGGGCAGATGACGGGGAACAGGTCGTCCACTACTTCACCGCGATCTTGATGACGACTTTGCGGACGCGTTCGCGGCGAGCGGCAACGAGCCCGGGACTGTGCGCGTCCTGCGGGAAGAGGATCACGAAGCGGTCCGGCTTCAGCAGAAACAGTTCACCTTGTCCTTCGGCGCGAATCAGATCCTTCTCTTCGTCGTACGGGCCGGCATCAAGGGTTTCGAGATTCGCATAGCGGACACGCTCTTCCCCGTTCACGACGAACTGGATGTCGATATGGGCTCGATGCGCCTCCCAGAGTCCGTCCTCGAGCGGCATCGTCTCGTATTCGGAGACGATCGCGAAGACCTTCGCACCGTCGATTTCGTGATGGCCGAGTTCCATCGCCGACCAATCGGTTGCGCGCAGGTGTTCGAGCGCGCGGCGGATGCGCGCGCTGAGGCCGTAGTACTGATGGGCGTTGTCCAGGGCGTCAAGAATCATGTGTCAATTGAATTCTAGCAGGCTGCTGAAAAAGTGACTGGACGCGATCGACGAACCGATCGCGTCGTAC
>CAZOAZ010000116.1:0-6719 GCA_964577955.1 uncultured Bifidobacterium sp. | reverse complement strand
GCGGCGAGCGCGGCGCGCCGGGCCCAGCCGGAACGCCAAGCGGTCTGTACCACGAACATCAGACCGAGGGTTATCTGATCACGTCGGGTGAAGGCGTGGTGATCACCGGCGGCCACATCCTGAACGGCCGCAAGTCGGGCCCGACCGAGGAAGTGACGACGACGCTGAATGGACCGTCATGCAGCGGGCAGATTGTCGGGAACGATGTCGTACGGGAGCACGTGAAGGCGGGCGACATCATCATCATCCCGGCCGGCACGCCGCACGGCTGGGGCGAGATTCCGGATCACGTGGACTATCTGAGCTTCCGGCCGTCAGAGCGGATCCTGACGCCGGGCTACGTGCACCCGTCGATCAAGAAGTAGCGCGTTACGTCGCCGCGCAGGGGGTCGGCCGCCATTTCGCGGCGTCCGGCTCCCGTTTGAAGTCCGAGCTGGTGATGAATGGCTGGTTCAGGACCTTCGGATCTTCGACCACCGTGGCATCAGTTTTACATAGCGTGCGAGCCGCGCCACGCGGCGAGCTCCATCGCGGTGTCGTTGTAGTGGCGGTAGGCGCTGACCTTGCCGTGGGTGTCGAAGGTCCAGACGTGGACCGCGTCGTTCACGAACGGCCTGCCGTTCTTCTTCACTTGTCCGTCCAGGTGAAGCAGGACCGCGACATGGTTGCCGGACTCGATGAAGGTGCGGGGCTCGAAGATCGTGAAGTCGAGATTGTCGCCGACGGCGCGGAAGAAGCCGGGGACGTGTGCCCGGCCGGAGAAGTTGCCGTTCCACGGGCATTCTTTCGAGGCGACGCGCGAGTTGTTCCAGTCCACGTCGTCGGACAGGTGGCTCAGGATCGTCGGCACATCGCCGCGTCCGAACGCCTCATAGATGGTCTGCACGGTCTTCGTATGGCTCATAACACACTCCTCGGCCGCATGACAGCGGCTCAACCACATCTTACGGTTCGAGCCGACAATCGGATTGCCGTCGATGATCTTGAGGCTTCAAGCCGAGCGAAAAATCGCGCGAAGGCTGCATGTGAAGAGCGAAAAGCCGAGCGCGAAGCGCAAGGCTGCACGTGGGGCCTGAGGCTGAGAGCCGAGCGCGCAGCGCGATGGCTGCACCCGGAAGAGAGGATTTGAGCCCGAAAGCCGAGCGCGAGAGCGCGAAGGCTGAGCGCCTTAAGACTCTCTGCCGCGCCAGACCGAGCGAGAGCGAGGGATGGTGCGGAAGAGAGGATTTGAACCTCCACTGCCTTGCGGCAACTAGCTCCTGAGGCTAGCGCGTCTGCCGTTCCGCCACTTCCGCGTGGTGAGGAAATTTCCCTCGGCCGGAACGATCAGTATACTCGACCTCATGGCGAAACGAGGCATCACGATCATCTTTGCGCTTCTTGCGGCGGCCGTTCTGGTCTCCATCGGCAGTCTGGTGGTGGTGTACCTGCTGGTCGGCCGCGCCCCGTCGGTGCCGGCGGACGCAATCCTGAGGCTCGATGTCGGCGGCGATCTCACCGAGGTCGTCCCCGGCGATGTCCTGAGCTACGTTCGCGGCGCGCGGACGCCGACCGTGCCGCTCATCATCGAGAACCTGCGCAAAGCCAAAGTCGACCGCCGCGTCACCGGCGTGTTCCTGAAGCTGACCGGATTCAGCACGCCGTACTGGGCGAAGCTCCAGGAACTGCGCGAAGCGATTGCCGACTTCCGGCAGTCAGGCAAGCCGATCTACGCGTATCTGGTGTACGGCGCCGATCGCGACTATTTCGTCGGCAGCGCCGCCGACAAGGTGTTCCTGATGCCGTCGAGCCCGCTCGATCTGAGCGGCGTGGCCACGTACGCGGTGTTCCTGCGCGGCTCGCTCGACAAGGCCGGCGTGTATCCGGACCTCCGGCACATCGGCGATTACAAGACAGCATCGAACCAGTTCACCGAGAAGTCGTACACCGCGGCGCATCGTGAAATGGACGAAGCGCTCAACCGCGATCTGTTCGATCAGATCGTCCGTGGTGTCGCGGAGTCGCGGAAGCGGCCCGAGGCGGACATTCGCGCGCTGGTTGACCAGGGGCCGTTCCTCGCCGACCAGGCGATGAGCGCCGGGCTCATCGACGGCACGGTGTACGAGGACCAGGCGCTCCAGCAGTTGCGTGACACCCGGACCGGCGCCAAGCCACGGGATCTCAAAGGCGAAGACTACGCGCGCGCCAGCGCCGGGTCGCTCGGCCTCGACCGCGGCCCGCGGATTGGCGTCATCTATGCGGCCGGTGCCATTACCAGCGGGCGGAGCGGCTACGACCCGCTGAACGGCGCGACGATCGGTTCGGAGACCCTGATCGAGGCGATCCGTGCCGCGCGCAATGACAAGTCGCTCCGGGCGATCGTGATTCGCATCGACAGCCCGGGTGGATCCGCGGCGGCGTCCGATGAAATCTGGCACGAGCTGATGCTGGCGAAGGAGAACAAGGACCGACCGCTCGTGGCATCGATGTCCGACCTCGCGGCGTCGGGCGGCTACTACATTGCGATGCCGGCGGACGCCATCGTCGCCGAACCGTCGACGCTGACCGGCTCGATCGGCATTTTCGGCGGCAAGTTCGTGACCGGGGGGCTCTACGAGAAGCTCGGCGCGAACATCGAATCGACCAGCATCGGCAAGCACGCCGAAATCAATTCGCCGGTGCGGCCGTTCAACGCCGACGAAGCGAAGAAGATCGAAGAGCAGTTGCGGGCCTTCTACGACGACTTCGTCCGCAAGGTCGCGCAGTCGCGGAACAGTACGCCGGAGAAGATCGATCAGCTGGCGCGCGGCCGGGTCTGGACCGGACAGCAGGCGAAGGACGTGGGACTCGTGGACGAACTCGGCGGCCTCCGCCGTGCGGTCGCGATTGCGAAGGATCGCGCGAAGATCTCCGCTGATGCCGAAGTCGAACTGGTCACCTATCCCGCGCCGAAGAGCCTCTACGAGTTGTTCAGCGCGGAACTGTCCGGCGGGGCGAAGGTGGCGGCGATTGACGCCTGGCTGGCGGCGCGGATTCCGGCGGCCGATCTCGACGCGATTCGCGCCGCGAGCGGCCCGGCGACGCTCTTTCGCCGCGGTGAAGCGCTGGCGTTGATGCCGTTCCGCTTTATTCGCTGACCACAGAGGCCGCCCCGTCTCTTTATTTGTTTGCCGGGTCGTCCCAGTTCGCGCCGGGATGGCGCCGCATCGTCACGCCGACCAGCCGTTCGTTTACCCGACGACGCGCTGGAGCGCCTCGCGGTTGACCTGAATCCGCATCTTCTGCTTCGCCTTGAGCATGTAGGCGCTGAAGAAGCGATTACGGCGATCGGCGACGAGCTCGTTCCGGAAGTTCTCTTTGGCGGCGGCGAAGTCGGCGTCGGTCGTCGCCTTCTTCTCGATCACCTTGATGATCGCCGAGCCGTTTTCGGTCGTGATCGGGTCGCTGACGGTGCCCTCGGCGAGCTTGAAGGCCGCGTCGACGATTTCCGTGCTGACGCCCAGGTCCGGAATCGGAGAATCGCGGGCAATGAGTTCGGTCGTCTTGGCGTCGATCTTGGCGGCCTTGAGCGCCTTGTCGAAGTCCGCGCCTTTCAGTTTCGCCGCGAGTTCGGTGGCCTTCTGCTTCGCCATGTCGCGCGCGCGCTGACGAATCACTTCGTCGCGGACCTTGTCCTTGACCTCGTCCAGCTTGGGCACGTACGGGTCCTGCTTCTGCGTCACGGTTTCGAAGACGACGCCGCGTCCCGTCCGGAGCGGACCAGAGACCTCGCCGATGTTCATCGCGAAGGCCCGGCCGGTCATCTCCTGCGAGGCGCCGACGCTCATGATTGGCTCGCCGCTGGCGAAGAGTCCGGTCTCCTGCACGGTGAGCCCGTTTGCCTTGGCCACGGTCTCCAGATCGGCCGGCTTCTTCACCTGCGGTTCGAGCTTCGCGGCGAGGTCGGTGGCCTGCGTCTGTGCCTTCTGGTAGCTGAGCTGTTCGGTGAGCTGTTCCTTGACGTCCGCCAGCGTGCGTGTCGCGCCAGCCTTCTTGTCCGTCAGCTTGATGATGTGGAAACCGTATTCGGTCTTCACGAGATCGCTGATCTGACCCGGTGTCATCGCAAAGACGGCGGTGTCGAATTCCGGCACCATCCGCCCCTTGCCGAAGAAGTCGAGATCGCCGCCGTTCTTGGCGTTCGCCTCGTCCTGCGAGTACTGCTTGGCGAGCGCGGCGAAGTCGGCGCCGGCCTTGGCCTGCTTCAGGATGTCTTCGGCTTTGGCTTGGACCTGGGCGTCGTTCGTGCCGTCGGTCTTGAGAAGGATATGGCTGGCCCGGACTTGTTCGGGCGTCGTGTACTGCTGCGCGTTCTCGTTATAGGCGCGCTCGAGCTCCTGCTGACTGACCGTGACCTTGGCGCGGAGCGCGTCCACGTCGATCAGGACGTACTTGACCTTCCGCTTCTCGGGAATCTTGAAGTCGTCCTTGTGGCCCTCGAAGTAGGAGGCCACGTCGGCATCGGGAGCCGTGACGTCCAGCCGATAGCTATCGAGGTTGAAGGGCACGACCGCGAGCTTGACCTTGTCGTTGCGGCGGCGGTACTCCTGCTCGAGTTCCTTGTCGGAGATCGACAGCCACTCTGTGACCGACGAGCGGAGCTTGTCGGCGACGAGCGAACGGCGCAGGCTTTCCTCGAATTCAGTCGTGGTCAGCGGCGGCCGCTGCGACGCGAGGATCTGCTGATAGCGCTGGCTGCCGATGAACGCGCCGTTCTCCTGGAACGCCGGGATGGCCAGGATCCGCTGGCGGACTTCTTCATCGCTGACCTTGAGGCCGAGCCGTGTCGCTTCGGCCATCGCGGCCCGTTCGTCGACCATCTGCTGCAGGATCTGCTGTTCGATCCCGAGCTGCTTGAGCAGCTGGTCGCTCATGTTGCTGCCGTAGGCCGAACGGTACGCCTGCAGCTGCGCCTGATAATTCCGCCGGAATTCGTCCGCGCGGATCTCCTGGCCTTCGATCACCGCGACATTGTCGGCGGTCATCACGGTCGGACCCACGCCAATGAGATCAGGAATATAGAAAAGGACAAACGCCAGGCAGACGAGACCCAGGCTCCACTTGAGCCAGTTTCGATGCCGGCGCATCCGGTCGAGCATTGTCATTGGGGACCCTCAGAAAGGGTTGATCGTATGTCAGGAGGTTCGGCCGTGGCAAGCGACGACCCCCGGTTCGTGTGATAATATTTCCCGCTTTCACAAGAACTTAGCGTCTGGTGTCCGCTGGACGCGCGGAGCGCATTGTCTTCATCAGGCCGAGACTCCCGAAGGACCGCCAGGCGCGGGCCTAAGCGGCGGTCCGCTCGCACCCCTGGGCGTCGCCGAGCCGCGGCGCCGCGGCCGCGCGACTTCGCGTCGCGCCTGCTCGCGCGCCAGTCCGCGGTCGCCGCGGCGATGCGGTCGCGCCGCGCGCTGCTCGAGATCGTCCGTGCCGTCAGCGTGTCCGTGGAGCCCGCCGCGATCGCGGCGAGCGCGCTCGAACGACTGGCCTCCTGGCTTCCGGCCCCGCTTTGGGTTCTGCTGTCGCACGATCCCGTGGCGTGGCGCACCGCGCCGCTGGCCTGGCGCGGGGCGAAACCGACCGACGAATCCGGCTTTCGTGCGCTGGCCGACTGGGTCGTGGCGCACGGCGTCTTCGCCTCCGCCGACCTCGCCACCGATTCGCGTCTGACGACGGGGCTTGTCGGCTCCGTGCTGGCGCTGCCGCTCGTCTGCCGCGATGTGCCGGTCGGTACGGTGATCGCCTGCGACGTCCAGCCGTCCGCTCATGCGCCCCAGCTTGGCGTGGCCGGTCTGGCGTCAGTCGGTGTCCTACTTGAACCGGTGGCGGCGGCGCTCGACAAGGCGCTGTTGCTCGAGCGCGCCGAGGGGCTGTCGGTCACCGACGATCTCACCCATCTCTACAACTCGCGCTATCTGAATCAGGTGCTGCGCCGAGAAACCAAGCGCGCCGGGCGCAACGGACGCCCACTTTCTCTGCTATTCGTCGATCTGGACGGCTTCAAATCGATCAACGATACATACGGCCATCTTGCCGGCAGCCGGGCGCTTGTCGAAGCCGGCGCGATAATCCGCGGCAGCGCCCGTGAAACGGACGTGGCGGCGCGTTTCGGCGGCGACGAGTTCGCGCTCATCCTGCCCGATACCGGCGGGCCAGGCGCGATGGCCGTGGCCGAACGCGTGCGCGAGCGGATCGCCGGGCACACGTTCCTGACGAATGAGGGACTGGCCGTCCGCTTGACGGCATCGGTCGGCGTCGCGACGCTGCCGGAAACGGCGGCGACTGCCGAAGAATTGGTACAGGCGGCCGACGCCGCGATGTACTACGTGAAGGATCGCGGCAAGGATGGGATCCACGCCGCGCTGGTGGCGGGCGGTGCGCGTCATGCCGCCGGGAACGAAAGAGTGGAGTCGCAGTGAATCTTCGGTCGATGTTGTCCTTGTTCTCGAGTGACCTGGCGATCGATCTGGGCACCGCCAATACCTGCGTCTACGCGCGCGGCAAAGGGATTGTCGTCAACGAGCCGTCGATTGTGGCGATCAACAAACTCACCGGACGCGTCGAGGCGGTCGGCCGCGAAGCCAAGGAAATGCTCGGGCGCACCCCGGGCAACATGGTCGCGATCAAGCCGATGAAGGACGGCGTCATCGCCGACTTCGAGTACACCGAGAAGATGCTCACGTACTTCATCAAGAAGGCGC
>CAZOAZ010000115.1:0-6940 GCA_964577955.1 uncultured Bifidobacterium sp. | reverse complement strand
GGGTGGATCACTTTCCGAACGGCGCACTGGATCACTTTCCGAGCGGCGTACCCAAGGACCAACTTCGAAGACGATACCGATACCCGGCCGATCCATACGACTTGTCGCTGCTATTCGCGCTAGAACGTCTTGTGTCAGTTCTGGAAGGAGCGCGTCAGACCGAGGTTACGATCATCGCGGAAAATCGTGGCGAGAACGAGGATCGAGAGCTTCACACTGCGTTTCAGCGAATCGTAACTAATGGCACTGGGTTTATTGAGGCAGCCAGATTCGCCAGAATCCGGTGGAGCCTTCGATTCATTCCGAAGGCAAGAAATATCGTGGGAACACAGGTGGCGGATCTAGCGGCCTATCCGATCGCGCGATGGGTCTTGGACCGAAACAAGCCCAATCCAGCCTTCGAGGTTGTTCGTCCGAAGCTGGCTCGCCAGCTAAAAGTCTTCCCCTAAAAACGAAAAGCCCCGGTAACCCAGGGCCAATCGCCGACCGAGAATTCCCAGTCCACGACGACGATGAGAGTACCATTGTTGTCAACAACTGGTCAATTTGTTGGCGAAATCACCGTGCAACGGTGTTACCAGAGCCACGAGGGGCCCTCGGCGAAGCCGAAGCGGCCTTAGTATTTCGCTGGCCGTTGGAGTCCTGGAGGACTCGTCTACTGGTGGGAGGGCTCGCGCCCGTTCAGACCACTGAGCAGACATTCACCGGAGCGATCCGGCAACGGCCACCACGCTTACAGTTCTGATGGGTTCGTGATCGCGCCAATCCCGAAGAAGGCTTCGACGGCCTCCAACTGGTGGACAACGGGTGCCGGCGGGAGCGAGGAAATGAAGCGGCGGCCGTAACCCTTTGTCCGCAACCGCGGGTCCAGCACGGCCAGAACCCCGCGATCCTGGCGATGGCGAATCAGGCGGCCCAAGCCCTGCTGCAGAGCCAGAATCGCGAGCGGAACCTGATACTCGTCGAACGGCTCGCCGCCGGCGGCCCGCAGGGCGTCGATCCGTGCCGCCGTGATGGGGTCGCCCGGGGAGGCAAACGGCAGTTTGTCGATGATCACGCAGCTCAACGCGTCGCCGACCACGTCGACACCCTGCCAGAAGCTGGAGGTCGCGAACAGCACGCTGTGCGGCGTCTCGCGGAACTGCCGCAGGAGCTGGGTGCGCGGCGCGGTCCCCTGGACGAGGATCGGATATTCGATCGCCATTTCGGCGATCGCCTGCACCGCCCGCAGCGTCGCGTAGCTCGTGAACAGCACGAACGCGCGTCCCTGCGATCGCTTCAGGATTTCGACGACCTGACGGCCGGCAGCGACGACGAAGTCCGGCGAACGCGGATCCGGCATCCGCGGCGGCAGATACAGAATCGCCTGCCGGGTGTAGTCGAATTCCGAACGCAGCCGCACCTCGTCGGCGTCCACGATGCCGAGACGTCCGCGGATGTAGTCGAACTTGCCTTCGACGGTCAGCGTCGCCGAGGTCAGGACCGTCGCCCGCATCCGATCGAGCAACAACCCCCGGACGATTTCCGACACGTCGATCGGCGCGGCGCGGAGGTGGACGCCTTTGCCGCGGAACTCGACGAAATACACGTACGCCGGATCGCCCGCGCGCAGCAGGAACCGGAATTCGTCGCGCAGTTCGGCGCCCCGCCGGGCGAGCGCGACCGGGTCCTGCTGGCGCGCCGTGTCCTCGTCGGCCGGCTTGGCGAGGAGCGCGAGCGACGATTCGATCAGATCGAGCGCGCCGGCCAGATAGGCCGCGGCCTCGCGGGTGTCGCCGAGCGACGCGGGCGTGGCGCGAATCCGCTCCTCGCCGCGCCTGCGATCGCTGGTGCGGTGCGCGAAGGCCAGCTCGTTGAAGAAATGTCGCGCGTGATCGCGCAGTTTGGCGACGGCGTGCTCGATTTCCAGCTGCGTCTGGGCACCGCCGCCACCGCTCCTGACGAACCGTTCGACATCCCGAGCGTACGACTCGATCCGATGATTGCTGATCACGAATCCGAAGTACTGGGTCGCGATGTCTTCGAGCTGATGCGCCTCGTCGACGATCGCCTGCGCGCACGCCGGAATCACCTCGCCGAACGCGTTCTGCCGCACGGCGGCGTCGGCGCAGAGCAGGTGGTGGTTGACGATCACGACGTCGGATTCGGCGGCGCGCTGGCGCATCCGGGTCACGAAACACTCGTCGTAGCGCACGCACTCGCTGCCGAGGCAGGTTTCCGCCGTGGCCGCCACCTCGTTCCAGAACGGCAGGTCCTCGGGCAGATCCTCGAGCTCGGCGCGGTCGCCGGTTTCGGTGCGGGCCGACCACTCGCGCACCATCGGCAGAAACACGTCCTGCGAGAAGAGGTGCTGCTGCTCATTCATCTGATCGAGACGATGGAGGCAGAGGTAATTGGCCCGCCCCTTCATGCACGTCGCGGTAAAGGGCCGGCCGAGCGCGGCGCGCAGCGCCGGAATGTCCTTGAAGAAGATCTGTTCCTGCAGGTTCTTGGTACCGGTGGACACCAGCACGCGCTGACCGCTGAGGATCGCGGGCACCAGATACGCCAGCGTCTTGCCGGTGCCGGTGCCCGCTTCGGCGAGCAGGACCCCGCCGTCGCGAAAGACTTCCGCGACCCGTTCGGCCATCAGCGCCTGGCCGGGCCGCGGTTCGAATCCCGCCAACCCGGTGGCCAGCGCGCCGCCCGGAGCGAAGACCGCCGCGGTCAGTTCTGCGAGTCGGGATACAACGGGAACTTCCGGCACAGCCGCTCGACCTCTGCCCGCACCATCGCGAGCGCACTCTCGTCGTCGGGGGTTTTGAGTGCCCGCGCGATCAGGTCGCCGATGATGTCCATCTCGGGTTCCTTGAGACCGCGGGAAGTCACGGCCGGCGTGCCGACGCGGACGCCGCTCGCCGTCACGGGCGGATTCTTGTCGAATGGAATGGCGTTCTTGTTGACCGTGATGCCGGCCTTGCCGAGCGCGGCTTCCGCCGCTTTGCCGGTGATCCCTTTGGCGAAGACGTCGACGAGCATCAAGTGGTTGTCGGTGCCGCCGCTGACCAGACGGAAGCCGTCCTTCACCAGGACCTGGGCGAGCCGCGCGGCGTTCGCCACGATCTGACGCTGGTAGTCGGCGAACGCCGGTTCGAGCGCTTCCTTGAAGCACACCGCCTTGGCCGCGATGATGTGCATCAGCGGGCCGCCCTGGACGCCGGGGAAGACGCTCCGATCGAGATCCTTGGCGTACTTTTCGCGGCAGAGAATCATGCCGCCGCGCGGACCACGCAGCGTCTTGTGCGTCGTGGTCGTCACGAAGTCCGAGTACGGCACCGGGCTCGGATGGAGGCCCGCGGCGACGAGTCCGGCAATGTGCGCCATGTCGGTGAACACGGCGGCGCCGATGCGATCGGCGGCCGCGCGCACCCGGGCGAAGTCGATGATGCGCGGATAGGCGCTGGCGCCAACGATGATCATCTTCGGCTTGCGCTCGTCGGCGAGCCGATCCAGTTCGTCGTAATCGATCCGTTCATCGTCCTGCCGGACGCCGTACGGAACGATGGTGTAGAGCATCCCGGAGAAGTTCAACGGGTGTCCGTGCGTCAGGTGGCCGCCATGCGAAAGGTTCATGCCGAGCACGGTGTCGCCGGGCTTCAGCAGCGTCAGATAGACCGCCATGTTGGCCTGCGCGCCGGAGTGCGGCTGGACGTTGACGTGTTCGGCGCCGAAAAGCTCCTTGGCGCGCGCGATGGCCGCGCGCTCGACGACGTCGACGTACTCGCAGCCGCCGTAGTACCGCTTGCCCGGATAGCCTTCCGCGTACTTGTTCGTCATGACCGAGCCGGCGGCTTCGAGCACCGCGCGGCTGACGAAGTTTTCCGACGCGATCAGCTCGAGCCCGTCGTGCTGACGCGCGTTCTCGTGGCGGATGGCCTCGGCCACTTCCGGGTCGGTTTCAGCGAGCGAGCGCCACATCGGGATCTTGAGAGTGTTGGAAGGCATCGGGAATCCTAGGCTCGGGACCGTTCGGCCTCGAGAATCTGGTCGATGCGGCGCTGATGGCGGCCGCCGGCGAACGGGGTGGTGAGCCACAGCTCGAGAATTTCGTCGGCCAGGCCGAACGCGACGATCCGTCCGCCCATCGACAGGACGTTGGCGTCGTTGTGTTCGCGCGACAGCCGGGCGGTGAAGAGATCGTTGCAGAGCGCGGCGCGCACGCCAGGCACCTTGTTGGCGGCAATCTGCTCGCCCTGACCGCTGCCGCCGAGCACGATGCCGCGGTCGGCCCGGGCGTCGGCGACGGCGCGGCCGACGGCCATGCAGATCGGCGGATAGTCGACCGACGCCTCGCTGCTGGTGCCGTAGTCCTCGATCGTGTGGCCGAGCCGCTGCAGCGTCTGCTTCAGATGTTCCTTGAGAAGAAAGCCGGCGTGGTCGGCGCCAATCGCGACGCGCATAGAGCGTGAAATTGTACTATGAGCGCAGTGATATCCAATGTCGTCATTTCCGCGCGCGGCGAAGATCGCATCCGAAGCGGTCATCCGTGGATCTATCGCTCTGATGTCGGCGAGGTGCGAGCCGCGGCTGGCGACATTGTCAGCGTCAGGAGCGGCCGGGGCCGGGTCCTCGGGCAGGCGCTCTACAGCGACCGATCGCAGATCGCGCTTCGCATGCTCACGGCCGGCGACGCGGTGGCCGACGCCGCGCTCATCGCGCGGCGCATCGATGCCGCGGTCCGCTTCAGGGAGCAACTGGGGTTGTCGGCAACCGCCTACCGGCTCGTGCATGGTGAAGCCGACCTGCTGCCCTCGCTCGTCGTCGATCGCTACGGCGACTATCTGGTGATTCAGGCGCTGTCACAAGGCATGGATCGCCTGACGCCGCAGGTCGTCGAGGCGCTGCAGGCGCGGCTCGCGCCGCGCGGCATCCTGGCGAGAAACGACCCGCGGACCCGGCTGCTCGAAGGGCTGGAGCAGCGCGTCGAGGTCCTGGCCGGCGATGTGCCGGAGACGGTGGTCGTGAACGAATCGGGCATCGAGTACGAAGCGGATCTCCGCCACGGGCAGAAAACCGGCCTGTTTCTCGATCAGCGCGAGAATCGCGACGCCGCGGCGTTGTACGGCCACGGCCGCGTGCTCGACTGTTTCAGCTACAACGGCCGCTTCGCGCTGGCCCTGGCGCGGCGGGCGACTGAAACGATCGCCTTCGACATTTCGGAGGACGCGGTCGAGCGCACTCGGCGCAATGCCGCGCGCAACGGCCTCGCGGTGGACGCGCGGGTCGGCAATGTCTTCGACGAACTGCGCGGGCTCGAGCGGCTGCGCGAGCGCTTCGACACGATCGTCCTGGATCCGCCGGCCTTCGCCAAGAGCAAAGCGGCGGTCGAGAAGGCGACCGCGGGCTACAAGGAAATCAACCTGCGCGCGCTGAAGCTCCTCAATCCGGATGGGATCCTCGTCACCTGCAGCTGCTCGTACAACATCGGCGAAGCGGCATTTGCCGAGATCGTCTACAGCGCGGCGGTCGACGCGCAGGCCCATGTCACCGTGGTCGAGAAGCGCATGCAGGGCCGCGACCATCCGGTGCTGCTCGGCGTGAACGAAACCTACTATCTCAAGTGCTTCATTCTCAGAAAGCTCGTGTGAGCAGCCCCGAGCGAGTGGCCGCAGCCGCACGGCGCGAATTGGCGGCGCGGTCGCGTCCCGCCGGCGCGTTTGACGCCAGCCGGTACTTTCGCGGCACCGGCGATCTCGGCTTCTACAACGTCGGCACGGCGGTCGTGCGCGCGATGGGCAGGGCCATCGCGCGCGAGCATCGCGCGGCATGGTCGGTGGACGACGCCTGCCGGTTTGCCGAAGCGCTGATCCCTGACCGGTACCTCGAAGTCAAGGGCCTCGGGCTCGAGGTGCTCGCCTGTTACCGCCGGGCGTTCACACCGCGGCTGCTGCCGATCTGGAAACGGTGGCTGGCGAACGACTGGTGTGCCAACTGGGCGACGACGGACACGTTGTGCGGGATGGTCATCGGCCCGTTGCTTCTCGCGCATCCCGCGCTCGTCAAGAAGACGCGCCGGTGGGCGACCGACCGCAACATGTGGGTCCGCCGGGCCGGGGCGGTGAGCATCATCCCGTTGGCGCGACGCGGCCTGGCGCTCGACGACGCGTACGCAATCGCGGCGCAGCTGCATCGGGACAGCGAGGATCTGATTCAGAAGGCCGTGGGATGGCTGCTGCGGGAAGCCGGCCGGACCGATCGCCCGCGCCTCGAGCGCTACCTGCGCGCCAACGGCCCGCGGATTCCGCGCACCACACTGCGCTACGCGATCGAGCACTTCCCGCCGGCACAGCGCAAGCAGCTGCTCGCTGCGACGCGCGCAAAATCCTGAAATCCTAAATTCCTTAAATCCTGAAATTCCCGCTATAGTCAGGAGACCGCCAGGGGTATCCCGCCGCGCCGGATTGCCGGGGCCGGGATTGAGATCAAACCCTTGGAACCTGAACCGGCTGAGACCGGCGGAGGGAGCGCGGACATGTCAGAGTTTTCTTCGGCTTTTCCCAACTCACGCAAGATTGCGGTCGACGGACCCCAGGGCGTCCGCGTTCCGATGCGCGAGATCGCGCTCGCCGGCGGCCACGCGCCGATTCGGGTCTACGACACCAGCGGACCGCAGGACTTTCCAGTTGAAACCGGACTCCCGAAACTGCGCGAAGGCTGGGTTGCGCCGCGGCGCGCGGCGGGCCGCCGCGGCGAAGCCGTCACGCAGCTCGCGTATGCGCGGCGCGGCGAGATCACCGCGGAGATGGAGTTCATCGCGATCCGCGAAGGGCTGCCCGCCGACTTCGTCCGTGACGAAGTCGCGCGCGGCCGGGCCATCATCCCCGCCAACATCAATCACCTCGAACTCGAGCCGATGATCATCGGCCGCAATTTCCTGGTGAAGATCAACGCCAACATCGGC
>CAZOAZ010000114.1:0-7372 GCA_964577955.1 uncultured Bifidobacterium sp. | reverse complement strand
CCGGCAGCTCGGCCGGCGAGACCAGGTCTTGCAAGTAGACGAAGCGCCAGCCCTTCATCTGCGCGCGGTAGCTCAGGTCGAGGTCCTCGGTGAGCGTGTCGTGCTGCCAGCCGCCGGCGTCGGCAATCGCCGTCCGCCGCCAGACACCGGCGGTACCGTTGAAATTGAAGAACCGCCCGGCACGGTTGCGGCCGCCGTGCTCGAGGACGAAGTGGCCGTCGAGCAGAATCGACTGAATCTTCGTGAGCAGCGAGTAGTCCTGGTTGATGTGTCCCCACCGCGCCTGCACCATCCCGACCTTGGGATCGGCGAAGTGCGGCATCAGGCGGGTGAGAAAATCTGCGCCCGGCAGGAAGTCGGCGTCGAAGATCCCGACATACTCGCCGCGCGCCTCCCGCAGCCCGGCCTCGAGCGCACCGGCTTTGTAGCCGGTCCGATCGGTGCGGTGGATGTACTTGATGTCCACGCCCTGCGCGGCAAAGCGGTGCACCGCGCGCTCGGCAATCGCACACGTCTCGTCCGTGGAATCGTCGAGGACCTGGATTTCCAGCAGCTCGCGCGGATAGTCGAGCGCGCAGACTGAGGCGATCAGGCGATCGGCGACGTACATCTCGTTGTAGAGCGGCAGCTGGATGGTGACCACGGGCAGCGGCGACAGCGGCGCACCAGCCTTGGGCTCTTTGTCCCGGTGGCGCATGTAGAGGTACACCAGGTAGTACCGATGCCAACCGTAGACCGCGAGAATGATCAGGACGAAGAAGTACGAGGCGAGCGTAAGGGTTTCTGCGGACGTCATTTAGCTCGATTGATTATATTTGCGGCCACGCCGGAATCTCAATAGCCGGTCCGTGCCACGACGCCTGCTGCGCTGGACAGTAGCGCCGGGCAAGGGTATGTTGGTTTCGATGATTTACCTTTCGAGGAGGAACCGCATGCTCCGACAGTCACGTCTTCTGGTGCTCGGCACCGCGCTCGCGGTCGGTGTCTTGGCCGCCGGACGCGCCAGCGCTGAGGAGGCCAGCCCATCCCTGCGCGATGCCGCTGCCACGTATTCGTTCAGCGTCCCTGCAGACTCGTCGTTCCTTGTGTCGCATATGACGCCGCGCACCGAGAGTACCGAAAATTCGGCGCAAGGCGGCGGCGGTGGCGGCGGCGAGGGGTTCGGCATCGGCGTGAAAGGTGGTTTCCTCTTCAACTCCATCAACTCGGCGACCGCCAGCGTCAACAACAACACCGGCTGGATCGTCGGCTTGTGGTTCGGCGGGAACCGGTCGGGCCGTGTCGGCGTGATGGGCGAGATCATGTACGCCCGCAAGAGTGCGGCAACCGCCGACCTCGACTATCTGGAAATCCCGATCCTGATTCGCATCAACATCGGGTCGAGTTCCAAGAACGGTCTCAGCTTCTACGCCCTCGTCGGGCCCTCGTTCGATATCAAGCTCAAGGAGCATCTGACCACCGGAAACATCAACACCGGCACCTACCAGAGTCTGGACATCGGCATCATTGCCGGCGGCGGCCTCGAGTTCGCGCGGTTCCTGGTGGAAGGTCAGTACAACTGGGGCCTGAAGAACGTCCTGGATTCGACCAACGCGGCCTCCGTGCAGGACATCCGGACACGGGCGTTCGCGGTCATGGTCGGTCTCCGCTTCAACTAGCCCGACCAAGGTCAGAAGGTGGAGGGCAGAGGGCAAACGGGAAAACACGATTTCGTGTTTCACCGTTTGCCTTTGCCCTTTGCCCTCTAACCTCTGACCTCAGATCGTTCTCGTCCTCCCAGGTTTTGCTTCACCGGTGCCCTTTTACCTTCGACCTTTGCCCTTGTGATCGTCCAGCCTTCCGTCCTTCGCGCCCTTGAATTCGATCGCATCGTCGATTCGGTGCGCGGCCTGGCGCTGACGCCGATGGGCGAGGAACGGCTGGGCGGACTCGCGCCGGTCGGCGATCCAGGAGAGGTGGCGGCACTCCTCGCGGCCACGAGCGAAGCGGTTCACTACCTGACCAAGCACGGCGACTTTCCACTCCGCGCTCCGGCCGTGCTGATGGCCATTCTGGCCAGCGTCGCGGTGGAAGGGCGCGCCCTCGAAGCCGGTCATCTTCTGGCGCTCGCCACGTTTCTCGATTCGGTCGACGACGCCCGCGGCGCGATTCGGAAACTCGCGGCGACGTTCCCGTTGCTCGACAAGGCCAGCGCCGGCGCCGCCGCGTTCAGAGGCGAAGTCGCGCAGACCCGCGCGGCGATCGATCCGGGCGGCGAGGTGGTCGACCACGCCAGCCCGGCGCTGCGCAGCATTCGCGATCGGCTGCGAAAACAGAAGACGCGTCTGCGCACGTCGCTCGAATCCTACCTGCGCGGGAAGGACACCGCGAAGTATCTCCAGGATCAGGTCGTCACCGAGCGCAACGGCCGCTATGTGCTGGTCGTGAAGACGGAACATCGAACCGGCATCCCGGGCATCGTGCACGGCGCGTCGACGAGTGGCGCCAGTCTCTATCTCGAGCCGCTCAGCACCGTCGAGATCAACAACGACATCGTCGCGCTCGAGGAAGAGGAAGCGGCGGAGGTCCATCGGATTCTCCTGGCGCTCACCGATGCCTTTCGCGCCCGTCCGCTCGATCTCGAGCGCACCGTGGCCGCGGCGACTGAACTCGACGTGCTGCAGGCGCGCGCGCGGTTCTCGCAGTCGATCGACGGCGTCGAACCGAGACTGTCGACCGACGGCGCGTTTGAGCTGCAGGCGGCGCGGCATCCGCTGCTCAAGACGCCGGTACCGGTCACCATCAAGATCGTGCCGCCGGCGACCGTGCTCCTCGTCACCGGTCCGAACACTGGCGGGAAGACGGTCGCGCTCAAGACGGCGGGCCTGCTGGCGCTGATGGCGCAGTCGGGGCTGCGGATTCCGGCGGCGGCCGGCTCGCGGCTGCCGGTGTTCCATTCCGTCTTCGCGGACATCGGCGACGAACAGTCGATCGAAGCCAGCCTCAGTACGTTCTCGGCGCACATCACCAACATCGCCGCGATGGATCGGAGTCTGGCCGTGCCGGCGCTGGTGCTGCTCGACGAGGTCGGGTCGGGAACGGATCCGCTTGAAGGCGGCGCGCTGGGCGTGGCGCTCATCGATCACTTCCGGCGCCGCGGCGCGACGGTCATCGCCACCAGCCATTACGACGCGCTCAAGAGTTACGCCTCGACGACCGAGGGCGTCCAGTCGGCGGCGTTTGGTTTCAACGCGAGCACGTACGCGCCGACCTATCAGCTGATTTACGGATCGCCGGGGCGCAGCCTGGCGCTGGAAATGGCGGCGCGGCTCGGCTTGAGCGCGGCGGTGATCGCGGCCGCGCGCCAGAATCTGAGCACTCGTGAAACCCAGCTCGCCGAACATCTGGCCAAGATCGACCGGGACATGCGGTCGCTCGAACACGAACAGCGTCTGGCGGCCCGGGAACGGGAAGGTCTTGCCGCGGCACAGGCGCGTCTTCGCGAACGCGAAGACGCGATCAAGCAGCGTGAGGAAGGCCACCGCCGCAAGCTCACCGAGGAAGTGGACCGACAGGTTCGCGAAGCGCGCCGCGAGATCGATCGGGTGATGGCCGGCCTCAAGGACAAGACGCGGACGATCGGACGCGACCCGCGCGGCATCAGTACCGGCGAGGCCGGCGCCGTGCGGACGGACGCCCGAGCCGCCGTGGACGCCGTCGCGCGGCAGATTCTCGAACCACTGGCGCCGGCTGCGCCGGCGATCGAAACGGTGTCACGGCCAGCGGCCGTCGGCGACCGCGTGCTGGTGGGTGGGCTCGGCCTCGAAGGCGTCGTCACCGCGATTCACGGCGCCGCCGCTGACCTGGACGTCCGCGGGAAGCGGATGCGCCATCAGCTGCGGGACCTTCGCGTGATCGGTTCGGCGCCGGCCAGCGCACCCAAGGTGACCGTGCAGGTCGATCTGCAGCCGCGCGACCAGTCACCAGCCGACTTGAACGTCATCGGGTGCACGGTCGACGAGGCCTTGACGCGCGCCGAGCGGTTCCTCGACGAGTCGCTGCTCGGCGATCTGCGGACGCTGCGCTTCATCCACGGTTACGGCACGGGACAGCTGAAGCGCGCCCTCGGCGAGTTCCTGTCGCGCCATCCGCTGGTGATGAACGTCACCTCGGCGGCACCGGAACACGGTGGCGGCGGAGTCACGGTTGTGGAGTTGAAGGACTGATGCTGACGGTGCGGAGTGCGCGGTGCACCGTGCACGGTGCTGGTGCTCAGTGCGCCGTGCGTGGTGCAGGGTGCAGCGCGCGGCCGGCTCTTGATTCCCTGAAGCCTCGCGCTGGCGCGCAACATTCGATCGAAAATGTGTTGCGCGCCGCACCGCGCACCATGCACCATGCACCAGGCACCAGCACCGTGCACCAGGCACGGTGCACCACGCACTGATCCATGGCGATGTTCCCCCAGTCTTTTATCGACGACCTGAAGCTGCAAGCGAACATCGTGCAGGTGATTCAGGAGTACGTGCCCTTGAAACGGGCCGGACGCACCTACAAGGGGCTCTGTCCGTTTCACTCCGAGAAGAGTCCGTCGTTCAGCGTCGATCCTGACAAGGGGTTCTTTCATTGCTTCGGCTGCCACGCGGGCGGCGATGTGTTCAAGTTTCTCGAGCTGCACGAAAAGGTCGGGTTCCAGGACGCGGTGCGGATGCTGGCGCAGAAATTCGGGATGTCGATTCCCGAAACCGCGGAACGCGACGACGAACGGCGCGACGCCGGCCTGCGCGAAGCGCTGCTGAAGATGCACGAGGTGGCGACGGCGTATTTTCGCGAACAGCTCGCCGCGCCCCAGGGCGGGCGGGCGCGGCAGCAGCTGAAGGATCGCGGCGTTCTTCCGTCGACGATCGAGCAGCTCATGCTGGGCTATGCGCCCCCCTCGCGCGAAGGGCTCAAGGAACGGCTGCTCAAACAGGGCTTCACCCCGGCGCTGCTGGTCCAAAGCGGGCTCGCCATTCAGCGCGATTCGGGCGAGGTGGTCGATCGCTTCAAGAACCGGCTGATGGTGCCGATCTGCCGGGATTCCGGTTCAGTCATCGCGTTTGGCGGGCGGCAAATGGATGCGGACCAGGGCGGCCCGAAGTACTTGAACTCGCCGGAAACGGCGATCTACACGAAGGGCCGGACGCTGTACGGCCTCAATGTCTCAAAGAGTGCCATCCGTACGCGCGGCTACGCCGTGATGGTGGAGGGCTACTTCGACTTCGCCCAGGTATTTCAGTCGCAGGCCGCGCCGGCGGTTGCAACCTGCGGCACGGCTCTCACGTCACAACAAGCGCAGCTGCTCCGCCGGTTCACCACGAAGGTGGTGCTGAGTTTCGATCCTGACGCGGCCGGCCAAGGCGCCGCCATCCGTTCCTGCGAACTGCTCGTTGCCGAAGGCTTCGACGTCAACGTCCTCGTGCTCGACAAAGGTGAAGATCCGGATGCCTTTATTCGGCGCAAAGGCGGAGATCAGTACCGGGAAAGACTTCGCACCTCACGACCGTATTTGGAGTACCTGTTGGACCAGGCCTCGGCCGGCCTCGATTTTGGTCAGGACGAGCAGCGCCGGCAGTTTTTGGGGAAAATGCTCGCGGTTGCGGCCAAAATCCCCGAAGCGACAGCGCGGGATCAGTTTGCGGATCGCATCGCTCACAAGGCGCGGGTTACGGAAGAGGTCGTCCGGGCGGAAATCAAGAAGGCCGCCGTCCACCGGCGGACCGAGCTCACCTCGCGGGAACTACCGCCAATTGGGCAGCTAAAGGATGCAGAGAAAGGACTTATCTGGGGTTTGTTTCACGACACCCAGGGTGCCGTGGCGGCCTTGAGCGGCCTCGAACCCGAGGACCTGGGGGCCCTGGCCGGCCGTCCGGTCTTTGAGCTGGCGCGAAGCTTGAAAGACTTGTCAGTCGAACACTTACCATCGGCGCTCCTTCAGCGTCTAAGTACAGTGAACGCGCAGCTTGTCACCAGCATTGCCGCCAGCTCCATCCCGCCGGCCCCGCCGCTCGAATGTGCCCGAACCCTCAGACGGATGAGGCTGGTCGGCGAACGGGCGGCGATGCAGCGCGAAATCGACCGGCTTCAGGACCTGGGCACAGCGCAGCATGGAAACGAAATTGACGCGCTGCTGCGGAAGAAGAATGATTTAGGGCTCCACATCGAGGAATTGACGTAACGAGGACTGCATAGATGTCGATCGAAGAAAAGTACGACGAAGTACGGCAGCTCATCAACATTGGCAAGGAAAAGGGCTACCTGCTGTACGACGAGGTCAACGAGCTTCTGCCGTCGGAGATCACCTCCTCCGACGAGCTCGACGACCTGTTCAATACCTTTGGCAGCGCCGGCATCGAAGTCATCGATTCCGATCAGAAATACATGCGGGACGACAAGCCGATCGACCGGACGGCTGAAGGTTCCGAAGAACTCGAACTCGATCTCACGCCCGGCGCGCTCGACAAGACCAACGACCCGGTCCGCATGTATCTGCGCGAGATGGGCACCGTCCCGCTCCTCACCCGCGAGGGCGAGGTCGAGATCGCGCGGCGCATCGAGCGCGGCAAGCTCGCGGTCATCAAGTCGATTTCGCGGACCCCGCTCGTCTCGCGCAAGGTCATCCAGCTCGGCGACGCGCTGCACATCGGCGAGCGCACGATCCGCGAACTGGTGATCTTCAACGACGAGGAAATCACCGACGAGCGTATCGCCGAACGCTCGCGGCAGGTCCAGAAGCAGATCGACGCGGTGCGCAAGGCCAACCTCGCCGCGGAGAAGCTCCAGGAGAAACTCAACGAAACGCCGAAGGGCGCCACCACCCGCGACCGGCGCAAGTACCGGAAAGCGAACTGGGCGGCGATGCGGGCGCGGATCGAGGTCTCGCAGCGCATTCGCGAAATCGAATTCACCGAATCGGTGAAACGCCGCCTCATCGACGAGATGAAGGACGCCGTCGAAGACGTGAAGAGCGTCCAGCGCGAAATCGAAGCGATCGACCGCCTGCTCAATCCCAAGAACAAGAAACAGAAGCTGCGCGAGGAAGACAAGAAGAACCTGATCCGGCAGATCAAAGAGCAGCGCCTGAAGCTCAAGACCAAGACCGACGCGCTCGAGCAGGAGCCGGCGGAGCTCAAGTCGACGCTGGAGACGATTCTGCGCGGCGAGTACCAGGCCGAGCAGGCGAAGAAAGAGCTCGTCGAAGCCAACCTCCGCCTCGTCGTCTCGATCGCCAAGAAGTACACCAACCGCGGCCTGCAGTTCCTCGATCTGATCCAGGAAGGCAACATCGGCCTGATGAAGGCCGTCGACAAGTTCGAGTACCGCCGCGGCTACAAGTTCTCGACCTACGCGACGTGGT
>CAZOAZ010000113.1:0-7498 GCA_964577955.1 uncultured Bifidobacterium sp. | reverse complement strand
AACTCGTTGTTCGTGCCGTAGGTGATGTCGGCGCCGTAGGCGACCTGGCGCTCGGCATCGGTCTTCTCGTGCTGGATGACGCCGACGGTCATGCCGAGGAAGCGGTAAATCTTGCCCATCCACTCGGAGTCGCGGCGGGCGAGGTAGTCGTTGACGGTGACGACGTGGACGCCCTTGCCCTCGAGCGCGTTCAGATACGCTGGCAGCGTCGCGACCAGCGTCTTGCCTTCGCCGGTCTTCATTTCGGCGATCCGCCCCTTGTGAAGGACGGCGCCGCCAATCAACTGGACGTCGAAGTGCCGCATGTTGAGCACGCGGCGCCCGGTTTCGCGGACGACCGCGAACGCCTCGGGCAGCAGATCGTCCAGCGTTTCGCCGTCGGCAAGCCGGGCCCGGAATTCCTGGGTTTTGGCGCGGAGCTGCTCGTCGGTCAGCGGTGCGATCGACGGCTCCAGCGAGTTGCTCTGGGCGACGATCGGAAGGAGCTTCTTGAGGTCGCGTTCGTTCTGGGTACCGACGACCTTCGCGAGGAGTGACTGCAGCATCTACAGGACGAACCTGACCATAAGGATATCCGCTGATTGTAGCAGACCGACACCTATTGGACGGGGCGGAGAGGAGCCTCGTTGCAGCCTTCGATGAACTCAGGCTGCCCCGAGCGAAGTCGAGGGGCAGGCGGCGCGAGGGAATTCGAGGCTCAGCGGACGACGGGGCGGGTGAGCAGCTGCAGCGGATTAATCAGCTTGCCGTTGGCCTGGATCTCGTAGTGCAGGTGCGAGCCGGTTGAGCGGCCGGTCGAGCCGACGTAGCCGATGATGTCGCCACGGTGGACCGTGGCGCCGGTCTTCACGTTGAAGCGGCTCAAGTGCCCGTAGCGCGTCGTCAGACCGAAATCGTGGCGGAGCACGAGGAGGTTGCCGTAGTCGCCGGAGTACGCGGCCGATTCGACGCGGCCGTCCGCTGTGGCGTAGACGGGATTGCCTTTTTCGGTGGAGATGTCGAGCCCCTGGTGCATGCCGCGCTCGCCGGTAAAGGGGTCGGGACGGCTGCCGAAGGTGCCCGTGAGCCAGCCGTGCGCCGGCCAGATCGACGGCGTGGCTGCGGCGAGCGCTTCCTGCTGCTCCACATCCTTACGGACGTTTCGCAGCCGGCTCTCGAGTCCCTGGAGCAGCGTGCGCAGCGCGCCGAAGGTGTCCTCCGGTGAAATGAGCGACGACGAGATGATGTTCGAGAGCGCGAGGTTCGACTGCGCGGCGCCGCCGGCGGCGCGGGCCTTGACGACCGCGGGCAGCTTCTGCATCGCCCGCGCTTGCGCGGGGTCGAGCTGCGCGCGCGCGCCGAGCTCGTTGATGACGCCTTCGAGCGACTGAATCTGCGTCGTGAGTTCGCCGGTCGCCTGGCGGTAGTTGGTGTTCTCGACTTCGAGGGCTTCCTTCGTCACCAGGAGCTGGTGGAACTCGAGGCGGCCGCTCCACTTCGCGCCGACGCCGATGAGCAGCGGCGTGATCAGCACGGTGCAGACGATCCCCGTCACCGTACGCAGACTGATCGTGAGTCGTCGGACGACTCCGCTCGTCTTGTCGGCAATCACAATCGTGTAGCGGCGCGAGAGCATGCTCGACGAAGGTCCTTGGGTTGAAAAACGCTCCTATCCGAAGGTGCCGGAAGGAGATAGAGATCGCCGGGGTCTTGAGTGCCGAAACTGTATCACCGGGTTTTCGGCCCGGGCAAGCAGGAAATTAGGGTCGGGCGAAGAAAGTGCGAATAGGTGAGGCCGGGGGCACTCGGAAGGGCAAAGGGTAGATCGCAAAGGGCAGATGGCGATCACGGAAGGGCAAACTGCAAATTGCAGAGGGCAAATTGCAGAGGGCAAATTCGAAGAACACAGGTGCGTTCGTGCGATCGGGTGAACGCCTCTGTACATGTACAGAGCGATCGCGTGCGTTGCACACAAACTGCGTTGCGATCGCGGTTCGTCATTGCGTCGTCTCGACGACGCGCGCGTAATGAGTACCTCACTTCAATTCGCCGTTCATCGTGAACGGTTTTGACGTGGGAGGTGCTCGGTGAAGAAAGTCAGACAGATCGTTCGGTGGGTCGGTGTCGGAGCGGCATTCGTGGTGCCGAGAGGAGGTGTGCGACAGGTGGTCAGGCTCGTGGCCGTGGTCGCAGCGCTGATTGCGCTGCCAACCATGTGGCAGACGATCGGAAGCAGTCAGGGCCGGGATCGCGTGCCGGCGGAGGCGCGTCGGTACTCGAAGACACCGAAGCCGTTGCCGTCGAACCGCCAGAGAGACTGGGGTCGCACGTACTACGAGATCGAGGCGAAAGCGCGAAAGGTCACGGCGCAGTTTCAGGACGAAGTGGTCACGGCGGCGAGAGACGGACATGGTGCGACGGACATCGATGTGGTTTCGAGAACGGGCGCGCGGCTCGCAAAAGCCAAAGTCTCGCCGGCAGGAAACAGCGGCTCAATTGACTTCGACGGTCCGAGAGGGCGCAAGACGACAGCGCTGACAAACGGCGTCAGACCGACGCTCGATTGGTCGGCGATTCAGTCGCACCTGATGACGGTGGACTCGCCGAGCCTGGTGCGCCAACCGCGCTGGCGAGACGGGTTCGTCAGGAGCGACGATCAAGCCGACGATCCAAACGATTCTCCAGCCAAACTGACGACGGATTTCGGCGACGGGATTGTGGCCACGACGTACCGCCGTGGGGCGAATCTCGCCGACGCCATGGCCAAGGGCACGCCGTACTTCACGACCGTCCTGACTCGCGATGACGAGGGGCTGGGCCTGATGCAGTGGCACCCGGGCATGCAATTGCTCAACTTTCAATTTCCGGGACTGACGGAGGGCAAGCTCAGGCCCGACGTGCTCGAGCCCAATACTGGCGGATGGACGTTCACGCCCACGATGGCGTGGGCCAATATTCAGGCGCGAGCCTTTTACGACTCCGGCATGAGGAAGAAGGCCGACGGCGCTCTCGCGCGAGCCGGCGGGTGTCCGTCCGGCGCTCCCAGCCTGGCCAGTCGCGTCACTTCGGGCCTCTCGGACTTGTTGTCACCCACGCTGCACGCTGAAGAAGGCTGCGACTATCTGCATTGGCTGGACGACACAATCTTTCGGCAGTGTTGTGACGACCACGATCTCTGCTACCAAACGTACAACTGCACGGTGTGGTCGTGGATCAACCCGTTTACGTCCTGGCGATGCGAGAACTGCAATCGAGTTGTCGTGGCGTGCTTCTCGCTCGCCGTGTTCCTCTGTGACATTGACCCGGAGTGTCACTGTCTGTACTTCGCGGGGGGCTGGTGGGACCCCGAGCTCCAGTACTGCTTCATCGATCCCATTGTGATTCCCCTCGACGATCGCGCGGCAAAACTGCAGATGACCGCCGCTGAAGACGGCGTGATGTTCGACGCGAATGCTAGCGGCGTCAAACGGAAAGTCGCGTGGTCGTATCCAGGCAGCGGCACCGGATTCTTGGTACTCGACCGCAATGGGAATGGCAGGATCGACAACGGCTCCGAGTTGTTCGGCAACAACACCCTGATGCGCGACGGCTCTCGCGCCGAGCACGGGTTCGAAGCCTTGAAGGATCTCGACGGCGGCGATAACAGTGACGGCGCAGTGACGCCGTCGGATCCGTGGTTCTCCTCGCTGCAGATCTGGGTCGATCGCAATCACAATGGGGAATCCGAACGAGGCGAACTGCTGACGCTCGAAGATGCGGGAGTTGCCTCATTGTCGACGAAGTATGCGGAGTCGAAGCGCATCGACCGCAATGGCAACGGCTATCCCTTCGCGGCCGAAGTGACCTTCGCTCGCGGGATCGGTCGGCGCACGACGACGCGCACGTACTACGACGTGTTCCTGCAGTCAGGAGAGTAGTGCATATGTTGTTGCGTTTGCTCGCGGAGACGCGGAACAAACGGAACGGATCGCAGGAGCGCCGTCGTACGGCGGCGCTCCTGTCGACTCTGGCCGTCCTGGTCAGTTGCCTTCCGGGGATCAGCTGTGGCGACCGAGTCACACCGATCGGGATTCTTGTGAACAACGCGAGTGTGACCAAAACACGCGTGGGAAGCTCGCCGCCGGACCTCCCATTTCGTGAGTTCGTGGCGCCCGGGAGCTATCAGCGCGTCAAACGCGTCGATGTCCTTGGCGACAGCCGCGAGGAGTCGATCGTCGAGTTGTCCAACCGGCATGGTATCGAGGTCCGCGATGCCCAGGGCTCACACGTCCTGACTGTCCGCACCCACGACTATTCGTGTGACTTTGGAGTGGTTCGATACCCAACTTCGCAGGAGCGCGCTGTGGCGGTGCTGACGTATCCGGACGAACGCTGGGGATCAACCTTCACCGTGTTCTCGGTGCCGGACGGGACGCCATTGGCCAAATGGCAGGAATATCCGTTTGTAAGGGCTGGCTTCTTTGGAACGGGCCAGTGGGGCTCTGGGCCCGCAGTCTTCTACATCTACGAAGGTCACATCGTCGCGCGATCGCCTGACGGAGCAATGCTGGACCGTTTACCGCTTGCAGGCGTCGATGCGTTTTCTTTTCTCGACGCGGGCACGCTGTCCGACGGCCGGACGGTCTTCATGGCGTCGACGAACGGCGGTATCCACAATCACATGGTGGCGGTCTACGACCTGCAAGGCAGGCTGCTGTTTCACGAGCAGGGTATCGACAATGCCTTTCGGTTGGTCGTTGCGGCCGATGGCGCTGGCTTTGACGTCGAAACCCGAACCGACGTGTGGAGATACCACGTCGGCGCATCGAATCTTCAGTAAGGAAGTGAACCCATGACAGAACGTCGCTCGCGACTTCGATGGTCGCTTGATGCGTCAGCGTCGGTTGTGACGCTCGTGGTCGGCGCGGTTTTCCTCTTCATCGCCTGGTCGATTTTCTGGCCGCGACCCGCAAGGCCGGTCGATGAGACGGCCGAGGCCTTGGGCGCGCTTCGAGGGCAGTCCGTGGCCGTCGGCCCACGGTTGCGTGAAAAGCCCGGTGCCGCAGTGGTCATTCTCGAGTTCTCGGACTTTCAGTGCCCTTACTGCCGCAGCTACACGCGAGATGTCTACCCGACGATCATCAAGCAATTCGTCGACACCGGGAAAGCCGGCTACGCCTTTCGTCACCTGCCTCTCGAATCGATCCACGGCCGGGCCTTTGCGGGAAGCGAAGCCGCGGAATGTGCGGGACAGCAGGAGCGATTCTGGGAGATGCACGACGCCCTGTTCACCGGCGCGTTGTCGCGGGACGGCGTCCAGCAGCACGCCCGGACGCTCGAACTCGATCAAGCCAGGTTCAATTCGTGTCTTGACGGAGAGACACGTGCGACGGTGAAGGCGGACCTGGCCGAAGCCGCGCGATTGGGGATCATGGGCACGCCGACGCTGCTCGTAGGCACCAAGCAACCGGGTGGCAGGATGAAAGTCGTTCGCGCACTGGTGGGCGCACCGCCACTCGCCCTGCTCGTCCAGGCCATCGATGAGGCAACGCGCGCGGTCGGCGGAGACTGAGGGGACCTCGGAGCCGGAACCGCGCCGGACTGGGGCGGCTTCCGGCTACATCAGCATCCGGAACTGGAGCGCCTCGGCGACGTGCTCAGCGTCAATCATCGGCGCGCCGGCGAGGTCCGCGATGGTGCGCGCGACTTTGCGCACCCGCTCGTAGCCCCGGGCGGTCAGCCCTTGCCGCCGCACGGCAGTGCTCAAGAGCTGACGGCTCGCGGCGTCGAGTCCGCAGACGTCCTCCATGTCCCGCGTCGTGAGTGCCGCATTCGCGATCGCTGAACCGGTTCGAAGCATTGCCATGCGCTCCTGTTGGACGCTTCGCGCCTGCACGACGCGATCGCGGACGACGGCGGACGCTTCGCCGCGGGCATCCATCGCGAGCACATCCGCTGGAACTGCTGCGACCTCTACGGTCAGGTCCAGTCGATCCCGGAGCGGGCCGGAGAGCCGGCCGCGATACATCGCGATCTGCTGCGGCGTGCAGCGGCACTCGCGATCCGGGTCTGACGCAAAGCCGCACGGGCATCCCCGCGTTGCCCTTTTGCGATTCCGCCTCTCAGTAAGGCTTGAAACGCGGCATCGTCCTGGCTACCCACGTGTTTTGAACACTTTAGGGGATCACCTTCAGAAACACCGTCTCGACCTCGGTCTGATGTGGAAAGAGGTCGCGGAGCAGATTGGGACCGACACAACGAACGTTACGCTTTGGGTCAAAAACCGGACGAGGCCGGGATTGACCCTGTGGCCGAGCGTCATTCAGTTTCTTGGATACGACCCCAGGCCCGCAGCAGAGACCGTGGGGAAGGCTCTGAAGCGGTATCGCGAAGGAATCGGGCTGTCACAGGAGGCGTTTGCAGGCCACCTTCGTGTGGACCAGAAGACGTTGGCATGGTGGGAGCAGGGCATCCGAACCCCACGAGGGAAATATCTTGACCGGGTCAAGACGGTGCTCGCCCGTCACCATGGTCGATGCGGATGAAGGATTCCTTGAAACAGCGGAAGATATCGAGGCTGGCAGAGCGCGACGGCGCCGGCAAAGAAGCCGGTCGTCAGAGCGAAGGCTACCGCCATGCGCCACAGGTCATCTCGCCCTTTCGCAGGCATGACGGCGTACCCCCACGCCGAGCCTGCGACGACCATCAGATTCGCCGTCCATGCTGGCACAGCAATGACCTGGTCGGCGTGCGTCAAGTGGCCCGTGCTGATCCATACAAAAAGCCAGTGCAGTCCACTTGGGAAAAATGTTGTCACGAACAGGTTGACGTAGTTCCAGAGCCCGGCCGCCGAGATGCCGACGAAATACCCCCAGCGGCTGCCACGGCGAGCCAGCCAGATGGTCGCGATATACATCCAGGCTTGGAAGAAATGCAGCCATCGGACATCATCTTGGAAGTACGCCGACAGCCAGAGCACGAAGATGAACACACCGCTGCCCGCAGAGATTAGCAGCACTGGCGCGCCGAACCGGCCGTTGAGCCTCGTCACGATGGTTATCTACGAACGGCCGCCGTGGAAGTTTCGTCCGAGGGAGATCGCCGATGCCCGTTCAGTGTCTCGACTCAAAGACACTCGAGACTGTCACCCAAATAGTGAAGTCATACCCTAACTTATCCGCTGCGCCAGGGCGCCACCGCAGATCCGACAGTCCACAACGACTGCATTCGACAGAGACTTTAGGCGTACCCACAGCTGTTCGCCATCGACGTGGAGAAGCGCGCAGAAGGTGAAGGACGGAATGACGCGCCGCCGCTCAGAACAACCGTAGGCGGACCTGTGCGAGCAATGGAGGGCGTTCACAATGCAGCGAACTAAGGTGCTGGCGCTAGCGGGCTCTCTTGCGCTGACGATCGCATTGTACGGTCAGGAGCTTCGTTTTGAAGTTGCGTCGATCAAGGCTAGCCCCGAGGGTCGCGTTTCGCGCTTTAGCAGGCTGCTGAAAAAGTGACTGGACGCGATCGACGAACCGATCGCGTC
>CAZOAZ010000112.1:0-7642 GCA_964577955.1 uncultured Bifidobacterium sp. | reverse complement strand
GCAGCGAGCGCTCGACCTCGGCCGTGAAGTCGACGTGGCCCGGCGTATCGATGATGTTGATGCGGTGGTCGCGCCAGAAGCAGGTCGTCGCGGCGGACGTGATCGTGATCCCGCGTTCCTGTTCCTGTTCCATCCAGTCCATGACGGCGGTGCCTTCGTGGACTTCACCAATCTTGTACGTAATCCCGGTGTAGAACAGGATCCGTTCCGTGGTCGTCGTCTTGCCGGCATCGATGTGGGCCATGATGCCGATGTTTCGCGTCTTCGCGAGTGATGTCTGTCTAGGCACGACTGGTAACTAGTCCTTGGTCCTTGGGTCTGGGTCCGTCGTTGGTCCGTGGTCCGTCTTGATCCCTGGTCCGGCTTACCAGCGGTAGTGCGCGAACGCCTTGTTCGCTTCGGCCATGCGGTGTACGTCTTCGCGCTTCTTGACCGCGCCGCCGCGCAAGTTCGCGGCATCCATCAGCTCGTTCGCCAGCTTTTCCTGCATCGTCTTGCCGTCGCCGCGCGCCGTGGCGTAGCCGACGATCCAGCGCAGGCTGAGCGAGAGGCGGCGATTGGGGTTCACTTCGACCGGGACCTGATAGTTGCTGCCGCCGACGCGGCGCGACTTCACTTCGAGGCTCGGCTTGACGTTGTCGATCGCCTTCTTGAAGACCTTCAACGGATCGTCGTTGGTCTTTTCCTTGATGATGTCGAAGCTCTGATAGAGGATGCGCTGCGCGGTGCTGCGCTTCCCGTCGCTCATCACGCAGTTGATGAACTTCGTGACGAGCGGGCTGTCGTACAGCGCGTCCGGCAGGATTTCGCGCTTCGGAATTTCGCGTCTGCGGGGCATGGGTTAAGCCTTCTTGGGGCGCTTGGCGCCGTATTTCGAACGTCCCTGCATACGGCCCTGAACGCCGACCGCGTCCAGCGTGCCGCGAACCACGTGGTAACGGACTCCCGGAAGATCCTTGACGCGGCCGCCGCGGATCAGCACCAGCGAGTGCTCCTGCAGGTTGTGGCCGACGCCCGGAATGTAGGTGGTGACTTCGATGCCATTGGTCAGACGCACGCGCGCGACCTTGCGGAGCGCGGAGTTCGGCTTCTTCGGCGTCTGCGTGAAGACGCGGACGCACACGCCGCGCTTCTGCGGGCTGTTCTGGAGCGCCGGGCTCTTCGTCTTGCTGACGATCTTCTTGCGGCCGGCGCGCACGAGTTGGCTGATAGTAGGCATCGTTTCAAGAATCTCGGCACTTCGACACCAGGCTGACGGGACACCTCTCTGAGACGGCCCGAGCGCCGAACGTCAAATGCTCAAATTCGCCGTCCCTGAGGACGACGGTTTGCTGTTTCAGGCCTAGAAGCTATTCAGCCTTTTCGTGGCTGGCAGCTTGGCGCCTGAAAACCCTCTCGAACACGCGTCGGATTGGTCTTTCCGGGCTTGCGGATAGACTTTCCTGCGAGCCCTGCGGCGGCGGCAGCCTTTTTCCGTAAAAGTCTTTCTTACGGCGCGACCGTGTGTGCCGAAGGTCGGTGCTAGATAGGGTGTCCTAGCACCAGAAGAACCTGGGGAATATAACACGCGCTCACAAACCTGCGCAACCTCGGAAGTCCGACACCTCGCCAGTCGATTTCAGCAAGCCTGCGGCGCTTTTCAGCGAGGCGTCCCACGGTCCCCTTATCCGCTTCCGCTATAGTGTCTCGCCACTGAGAGGGTCAAATGACGCACACGGATGGTCGGTTGCGAGGACGGGTGGGACTCATCACCGGGCTATTGGCGGTGACATTGACGGCGGTCGCCGCCGCCCAGACGCCAGCTGGACAGGCAGGAAGGGGCGGTCCCCCACCTCCGCCCCAGAACCTTCAGGTTCTGCCGAAGGACATTCCCCGGCCGCAGCTTACGCAGACGATGCAACTCTGGTCGCAGGCCTTGGGGGTGATGTGCACGCATTGTCACGTCACGGAACCGGCCCGGGATTTCGCATCCGACGCGAAAGCGCCGAAGAAGGTCGCCCGCACGATGCTCCAGATGATGAACCACAACAACGAGATGCTGGCATCGGGCATCGGCAAGGCGGCCGCCGACGTGGTCAAGGTCCAGTGCTGGACCTGTCACCGGGGCGCCGTCACCCCGACGGCTCCTCCGCCGCTCCCGCCACCTGCGGCACCCGGCGGCGCGGCGCCAGCCCCCGGCCGATAGCGAACGGTCACGACTGCTGAGAGGGTCGAACGGCGCCCGGCGCCGGGCGACTCTCTCTTACTCCATCTCCTTCCTGCTCCTGCCGTTACGGTCCCGCTTAAAGCGTGAGCTGAGCCCGCCTTTTTTGTGGATCGCGCGTATTGGCGGTGGACGGCTGCGTGCCGGCTTTCCGAGCGACTGTCGCAGCAATCCTTGGAAGGAGTCGAGGTATGCGAAACGCGACGCGGTTCAGCGCTCTCGCGATTCTTGGTGTGCTCGCCAGCGGCTGCGGCGGAACGCCCACGGACCCGAGCCCAGGCCCGAACGCCGGCGCCTGCGGCATCAACTCGACCACAGACACGATGACTGCGACGATTGACGGACAACCCTGGTCCTCGATCCTGACACTGGCGCTCAGTCCGAGCGGCGTTGTGTCGATCACCGGCAACGACGGCTGTACCCCGAGTCGCGTGGTGACGTTCAACCTGTTTGCCGCGGGACCCGGAACCTACAGGATCCCTGAGACACAGGCCAAGGACGCACTGGACACGGCAGGACTGGCTGCGGTCTATTCCGTCGGAACCAACCCCGGCTGGGACGCGCAGTACGGACACGGCACCGGAAACGTGACGTTCAGCACCCTGAGCGCGACTGGCGCGACCGGCACGTTTCAGTTCAATGTCCAGCCGATGATCGGCAACAGTGGGGGCGGTAGTCACACGATCACCAACGGCGCGTTCAACGTGCGATTCACAGTGCGGTGACGCGGCCGCTCCGGCCGGAGCAGCTAAGATCCGGCGCGATGCACCTCCTGATTGTTGGCGGGAGTCGCCGGGCGCGCCTCGCCGCGGCGCTCTCTCACATGGGCGAAGAGGGCGCGTCAGTACACATCGATCCGTGGCGCGCGCCGTTTCTCGACGCCGCCGAGATCATCCCGGTCCACTCGGCACCGTGCCTGGTCAGAGTCGACGATATCGAGCTCTCTTTCCCGAACCGTCAAACCACTGGAACGCGACTGGTCCTCACGCAGTCGACCTATACGGTCCAGCGTTGGCTGGATCGTTTGGGCGGCGGCGACCGGCTGATCGCGACGGCGAGCCGCGAGGCGCTGACGCGCGATGCCGGCGAGGTGTTCACCGCACAGGGTCCGTGGCACCGCTTTGAAGTCCTCGACCTCGGCGCGCCTGATGACGACGCGCTCGAACCGCGTCCATCGCGCACCGATGCCGCGAGTGAGCTTGCCGCGGCATTTCGACTCGACGCCGCCGACGCACGCGCCGCGGCCTGCCGCCGCCTCCGTGAGGAAGCACCTGGCTCGGCGGCCGTCGCGCTGTCGCTCGGCAGCGCCTGCCGCGAGATCCAGGATCTCGACCTCGCACGCGACGCGATCGACGCGGCCAGTCGCCTGGCCCCTGAATGGGCGGCGGTTCCCTTCGAGCGCGGCAAGCTGTGGCTGGCCCTCGATGACCTCGAACATGCGCGCGACGATTTCGCCCGCGCGGCGGCGTTGATGCCGACGTTTTCAGCGGCGTTCAGCAATCTCGGCGCGACGCTGGGCGAACTCGGCGAACCCGAGGCTGCGGCCGCGGCCTTCGCGCGGGCGCTCGAGCACGATCCGAACGGCTTCACGGTGTGGAACAACCTGGGTGTCGTGCGCCGCGAACTCGGGCAACTCGACGCTTCCGAAACCGCGCTCCTCCGCGTGGTCGATCTCGCGCCGGGATTCGTCTTTGGCCACTACAACCTCGGACACACCCGGTTTCTGAAGGCCGACTACGCGGGCGCCCTGCGAGCGTATGAAGAGGGTCAACGCCGGGACCCGACGCGCAACCGCCGTCAGGCCTGCCGTCTGGCCCTGGTCCGGCTCGCCAACGGCGACGCCGGCGCCGCTGCCGAGGATCTGCGTCAGGCGACCGAGGGCGCGGGCGGCGAACGAGAGGACCTGCTGCTCGAGGCCTACGAAATCGCCCAGGCGCTGGTGGCCACCCATCCGGAATTGCCGGGGTGTCACGCCTTTGTCAACAGCATCCAGCAGGCGCTGGAGCTATGATGCTGACGGACCGGCTAAAGCCGGTCCCTACCGGAGAAGGACCATGAGCGACGCACTGAAGAAGAAGCTCGAAGAGCGCATCAACCGCCGGAGTTTTCTGCGCGGGTCGGCGCTCGCCGCGGCCGCGGTTGCCGGCGTGACGGCGTTCCCGCTCTCGGGCCTGGCCCAGGATCAGCAGCCGCCGCCCGCCACCGACGACAAGAAGGACGAGAAGAAAGAAGACCCGGCCAAGCAGGACGCCAGGAAGGACGAGCCGGTCGACGAAACCAAGATCACGAAGAAGGACGAAAACGGCCGCGACTACCGCATCTGCCCGCAGTGCGGCTTCAACATGTACAAGCAGGATCGCACCTGGTCCTGCGAGAACTGCGGCTATTCGCATACCGAATAATTGTCAATGCTCAATGATCAATGGTCAATTCGTACGAATTGATCATTGATCATTCCGAATTGATAATTTCGTCTAAACGACGTAGTCGGCGACGATGGCCGTGCAGTTATCGCGGCTGCCGCTCGCGAGCGCCACTTCAATCAGATTCGCCGCCAGGCTCTTCGGCTCGCCGCCGTTCTCCAGAATCCGCGCGAGTTGCGCCGCCTCGATCACGCCGTGGACCCCATCCGTCGTCATCAGCAGACGTTCGCCGCCGGTGAGCGGCAGCTCCTGCAGGTGGACGCTCGTCTTTGGCCGCGAGCCGACGACATTGGTCAGCGCGTGGCGCATTGGATGGGTCTTGAGGGTGTTGAGATCGGTTTTGGGATCGCGAGCGAGCACCGCAGCCACCCACGAATCGTCCTCGGTCGCCTGGCGCAGCGTGTTGTCGGTGTAGACGTACAAGCGGCTGTCGCCGGCGTGCGCGATCGAGAGCAGGCCGTCGCGCACCAGCACCGCGACGATGGTCGTGCCCATGCCGGCGCAGTCCGGGGTGGCGCTCGCGGCTTCGAAGATCTGCTTGTTCGCGAGGTGGACGGCGGTCGCCAGCAGGTTGCCGGCGTCGGAGGCGTTGGCGTCGAACCCGAACGGCCACGCCGACTCGATCGTCGCAGTCCGTACGCAGGTCATGATCGTTTCGACCGCCATGCTGGCGGCGACTTCGCCGGCGTTGTGGCCACCCATGCCGTCGGCGACCACGCACAACTGCAGCGACTCGTCGATGCCGTAGCAGTCTTCGTTCGTGGGGCGGACGCGACCCTTGTCAGTGACGCCGTACGCACGCAGCATGCGTCAAGCCCTCTGAAATCGGTCGAGAGATGCGGATAACACGCGGTTAATCGAATTCGAGCCGCGGCGCGGACTGTTCGGCGCCGGCGCGACCAACCTGAATATCGGCTTTGAAGTAGTTTTCACCACGGACCGGCACGCCCTCGGCCCGCCGGAGCAGGGTCAGCTGGCCGACATGGGTCAGGGCGTCGGCAATTGGACCCTGAAAGAGCTGCATCGCCGGGGCGCCAAGCGGCGTTTCGAGCGCCAGCCGTTCGTCGAACCGGGTCAACGCGGTGAAAAAGCGGGCCACTTCCTGCTCCCAGGGCAGCGGGTCCGAGGTCTTCCAGGCCGGCGCGCCGTTGGCCATCGCCAGCGCCCAATCGAAGAGATCGCCCATGTGGGCCAGGATCTGGGCCGGTGTTCGCGACGACGGAGAAATCTTGAAGGAGGCGAAGCCGGCCGGGGCCTGCCTCACGGCTTTACCGCCCCGGTACGCCACGGTCGCAACCGTGTGCCGCAGCAGCTCCCGTGTACCGTCCATGGGCGCATTATCTCCCAACTTCCGCGACGATCAGCGACCCGCACGTCGTCGCGCCTTCGGCCTTGGCGAGTTCCGAGCCGTCGACGGTCAGCGGCACGATACCGTGCCGCGCCAGCCGCTCCAGTGTGCGCGGAAACGCCGTGGAGTACAAGTGGCGCGTGCCGACGCGCAGGATATTGGCCGCCGCCGGTTCCGCCGGATCGACCTCCACCAGATCGAAGGCGCCAAACAGGCCGGCCGGGATCGCGCTGGGGTTGACGAGCAGCGCCCGGTCAGACAACACCGTCACCGCCGACTTGAGATGCAGGCACCCGCGCACCGGCACGCCACGGGTGACATAACCGAACGGGGCCAGCAGGCGCGCCAGCTGCCCGATCCCCTCCTGATTGCTGCGCGAGGTCATGCCGACGTACACGGTGCGTCCGGCGACCAGCACGTCGCCGCCATCGATCGTGCCTGGCGCCGCGATTTCGGCGAGCGGGCGGTAGCGGGCCAGCGCATCGCGGACGGCCGCCGTCTCGATGCGCCGTGATGCGGCCCCGGGCCGGGTGATCACCGCGAGTTCGTCCACAACCACCGCGGTGTCTTCGACGAACACCGAATCGGGCATGTCGGGGCCGGCGGTGAGACGCTCGACCCGGCAGCCGAGCGCCTCGAGCGCCCGCTCGTAGGCGTCGTGCTGCGCGCGCGCTCGCGCGAGGTCGATCGGCGCGCGCTGGAGGTGCGTGAGCTCGCAGTCGGCCAGCCGGCTGCTGATCGCGCGGGTGATGGCGACGAGTCCGCTCACAGCACCCGGATGAGATCCGACCGCGTGATGATGAACGTTTTGTCGGTCTTGAAGTCGCGGACCAGCACCGCCGGGCTGTCCCGCGTGATCATCGTCGACAGCAACTCCACGGGCGTTGACACGTCGACGAACGGAAACGCCGGCGACATGATGGTTTCGACCGGTTCGCGCTTGACGGCGGGATTGCGCAGCAGCTCTTCGTAAAGCCGCGCTTCGTTGAGCGATCCGACGAGACGCCGATCGTGCGTGATCGAGATCTGCGAGAAATCGCGCTCGCTCATCAGCGTGACGGCGTGCTCGACCGGCTCGTTGCAATCAATCGCGCGAAGCTCGCCCGACAGCCCAAGCGCCACGAGGTCGCGCGCCGTCATCCCGCTCCTCTCCAGGAACCCTTTCTCGCGCATCCAGTCGTCGTTGAACATCTTGCCGAGATACCGCGATCCGTGGTCGTGAAAGATCACGACGACCACGTCCTCGGGGGTGAGCCGATCGCGGAGCTGCATCAGGCCGGCCATCGCCGAACCGGCCGAGTTGCCGGCGAAGATCCCCTCCTCGCGGGCGATGCGGCGGGTCATGATCGCCGCGTCCTTGTCGGTGACTTTCTCGAAGTGATCGATCACCGAGAAGTCGACGTTCTGCGGCAGGAAATCCTCGCCGATCCCTTCGGTGATGTAGGGATAGATCTCGTTCTTGTCGAAGACGCCGGTTTCCTTGTACTTCTTGAACACCGATCCGTAGGTGTCGATGCCCCACGCCTTCACCGACGGCTTTTTTTCCTTCAGATACTTCGCGACGCCGCAAATGGTGCCGCCGGTGCCGACGCCGACAACGAGGTGGTCGACCGCGCCGCCGGTCTGCTCCCAGATTTCCGGGCCGGTCTGTTCGTAATGCGCCTGGGC
>CAZOAZ010000111.1:0-7731 GCA_964577955.1 uncultured Bifidobacterium sp. | reverse complement strand
GTTCGAGGCATCCATCGATCCCTCGGAGGCGCCGGCCCCGACGACCGTGTGCAACTCGTCGATGAACAGCACGACCTGGCCCTGCGCGTCGGTGACTTCCTTCAGGACCGCCTTGAGCCGTTCCTCGAACTCGCCGCGGTACTTGGTGCCGGCGAGCAGCGCCCCCATGTCGAGCGCGACGATCTTCTTGTTCTTCAGCCCTTCGGGGACGTCGCCGCGGACGATGCGCGCCGCCAGCCCTTCGACGATGGCGGTCTTGCCGACGCCCGGTTCGCCGATGAGGACCGGATTGTTCTTGGTGCGGCGCGACAGCACCTGGATGACGCGGCGGATCTCCTCGTCCCGGCCGATGACCGGATCGAGTTTGCCTTTGCGGGCCAGTTCGGTGAGGGCGCGGCCGTAGCGTTCGAGCGCCTGATAGGTGCTTTCCGGATTCTGGCTGGTCACGCGCTGCGATCCGCGCACGCCGGCGAGCGCGGCGAAGATCTTGTCGCCGGTGAGCCCGCGGTCGTTGAGCAGTTTCGCCGCGGGCGCGCGGCCCGGTTCGGACGCGATGCCGACGAGCAGGTGCTCCGTGCTGGTGTACTCGTCTTTGAGGCGCGCGGCTTCCGCTTCGGCGAAGTCCGCAATGGCCCGGAGGCGAGGGGAGAGCCCGGGCTGCGCGCCGCCGTACGCCGACGGGATCTTGGCGAGCAGCGCGCGCGCCTCGCGGGCGATTGCCGCCGGATCGGCCGACATCTTGCGCAGGACTTCGGGCACGATCCCTTCCCGCTGTTCGAGCAGCGTGACCAGCAGATGTTCGGGCTCGAGCTGCGAATGGCTGGCCTGTTCGGCGAGCTTCTGCGCGCCGAGGATCGCTTCCTGCGCCTTTTCCGTGTACTTGTTGATGTTCATTGTCGTTCGCCTCAGAGGCCCGACTTGGCCAGCGCTTCGAAGTGCTGGCGCTGCTCGGGCGTCAAATCCTTGGGCAATTCCACATCGGCCGTCGCGTAGAGATCGCCGGTTTCCGCCGGCTTGTTCGCGATCGGCATGCCATGTCCCTTCAATCGAAACACCTGTCCGTTGTGCGTCAGCGGCGGCACCTTCAGCCGCAGCGCTTTGCCGCCGAGCGTCTGGACATCCGCTTCGCCGCCGAGTACCGCCGTCGTCAAGGGAATCGCGACCTTCCGGTAGAGGTCCTTGCCTCTCCTTTCAAAGACCGGGTGCGGCGCCAGCCGAATGCGCAGATAGAGATCGCCGGAGGGCCCGCCGGCGACACCGTGTTCGCCTTCGCCAGCAATGCGAACGCGCGATCCGTCGCCGACACCGGCCGGGATCCGGACGTCGACGCTTCGCGATTCGCCGTCGTACTCCAGCTGCAGGCGCGTCGTCGTGCCGTGCAAGGCGTTCTCGAGACCGAGCTCGATCTCGTGCTCGACGTCGCCGCCGCGCCGGGGTGCCCGCGCCCGCGCGCCGCCGCGGGCACGGGTGCGCGGATCGCCTGCACCGCCACCGCCGGCGAACGCCTGAAAGAAGTCGAAGAAGTCGCCGCCGCCGAACATCTGCTCGAATTCCTCGGGACTCATCGTGCGGAAGCCGCCCGCGGCGCCGCTCCCGGCCCCGCCGCCGAAATTCACGTTCCACCCACCGCCTTGCGGGCCCGGACGTCCGGCGCCGGCTTGCTCGTACATCCGCCAGTTCGCGCCCAGTTCGTCGTACTTCTTGCGCTTATCCGGATCGCCAAGGACCTCGTTGGCCTCGTTGATCTCTTTGAATTTCGCTTCGGCCGCCTTGTCGCCCGGATTCACGTCGGGGTGGTACTTCCGCGCGAGCTTCCGGAACGCCGCCTTGATCTCTTTCTCAGAGGCGGTCTTGGCGATGCCGAGCGTGGCGTAGTAGTCCTTGAAATCCATTCGAGTCAGTGTCCCAAGCGAGAACGACGATCAACCACAGAGAGCTCAGAGTTCACAGAGAAATTCGCCACGAAATCACGAAATCACGAAACCGCTCGACGCGGCGCCGCGAAGCGGCGGCCTCAGCGTGAACGAGTCGGGCAAACGAGACGGGCAGCGATCGACGTGGTCTCGTTTGTCCGACTCGATCACGCTGCCCGCTCGGCCTGCGTTGCAGGCCGTCCGCGTCGAGCGGGTCCGCGACCTCATTTGGGCCCGATTCGATGCGTATTTGATTTCGTGTCTTCGTGCTTTCGTGGCGCATTTCCTCAGTGAGCTCAGCGACCTCTGTGGTTCGAAACGGCACGCCCTACTCAAATCCCAGCAGCCGCGCGAGTTGGTCCAGTTCCTGTGTCAGCCGGCGGTTTTCGCGGGCCGAGAGTGGTTCCTCGCGCATCAGCGGGCGCATCCGCTCCACCACTTCCGCGATCGACAGGAGCCGCTGCACCCCCGCCAGGTTGATCCCGGCGTCGTCGACGAGTCGCTTGATCGCTTTGATCCGCGCCAGCTCGTCTTGCGAGTAGAGCCGCATGCTGCCGATGCTGCGGTTGGGCTGGACCAGACCGAGCCGTTCGTACTTGCGCAGCGTCTGAGGATGCATGCCCAGCATCCGCGCCGCGACGCTGATCAGATACAAGTCGTCCACTGGCTTGCTCCGATCCGAATATAGGGCTTGATACGAGTCGTGTCAAGTTAGGCGACCTATACTGGACAGGCAACGTGCTGGACTGGTCCTCTCTCGGCGGGGTTCAAGCCTCGGATTTCGTCACGATCGCGCTCCTCGTCATGCTCGAGGGGCTGCTCAGCGCAGACAATGCGATGGTGCTGGCCGTTCTGGTCCTCGGCCTGCCCAAGCACGAGCAGAAGAAAGCGCTCCGCTACGGCATCATCGGCGCCTTTGGGTTCCGTGCGCTGGCGACGCTGGCCGCGTCATTCCTGATCCAGGTGGGGTGGGTCAAGCTGGTTGGCGCCGCCTACCTGATGTATCTGACGATTCATCACTTCCTGCAGCCCCGCGGGGACGAGGCGCGGCGGACGCCGCCAAAAGCGACGCCGCTGCTGTTTTTGTCGGCGTTCTGGGCGACGGTCGTCAAGGTCGAACTGACCGACATCGTCTTTGCGATCGATTCGATTCTGGTCGCGGTCGCGATGTCGCCGAAGCTGTGGGTCATCCTGACCGGCGGCATCCTGGGCATTGTCATGATGCGGCTGGTCATCGGCCAGCTGCTGGCGATCGTCGAACGGTATCCGCCGCTCGTGGACGGCGCGTTCATCATCATCGGGTGGGTGGCGATCAAGCTGTTCCTCGAGTACCTCCACTCGATTCATGTCGTCGGCTTCGAGGTCTCGAAGTGGTTCTCGCTCGGCCTCATCGTCATCATCTTCGGCGCCTCGTACTGGTACGCGCGCAAACACGAGGTCCGGCCTGACGTGCCGGACGCCGCGGAGGCGCTGCTGAAAGACGGAGAGTGACGCCGGTGCGCGCCGCCCTGAAACGCTGGATCCGCCGCCTGGCGATTGGCGCGGCCGTGGTGACGGTCGGGCTGCTCGCGGCGGCCGGCTGGCTGATGGCCGGGTACTTGTCGACGGTCAAAGGTCTGCGCCAGGGGATCGGCGACACCATGTTCCTCTCCGCGGACGGAAAGCCGTGGTTCCGTCTCGACGAACAGCGCCACGATGTGCCGCTCGCGCAGATCTCGCCGGACCTGCAGCACGCGGTGGTCGCCGTCGAAGATCGACGTTTCTACCTTCACCCTGGGCTCGATCCGATTGGCATCACCCGCGCGGTGCTGAAGGACGTCGTGCCGGGCGGCCGTCTCGAGGGCGCGAGCACGCTCACGCAGCAGCTCGCGCGGACGCTGTACCTCTCGAACGCCCGGACCTTCGGCCGCAAGGCGCGCGAAGCCGGCATCGCGTTCGCGCTCGAGTTCGAGCTCACCAAACCGCAGATTCTCGAGCTGTACTTGAACCGGATTTATCTCAGCGCCGGGGTCTACGGCGTCGAGACGATGGCGGAGCACCTGTTCCGGAAACCGGCGAGCGCGATCACACTGCCCGAAGCGGCGATCATTGCCGGGTTGATTCAGGCGCCGGCGACGTTTTCGCCGTGGTCGAACTACGACGCCGCGCTGCAGCGCAGTCACCTGGTGCTCGGCAAGATGCGCGCGCAGGGATTCATCTCTGCGGAGCAGGAAGCCGCGGCCCGGAACGTTCGTCCGGCAGTGCAGCCGTACAAGCTCACCCGCGAAGGGGCGAGCGGCTGGGTGAAGGACTACCTGCGGCAGGAATTTCGCGACGTCTTCGGCGGCGATCATCCGCCCGACTGGAAAGTGGCGACGACGATCGATCGACGTGTGCAGGGCGCCGCCGAACAGGCGGTCGCCGCCGGCCTGGCCAGGCTCAAGACCAGAAATCTCGAAGCGGCCGTGGTGGCCATCGATCCTCGAACCGGAGACGTCCTGGCAATGGTCGGCGGGTCGGACTACGCCCGGAGCACGTTCAATCGCGCGGTTCGCAGCAAACGGCAGCCGGGCTCCGCCTTCAAGCCGTTCGTGTACGCGGCCGCGCTGCAGAAGGGGTTCACGCCGGTCTCGACGTTGACCGGTCTCGGCGGCATCGCGGTGCCCGGCGATTTGGAGTGGGTGCCGCGCAACGCCAACAACGAACAGGTCGAGTCGCTCACGCTTCGCGAAGCGCTGTTCGAGTCGAACAACGCCGCGGCCGCCGAACTCCAGCGGAAGGTCAGCTCGTCCTCGGTGCTCAAGCTGGCGTCGGATGCGGGCCTGCACGGACTGCCGGACGTGCCGTCGCTGGCGCTGGGCAGCGGGGAAGTCACGCCGCTCGAGCTCACGACCGCCTATGCCGTGTTCGCCGCTGGCGGCCGCCTGCCAATGCCGCGCGCCATCCTGTCGGTCAAGGATGCGGAAGGCGCCGAGCGGTTCAATCAACCGATCGTCCAGCGCGACGTCGTCTCGCCGGAAACCGCCTATCAGATGGTGACGATGCTGCGCGATGTCATCGATCGCGGCACCGGCAACGTGGCGCGATCGCTCGGCGTGACCGGTCCGGTCGCCGGCAAGACCGGGACGACCGACGATTACAAAGACGCCTGGTTCGTCGGCTTCTCGAGCGCCGTGGTCGCGGGAGTCTGGGTCGGGTTCGATCAGCCAGGTACGATCGGGCGCGAGGCCTACGCCGCGCGTGTCGCCGTGCCGATCTGGGCCGACTTCATGAAGCGGACCGCCAAGCTGCTGCCGGCCGGCGAGTTCGTCGTGCCCGAGGGGATCGCCCGGGTTGAATTGTGCAGCGTGTCGCACGCGCAGCCTCTCGACAGTTGCCCGAAGTACACCGAGTTTTTCAAGGTCGGCGACGAGGTGCCGTCGGATCTTTGTAGCGTGCACCGGGCGACCTTCCAGGAAGCCGCCGCGCGGGTCGTTGAACGCGGCTCGAAGGAAGTGAACACGTTCTTCCGCTCCCTCGGGGGCCGGATCGGCGGCTGGTTCCGCCGGCGCCGATAGCGCTACCCGCGTTCTTTCATTTCACGGCGGGCTCGCCGCTCACGCTTGTCGGGCGCCTTGGGCGGCGTCACCGCCGCCCGGTAGATGCGCTCGACCCTTCGCATCTCAACTTCCTCCGGCGTCGGCTTCGGCGTCAGGTCCTCGTACAGAGCGCGAGCTTCAGCCTTGGCCACGTGCCGATCGGCGATTCCGCGGACGACGACCTGCTGCTTCCTGCCGAACGGCCGGCCGATGACCACCGCGTCGCCTGGACGCACCTGCCGATGGGCCTTGACGACCTGTCCGTTGACCTCGATCTTGCCGTTCGCCAATGCCTGCTGGGCCTCCGACCGCGTCTTGAACAGACACGCGATATCCAGCCACAGATCGATTCGAATGGAGTCCATCGGCTTTTCGAGTATAACTGCCCAAAAGGTTCGACGGGTTCGACGGGTTCGAAAGGTTCGAGAGGTGCTCGGTTCTTGAGAACCATTCGAACCTGTCGAACCCTTCGAACCATTCGAACCGACATCGTCAGGAGCAAAAGAGATGTGGCAGCACAACTACCAGCCGATCGGCGGCAGCCTCGCGATGTCCGCGCTGGTCGCGGCGATTCCGATCATCGTCCTCTTCGTGATGCTCGGTGTGCTGCGCAAGGCGTCGTGGGTCTCGGCGCTGTCGGCGCTCGGGTCGGCGCTGGTCGTCTCGCTGCTCGCGTACGGCATGCCGGCGAAGCTGGCGCTGATCTCGACGCTCTACGGCGCGGCGTACGGACTCTTTCCGATCGCCTGGGTGGTGTTCAGCTCGATCATGCTGTATCGCCTCGCGGTGGATACCGGCAAGTTTGAAATCATCAAGGACTCGGTCGGCAGCCTCACGGACGATCGCCGGCTGCAGGCGATGTTCATCGCGTTCTCGTTCGGGGCGTTCATCGAAGGTGCGGCGGGATTCGGCGCGCCCGTCGCGGTCGCCGGCGCCATGCTGGCCGGGCTCGGCTTCGATCCGTTCTTCGCCGCCGGCATCTGCCTCCTCGCCAACACGGCGCCGGTCGCCTTCGGCTCGATCGGCATTCCGGTGGTGACGCTGGCCAACGTGACGGGGCTGCCGGTCGGCGCGCTGAGCGCGATGGTCGGCCGGCTCTGCGCGATGGTCTCCATCATCATCCCGGGCTACTTGATTGTGGTGATGGCCGGTCGGAAACGCGCGCTCGAAGTGCTGCCCGCCATCATTGCGTGCGGCGTTTCGTTTGCCGGCATGCAGTTTCTCGTCTCGAACTACATCGGTGCCGAGCTCACGGACATCGTCAGCTCGCTGACCTGTATTCTTGTCATGGTTGCGGTGCTGAAGTTATGGAAGCCGCCGTCGATCATGCGCCTCGAGAGCGATGGACCGGTGACCATCGCCGCGAAGCGGCATCCCGCCGGCGAGATTTTCATGGCCTGGCTGCCGTATTTGCTGCTGGTGATCTTCGTGCTCGCGTGGGGCGAACCCAGGATCAAGCCGGCGATCAACGGTTTCAGCGACGGGCTCCTGCCCGGCTCCCTGCCGACTGTGGCCGGCACCGGACCGCTCGCGAAGCGCCTGATGGTGCCCGGTCTGCACAATCTCATTACGCGCGTGCAGCCCGTCGTGCCGGCGCCGGCACCGTACGCCGCGTTCTACGAACTCAATTGGCTCAGCGCGTCCGGGACGGCCTGCCTGCTCGCGACCCTGGCTGCAGCGTTGTTCCTGGGCAAGCCGGGCAAATTGGTGGACGTCTACGTCGGCACGTTCAAACAGCTGAAGTTCGCGATGCTGACCGTCGCATCGATGCTCGGCCTGGCGTACCTGATGAACTATTCGGGGATGACGTCGACGCTCGGTCTGGCGCTGGCGTCAACCGGTGGCGCCTTCCCGTTTTTCAGCGCGGTGGTCGGATGGATGGGTGTGTTCCTCACCGGTAGCGACACGTCCGCGAACGCGCTCTTCGGCAATCTTCAGGTCGTGACCGCGAACGCGCTCGGGTTGAGCCCGATTCTCATGGCGTCGGTGAACTCCGCCGCCGGCGTGATGGGGAAGATGATCTCGGTTCAGAGCATCGCCGTCGCCGTCGCGGCGACCGGGATGACATCGGCCGACGAAGGCCGGCTGTTCCGATTCACCATTAAGCACAGCATCCTGCTGATGGCGGTGATGGGCGTGATCTCGATGCTGTTCGCCTATGTGTTTCCCGGCGCGGTCCCGCCGATGCCGGTGAAATGACGTCACGTTCACAACGAGATGAGATGAAGCGGCTGGCTGCTACCACGTGGTAGCTTGCGCTC
>CAZOAZ010000110.1:0-8066 GCA_964577955.1 uncultured Bifidobacterium sp. | reverse complement strand
ACGCCGCGCTCGAACGCCGCTTCCAGACGGTCACCGTTGGTGAGCCGACGGTCGAGGACACGATCAGCATCCTCCGCGGTCTGCGCGAACGCTACGAGATTCACCACAAAGTCGGGTTCAAGGACGCCGCGCTCGTGGCGGCGGCCGTGCTGTCGAACCGCTACATCGCGGACCGCTTCCTCCCCGACAAGGCGATCGACCTGATGGACGAAGCGGCGTCGAAACTGCGCATGGAGATCGATTCCATGCCGGTGGAAGTCGACGAAGTCGAGCGGCGGATCCGGCAACTCGAGATCGAGCGCGAGAACCTGCGGAAGGAAAAGGACAAGGCCTCGGTCGAGCGCCTCGGGCGGCTGGACAAGGAACTCGCCGACCTCAAGGAAGACCGCGGCCGCCTGACCGCGCAGTGGCAGCGCGAGAAGGACACGATCCAGCAGACCAGCAAGTTGAAGGAGGACCTCGAAGCGGCGCGCCGGACCTTCGAAACCGCGCAGCGCTCGAACGACTACGCGCGCGCGTCGGAACTGCAGTACGGCACCATCCCGCAGCTCGAAGCGAAGATTCGAGACGAGGAAGCCAAGCTGGCCACGCCCGCCGGCGGCCAGCGCATGCTCAAGGAAGAAGTCGACGAAGAGGACATCGCCGAAGTCGTCAGCAAGTGGACGCACATCCCGGTGACCCGCCTGATGGAAGGCGAAATCCAGAAGCTGATTCAGATGGAGACGCGGCTCCATAAACGCGTCATCGGCCAGGACGAGGCGATTGGCGCAGTCGCGAACGCGATCCGCCGCGCCCGCGCCGGTCTTCAGGATCCGAACCGTCCGCTGGGCAGTTTCCTGTTCCTCGGACCGACCGGCGTCGGCAAGACCGAACTGGCGCGCGCGCTCGCCGAGTTCCTGTTCGACGACGACCAGGCGATGGTGCGGATCGACATGTCGGAGTATCAGGAGAAGCACACGGTCTCGCGGATGATCGGCGCGCCGCCCGGATACGTCGGCTACGACGAGGCCGGCCAGCTCACGGAAGCGGTCCGCCGCCGTCCGTACGCGGTCGTCCTCTTCGACGAAGTCGAGAAGGCGCATCCGGAAGTGTTGAACGTGCTGCTCCAGCTGCTGGACGACGGGCGTCTGACCGACGGCAAGGGCCGGACGATCGACTTCAAGAACACCGTCGTGATCATGACCTCGAATCTCGGCAGCCAGTTCATTGCCGAGAGCGCGCACGACGGCACCGGCACGATCAACGAAGGCACGCGCCGCGAAGTGATGGAGGCGCTGCGGGCGCACTTCCGCCCGGAATTCATCAACCGGATCGACGAGATCATCTTCTTCCACTCGCTCACCCGCGAGCACATGAAGCAGATCATCGACATCCAGGTCGCCGGCCTGATGAAGCGGCTCGAGGAGCGCAAGATCCACGTCCACCTCAGCGACGCCGCGAAGGAGCTGATCGTCCGCGAGGGCTACGACCCGACCTACGGCGCGCGGCCGCTCAAGCGCACCATCCAGCGCCGCGTGCTGGACCCGTTGGCGTTGCGGGTACTCGAAGGCGACTTCGGTGAAGGCGACACCATCGTCGCCAATGCCGGGCCGGCCGGGCTGACATTCGAAAAGGGGCACGCGCTCAAGGCATAATCGGGACGCAGGGTATTGAATGGCTCCGACTCCGACTCCTCGTCTCAATCCGCGTGGCGGCCGCCGGCCGGGCATGCTTGGCGGGCGGCCGGGTGCTTCGGTCTGGTACGCGCTGGCCTTCCTCCTGGTCCTCGGTGCCGTCCAGATCTATTTCGGCGACGCGAGCGGCCGTACCGTTCCGTACAGCGAATTCAAGGCGCTGCTCAAAGCCGGCGCGATTGAAGAGATCACGGTCGGCGCGCAGACGATCCATGGAGCGCTCAAGCAGCCCGCTGCCAACGACCCGAAGCAATCGAAGCTCTTCAACACGACGCGCGTCGACGATCCGAAGCTGACCGAAGAGCTCGAAGCGCAGGCTGTGAAGTACAGCGGCGAAAGCGTCAACCGCGTGCTGCCAGAACTCACGTGGATTCTCCCGCTCCTCATCATGATCGGCGTCTGGGCCTTCTTCTTCCGCCGGATGGGAAGCGCGGAAGGCGGCATCATGTCGTTCGCCCGAAGCCGGGCGAAAGCCTACGCGGACGACGAAGTGAAAGTGCGCTTCGCCGATGTCGCCGGCGTGGACGAGGCCGAAGAGGAACTCAAGGAGATCGTCGAGTTCCTCAAGAATCCGAAGAAGTACACGAATCTCGGCGGCCGGATTCCGAAAGGCGTGCTGCTGGTCGGCCCGCCGGGGACCGGCAAGACGCTGCTGGCGCGCGCCGTGGCCGGTGAGGCGCACGTCCCGTTCTTCAGTCTGAGCGGCTCCGAGTTCGTCGAGATGTTCGTCGGCGTCGGCGCCGCGCGTATCCGCGATCTGTTTCAGCAGGCCGAAGCCAAGGCGCCGTGCATCGTCTTCATCGACGAGCTCGACGCGCTCGGCAAGGCCCGCGTCCAGAGTCCGGTCGGCAGCCACGAGGAACGCGAGCAGACGCTGAATCAGCTGCTCGCGGAGATGGACGGCTTCGATTCACGCAAGGGCGTGATCATCATGGGCGCCACCAATCGCCCCGAGGTGCTCGACCCGGCGCTGATGCGCCCTGGACGCTTCGATCGGCAAGTGCTGGTGGACAAGCCGGACGTCAAGGGGCGCGAGGCGATTCTTCGGATTCACACCAAGACGGTCCGGACCTCCGAGGATGTCGACCTGAAAGTGATCGCGGCGCGGACCGCCGGGTTCGCTGGCGCCGACCTCGCGAATCTGGTGAACGAAGCGGCTCTGCTGGCGGCGAGAAACGACAAGACGGCGGTCGGGCCGCACGAATTCGAATCCGCGATCGAACGCCTGGTCGCCGGCCTTGAAAAGAAGCGCGTGCTCGGTCCCAAGGAGCGCGAGACCATCGCCTACCACGAAGCCGGCCACGCCATCGTCGCCAGCCTGGTCGAAGGGCCGCATCCGGTCCACAAGATCTCAATCGTCGCGCGTGGCTACGCGCTGGGCTACACGCTGAATCTGCCGACCGAGGACCGCTACCTGATGACGCGGCGGCAGCTGCTGGGCGACCTCGCGGTCCTGCTCGCCGGGCGCACCGCCGAGGAAATTGCCATCGGCGAAATTTCCACCGGCGCCCAGAACGACCTGCAACGCGCCACGGACATCGCGCGGTCGATGGTCACCGAGTACGGAATGAGCGAAGAGCTGGGGGCGGTCAACTACGACGGCGCCAAGCGGTCACGGTTCCTGGACATGGGATTTGGACCGGAGCGCGGACTGTATGGCGACCAGACCGCCCAGAAAATCGACAGCGAGATGAAACGCATTCTTGCCGAGGCGCACGACACCGCGCGCCGCGTGCTGACCGAACGCCGCGAGGCGCTCGACACCATCGCCCGCAAACTGCTGGAGGTCGAAGTCGTCGAGGGCGACGAGCTGCGCCGCATCCTCGGCGTCGCGGCCCCACCGTCCCCGCTCGACGCCTGATCACGCTGAACGCAGAGGCCGCCGAGCTCGCCGAGCAGCCGAGACCGGTAGCCGGCGATGGGTCCGTCATCGCACGGCTCACAACGAGGGCCAGCCAAACGACCAGTCCCAGCGGGTTCGCCGCCAGACAGAATTGACATACGTATGTCACGACCGTCGACTTCCGTCATGAGGACCACCGTCAGGCTCGACGAAGGCCTGCTGACCAAGGCCAAACAGGAAGCGCGGCGGCGTGGCGAGACGCTGACGAGTCTGCTGGAGCGGGGACTGCGGTTGGCGATTTCCGGTTCGCACAAGCGGGCCCGACACGCGCGGGTCGCCCTGCCGGTGTCCAAAGCGTCAGGCGGCATCAGGCCCGATATCGACCCCGACGACACGAGCGCCCTGCTCGATCGTCTGGACGACATCCGATGATGCTGCCGGACGTCAACGTCCTGATCCACGCGTTCCGACAAGACTCGGCGCGTCACTCGGAATACCGGACCTGGCTGCAGGATCTCGTCGACGGCCCGAACGCCTACGGCATCTCACGGCAGGTCCTCGCGGGAGTGCTTCGAATCTGCACCCATCCGAAGATCTTCCGGCAGCCCTCGTCATCGACCGAGACGCTCGCCTTCTGTGAGGCGCTCCTCGAACCGGCGCACTCGACGCTGGTGCAACCGGGAGAACGTCATTGGTCGATCTTCACGGAGCTGTGCCGGTCGCCCAAGGTCTCCGGCAATCTCGTTCAGGATGCGTGGTTCGCGGCACTCGCGATTGAGCACGGCTGCGAATGGATTTCCACCGACGGCGACTACGAGCAGTTCCGCGACCTGCGTTGGCGCCGCCCGTTCACCTAGGCCCCGCCCACTGGCGGCGTACGCAGCACACTGCAATGTGCAATTGTATGGCGTCAGCCTGCCAGCGTGAGATCGTGAGACGGAGTACGAGGACGCCAGAAGGTCATCGCGATACCCCCGGTGGCCGCCTGCACGCTCATGACGAGCAGCACGCACGCCATCCAGCCGCCGGCGTTCCAGGCGAGCGCCGGCAGCGCGCCGCCCATCGTCCCGCCCAGATAGTAGAACGTCGAATACAAGCCAACCGCGAGGCCGCGATCGCGCTGGGTGACGGTGCCGATGTAGCTGCTCGCGGTCGCCTGTGACACGAAGACGCCGGTGCCGACCAGCGCCAGACCCGCCACGATCGCCGGCAGCCACGGCGCGAGCGTCAGCAGCGCGCCGGTGAGACCGCAGGCGATGCCCAGTCCGAGTCCCGATCGATGGCCGCGACGATCGACCCAGCGACCGGCCAGCGGCGTAATCCCCGCCCCGACGAGATAGACGACGAACAACCATCCCAGCGCCGCGGTGGTCAGGCTGTACGGCGGCTCGCTCAGATGGAACGTCACGTACGAAAACATCGCGACCTGAACGAACAGCACGCAGAAGCCGACGGCGTCCGTGGCGAGGAGTTGCGGATGCGAGAGGAGCCTGAAGGTCGAATGGCCGTGGCCGGACGGTTCATGCGACTCGGTGCGCCGCTCGCGCGGCAGCCACGCCGCCAGAGCGGCGGCAACCGCGAGGTTGGCGACCGCGAGCACCACGAAGGACAGGCGCCAATCAAACCGTGAGGCGAGGAGCCCGACCAACAGGCGGCCGCTGAAACCGCCCGTCACCGTCCCGCTGATATACGCGCCCATCGCGCGGCCGACGTTGGCGGCCGGCCACTCTTCGTGGATGTAGGCGATGGTGATGCCGAAAATGCCCGGCGTCGCCAGCCCCTGGATGAATCGCCAGAAAATGAACTGGCGCAGCGAGCCGGCGGTGGTCGCCAGGAGCGTCGCGATGGCCAGGGCAAACGCCGAGCCCACGATGACGCGTTTCCGTCCCACGAGGTCAGCCAGCCGGCCGACCACCGGCGCGGCAATCGCGACCGCGAGCGTCGGCGCCGTGATGGTCAGGCTGACCGCGAAGTGGGTCGCCTGAAACACCCGCATCAGCAGCGGGAGCAGCGGCTGGGTGGCGTAGAGACCGAGAAAGGCCGCGAAGCCCGCGAGGACGACCGGAAAGGCGCTCGGGACGGGGTCGCGGGCCACGCCGTGCTAGGTTTCGATTGGCGCGGCAGACTCGCCGGCGATGAAGCCGACCGTCCGGTGCGTGCCGTCGCAGAACGGCTTGCGGTGCGAATGGCCGCAGCGGCAGAGCGAGAACGGGCGTTTGGGGATCTCGTAGGCGTTGCCCATCCAGTCAACCAGCGTCACGTCGTCGCCTTCGACGAGCAGCGAACCGTTCTCACGCACTTTGATGTTGGCCATCTCTCCGTCACCCCATTCTCTGCATCGCCGACAGGAAGTCGGCGTTTGATTTGGTCTTGCCCATCTTGTCGAGCAGCAGTTCCATCGCCTCGACCTGCGACAGCGGATTGAGCACTTTGCGGAGCACCCAGATCCGGTTCAGATCCTCGCGCGCCAGCAGCAGTTCTTCCTTCCGCGTGCCGCTCTTCAGGATGTCGATCGCCGGGAACACGCGCTTGTCCACCAGCTTGCGATCGAGGTGGATTTCCATGTTGCCGGTGCCCTTGAACTCCTCGAAGATCACGTCGTCCATGCGCGACCCGGTGTCGATGAGCGCGGTCGCAATGATCGTCAGCGACCCGCCCTCTTCGATGTTGCGCGCCGCGCCGAAGAAACGCTTCGGCTTCTGCAAGGCGTTCGAATCGAGACCGCCCGAGAGCACCTTGCCCGACGGCGGAATCACCGTGTTGTAGGCGCGCGCCAGCCTGGTGATCGAGTCGAGCAGGATCAGCACGTCCTTCTTGTGCTCGACGAGGCGCTTGGCTTTCTCGATCACCATCTCGGCGACCTGGACGTGGCGCTGGGCCGGCTCGTCGAAGGTCGACGAGATCACTTCCCCGTCGACCGAACGCTGCATGTCGGTCACTTCTTCGGGCCGCTCGTCGATGAGCAGGACGATCAGATACGCCTCGGGATGGTTCGCCGACACCGACTGCGCGATGCTCTGCAGCAGCATCGTCTTGCCGGTCCGTGGCGGCGCAACGATGAGGCCGCGCTGCCCTTTGCCGATCGGCGTCATGAGATCCATGACGCGGCCGGCCAGATTCTCGGCGCTGGTCTCGAGCTTGTATCGCTCCTGCGGGTAAAGCGGCGTCAGGTTCTCGAAGAACAGCTTCTCGCGCGCGTGATCCGGCGCCTCGAAGTTGATCGCCTCGACCTTGATGAGCGCGAAGTAGCGCTCGCCTTCCTTCGGCGGACGAATCTGGCCCGACACGGTGTCGCCGGTCTGGAGATCGAAGCGGCGAATCTGCGACGGCGACACGTAGATGTCGTCCGGCCCGGGCAGGTAGTTGTAGTCGGGCGCGCGCAGGAAGCCGAACCCGTCGGGCAGCACTTCAAGCACGCCCTCGGAAAAGATGAAGCCGCTCTGCTCGGTCTGGGCTTTCAGAATCTGAAAAATCAGATCCTGCTTGCGCATGCCGGTGGCGCCGACGACGTTCTTGTCCTTGGCGATTTGGGTCAGCTTCTGAATGCTGAGATCCTTCAAATCGTTGAGCCGCAGCGTTTCGCGCGCGGGCTGACCGGGCTTGGCAGCGTCCACCGGCGCGGTGGATGCGGCGGGCGCGGCCTCGGCCGGCGGCGTGGCTTCCGCTGGCGCGCCGTTTTCGGGGTCGACAGGGGCACCGTTACCGGACTTACCAGACGGAGGACGTTTCGGGTGAGTAGCCATGAACGCTCGGGGTGAAAGTGGACTACAACGCGTTCGGATTCTGGCCGACGGCGATGATGCTGCACGCGACGATCGGACGGATCGACAACGAACGCGCGAGCGCAATCAGTTCGTCGCTCTCCGCACCCGGATTGAGCCAGACTTCGGGAATCCGCTTGCGCGCGACTTCCGCCATCACCTGTTCGCCGACCTCGGGTGGGACGTAAAACGACGCCATGTCGATCGGGCCGGGTACGTCGAGCACCGACCGATACGCCCGCAAGCCTTCGACTTCCCCTTCGTGCGGGTTGATCGGAATGACGGTGTAGCCTTCGTTCACGAACGCGCGCACCGCCCGATTCCCGAATTTCCGGCGGTCGCTCGAGGCGCCGATAATCGCGACAACTTTCGACATGGTTGGTTCAGACCTTCACTGCGTGGGCAACGCCCGCCCGCCGAGCGACGAAGTCGTGCAGCCGCTTGCAGCCCTCGCGTAGCGTCTCGATCGAGGTCGCGTAGGAAATCCGGACGAACCCCGGAGCGTCGAACGCCTCGCCGGGCGTGACCGCGACCCTGGCCTCGTCGAGCAAGGCCTCGGCGAACGCTGCCGTCGACGGCAGGCCGGTCGCCTTCAACACATCCCGCAGATCAGGAAACAGATAGAACGCGCCCGCCGGCTTGACGCAGCGGATCCGCGGATCGGACGTCAGCCAGGCGTGCACCTGATCGCGGCGGTGCCGATACTCGTCGCGCATCATCGTCACCGGCTCCTGTGAACCGGTGAGCGCGGCAACGACCGCCTTCTGCGTGATTGACGAAACGTTGGAC
>CAZOAZ010000109.1:0-8136 GCA_964577955.1 uncultured Bifidobacterium sp. | reverse complement strand
GGCGGGATGCCCCGCCCGGCAGGCGGTACTGCTTCAGCGTGGACAGGCCACTAGGTGCAGGGTGCAAGGTTCTCGCGCGAATTGCAAGAACCTTGAACCCGGCACCCAGAACCCAGAACCCGGAACCCGGAACCCGGAACCCGGAACCACTCATCACCAAGCGCGTCGACGAGCGCGTTCATCACCGCGCAGCAGCCGGCCCCGACTGGCGCCTCGCCGATGCCGCGCGGGCGCCGACGCCGCAAACTGCATCGTCTGCGGCGCGTTGAGGATGCTCGGCGGGCGGTTGTAGTGGAAGCGCCTGGCCAGCGGGACGCCGTAGTGCTGGTCGTAGACCCACTTTTGGCTGACCGCGTGCCCAAGCCCGAGCATGATGCCGCAGAGCGCTTGGCCGCGCAGGTTCCGCGGGTGGATGACGGTACCCACGTCGGCGACCGCGATGAAGTCCACGACGCTGTACTTCCCGGTCTCGACATCCACTTCGACTTCGGCAAAGCCGGCAACATAGGACTTCGACGTGCCGTTGCGCCCGTAGTTGTCGCGCGCCACGCCCATCAAACCCTGGCCAGCCAGCGCCGTCGCTGACGCCTTGGTCGCGGTGTTGATGTCGGCCGGCAGTTCATGGCCATCGAACTTCCCGCCCAAGGTGACGGCCTTCTGCCGCTTCCGCCAGCGTCAGGCCGCGGCCGCCGCCCTTCCGGAAGACCCGCTCGTTCGCAACCTCGTAGTCCTCGGGCTTGCCGCCGAGCGACGCGGCGGCAATCTCCTGCAGCTTCTTCCGCGCGTCCATGCCCGCCGCATACGCGGCGCGCGTCATCGCATGGGTTGTCTGGCTGCCGCCCTGATTGCACGTCGACGGCAGGTTCTTGGACGTGTTGCCCCAGACGATGTCGACGTGATCCCACTCGACGCCGATGAGCTCAGCGGCGACGCGGTGGACGTCGACAACCGACTCGGTACCCAGATTGCCGATACCGGATTGGATCACCACGCGCCCGCTCGGATGAATGACGAGCAGTCCGTCAAAGCCCAGCGAACCGGCCGAGTAGCAGCTGACGCTCAGGCCGACACCGCGCACCTTTGAACCCGCGCGCTGACCGCTGCGCGCCTTGCGTTCCTGCCATTTGAACAGATCGGCGCCGCGATCGATCGCCTCGCCGAGGAACGCGCTGGTCGCAAACGAACGCTGACCGCGGGCGTTGGGTGCGCCGAACTGCGGTTTGCCCGTCGGCCCGTTGATCCGGTGCAGCGCGACCTGATCGATGCCGAGCTTCTTCGCCGCTTTGGCGAGGATGGGTTCGATGAGCGCATTGCCCTGCATCCCGCCGGGGGCGCGCTGCGCGCCGCGCGGCGGCGTGTTGGTCAGCACCGTGACGGTCCGCCAGCGCATCACCGCCGGCTGATACGAGAGCGACACGTGATCGCCCGCGGACCGGCCGTCGTTGACGAGATCGTACGGGTTGTCGACGATGGCGAGCCCGATGGCTTCCGCCGCGGTCAGCTCGTCCACCGCCGCCACGGCGAGAATCGGTTCGCCCTCGTAGAGCGGCTCCATCGTCAAGCCGCGCTCGCTGAGCGCGGCCGACGTGTCGATGCTCTTCACGCGGGCGTGCGGCATCGGACTCATCAGCACTTTCGTCCAGAGCATGCCCTCGGCTTTGTAGTCCTCCGGATCGGATCTGCCGCCGTCGCTCCTCAGCAGCTACGACCGGCGGATCCTGAGCGCGGGTTCGGCGCGATCTTCCGGCTGCTCGAATTCACCAACGACCCGGTCTGGCTCGATCGGTTGTGACGGAGTCACCCCTCGCGGCTCGGCACCGCGGCCGCCTCGCCACCAGTTGGAGCGACGGCACGCCCATCGACCAGGTCCGCTTCGTCGTACTTGATCTCGAGACCACCGGCCTCAATCCGACCACCGACGCCATCGTCACGATCGGAGCGGTCGGCGTGGTTGCAGGCGAGATCCGTCTGGACGATTCGTACGCCGCGCTCTTGAAGGTGACCCAGAACTCGTCAGCCGTGACGGTGCACGGCGTCACCCGCGATCAGAGCGTTCACGGGCTCGAGGAGACGGTCGCGATTGAGCGCTTCCTCGATTTCCTCGGAGACGGTGTCATCGTGGGACATCACATCGGCCACGACATCACGGCGCTCGACACCGCGTGCACGAAGCACTGGGGTTTCACCCTGCGGAATCGCCGCCTCGACACGATGGATCTGTCGCTCCATCTCGAACGGGGCGGGCGCCTTTGCCGATCAGCCGGCCTTCCGTCGCTTCACGCTGGACGCGCTCTGCGAACGTTTCGGCGTCATCCCCCACGATCGGCACACCGCGGCAGCTGACGCGTTCATCACGGCGCAGGTGTTCCTGCGCCGTGGGCGCCTGGCGTCGAGATACGGGCGCGGCACGCTCGGCCCCATCTCGGAGCCGTTTCCGATCGAGTCCTGAACGGTGCAACCGCGAGCCGTGGTGTCAGAGCGCGCACCCGTCGGACTCGAGCACCCTCGAAAACGCATCATCGACTGACGGCGCGCACCTGACCGGAAGGATGGCCAATGTAGGCTAAAGGCCGACATCACGGTGACGATTCCTTCCCAGCATGGCGCAGACGCCTCTCCGCGGCACGCGGCGGTCGTGGCTCACAGCGGCTGTCGGTCTGACGTGCTGGATCGCGTTCCGGGCCGACACGGCGTTCGCGCTCGACCCCTCCCGCGCCATTGCTCAGTATCTGCACCGTTCCTGGACGACGCAGGACGGCTTGCCGCAGAACTCCGTCACGGCTCTCGCGCAAACGGCTGACGGCTACTTGTGGGTCGGCACGGGCGACGGTGTCGGCCGCTTCGACGGCGTCCGCTTCACGGTGTTCAATCGCTCGAACACGCCCGCCTTCCACAGCAACCTGGTCACGGCTCTTCGTGTGGCCGCAGACGGCGCGCTGTGGATCGGGACCGGCAATGGCGTGGTCCGCTACGCGAACGGCACGTTCTCAGGTTTCGGCACGGCTGACGGCCTGCCGAATGAATACATCACGACAATTGTCGCCGAACCGTCCGGGACGATGTGGATCGGGACCGGGCTTGGCTTGGCGCGAAGCACGAACCGGGAGCCGTGGCGGTTCGAGCGTCTCAAAGGAACGCCGCCGTTCATCGCGTTTGCCGGTTTGTATGACCAGGCGGGGCGCCTCTATTTCACCGCCGGAACCAAGGGGTACATCCTCGCAGACGGAAAGCTGCAGGATCTTGGCACCTGGAATGGGACTGCGGACTCGATCACATACAGCGTGGCCGAGGCCACCGACGGCACGATCTGGTTTGGCACCGGCACCGGTATCTACCGCATGTCCGGCGCGGCGTATGAACTCGTCGACAAGACGCCCGCCGCTGCCGTCAAGATGCTGGTGGATCGTGACGGCAGTCTGTGGGTCGCCCTCGACCGGCGCGGCCTGGCCCGCTACCGAGCACGCGGCGCCACGGTGTCGCTTTCGCCGCAGACGCTGAACAGCGACGAGATCAGCGCGCTCTTCGAGGACCGCGAGGGCAACCTGTGGATTGGCACACTGGGCGGCGGTCTCACCTGCCTTTCTGTCGGCAACTTCATCACCTACGGGGTCACTGAAGGCCTGCCGTCCGAACTGGCGCAGGCGGCCTTTCAGGACAGCGGCGGCACGTTCTGGGTGGGCACCACGAACGGCCTGGTGGGTCTTCGCACCGACGGTCACGCGGTCAGCTACGGCACGGACCAGGGACTCTCTTCACCGCGTGTGACCTCGCTGGCCGAAGGCGAGAACGGCGATCTCTGGGTGGGCACCACGGGTGGCCTCGATCTGATTCATGAGGGACGCGTGATTCAGAACCCCTGGCACGCGCCGCCACCGCGGTTCCCGGTCGGCGGGGTACTCGTGGATCGCGACGGCGCCGTCTGGGTGGCGACCGCCGCGGCCCTGTTCCGACGCCACCACGATCGTCTCAAATTCATCCGCGAGATTCCCGGCGCAACCGTGAACACGATGTACGTGGACCAGAACGGCGACGTACTGATCGGCACACGTTATGAGGGCCTCGCGCGCTTCCACGGCGACGCCATGACGACCCTGAGCACCAAGGACGGGTTGTCGGACGCGAACGTCCTGTCCGTCCTGCGCGACGCCGACGGCACGCTCTGGATCGGGACGGAAGCGGGTCTCAACCGGGTGAAAGACGGCCGTGTGCGCGTGTATCGCGAGCAGAACGGCCTGGTCGATGACAGCGTTCGCACCATCCTGGACGATCAGATGGGCAATCTCTGGATGGCCAGCGGACGCGGGATCTGGCGCGTCAGCAAGAAGGCGTTCGACGCCTTCGATCGCCGCGAGGCGCGCAGCATCGTGTCGGTTTCGTACGGCGAACGGGATGGGATGCGGTCCGCCGTGCTGTCGACCTTCACCGGCAATCTCGGACCGACAGCCTGGCGAACCCGCACGGGGCGACTCGTCTTCACGACCCTCAAAGGCGTGGTCGGCGTGGACCCGCTGCGCGCGGCACAGGAGACGACCCCGCCGCCGATCGTGCTCGAATCAGCGGCGGCGAATCATGCGTGGATCGCACCAGGGTCGGCGGTCCCGCTCGGCCGACGGGATCTGGAATATTCGTACACGGCACTGAATCTGACCGCGCCGCGCAGCATGCGATTTCGCTACAAGCTGGACGGCTTCGATCATGACTGGGTCGACGCCGGCGAGCGGCGAACGGCTTACTACACCAACGTTCCCCCGGGCCGCTACACGTTCCGCGTCCAGGCGACAAACAGCAACGGCATCTGGAGCGACCAGGCCGCATCGATTGGGTTCAGCATCACGCCCTACGTTTACGAGGTGTGGTGGTTCTACCCGAGTATCCTGCTGGGCGCGCTGGCCGTCGTCGGCTTCCTGCTCAAACAACGGGTCCGCAATGTCCTCCGGCGGGCGGTCGAACTCGAGCAGGTCGTCGCCGACCGGACCAGGGAACTGCAGAGCGCCAAAGAGGCCGCGGAAGCCGCTTCGGCGATCAAAGGCGAGTTTCTCGCCAACATGAGCCATGAGATCCGCACGCCCATGAATGGCGTGCTCGGGATGACGGATCTCGCCCTCGACACCGAACTGACCGCCGAGCAGCGGGAGTATCTGACCACGGTGAAGAGCTCGGCGAGCGGGCTGCTCACGCTCTTGAACGACATCCTGGACTTCTCGAAGATCGAACAGCAGAAGCTCGACCTGGAATCCATCCCGTTCTCGATTCGTGCGGTGCTGGCCGAGCTGCTGAAGCCGCTGGCGTTTCGGGCGCAACAGAAGGGGCTGTCAGTTGTCACGCGGGTCGAAGACGGTGTACCAGACGCGCTGTCCGGCGACCCAGGGCGGCTGCGTCAAATCTTCGTCAATCTCGTGGGCAATGCGATCAAGTTCACCGACTCCGGTCGCGTCGTCGTGACCGTGGGCATCGACGCACGCGAGGACACAGGAGCGCTACTGCGCTGCTCGGTGGCCGACAGCGGCATCGGGATTCCGCTGGACAAGCAGCAAACCATTTTCGAGGCATTTCGCCAGGCCGACGGGTCCACGACGCGCCGCTATGGCGGCACCGGGCTGGGTCTGGCGATCTCGAGCCACCTGGTGGAACTGATGGGCGGTCGGCTCTGGGTCGAGAGCGAACCACACGTCGGGAGCACTTTTCATTTCACCATTCGCCTCGGTCAGGTCGACAGCGGCGAGCTGGTCGGTTCCGCGGCGCCGCGAGAGGCTCGCCCAGCTGCGCCCCGCAGACGGGCGCGGATTCTGCTGGCCGAGGACAACATCGTGAATCAGCGCGTGGCCGCGGGGATTCTCGAAAAGCAAGGCGGTCACGACGTCGTGATTGTGGGCTCCGGACGTGAGGCCGTTCGCGTCGCAAGCGAACAACACTTCGACCTCGTCCTGATGGACGTGCAGATGCCCGATCTCGATGGCTTCGCCGCCACCGCCTCGATCCGCGCGAGCGAAACAACGAAGGCTCGACGCCTGCCGATCATTGCGTTGACGGCTCATGCGATGAAAGGCGATCGGGAACGATGCCTTGCGGCCGGCATGGATGACTACCTGTGCAAGCCGCTCGACGCACAGCAGCTCCTGGCCCTGGTCGATGCCATCTGCCAGCCCCAGCGCCAGCGCCTCGAGAACATCCCGCTCGCCTCGTGACGGCGGCCGGACGTCCTACTTCTTGTCGTCGCGAACGATCTGGCCGCCCTTCATCACGAACCGGACCCGCTGCATCTCGGTGATGTCCGCGAGCGGATCTCCAGCCACGGCAATGATGTCGGCGTAGGCTTCGCTTTCGATCACGCCAACTCGATTTGCCCATCCCATCGCTTCAGCGTTGATGACGGTCGCCGACTGCAGGGCCCGCGCCGGCGCGAACCCGGTTTGCTTGACCATCGCCACCAGCTCGAGTGCCTGCGTCCCGTGCGCGAAGGTCGAACCATCGACGCCGCTACCGACCATCACCTTGATGCCCGGTGTCGCCGCGGCGAGTCGGACCGCGCGTTCGAAGATCGGAATCATGCGGAAGCGACCGTTGGTATTCCGGGCATCGACATCGTCCATGTACGGCTCGGTGTAGCGCACGAGTGTCGGATCGTAGAAGAGGCGTTTCGCCGCCATCATGTCGAGCTGCGGCTGATCGAGGCCGTAGCCGTGTTCGATGGTGTCGCACCCGGCGACGATGGCGTTCTTGAGTCCCTCACCGCCAAAGGCGTGGCACGCCGTCTTTCGCTCGAGACGATGCGCTTCGCCGATGATCGCCTGGAGGACGGGCAGCGGATAGGTGACGGCGTACTGCGGCGTGCCGTCGGCGGCGAACGAGTAGTTGCCTGCGGGAAAAAGCTTGATCCAGTCGGCGCCGCGCGCCACCTGTTCGGCGACGGCCGCGCGACCTTCTTCGACGGAACGAACGACGGTGCTCGCGAGTGGATTCGCCGGCCCCGTCGGCGGACGATCGCCCCACACAATCCCCAGCGTCGACACCTGATAGCGCGGGCCTTCGAGGCGCCCGGCATTGATCGCATCGCGCACGGCTACGTCGGCGTAGCCGTTGCCGTGCGAGCTCATATCCCGGGCCGAGGTCACGCCGGCCCGGAGATCGGCCGTGACGTTCTGCATCGCCGCCAGCATCATGCCTTCCGTCGTGTCCGTCGCACGCCGGGTGTTGAACATGTGCGTGTGCGCGTCGATCAGACCGGGCAACACGGTCGCCTCGCTCAGATCGATCACTGGAACGCCGGCGGGAATCCGCATCGTGGTCTCGGGACCGACGCCGGTGATTCGATCGCCGTTCATCAGAATCACCTGGCGAGTCACCAACCGGCCGCTGCGGCTGTCGAACATCCGCCCGGCACGGATCGCTCGAACACCGGCCACTGGCGGGCAGGTGAAGATCGCCCGGTCCTCCCCGACGCACGGCGTCGGCCCGGCGCCGCGCCAGGGCGCCGGCGGCGGCTGCACCTGCGCGCGCGGCAGGACGGCCATCGTTCCGCTGACAAGAATCGCGGCAGCCAGGATGCGAATGGTGTTGGGCATGGGGTCCTCAGCGCTTGGCCGGACGGACGAGCGTCTGCACCGCTTCTTCGAGCTCCACGGTCCAGCGCGCCCGTTCCGCCTCGATTAACAGAAAGAACTCACGCGGGTCTTCGCTTGCGGCGATGTCTCCCTCTCCATCGCCGCGGTGTTCGAGCATCGGCACGAGCGGCCGGCCGCTCACGGCGCTGTGCAGCGTCACGCGCAACATGCCTGGTTCCTTCGGATCCAGGCTGTGCGAAGTCCAGCGTGCGCGAAACGATCCGGTTTCGCTGATGAAGGACTCGGTCTGGAGCGGCGCTTCACCCGACCAGGCGGCCACACGACGCCAGGTCGTGACGAGCTTCGCCGGTGGAGGTTCGGACTCGCAGGAGCTGAAAATGACAATGGCGAGCAGAAGGATCGGAGAGAGCCTTCTGCTCGCCATGATGGCCGCAGTCGCAAGTTCGTCAATCGCCGGCCGCAAGTGCGATGCCGCACGCGGACTGACGACTGGCGACTGGCGGACTGAAGACTGGAGACTACGTCGTGGCCGCGCCGGCGGTGCCGCGAATCGCGCGCTTGACCAGGTTGCGCA
>CAZOAZ010000108.1:0-8859 GCA_964577955.1 uncultured Bifidobacterium sp. | reverse complement strand
GGCCGATCACGATCGGCCCGGAGCCGATCACCATTACCCGCTTCAAGTCGGTTCGTCTTGGCATTGCTCGTGGAGGTTAGAGGCTAGATGTGAGAGGTTAGTCGGGTTCAGAAACGCAGGAGCGGCATTTCCAACCTCTAACCTCTGACCTCTAACCTCTACCCTCGTTTCTCCTCGATCAGCTGAATGAAGTCGTCGAACAGATAGTCGGCATCGTGCGGCCCGGGCGACGCCTCGGGGTGGTACTGCACGCAGAACACCGGCTGGTCCCTGTGTTTCAGCCCTTCGACCGTGTGGTCGTAGAGATTCTCGTGCGTGACCTGCACGTCGCGCGGCAGCGAATCCGGGTCGACGGCGAAGCCGTGGTTCTGCGACGTGATCTCGATCTTCTGCGTCGCGAAGTTCTTGACCGGATGATTGCCGCCGCGGTGGCCGAACTTGAGTTTGAACGTCGACCCGCCCATCGCCAGACCGAGAATCTGATGACCCAGACAGATCCCGAACGTCGGCACGCCGGACGCCACGAGCGTCTTCGCGTTGTCGATGGCGTAGGTCAGCACCGCCGGATCGCCGGGACCGTTGCTGAGAAACACACCGTCCGGGCTCGTCGCGAGCAGTTCCGACGCCGGCACGCTGGCGGGATACACCCGCACGTCGCAGTTGTAGGCGTTGAAGCGGCGCAGGATGTTCCACTTCATGCCGAAGTCGTAGGCGGCAATCTTCAAGCGGCGCTTCGCGCGCCGCCCCGGCACCGCCTCGTATTCGCCGAGCTCGCCCGCGGGCCAGTCGAAGGCGTGATCCGAGGTCACGACCTTCACGAGATCGGAGCCTTCCATCTTCGGGATCGAACGGGCGCGATCGACGAGCGCGTCGGCGTCGACGTTGTGGCCGGTCGCGATGACGCCGCGCATGACACCCGACGAGCGCAGGAGGCGCGTCAGCGCGCGGGTGTCGATGTCCGAAATGGCGACGATGTGGTTGGCGGTGAGGTAGTCGCGCAGCGTGCCGTCCGCCCGCCAGTTGCTGGCCATGGGCGATTCGTCGCGGATGACGAACCCGGCGATGTGCGGCTTGCGCGACTCGACATCCTCGTTCGCGACGCCGTAGTTGCCGATCTCGGCGCACGTCATCGTGACGATCTGTCCGGCGTAGGACGGATCGGTGAGGATCTCCTGGTACCCGGACAGGCTGGTGTTGAAGACCACTTCGCCCTGGGTCTCGCCGTGCGCGCCGGCCGCGAGGCCGCGATACGTCGTGCCGTTTTCAAGCGCCAGGACCGCTTCCATCTCGTGTGCGTGCAAAGGACTCATCTCTCCAGTGATGCGGCGACGCGCTTCTGTTCGCCCGGGGTCACGCTGGCCGTATCGGCCCAGCGGCGGTAGCCATCCAGTTCCAGATAGACCGGGTGATCGCCGCTCGCCACCGAGTCGAGTACCAGCGGCGTCCGGCCCACCAGTTTCCCATCGAGGAAGACCTGCGCGCCAGCCGGGCGTGAATCGATGCGCAACGAGCCGCGGCCGGTTTTGGGCGGCGCCGGCGCCGCCGCGCGCGCCGCGGGCCGGGCGGCCGGCCGCACGCGTTCCAGATCGAACGTCAACGTCTGCGACGGCCGCGCCTCGGTGATCGTGACGCGACGCTCCTCGTTCTGATAACCATCGCGATGGACCCGGACGGTGTGCGCGCCGCGCGAGAGGTCGCGCTCCGTGAGCGGCGTGACGCCCGCTGCCTTGCCGTCGATGAACACGGTCGCACCGGCCGGCGCCGAGCGCACGAGCAAGCGCCCTTCGACGGCTGCAGGCGCAGGACGGGCGGGCGCGGCAGGCGAGGCAGGCGCAGCGGAACCCGGCACCTGGAACCCGGAACCCGGCACCTGGAACCCTGAACCCGAAGGAGCAGGCCGAGCGGGCTCCGACAACACCGGTGGTTCGGGCGCAGGCGCGGAGACCGGTGGACGCACGGCTCCATCCGCGGGCGCGGCAGCCGCCGGCGCAGCGGGTGCGGTTGCGGACGGCGCGTCCGGTCTGACCGTCGGCGTCGCGTCGGTCACCGGCTGAACGGACGGCTCGACCACCGGCGTCGCGGGACGGACCGCGGCGCTCTGCTCGCTCTGCCCCGATACGGGCGCGCTGTTGCGCTCGATGAGCACGAACGCGGAACCGAACCCGATGCCGATGCCAACGACCAGCGCGGCGACGAGCGGCCAGATCGCCCGCCGCGTCTCGACGGCGTCCTCGGTCTCGAAGGTCCGCGCCGCTTCGGGAAAGCGCGGACGCATCCGGTCCACGTGTTCGACGTGTTCGCCGCCGTGCTCACCGTGCTCGATCTCGAACGGCGCCTGCTCCTCCGGATCGGCGAGCAGCATCTCCCCCACCGACGCCTCGGGCTCTTCGACGAGGAGCGGCATCGGCTCCGGCGTGACGGCCGCAAACCGCCGGAGCGGCACGTCATCGTCGCCCGCATGCCGCGCGATGACGACGTCGTCTCGCTCCTCGACAACGATCGGCAGCCGCGGCGGCTCGTCCGCCACATCGAGGGCGAGCGGCTCATCGGCCAGATTCAGTGCGAGCGGTTCTTCGGCCAAATCCAGTGCGAGCGGTTCGTGCGCTGGCGGCGTCCGTTCGAGATGAATGTCCGGCGCGTCAGGCGCCACGGCGCGCGCGCCGAAGTCGAAATCGCGCTCGGCGTCTTCCGGCTCGTAGGTCAGCATCCGCGCGGGCGGCGGTCCGGGGTCGGGAGCCGCGGCGGGCGCAACCGACGATCTGGCCGGCCATTCGTCGGGCTCGGGATCTGGCGGCGGCAGCAGTGATGGCGCCGAGTCGGCGCCGAATTTCCTGCGCCGCGTGCTCTCGCGCCGTGGCGCCGGGCGCGCGCTGCCGAGCGCATCGGTCAGCGCCTGCGCGAGCGCGGCCCCGCTCTCGAAGCGGCCGGTTGGATTACCCGACAAGGCCTTCGCGAAAAATGGCCGGAACACTTCGCGCTCGATCCCGGCGATGACATGCGGCAGGCCGCCCGTCGCGTCGTCGCCGACACCCGACACGCGCCGCCCGGTCAGGAGTTCGAAGAGGAGCGCCCCGAGGCTGAAAATATCCGCGCGATGGTCCCACGGCAGGCCGGCGACCCGTTCGGGTGCGGTGTACGGACGGCGGATTGGCGCCACGGTGCCGACCTGCGCCATTGCCCGCGTCACCCCGAAGCCGGTCATGCGGACGTCGTCGGCCGAGAGCAACACGTCGCGCGGGTGCAGCGCCCCGTGATGGACCTGGGCGGCGGCGGCGTGGTCCAGCGCGCTGCCAAGCTGGGTGGCCACCCGCACGACCGTTTCGAGCGAGGCGGGACCCGAATCGCGGATCACGACGTCCAAGGATTCGGCCGCGACGAAATCCTGGGCCAGAAACGCGTGCACGCCGGCGATGCCGGTGGCGAGCGGCGCGGCCATGCCGGGATGGGACAGATCGGCGGCGATCAGGCGTTCGAATTCGGCGACGAGCTGATGCGCGCGATCAGGCGGCAGATCGAGACGGAACCATTTGACGGCGACGAGTCGATCCTGCTCCGGCTGATACGCCCGGAACACCGGGCCGAGCGCGCCCGCGCCGATCTGATGAAGTACACGAAACGGCCCGAATGCGTCGGGAGGCGCAGCGCCGGGAGCGTCCGTGTTCAGCGAAGGTACTCCTCGAAGGAAGGCGAGTGATCGTAACACTTAGCCCCTTCAGGTTCAATCGTTTCAGCGTGCTACAGTAGGTTTTCCCTTGCCCTCGAACCCATCAACACGCTCCGCGGAAACGCACGTGCCAGGTGAGTCGGCGTCCGGTTTTCCGATCGATGTGCGCCGGCTTCCAGGGACGCGGCGACTCGCGACGGACTACGCATTTGATTTCGCCGCGGTCGCGCCCTTTTTCGCCGGAAATCCCTACGAGCCGAGCGCCTGGGCGCAGGCGATCGCCCGCACACAGGCGCATGTCCGGAAACCGGCCGCGATTGCGGCGGTCATCGCGCAGCAGCAGGAACGACGGCAGGCCCCGGCCCGCGCCCGCGCCAACGCCGCGGCGCTCGCCGATCCGCGCGCCGTTGCCGTGGTCACCGGCCAGCAGGCCGGGCTCTTCGGCGGCCCGCTCTACACCTTGCTCAAGTCGCTGACCGCGATCAAACTCGCCGAGCAGGTCGCGCGGGAACAGGGCGTGCCCGCGATTCCGGTGTTCTGGATCGAGGCCGAGGATCACGATTGGGATGAGGTGCGGTCGTGTACGGTCTGGGACGAGTCGCTCAGCCCGCGCGAGATCGCGCTGCCGGCCCGCAGCGGCGATCCCATCCCGGTTGGACGCATTTGCCTCGACGCCGCCGCCGAAGCCGCCATCGCCGCCCTCGAACAGATTCTCCCGCCCACCGAATTCAAGCCGAGTCTGATTGACGACCTCCGCCGGATCTACGCCCCGGGAGTGTCGATGTCGGAGGCGTTCGGCCGCTGGCTCGAGACCGTCCTGGGCCAGCGAGGTCTGGTGGTGTACGACGCGTCCGATCTCGCCTCGAAGAGTCTGGCCGCCCCGGTGTTCGCACACGAACTGGCGTCGCCCGGCGAAACCGCCCGCCTCGCGGCAGCGGCCGGGGCCGATCTGGCGGCGCGCGGCTACCACGCGCAGGTGCAGTCGGCGGAACCAGGCCTGGCACTCTTCCACCTCAATGGTGCGCGGCGGCCCATTCAGATCGAGAACGGCCACTTCGTGGTCGGCGGTGAACGTCATCCGGCGGCCGACTTCATCCGGCTCGCCAGCGAACAGCCGGCGGCGTTCAGCCCCAACGTCCTGCTCCGGCCGATCGTCCAGGACACGCTGTTCCCGACCATCTGTTACGTCGCGGGCCCGAACGAACTGGCCTACCTCGGACAACTGCGCGGCGTGTACGAACGCTTCGGGCTGCCGATGCCGCTGATGTATCCGCGCGGCACCGCGACGCTCGTTGATTCGGCGGCACTCCGCTTTCTCCAGAAGTACCCCATCGCGTTCGAATCGCTCCAGCAGCAGGACGACGCGGTCCTCAATCAGCTGTTGGCCGCACAGATTCCGCCCACAGTCGAGGCGGCGTTCTCGAATGCGACGACCGCCATCGCGTCGCACATGGCGCAGTTGATCGAGGCGATTCCCGCTCTTGAACCGACGCTCGAGGGCGCGGCAAAATCGACGCTGGGCAAGATGCAGCACGATCTCGAGACCCTGCACGGCAAGATGATTCAGGCCGCCAAGCGCCGCGACGACACGCTGCGGCGGCAGTTCGTGCGCACGCGCGCGCTCACCTTTCCCGGCGGCCACGCGCAGGAGCGGACCATCGGCTTCGTCTCCTTCCTGAATCAGTACGGACCCGCGCTCGTCGACCGGCTGGATCAGCAGCTGCCGCTCGACGCAGGACAGCACTGGGTTGTCACGATTTAGGATCCGCATCGAACGTCTCCGGCCATGGCTTGCCGGGCTCTGGCGCCGCCGCTGGTTCCGTCTCGCCAGCTACACCGCCGCCGCCCTGTTCGTGCTCTCCACCGTCACGCTCACCTTCTTCTACATCCGCTTCGCGCGGGTGATCGACGCGCAGCTGCACGGTGAACGCGCCCGGGTCCAGCCGCGGATCTTCGCGCGCCCGCTCGATCTCCGCGTCGGGCAGTCGATGAACGACCGGGCGCTCATCGATCGCCTGAACGATCTCGGCTACACCGAGCGCGAGAAGGCCGAGAAGCCGGGCGAATTTGCCGTCGCTCCGGGCGCGATCGCGATCGTCCCGCGCGGCAGCGAATTCAAGGGGCAGACGGTCCGTGTGCTCTTCGTCCGCCCGCTCACCGCGCAGCAGCGGGCGCGGAAGGTGGTCGCCAAGCCGACCGGCTTCGTCGAACGGCTGGAACTGGCCGACAAGGCCCGCGACCGCCTGACGCTCGACGCACCGCTCCTGAGCTCGCTGATGTCCGACCGGTCGAAGCGCCGGCCGGTCGCGCTGAGCGCAATCCACCCGCAGATGGTGCAAGCGGTACTCGCCATCGAAGACCGTCGCTACTACTACCATCCCGGCGTCGATCCGATTCGGCTGCTCGGCGCGTTCCGCGACGCGGTGCTCGGGCGCAGCTCGCGCCTCTCGGCGACCAGCACGATCACCCAGCAGCTCGTCCGCAACGTCTTCATCCCGCAAATGAGCGGCTGGACGCTCGAGACCGCGCGCGACCGATCGAATTGGACGACCGCGCTCCCGCGCAAGGCGCTCGAGATGTGGATGTCGTTCGTCATGACGCAGCGCGCGACGAAGGACGAGATCCTCGAGATGTACTTGAACGCCGTCCCGCTCGGCCAGCGCGGCTCCTTCGCGATCGTCGGCGTCTCCGAAGGAGCGCGGCTGTTTTTCGGCAAGGACGTGAGCAACCTCACGCTCGCCGAAGCGGCGACGATCGCCGGCGTCATTCAGTCGCCGTCCGCACTCTCACCGTTCACCAATCCGGTCCGGAGCCGTGAACGCCGGAACGTCGTGCTGCGCGCGATGGCCGATGCGGAATTCGTCCCGAAGGAAGCAGCCGACACCGCCGCCGCGCTGCCGCTCACCGTCGTCCAGCGCGCCCTCGAAGCCGAGGCGCCGTACTTCGTGGACTACGTCACGCAGACACTCAACGACGACTATCCGGGCCTGACGACGACCACCGATCAGCCGGTGGACGTCTACACGACGCTCGATCTGCACCTGCAGCGGCTGGCGCAGGACGCGGTGCGCGACGGCCTGACCAAAGTCGACGGCCTGCTCGCGCGGCGGAAACTCAAGGCCCGCCCCGAGGCCGCGTTGATTGCCGTCGATCCGCGCAACGGCGACATCCTCGCCATGGTCGGCGGACGTTCGTACAACCAGTCCCAGTACAACCGCGCGATCGTGTCGCGCCGCCAGCCCGGCTCGGTCTTCAAGCCGTTCGTCTACTTGACCGCGTTCGAAGAAGCGGCCGATCAGGATCTGTACGACGTCACGCCGGCCACCATCGTGGACGACTCGCCCGCCACGTGGACGGTGAACGATCAGGAGTGGTCGCCCGCCAACTACGAAGACGAATACGACGGTCTGACGACCTATCGCCATGCGCTGGCGCACTCGCGCAACCTCGGCACGATCAAAGTCGCCGAACGGGCCGGCTACGACAAAGTGGCGGCGCTCTGGAAGCGGCTGGGCGTCGGGACTCCGCCGCGGGCGTACCCGTCGATTGCGCTGGGCGTCTTCGAAGCCACGCCGTACGAGATCGCCACCGCCTACACGATCTTTCCGAACCTCGGCTCGGAGATGCCGCTGCATCACATCCTGAAGATCAATTCCGGTCAGGAGGATGCGACGAAGAAGAACACGGAACAGGGCCGGACCATTGCGCGATCCGAGACGACGTATCTCGTGACGAACATGATGCGCAGCGTGATCAACGAGGGCACCGGCGCGGCGGCGCGGTCGATGGGATTCCGGCTCGACGCCGCCGGCAAGACGGGCACCACGAACGATCTCCGCGACGCCTGGTTCGTCGGCTTCACGCCCGAACTGCTGACCGTCGTCTGGGTGGGCTTCGACGACAATCAGCCGGTCGGCTTGAGCGGCGCCCAGGCGGCCCTTCCCATCTGGACGCAGTTCATGTCGCGGGCGCTCTCCGGGCGGCCAAACACGCAGTTTGCGGTGCCGCCGCGGATCACCTTCGTCGACATCGACCCGACCACCGGCAAGCGCGCCGCCCCGTTCTGCCCGAAGATCATCTCGGAGTCGTTCATCGACGGCACGGAACCGGCGGAAACCTGTCTGGTGCACCAGTTCCAGTAAGGGCAGGCAAGGCGGGCGGGGCGGGCAAGGCAGGCAGATCAGCGGTGGCGTCCGGAAGGGGTCGGACACCGGAACGATCGCCGGGTGTCTGACCCCTTGGCACTCGCTATAATCCCGAATAGAGATGAATCAGGAAGTCTTCGCGGCGGTCGCCGACGCCCTTGAACGGGGCGAGCCGGCGGCGCTCGTCACGATCGTCGCGACCACCGGTTCCACACCGCAGCGCGTCGGCGCCAAGATGCTGGTCTTCGGCGACGGCCGCCTGGTCGGCACCATCGGCGGCGGCTGCTACGAAAACGACGCCTTCGGCAAAGCCCGCGAGGCCATCCAGTCGCGCCGGCCGCAGCTCGTGCACTACGAACTCGACGACGACTTCGCGCAGGAAACCGGGTTGATTTGTGGTGGGCAGATGAGCGTCTACATCGAACCGATCGAGCCGTCCCCCGAGCTCTATGTCGTGGGCGCCGGACACGTCGGCTTTCACCTCGCGAATCTCGCGCACGAAGTCGGCTTCCGCGTCCATGTCGTGGACGACCGCGAGAAGTTCGCGAACGCCGAGCGGTTCCCGAATGCGGTCGAGATCGCGACCGAAGACATCCCGACGTGGCTGAATCGCGCCGCGTTGCCCGGCCACGCCTACGTTGTCGTCGTCACGCGCGGGCACAACAACGACCTCGACGCGATGCGCGCGCTGGTCGCCCGCGAGCTTCGGTATCTCGGCCTGATCGGCAGCCGCGCCAAAGTCGCGCGGATCTACGAGGCGCTCCAGGGCGAAGGCATCCGCACCGAAAGCCTGGTCCACGTCCACGCCCCCATCGGCCTGGACATCGGCGCCGTCACACCGCAGGAGATCGCCGTCAGCATCCTGGCGGAACTGATCGCAGTGAAGCACGGCAAGATCCGCGGCCGCGACGCCGAGGACCTGTCGATGAAGTGGACGCCGAAGTCGCTGGTCGCCGACTAGCACGCGTGTTCACGCGTCCGCGTACGCGGCTGAGGTCCTTCAACACTGAGATGAGATGAAGCGGCTGGCTGCTACCACGTGGTAGCTTG
>CAZOAZ010000107.1:5740-10320 GCA_964577955.1 uncultured Bifidobacterium sp. | reverse complement strand
ACTAGGAAGCGGGTTCGCCGGCATTCACCGGGAGACACTGCCCAGAAATGTTGCGCGCGCGATCGCTCAGCAGAAACACGGAGGTCCAGGCGATGTCTTCGGGCTCGGTCAATCGCTTGAGTGGCGATCGCGCGACGAACCCTTCACGCACCGATTCGGGCGTCACGCCGCGCACGGTGGCCTGGTTGGCCATCATCCGCTCGATCCGATCGCCTTCGACCGCGCCCGGGAACACGGTATTGATCCGGATATTGTGCCGTCCGAGTTCCTGGGCGAGCCCGTACGTCACGCCCGCCTGCCCGGCTTTTGCGGCGCAGTAGCCGACGCGGTACGGCATGCCGCGGCGGCCGGCCATCGACGAGATGTTGACGATCGCGCCGTGGCCATGCGCGATCATCGCGGGCACGACGTGCTTAGTACAGAGAAACGTGCTCGTCAGGCAGGAGTCGATGACGTAGCGCCACGACTCGAGGTCGTAGTCCTGCACCGGCAGCGTCGGACCGCCATCGCCGGCGTTGTTGACCAGCCCATCGACGTGACCGAACGCTTTCAAGCCCGCCTGGACGAGTTGGTGCGCGCCCTCTTCCGTCGACAAATCCGCGGTGACCGCCACGGCCCGCCCGCCGGCACGTGTCACCAACTCCGCCGTTTCCTTGACCAGCGATTCCGTCCGCGCCGCACAGACGACCGCCGCCCCCTCGCCCGCCGCAATCTGACTCAGCACCCGGCCGATGCCTTTGCTCGCGCCGGTGACAATCACGACCCGTCCACTCAACCATTCCATAGGCGCTACAGCCTAAACGAGGCCGTACTATTTTGCGAAGACGGCCTGCCCGCCGTAGCTTGGCGAAGGCGGGGCCGTCCTTTCACGAGGACTGCGGGGAGCGCTATGATCGGCCGCGGGCGCAGAAAACGCCCGTATTTCCGCGGGGTCCTGCTCATCGCGCGCTGGCAGGGTTGTTGCTCAAATCACGGGTCGGAGACTTGCCATGAACTATCCCAAGGTTGCCGCCACCGTCGGCCTCGTCGCCACCCTCGCGCTTGCCCTCCCCGATGTCGCGTCCGCGCAGAAGAAGGGCGGCGGTGGAGGCGGCGGGCGTGCTGTACCGCGCGGCTCGGTGCGTGGCGGCGGCTCGCAGCGCAGCGGCTCGTACCGCGGCCCGGTGGTCCGGGTCGGCCCCGGCCGTGGTTACTACGGTCGTGGCTACTACCGTTCGTACACACCGAGCTTCAACCTCCGGTTCTTCTACGGCTACCCGGGTTACTACGGCGGGTACGGCTACGGTTGGCCCTACTCGTACAACAACTACTTCTACGGCAGCTTCGGCAGTCCCTACTACGGATACGGCGGCTACTACTCGCCCTACGGTTACGGGTATTCGGGCTATAGCGGTCGCCCGTACGGTGGCGTACGTATCGACGTTCCAGAGCGCGATGCCGAGGTGTTCGTCGACGGCTACTTCGTCGGCAGCGTCGACGACTTCGACGGCCGGCTCCAGCAGGCCAACCTCGAATCCGGCCCGCACCACATCGAAATCCAGAAGGAAGGGTTCGAGTCCATTTCCTTCGACGTGAACGTCGAGCCCGGCCGGACGATTACCTACCGCGGCAACATGCGGCAAGAACCGTAGCGGTGAACGGACAGGCTGAAGCCTGTCCCTACCGAAGACTGTCATCTGCCGGCGAAATAGCCGGATAATCAGATGACCAGATGATCCAGTGTCTCCGCGGCGGGCGGTCGCTCACGGCCGCCCTGTCCGCTCTGCTCCTCGCCCTCGCCGGCTCGCAGCTCCTCGGCCAGAATCCGCTTGCGCTCACCGTGCTCTCGCGCGACGGCCGCCGCACGCTGCCGATCACCGCGAGCGGCGGTCAGGAATTTCTCGCCCTCGACGATCTCGCCAACACGTTTCAGCTGACGGTTCGCGAAGAAACCGGCGGCGTCACGGTGTCGTACCGCGGGCGCACGATCGCGTTGACCCCCGACCAGACGATCGCCTCGGTCTCCGGCCGGATGATTTCGCTCCCCGCGCCGCTCACCCGCTCGAGCGGCCGCTGGCTGGTGCCGGTCGACTTCATCAGCCGCGCGCTCCTGCCGATCTACGACACCCGGCTCGAGCTGCGCCGCGTCTCGCGGCTGGTGATCGTCGGCGATCTGCGCGTGCCGCGCGTCGCGATTCAGCACGAAGTGACCGCCGCCGGCGCGCGGTTGACGATCGAATCCACGCCGCGCGCCGCGGCCAGCGTCAACCAGGATGGGACGCGTCTGACGATTCGTTTCGACGCCGACGCGATCGACCTGCTGGCGCCGCCGGCGCCGCTCCCGGGTTTCGTCGCGGGCTATCGCGTCAGCGACGCCACGGCCATCACGGTTGATCTCGGCCCGCGCGCCGTCACCGTCCGCGCGGCGACGCAGGTCGTCGACGCCTCGACGCGTCTCATCGTCGAACTGCTGCCGCCGGCGGCCGACACCGCTGCGCCGCCGGCCGCGCCGGCCACGACACAGGGCGGGCCGGACCCACGCCCGATCGCGCCTGATGTTCCGGTGCTGCCGCTCCGCGCATCGGGTTGGACGATCGTGATCGATCCCGGTCACGGCGGAGAGGATGCCGGCGTCACCGGAGGAGCCGGTACCAAGGAGAAGGACATCGCCCTCGCGGTCGGCCGCCGTCTGAAGAGCGCGATCGAATCGCGCCTGGGCTATCACGTGGTGATGACCCGCGAAGACGATCGGCTGATCGCCGTCGCCGATCGGACGGCGCTGGCCAACAACAACAAGGCCGATCTCTTCATCAGCCTGCACGCGAACGCGTCGTTCCGGCCGGCGGTCGCCGGCGCCGCGGTCTATGTCGCGGCCTTCGAGGACAGCGCCACGCCGGCCGCGGGACACGCGCCGGTCAAACTGCCGGTCGTCGGCGGGGGCTTCCGGGACATCGAACTGGTGCCGTGGAACCTCGCGCAGATCCGCCATAAGGAACAGTCGACCGGATTTGCCGGCCTGGTGATCGATCAGTTCCGCGATCGGATTCCCGTGGCCGCGCAGGCGGTCGACGCGATGGCGCTCCGCGTGCTCGAGTCGGCCAACATGCCGGCCATCCTCATCGAACTCGGCTACCTGACCAACGAGACGCAGGAAAAGCTCCTCGCCACGAGTGACTTCCAAGGCACGGCCGCCCAATCCATCGTCGAGGCCATCGTGCACTTCGTCGGCGTCGCCGGTTCGGAGGAGGCGCGATGACCCGCACGCGCGCGATCATCGGCGCGGTCTTCACGCTGGTCGCCGTCGCGCTGGCGTGGGTCCTGTTCGTCGCGCTGCCGCGATGGTACGGCAACACGTCGCCGGCGCCGGCGTCGACGGCAGCCTTGGCCGCGGCACCAAACAGCCCTGAAACGCCGGTCCGCAAGATCAAGGCCCGGCTCTTTTACGTCTCCGAAGACGGCGCGCATCTGAGGAGCGTCGAGCGCGACGTGCCTTACGCCGATCAGACCGTGGACCAGGCCAAGGAGATCCTCAAGGAACAGCTCGCACCCGCGACCGAGCCGCTCGTCTCCGCAGTGCCTGCCGGCACGACGCTTCGCGCACTGTTCGTCACGCCGAAAGGCGAAGCCTTCGTCGACTTGAGCCGCGAGGTCGCCGCCGCACATCCGGGCGGGTCGATGAACGAGCGGCTGACGATCTACACCTTCGTTCACGCGCTGACTTCCAACCTTCCGGCGGTCAAAGCCGTGCAGATCCTCGTCGACGGCAAGGAAGTCGAGACGCTCGCCGGCCATCTGGACATGCGCCGGCCGCTGGCGCGGAACGCGCAGCTTACAATTGACCGCACCACACCATGAGATCAGACGGCCGTCCCGCCAACCAGCTTCGCGACATCACCATCACGCCCAACTATCTTGCGCACGCCGAGGGTTCGGTGCTCATCGAAGCGGGCCGCACCAAGGTGATCTGCACGGCCAGCGTCGAGGACCGCGTCCCGCCGTTTCTCCGCAACACCGGGAAGGGCTGGGTCACCGCGGAATACGGGATGCTGCCGCGGGCGACCAACACGCGCACCCAGCGCGAGGCGAGCGCGGGAAAGGTCGGCGGGCGGACGCAGGAGATCCAGCGCCTGATCGGCCGCTCGCTGCGCGCCGTCACCAATCTCCCGGCGCTCGGTGAACGGACGATCTGGATCGATTGTGATGTCATCCAGGCCGACGGCGGGACGCGTACGGCGTCGATTACCGGGGCGTTCGTCGCGCTGGCGCTCGCCTGCGGCACGCTGCGCGAACACGACCAGGTCAAGACGATTCCGCTCACGGACTACGTCGCGGCGATCAGCGTCGGCGTCGTCGACGGCGAGGCGCTGCTGGATCTCGCCTACGCCGACGACTCGCGCGCCGAGGTGGACATGAACATCGTCCGCACCGGCCACGGGAAGTTCATCGAGGTCCAGGGCACAGCCGAAGGGCAGCCCTTCGACCTTCAGGCCCTTCATCAGCTGCTCGATCTCGCGGATCTCGGCATCCGTCAACTCGTCGAGAAGCAGCGCACCATCGTCGGCCATCTCGTCGCGTAAATCGGTGCGGGGTGCAGGGTGCAC
>CAZOAZ010000107.1:0-5640 GCA_964577955.1 uncultured Bifidobacterium sp. | reverse complement strand
GTGCACCGCGCACCAACATGAGGACACTCCCCTGAGAATGCAGCTCTTCGCAGCCTCGCTCGAGACGCCGGTCGGACCGATGCGGGCGCTGGCGTCGGAGGCGGCGCTCTGTGCCCTCGAGTTCGTGCTGCCCACGCGTCTCTCCCGTCTCGATCGCCGCCTCGCGCGCTGGTACGGCGCGGTCGAGATCGACGAACGAGAGACTGAAGACGGCGCGAACGCGCCGCTCGACGCGACCCGGCGCTGGCTCGCCGACTACTTCTCAGGACGGCGAGACGCCGAGGTCCCACCGCTCGACCTGAGGGGCGCGCCATTCGAGCTCCGCGTGTGGGCCGCGCTTCGCCAGATTCCGCCCGGCACGACGACCAGCTACGGTGCGATCGCCCGCGCACTCGGCGATCCGGGCGCATCGCGGGCGGTTGGCATGGCCAACGGCGCCAATCCCGTCGCGATCATCGTGCCCTGTCACCGCGTGATCGGCGCCAACGGCACGCTCACCGGCTACGGCGGCGGGCTCGACAAGAAGACCTGGCTCCTCAATCACGAGCGGCAGTGGAATCTCGAGCGCCTTTTCTAATCCACGCCGCCAGCGCCGCAAACGCCACAGCCCGATGGCTGACCTCCGACTTTCGATCGCCGGCCTCCGCCAGCGTGCAACCGAACGGCGGATAGAAAAAGATCGGGTCGTAGCCAAACCCGTCTGACCCGCGCGGCTCGACGAGACGTCCTTCGACGCGACCGTCGGCTTCGAAGACGATGCGTCCGGCGTCGGCGACGGCGATCGCGCAGACGAAGCGGGCGGTGCGGTCGCGGGATCCACTTCGCTGAAGTTCCTCTGCAAGGCGCTGAAATTTTTCCTGATAGGTCGAGTCGGCGCCGGCGTAGCGCGCCGAATGGACGCCGGGCGCACCGCCGAGCGCGTCGACGACCAGGCCCGAGTCTTCAGCGATTGCAACACAACCGGTACGAGCGGCGTAGTACAACGCCTTCTGCCGGGCATTTTCGGCGAACGTGGCGCCGGTTTCGTCGGGCGGCGTCAGGTCGGGAAACTCGGCCAGCGACCGCAAGCGGACCGGCAGCCCGTCCAGCAGCCGGACGATTTCGCGAATCTTGCCCTGGTTCGTCGTCGCCAGCAGGAATGTCAGGCGCGTTCCCGCCGCAGTCGAGCCGCTCGTCATCCGGTCCGTCCTTGTGAGGCCTGAGGCAGTCTAACGGGTTGATGTCCAGCAGAAAATGTCAGCGACCTTTCACGGTTGCGGCTGGCGACATTCAGGGCATGCTCGAATAGAATGACGCCAAGTGAGCGGCGATGAGCTGGTTGTTTAGGTTTTTCTTCAAGTACCCGGCGCTCGTCTTCGAGCAAGGCGATTTCACGTTCGCCATCTCGCGCTCGGCGGGGTTCGGACTGATTGCCCTCGGCGTCGTGGCGGCGGCCGCGCTCATTACCTTCCGCAGCATCAAGGGCGAAGGCGAGACGCGCGACAAACTGCTGCTGTCGGCGCTGCGGCTGGCGCTCATCGCGCTGGTGCTCTTCTGTCTGGCGCGGCCGGCGCTGATTCTGAAGGCGGCGGTGCCGCAGCAGAACTTTCTCGGCATCCTCATCGACGATTCGAAGAGCATGACGATTGCCGACCGCGACCAGCAGCCGCGAACGGCCTTCATCCAGGAACAGTTCGGCACGCCGGAAAGTCCGCTCCTCAAGGCGCTGTCGCAGCGCTTCGTGCTGCGCTACTTCCGCTTCTCATCGACGGCGGACCGGCTGGCGGCGCCGACCGGCCTGAAGTACGAGGGCACGTCGACGCATGTCGGCCAGGCGCTCGAGCGCGCCCGGGATGAACTGTCGGGGCTGCCGCTGGCCGGCCTCGTCGTGCTCACCGACGGCGCCGACACCTCCGACCAGTCGCTCGACGAGCCGCTCGCGAGCCTGAAGGCGCGATCGATTCCGGTGTTCCCGGTCGGTCTCGGCCAGGAGCGGTTCGCCCGCGACATTCAGGTCACGCGGGTCGAAACGCCGCGCTCGACGTTGAAGGGCACGTCGCTGGCGGTGGACGTCGTCGTGTCACAGACCGGTTACGCGGGCCAGTCGGTCACGCTGCGCGTCGAGGACGAGGGCCGGATCGTCAACACCCAGGAACTCACGCTGCCCTCCGACGGCCAGTCGGCGACCGTGCGGGTCAACTTCACGGCCACCGACGCCGGCGCGCGGCTCTTCCGATTCCGGATCGACCCGCAGGCCGACGAGCAGGTGACGCAGAACAATACGCGCGACGCGCTGGTCGAGGTCGCCGATCGCCGCGAGCGCGTCCTCTATCTCGAGGGCGAACCGCGGTTCGAAGCCAAGTTCATCCGCCGCGCGGTCGGCGACGACCAGAATCTCGGCGTCACCATCCTGCAGCGCACGGCGGAGGACAAGTATCTGCGGCTGGACGTCGACAACCCGGACGAAGTCGTCGGCGGCTTTCCAAAAACCCGCGAGGAACTGTTCGCGTATCGCGCGATCATTCTCGGCAGCGTCGAAGCCGCGTCGTTTTCGCCCGATCAGCTGCGGATGCTCGCCGACTTCGTCGGCAAGCGCGGCGGCGGGCTGTTGATGCTCGGCGGCCGGCGGTCGTTCGAAGAAGGCGGATGGGCCGGCACGCCGGTCGCGGAAGTCCTGCCGGTCGAATTCGAAGAGAGCGCGCGCGGCAAGAACGCGACGCCGTTCTTTTCACCGATTGCCGTCCACCCGACGCGCGTCGGCCTCACCTATCCGGTCACGCAGCTGGGCGGCAACGAGAAGGCCTCCGCGCAGAAGTGGGACGAGATGCCCGAGGTCAGCACCGTCAACGCCATCCGCGCCGTCAAGCCGGGCGCGACCGTGCTCCTCACCGGGACCACCAACACGCGCGCGGAACAGATCGTCCTCGCCTTTCAACGCTACGGCCGCGGCAAGTCCTTGGCCCTGCCGATCCAGGACTCCTGGGTCTGGAAGATGGACGCCAAGATGGCGGTCGAGGACATGACGCACGCCAACTTCTGGCGCCGTCTCGTCCGCTGGCTGGTCGACGGCGTGCCGGCGCCGGTGATGCTGACGACCTCGGTCGATCGCGTCGAACCCGGCGAGTCGATGAAGCTGACCGCCGAAGTCGTCGATCCCGCCTTCGTTGAAGTCAACGACGCGCGTGCCGTCGCGCGCGTGACCGCACCGTCCGGAAAGATCACCGAAGTCCCGCTCGAATGGACCGTCACCAAGGATGGCGAATACCGCGGCACGTTCGTCACCGAGGAAGCCGGCCTGTATAAGTTCGACACCGTCGCGACGAGGAACGGCACCGAACTCGGCACCCACACGCTCTATGCCCGCGCGTCAGCCGGGGACAGCGAATACTTCGACGCGCCGATGCGCGCGTCGCTGTTGACGCGACTCGCCGAAGAAACCGGCGGCCACTTCTTCACGCCGGCCAACGCCGCCGAACTGCCCGACGCGATCAACTACAGCGGCCGCGGCGTCACCGTTGTCGAAGAGCGGGATCTCTGGGACATGCCGATCCTGCTGATGGCCATGCTCGGCCTCCTGGCTGCCGATTGGGGCTTGCGCCGAAGGAAGGGGCTCGCGTGAGACCCCTGCTCCTCGCGCTGGCGTTCCTCTTGAGCCACGCAGCGTTGGCGACCGCCCAGGATGTGCATCTTCTGGTCATCGTCGGAGTTGGCGGTGACGAGGAACACGTCAAGACGTTCAACGATCAAGCGCTGGGGGTTCTGAAAGCGGCGAAGAAGCTCGACTTGCCGGATGCGAACGTCACGTATCTTGGCGAAAGCGCCGAGCTGAGCACCGGTCGGATGAAAGCGCGGGCGACCAAAGAGAACGTGACCAAGGCGTTCAGCGACCTCGCGGCGAAGATGAAGGCCAACGACGATCTGTTCGTCGTGCTCATCGGCCACGGCAGCTTCGACGGAAAAATGGCGGCGTTCAACCTGCCGGGCCCCGATCTCACCGCCGCCGACTACGGCACGATCATCAACCAGTTCCGGACGCAGAAAATCACCTTCGTCAACACGGCGAGCTCGAGCGGCGGATTCCTCGATCCGCTCAAAGGCCCGGCGCGCACGATCGTGACGGCGACGAAGACCGGCGGCGAGCGCAACGAAACGCGGTTCGCGCAATTCTTCGTCGAGGCGCTCGACAGCGAGTCCGCCGATCGCGACCGCAACGGACGCGTCTCGGTCCAGGAAGTGTTCGACTACGCGGCGGCCAAGGTGAAAGCCGACTACGAAAAAGGCGGCCACATCATGACCGAGCACGCGACGCTCGACGATGGGAGCCAGGGGAAGCTGGCGGGATCGCTGTATCTGGCGCCCGAACGATCGCGGACGGCGGCGGCGCAGAACGCCGATCCGGCGCTCAGGGCGCTGCTCGAGCAGCGCGACGCCCTCGAACGGCAGGTCAACGACCTCAGACTGCGCAAGGACAACATGGATCCGGCGCGCTACGACGAAGAACTGGAACGGCTGCTGACGGAACTGGCACTGAAGACGCGGGCAATTCGGGATTTCGAAAGCAAAAAATGACGCGCGCGCTGGTGGCGCTGGCGTTCGCGGGTCTCGCCGCGACGGCCTTCGCTCAGCGCGCGGAATTCGGCGAACCGGTGCGGCCCAATGCCCCTTACGACGGACAATTCACGTTTGTGCGGCTGCGCTACGGGCCGCCGGTCGCGTTCGTCTCGCAGCGCATTCCGTGGTCGCACGACTACCCGCTCGGCGAGCAGCACTTCATGCAGATCATGAACGAGGTCACCTACCTCAGGCCGCGGATCGCCGAAAGCAACATCATGGGACTGGACGACCCCGACCTCGGGCGGTTTCCGGTCGCCTACATGGCTGAACCGGGATTCCTGACGCTCACCGACGAGGAAGCGGCGGGCTTCCGCGCCTACCTGCTCAAAGGCGGATTCGTGATCTTCGACGACTTCGCGGAAAACCGCGGCGGCTGGGCGCCGTTCGCGGCGCAGATGGGCCAGGTGGTGCCGGGCGCGCGTTGGGTGCCGCTCGACGGCACGCATCCGATCTTTCATTCGTTCTTCGAGATCCCCGCGCCCGAGCGCTTTGTCCCGCCGTACAACCGCGGCTTCCTGCCGACCTACTTCGGGCTGTTCGAAGACAACGACCCGGCCAAACGCCTGATGGCGATCGCCAACTACAACAACGACATTTCGGAGTACTGGGAGTACTCGAGCACCGGCTTCAGCCCGATCGACGAGACCAACGAAGCGTACAAACTGGGCGTGAACTACATCATGTACGGCATGACGCACTAAATTTGCCCTTTGCAATTTGCCCTTTGCCCTTTGCCCTTCAAGGAGCTGACCGTGGCCGCACACATCGATTTGGATTCCCCTGACGACATCGCGCTTGCCGACAAGATGAACCACGGCCGGAAGGCAATCCTCGCCGAGCTGCACAAGCGGATCATCGGCCAGCACGACGTGATGGAGCTGGTGCTGCAGACGCTGTTCGTCGGCGGCAACAGCCTGATCATCGGCGTCCCCGGCCTCGCCAAGACGCTGCTGATTCAGACGCTGGCGCAGGTCGTCGACCTCAAGTTCAACCGCATCCAGTTCACGCCCGACCTGATGCCGTCGGACATCACCGGCACCGACATCA
>CAZOAZ010000106.1:0-10417 GCA_964577955.1 uncultured Bifidobacterium sp. | reverse complement strand
TGATCTTTGGCGGTTCTCAGGGCGCGCACGCGATCAACGTGGCCATGGTGGAGGCAGCGGCGAAGCTGGCGGCCGATGGCCGGCGCTTCCGGTTCACACACCAGACGGGAGAACGGGATCTGGACATGGTTCGAAACGCCTACCGGTCCGCGGGGATTCAGGCCGAAGTCGAACCATTTCTGTACGACATGGGGCGGCGGATTGCGGCGGCGGACGTGATTGTCTGCCGCGCCGGGGCGACGACGCTGGCTGAAATCACGGCGGCGGGCAAGCCCTCGATTCTGATCCCGCTGCCGACGGCGACCGACGATCACCAGCGCAAGAACGCGGAAGCGCTGGGGGCCGCCGGTGCCGCGGAGGTCCTGCTGCAGCGCGACGCCACCGGCGTCGTGCTCGCCGATCGCATTCAGGCGTTGGTCGCGGACGAGGGGCGGCGGACGCAGATGGCGGCGGCGGCGCGGCGGTTCGCGAAACCAGATGCCGCGAAGGTGATTGTGGATCGGGCGCTTTCGCTGGTGGAGGCGGGCTAGGGGCTGCGGGCTGCGGGCTGGGGGCTGGGGACTGGGGGCTCGGGTCTTGGGGCGAGGGGTTAGGGACTAGGTGCTGGGCAAGACGCGGCGCGTGCACTTCATCGGGATCGGCGGGATCGGCATGAGCGGGATTGCCGAACTGCTCGCCAATCTCGGCTACGTGGTGACCGGGTCCGACGAACGGTTGTCCGCGGTCACCGACCGGCTGGTGTCGCTCGGCGTTCGCGTCGATCAGGGGCACGCGCCGGAGCACGTCAGCGGCGCGGAAGTGGTGGTCGTTTCGTCGGCGGTCCGCGCGACGAATCCGGAAGTGGTGGAGGCGATGCGCCGCCACATTCCGGTGATTCCGCGGGCCGAGATGCTGGCCGAACTGATGCGGCTCCGCTACGCGGTGGCGGTGGCCGGCGCGCACGGCAAGACGACGACGACCTCGATGATTGCGCTGGCGCTCGAGCGCAGCGGGCTGGACCCGACGGCGGTGATTGGCGGGCGGCTCAGTGCCTTCGGCAGCAACGCCCGGCTCGGCGCGAGCGAGCTGATGGTGGCCGAAGCCGACGAAAGCGATCGATCGTTTCTCAAACTGTTTCCGACGATTGCCGTGATTACGAACATCGACCACGAACATCTTGAAAGCTACGGCGGGTTTGCCGACCTGCAACAGGCGTTCGTGGATTTCGCGAACAAGGTGCCCTTCTATGGCGCCGTCGTCTGTTGCGCCGACGATGCAAACCTGTCGGCGGTGATGCCGCGGATGACGCGCCGGGTGGTCACCTACGGTCTCGATGCGCCGGACGCCGATCTCTCGGTTCGCGACATCCAGCTGGGTCCGTTTGCCGCGAGCGCCGTCGTGACGCGACGGGCGGCCGCGGGCGGACACGCCCGCGTCGATCTGGGCCGTCTGCAGCTGCATGTGCCAGGGCGTCACAACCTGGCCAACGCGTTGGCGGCGGTCGCGGTCGGCCTCGAGCTGGATGTGCCGTTCGAGCGCATCGCGAGCGGCCTTGGCGAATTCCGCGGCGCCGAGCGGCGCTTTGACGTGCGCGGCGAGGTCGGCGGCGTGATGATCGTCGACGACTACGGTCACCACCCGACCGAGATCGCGGCGGTGCTGGCGGCGGCGAGGACGCTCAACCGCCGCGTGATTGTCGCGTTCCAACCGCACCGCTACTCGCGAACCAAGGCGCTGCTGACCGCATTCGGTCCGGCGCTGAGGGACGCGGACCATGTCGTGCTCACCGACATCTACGCAGCCGGCGAGGACGCTATTGCCGGTGTCACGCTCGAGCGGCTGGCGCAGGAGATCCGCCGTCAGGGCGTCACGAATCTCGATGTCGTGCCCAAACTGGCGGCCGTCGCACCGGCGCTGGCGGCGCTGGCTCGGCCCGGCGACGTGGTGATCACGCTCGGCGCGGGTTCAATCGGCACCGTGCCGGATCAACTGCTCGCGCTGCTCAGGGGCGCGACCAGCGAACATTCACCGGGAGCGCACCCATGAGTCCGATTGCCATCCCGGCGGACAAGCGCTTCCACCGCGCGCACGTCAAACCGGCGCGCAAGCGCGGCCGTCTCGGGAGCCTGCTCATACCCGGCCTCAAGATCGGCGCGCTGCTGCTGGTTGGCCTGGCGGCGATCTACCGCGGCGGCGCGATGATCGCGCGCGCGCCCGTTCTTCAGATCGACCGGATCGTCATCTCCGGAAACGGCCGTGTCTCGAGCGACGACGTCCTGGCGGCGCTGAACGGGCTGCGCGGCGAGAACATCATCTGGACGGATCTCGAGAGCTGGCGGCGCCGGCTACTGGCCTCGCCGTGGATTCGCGACGCGGCGTTCCGCCGCTCGCTGCCGTCGACCATCGAAATCTCCGTCGCCGAGCGCGAGCCGATCGGGATCGGGCGGGTCAAGGGACAGCTCTATATCGTCGACGAACGCGGCGCGGTCATCGATCAGTACGGCCCGCAGTACGGCGATCTCGATCTACCGATCATCGACGGCCTGGCGCCGCCGGCGGGTCCGACGGCGGCCGCCGCTGACGGGCGCGGCGATCTGGCGGCGCGGCTGCTGCTGGCGATGCGTTCGAAACCGGCAATCGCGCGGCGTGTCTCGCAGGTCGACGTGACCGATCTCCACAACGCCGCGGTCATCGTGACCGGCGACCCGGCGCTGATCTACCTCGGCGACGACCGGTTTCTGGCGCGCCTCGAGTCGTATCTCGGGCTGGCGGCGGCGCTCCGCGAACGGGTCGACGACATCGATTACGTCGATCTTCGCTTCGACGATCGGATCTACGTCAGACCGGCGGGCGACGGACGGAAGGACGGCGGTGCCGCGGCGGCGCGGCGTACGCCAGTGCGCAACAACGCCGCGAGGCGCTGAACCAAGGGACCCGGAGGCTGAGTGGCGCGCAAAGAACGTTATCTGGTTGGACTCGACGTGGGGACCTCCAAGGTCACCGCGGTGGTTGGCGAAGTCCTCGAGGGCGACAGGCTCGACATCGTCGGCCTTGGCGTCGCCGAGTCGCGCGGGATCCGGCGCGGCGTGGTCGTCAATCTCGAAGCGGCCGTCGAGTCGATCCGCAAAGCGATCGACGAAGCCGAGCTGATGGCCGGCGTCGAGATCGATACCGTCCATCTCGGCTTGTCGGGTCCCCACATCAAGGGGTTCAACAGCCGCGGCGTCATCGCGGTGGCCGGCAAGACGAGGGAGATCACGCGCGAAGACGTCCGGCGGGCGATCGACGCGGCCAAGGCGGTGTCGCTGCCGACCGGGCGTGAGATTCTCCACGTGCTGCCGCAGGACTTCGTCGTCGACGAGCAGGACGGCATCGGTGCGCCGGTCGGCATGACCGGGGCGCGGCTCGAAGTGAATGTCCACATCGTGACCGGCAGCCAGAGCTCGACGCAGAACATGGTGGCGTGCGTGAACCGGGCCGGCGTCAATGTCGCCGAGACGATCGTCGAACAGCTGGCCGCGAGCGAGTCGGTGCTGACGGAAGACGAAAAGGAACTGGGCGTGGCGCTGGTCGACATCGGCGGCGGGACGACCGACATCGCGATCTACGAGCGCGGCAGCCTCTGGCACACGGCGGTGATCGGCGTCGGCGGCGACCACTTCACCAACGACATTGCGGTGGGCTTGCGCACGCCGGTGCCGGACGCGGAGAAGGTGAAGCGGAAGTGCGGGTGCGCGCTGTCCGGCATGGTCGACGAAGACGAGACCATGGAAGTCGCGAGCGTCGGCGGACGGAAGCCGCGCGTGATGGCGCGCCGCATCCTCTCGGAAATCCTCCAGCCGCGGGCCGAGGAGATCTTCCACCTGGTCTGGGACGAGATTCGTCGCGCGGGATACGAGAAGGCGCTCAATTCGGGGATCGTGCTGACCGGCGGCGGGTCGATTCTCGACGGCATGCCGGAGATCGCCGAACAGATCTTCGACCTGCCGATTCGCCGCGGCTGTCCGACTGGCGTCGGCGGGCTCAGCGATCACGTCAACAGTCCGACGTTTGCGACCGGCGTCGGGCTGGTGTTGTACGGATTCCGCAACACGATGGTCGAGAGTAGCCGGCCGGTGGGCGCCGGCGCGTTGATTCGTGTCGCCGGGCGCCTGCGCGGGCTGTTCCGGGAGTTCTTCTAATCGTAGAGGAGTGTGAGTAATGGCCGAGTTCCGCAAAGCACCCGATGGACCGCGTGCCCCAGAGCCGGGCGCTGCCGAGTTGCGGCTTCGCATCGACGCAGCGATCAACGACGGTGCCCGCATCAAGGTCATCGGCGTCGGCGGCGGCGGCAGTAACGCCGTCAATCGCATGGTCAAGGCCGGGTTCGACGGCGTTCAGTTCATCGTCGCCAACACCGACCTTCAAGCGCTCCAGAACAACTTCGCGCCGGTGAAGCTGCAGATCGGCTCGAAGCTGACCAAGGGGCTCGGCGCCGGCGCCGATCCGAATGTCGGCCGTTCGGCGGCGCTCGAGGACACCGAGAAGATCCTGCAGGCGCTCGACGGCGCCGACATGATCTTCGTCACCACCGGGCTCGGCGGTGGCACCGGCACCGGCGCGGCGCCGGTGATTGCGAGCCTGGCGAGCGAGCTCGGCGCGCTCACCGTCGCGGTCGTCACCAAGCCGTTCAAGTTCGAGGGCCGAAAGCGGCAGCTGCAGGCCGAACGCGGCCTCGAGGCCCTCCGCGACTGCGTCGACACCATCATCACGATTCCCAACGAACGGCTGCTCACGATCATCGATCGCGCGACGCCGCTCACGGACGCCTTCGGCACCGCGGACGATGTCCTGCGGCAGGCGATTCAGGGGATTTCGGATCTGATTCTGGTGCCCGGGTTGATCAACCTGGACTTCGCGGACGTGAAAACGATCATGTCCGGCAGTGGGCTGGCGATGATGGGCACCGGCGTCGCCGAAGGGGAAGGGCGGGCGATCGAGGCCGCGCGGCGGGCGATTTCCAGTCCGCTGCTCGAGGGCGCGTCGGTCAACGGCGCCCGCGGCGTGATCATCAACGTGACCGGCGGTCCGGATCTGTCGCTCGTGGAAGTGAGCGACGCGTCCACGATCGTGCAGGAAGCCGCCGACGAAGACGCGAACATCATCTTCGGCGCGGTCGTCGATCCGGTGCTGATGGGCAAGGTGAAGATCACGGTCATCGCTACCGGCTTCGATCCGGCCACCGCAACCCGCCCGGCCGCGACGACCGTGCAAACGCCGGTTGACCTGACGCCGTACGCTGATCATGCGCGGCAGCGGGCGGACGCAGCCGCCACCGCCTCGTCACCGCGCCTCTCCATCGCGCGGCGGTCGCTGCTGGATATGCCGATGGCGGCGGCGGGCGGCGGTGCAGCGGCGCCGGCGCCCCAGGCCGCGGAGGACCTCGACCTCGACCTCAACCGTGGCTTCGACGTCCCGGCGTTCCTGAGGAGACAGGAAGGCTAGGGTGGCCAGGCGGTGTCGGACACCGGAACGATCACCGGGTGTCTGACCCCGGGCCGACTGGTGCGACGACGGTCACCGGGTGTCTGACACCGGGCCGTATCGCGGAGAGCGGTCGAGCTCAGGAGCGGCGCGCGACCGGCACTCGACCACCGCGGTGATACAGTAGGAATATCCACGGTCGCTTCGACCGTCGGCGCCGCAGTTTCAAGATCCGCGTTCCGGTAGCACCGGGCGCGGCGGCGACGCGGGGCTCCCACGCGACCGGTTCCCATGAAATCCTGGCAGCAACGCGAACGCGCACTCGCAATCCTCGGCAAGGAAACCGGTTACATCCGCAAGCCGCACGGCGACCGGCTGCGCGTCGCGCTGGCGTTTCCCAACACCTACTGGGTTGGCATGTCCAACCTGGGATTTCAGACGATTTACTCGCTCTTCAACGCGCAGGATGACATCGTCTGCGAGCGAGTCTTCCTGCCGCCGAAGCAGGAGCTGGCGGCGCAGGTCGCGAGCCGGACGCCGCTCGTCACGCTCGAGTCGCAGACGGCGGTCAGCGAGTTCGATGTGTTCGCGTTCTCCGTCTCGTTCGAATGGGACTACGTGAACGTGCTCACGATGCTCGGTCTTGCCGGGTTGGCGCGTTACGCCAATGAGCGCAGCGAGCGCGATCCGCTCGTCGTGATCGGCGGCGCGGTGACCTTCGTCAACCCGGAACCGCTGGCGCCGTTTGCCGACGTGATCGCCGCCGGTGAAGGCGAAGTGCTGGTGCCGTCGTTCGAGCGGGCCTTTCGCGCCGCCGGCGATCGCCGCGATTTGTTGCTCCGGCTCGCACAGGAACGCGGTTTCTACGTGCCATCGTTCTACGAGCCGCAGCATGCGGCCGACGGATCGATGACCGGCTACCGCGTGGTGGACGGCGTGACGGCGCCGTATCCAGTGCGCAAGGCCGCGGTCAAGACCACCGACGCGCTCGATCCGCCCGCGACGCGGATTTTTACGCCGGATACCGAGTTCGGATCGCGGTTCCTCGTCGAAGTCGTTCGCGGCTGCGCGAATCTGTGCCGATTCTGCTGGGCCGGCTACAACTACCTGCCGGTGCGTTCGTTTCCGGCCGACCGCATTCTCGAACTGGCCCAGAACGCGCGCGTGCACTCGAATCGTGCCGGACTCGTGTCGATTGCGCTCTGCGATCATCCCGAGATCGATCGCATTCTCGCCAGGCTGCTCGAGATGGGCTACATGATCAGTCCCGCCTCGCTGCGCCTCGACGATCTGACGCCGTCGATCGTCAGGACGCTGCAGCAGAGCGGCGAGCGCAGCATCACGATAGCGCCCGAGACCGGCTCGGATCGCCTGCGCCGCGTGATCAACAAGACCGTGACGAACGACGAAATCCTCGATCGAGCGGACTTGATCTTCGCGAACGGCATCGAGAACCTGAAGCTCTATTACATGATTGGCCTCCCGACGGAAACCGACGAGGATCTGGTGGCGATCCGCGAGCTGACGATCGCGATGCGCGATCGCATGCTGAAGCACGCCCGACCCAAAGGCCAGATCGGCCGCATCGTCGGCAGCGTGAACCCGTTGATTCCAAAGCCGGGGACCGCCTTCCAGTGGATCGCGATGGAGGATCCCGGCGTCATCGATCGCAAGATCAAGCGCCTGCGAACGCTGACGTCAGATCTCGACAACGTCTACTTCAACATCAAGTCGGAGCGGCACTCGTACTACCAGGCGCTGCTGTCGCTCGGCGATCGGCGCGTCGCGCCGGCGATCGAGCACGCCGAGCGCAACGGTCAGAACTGGCGCGCGGCGGTGGCGGAAGCCGGGATTGACGGCGACTTCTATGTCTTCCGCGACAAGAGCAAAGACCGGGCGCTGCCCTGGGACATCATCGACGGCGGGATGAAGAGCGCCTTCTTCGAAGCCGAGTACGCCAAATCGCTGCGCGAAGAGTGGACGCTGCCGCCGAAACGCCAGCAGGAAAACGCCCGGCTGCTGCCGGTCATCTCGTAGCGTCAGCTCGCGATCGCCGCGCGCTCCTCGTATTCCTGAAACGCCTGCAACACGAGATCGCGGATCTTGTTCTGGGCGGTGCTGTCCATGACCGGTCGAAGCAGCGCGAAACTGCGGCGTTCGCCGTTGACGCTGTACTGGCGCGCCGGAAACGTGACATTGCGTCCACCGCCGCCGCCGCGCCGCTCCCAGATTGCAAACCCGATCAGCTTGAGACCGGCCAACGGGCCGTCGGTGAAGTGGAGTTCCGCGTCGGCGAGCTTGCCCGGCGGCGTGCCTTTGTCGTTCGACGTGATCTTGATGGTCATGTGCTTGATGCTCCCGCGTGCATTTCCGCGTGGACGATTCGTCCTGCGGTTCGCCCGTGGCATCATCAAGCGTCGTACCGTCGCCGCCGCCTTCGGCAGCGACGCTCGAACTCGAAGAAGATACGGCACATCGCCGCGGCACGCTCACGTGCGAGGCCGCACCGCGCGATCGTCCCGGTTACGGAGGTCAACCGCCGTTGTCGAGAATCGTGTTGCCGCCCGTTGACGGCGCGTTTGAGTGGCGGCCAACGCCGCACGGCCCGGCGCTCGTCTGCCGCGATCTCGAGCCGTACGCGCCGCATCTCTTTACAACGCGGGGCTGGAGCCTGGGCCAGCGGTCGACGGCCGTGGAGGATGCCGAGCGATGGCGGGAGGTCGCCTCGGCGCTGGCGGTTGGCGCGGAGCGTCTGGTCCGCGCGCATCAGGTGCACGGCCGGCACGTCATCGACGCCGTGCCCGCGACCGATCCCGAAACCGGCGACATCATCGTGACCGCCGACCCCACTCTGGCGATTGCCGTACAGGCCGCGGACTGTGTGCCGCTTCTCCTGGCGGATCCGAAAGGCGGCGCGGTCGCTGCGGTTCATGCCGGCTGGCGCGGCATGGCAGCGCGCGTTCCGGAAACGGCGGTTGCGGCGATGACGACCCGCTTCGGGACGCGGCCGGAGGACCTGATCGCCGCGCTCGGCCCGTCGATTGGCCGCTGCTGTTACGAAGTGGGCGACGACGTGCGCGAGGCGTTCGCCGCGGCCGGGTTCACGACCGCGAGCCTCGACCGGTGGTTTTCACTTCGGCCGGCTCAGTGGCCGGCGAATCCTTCGCTGGCGCGCGTGTCGGGGGCGGGCCGGGCGGGGCATTGGTTCTTCGACGGCTGGTTGTCGGTGCGTGCGCAGCTGGAAGCGGCGGGTGTTCGGTCGGCGCGCATCTTCTCGCCGTCGTTGTGCACGGCGAGTCATCCCGATGTCCTGTGTTCCTATCGTCGCGATGGTGCGCCGGCGGGCCGCCTGGCCGCGGCCATCAGGAGCCGGTCCGCGCGGTGAGCGCCTCGCCTACGACGCCGGGTGGATGACGGGCGGCGTCGGCAGCGCCTGCGGCTTGATGTAGTAGAGGATCCGGTTGCAGCTGTCGCACTGCATGATCTGCTCGTTGCGCATTACGGTGTTGAAGACCTGCGGCCGCAGCCGGACGTGGCAGATCGTGCAGATGCCGTCGCGCGCTTCGGCGATGGCGACGCCGTTGCGGCGGCGCGAGACCATTTCGAACGTGGCGAGCGCCTGCGGGTTGAGCGCGGCGACGACCGTCGACCGTTCCTGACGCAGCCGCGCCGCGGTGTTCTTCAAGTCGGCGAGCTCGGTGGTGAGCGCCTTCCGTTCCGCGTCGGTCGCCTTCTGCTCGGCGGCGAGCGCGGCCTCGGCCCGCTTGGCGCTGGCGGCGAGGTCGTCCGCGCTCATCATCAGTTCGAGCAGCGTGTCCTCGTGTTTTTTGATCTCGGTCTGGGCGAAGGCAATCTCGTGCTGGATCGCGTGGTACTCCTGGTTGGTTTTCACCGCCATCGCCTGCTCGCGGAATTTCGAGAGGCGGCCCTGGTGGAGCGCGACGTCTTTTTCGACCGCCCGGCGCGCGGCCTGATTTTCGGCGAGCTGCTCTTTCGCCCTGGCGACCTCGTGCTTCGCCGCCTCGATGCGCGCCTCGAGTGCCTTGAGGCGGTCGGGCTCCTCGGCGATGCGGCGGTCGGCGTCGTGCGCCGCCGAGTCGAGTTTCTGCAGCGCAATCAGCCGTTCGAGGTCAGCGTCCATAACAGGGCCTGAAAAAACAAAAAGCCCCGGCACTTGCGTACCGGGGCTGGACGGGCGATGGATTCGCCTCGCGTCTGGAATCTGTTGGCGGATGGTCCGTGATCATCGTTTGCCGTCGAGTTCAGGGCACCATTCGTTGGCTCGCTTCGCTCGCGAGCCGAATGGTGGGCCCACCAGGATTCGAACCTGGAACGGGCCGGTTATGAGCCGGCGGCTCTAACCGTTGAGCTATGGGCCCGCCTCAGTGTAACTGGAATTGCAAAGGGCAAAGGGCAAATCGCAAATTTCGGCCGCCATTCGGTCCGGAAATCTGCATTTTGCAATCTGCACTTTGCAATTCGGCTAGCTCGTACGTCCTTCCAGGAACGCGCGGAGCTTGCGGCTGCGCGACGGATGCCGCAGCTTGCGCAGCGCCTTCGCTTCGATCTGCCGGATGCGCTCGCGGGTGACCGCGAAGCTCTGGCCGACTTCCTCGAGCGTGTGTTCGCTGCCGTCGCCGACGCCGAAGCGCATCTTGATGACCTTCTCTTCACGCGGCGTGAGCGTTTTCAGCACCGACTCGGTCTGTTCCTTGAGGTTCAGATTGATCACCGCTTCGGCCGGCGATACGACCTGGCGATCTTCGATGAAGTCGCCCAGATGCGAATCTTCCTCTTCGCCGATCGGCGTCTCGAGCGAAATCGGTTCCTGCGCGATCTTCAAGACCTTGCGGACCTTGCTGACCGGAATGTCCATCCGCTTGGCGATCTCTTCCGAGGTGGGCTCGCGGCCGAGCTCCTGCACCAGCGCCCGCGAGGTGCGAATCAGTTTGTTGATCGTCTCGATCATGTGGAC
>CAZOAZ010000105.1:0-10516 GCA_964577955.1 uncultured Bifidobacterium sp. | reverse complement strand
GCCGGCCTGAAGAAGTACCCGGGCGTCGAACGCATCAACATCAAGCCGCAGTACGACGAGTTCCGCTTCCCCGACGGCCACAGCGTGATGGTGCTGGCGGAAGGGCGGCTGCTCAATCTCGGCTGCGCAACCGGCCACCCGAGCTTCGTGATGTCGGCGTCATTCACCAACCAGGTGATTGCGCAGCTCGAGTTGCATGCGAACAAGGGCAAGTACGAGAAGAAGGTCTACATGCTGCCCAAGCACCTTGACGAGCAGGTCGCACGGCTGCACCTGGATCATCTGGGTGTGAAGCTGACGAAGCTCACGAAGGAGCAGGCCGATTACATCGGTGTCCCGGTCGAAGGACCGTACAAGCCGGATCACTATCGGTACTAACGTCTGAAGGGCAAAGGGCAGATTGCAAATTGCAAATCTATTGCTGGATTCTCTGGCAATAGCTTGCGACGATTTGCAATTTGCCCGAAGCCGATTCTCTCGCGACCGCTACGTCGCAAATTCCACCCAGGCCGCGACCGCCAACGCGATCCCGAGCAGCGCGAACAGAAGCCAGAAGGCTTGCGGCTGCGGATCCGGAAGCTCGAAGATTCGTCTCGTCATTCCCCACCTCCATTAGTTCGGCGAAGGCTGCGACACGCTGTCGATCACGAGTACCGGTACCGATGCGCGAGTGGCCTCGAGCTTCAGGCCAAGCTGCTCGCGGAGCGCGGTGAAGAGCGACGGGCCGTCGCTCGGCGGCGGCGGCGCGCCGTTGATCAACGTGCCGGGCGGAAGTTCCGCGGCCCATTTCAACGCGATGTCGAAGCCGCCCGCCAGTCCGGTGCGATCGACAATCGGGCGTCCCGCCGCGCCGGTGATCACGTCGATCAACTGCGCCATCGTCGCGGCATTTCCGGTGACGCTGTCGGGACGAAGTGCGATCGAGCAGGGCGGCACCTGACCGTAAGGGACTGGCGCGGCGCGGCCGCCGGCCATCTCGCGAATCGTCGCTTCGCAGTCGATGCCGGACTTCTTCAAGGCCGGTCCGAGCGATATCGGCGTTGACGCCGGTTCAAGCGCGTAGACGGGGATCTCGCGATTCTCAACGTGGACCCTCAGCTGAAAGCGATCCTCGAGCAACGCGCGCAGTCGGCGGAACAGGCCACGCGGCGTGCCGTCCGGATTCAGCTCCTTGAGCGCGTCGGGCGACGTGGCGACGATGTCGAAGCGATCGGTGTCGACCCAGGCAGGACCGCCAGCGATCTGCTTGAACTGGAGTTCGGCGTAGGCTGAGGGCATCAACTGCTTGAGCGTCACCCAGCTCCAGGCGAAGCGGCCGCTCGGCGAAAAGCTGATCCCGCGGGCATCGCCAGGATCGCCGGGATGCGGCTTCACGGAGGCCACGTCGAATTCGACGCGGGTGGACGCGGACTGCGCGGTCGCGGACTGGGCCGCGCGGGTAACGGCGACATTCCAGAGCAGCACCGGGATCGCAATCGCGAGAGAGACGCCGGCGACAGCAAGACCCGCACCGGCGAGCGCTCCTCGGACCGCCCCAGCGACGATCTGCAAGCGGGTCATGGTGGCCACCTTCAATGCTCTTGCTCTCCGCCGGTGAGCTTTTGCTGCGCCAATGCGGCCGCGCCCATCAAGCCGCCCATCCCCATCGACTCGACGGCGCTACTGGGGATCAGCATCAGCGCGCCTTTTTCCTTCAACCCTTCATAGAGCATGTTCATCGCGCGCAGATGAAGCGCGGTCGGGTTGTGCTGGTAGGACTTGGCGGCTTCCTCGAAGGAATGCGCGATGGCCATCTCGGCCTCGCCCAGAATGATGCGGGCCTGCTTCTCCCTCGCCGCCTGCGCTTCGCGCGACATCGCGTCTTGAAGCGCGGCAGGAATTACGACGTCGCGCATCTCGACCGACTGCACCGTGACGCCCCAGGGATTCGACCGCTGATCGATCAGCTTCTGCAACTCGTCTTCGATGCGCTCGCGGCCACGCAGCAGGTCCGTCAAATCGGTGCGCCCGATGATGTCGCGAAGTGCGGTCTGCGCCGCCCAGCTGATCGCCTGCACGTAGTCCTGCACTTCGAGGGCCGCCTTCTGCGCGTCGTGCACCATCCAGAACAGCACCGCGTCGACGCTGACCGGCACGGTGTCGGAGGTGAGTGTCTGTTCGGCCGCGAAGCTGGTCGTGATGGTTCGCTGATCGATCCAGGACGCGATCGTGTCGACGAACGGCACGACCCAGAAGAGGCCGGGGCCCCGCATGGTTTGAAACCTGCCGAGACGAAGCACGATCGCCCGCTCCCACTGCTGGGCGACCCGCGGCGACTGCATCAGCAGCAGCCCGAGGAGGAGCCCGCCGACCAACCAGTAAGGGTTGTTCGAGTTCAGGGTCAGCGCCAGGCCCGCGAGGAGCGGCGCCAGGAGCAGAGCGACGGCAATGACGTTCGGTGACCGTACCGACATGTCGTGGCCGCGGCGGCCCGTAACCGAGACAAAAGCCATCTAGGTGCCTCCCTCTGAATGCGCGGCGATTTCCGCGGCGAGTTCCTGAACGGTGAATCCGTTGGCAGCGGCGTCGCCGATGAGGCGCGTCACGAACGCGCGCAGACGGCGGCCGTGTTCGTCCGGCGGACGCGCGGTCGCCGGGCTGGCGCAGACGAACGAGCCGACGCCGCGCCGCGTCTCGAGGACGCCGGCGCGCTCGAGGTCGGAGTAGACGCGGGCGACGGTGTTGGCGTTGACCTGGAGATCGACCGCGAGCTGTCGGACTGTGGGGAGCTGTTCCCCGACCCCGAGCCGTCCCGCCGCAATTGCCGCCCGCAGCCCGCGCTCGAGCTGGGCGTAGATCGGCGTCCGATCCTTGGGGTCCACGGTCACCACCGCCATATGACCTATTGTACTAATTCATTCATACAAGTGTGTCAACAAGAAAAAGCCCCGGTGGCTTTGAGGCCTTCCGGGGCTTAACAGGAGGTCCGGCTAAAGCCAGACCCCACAAGGGATTCGGCTACTTCGCGGCCTTGATTGAGTCGGACGCGATCGTCACCTTGCCGTCCTCCTGACCGATTTCGCCAGTGATTTCGACGGTCTTGTTCATGAACGCAATGAGCTTCGCGTTCTTGTTCGCGGCCAGCCCGCCGGTGATGCGATACACCTTGCCGTCGGCGGTGACGAGCGCGAGCGGCTCGCCCTTCTTTGCGCAATCGAGCATGCACTCGGCCATGGCGGCCGACGGCTCGTGTTGCCCGCCCTTGTGCTCGCTCATCTCCTTCAAGCCACAGCCTTCGTCGACAACCTGGCCCTTGACCGTCGCGGGCTTCGCAAAGCCGGTCGTGGCCAGCATCATCACCACCGCGCCGGCCGCCACCGCGCTCATCATCTTTCGCATGATTACGACTCCTTCAGAAAGCCTTCAGGCCTTATACGCTGCGGGTTCGAGCGTGTCAATCAGACAGCAATCCGGCTAAAGCCGGACGCCACCGAAACACCTATACTCCCCATCCATGAGACAGGTGGTCGTCACCAAATACGGCGCCCCTGAGGTGCTCGTCTCGCGCGACGTGCCGACGCCGTCGCCGGGCGATGGCGAAGTGCGGATCGCAGTTCGCGCCGCCGGCGTGAACTTCGCGGACGTCATGGCGCGCCTCGGCCTCTACCCCGACGCTCCGAAGCCGCCGCTCGTCACCGGCTATGAAGTCGCTGGCGTCGTCGACGAAGTCGGCCGCGGCGTCACCAGGATCCACGAAGGCGATCGCGTGATCGCGATCACGAAGTTCGGCGGCTACGCGTCACACGTGGTCGTCCCGGAAACGTTCGTCTTCAAGACTCCAGAGAACCTCAGCGATGCTGAAGCAGCGGCGGTACCGGTCAACTACCTCACCGCACTCCTCGCGCTGTACCGCATTGCCAACATCGGAGCCGGCGAGACGGTGCTAATCAACGGCGCCGGCGGCGGCGTGGGCATTGCCGCGATCCAGCTGGCCCGGCTCCGCCGTGCCCGCATCATTGCCGCCGCCAGCGCGTCCAAACACGCCGCGCTCCTCTCCTTCGGCGTCGATCACGTCATCGACTACCGTCACGCCGATCTTGCCAAGAGCGTGCGACAACTCACGAACGATCGCGGCGTCGACGTGATCCTCGATCCGATCGGCGGCAGGAGCTTCGCGACGAGCTACCGCCTGCTCGCGCCGCTCGGCCGGCTGGTGATGCTCGGCGTGTCGTCGGTCACGCGCGGCGAGCAGCGCAACTGGTGGCACACGGCGCTGGCGATTCTGCGGATGCCGCGCTTCAAGCCAATCTCGATCATGAATCACAACCGCGGCGTCTTCGGATTGAACCTGGCTCATCTCTGGGACGAGCAGGGCAAACTGGTCGCGTCGATGCAGACGCTGCTCGAAGAACTCTCCGCCGGCCGGATCAAACCGGTGATCGCGAAGACCTTTCCACTGGAGCAGGCCGCCGACGCGCATCGCTTCATGCAGGCGCGTTCGAATATCGGGAAGATCGTTCTGACGGTCTGACAGAACGGTGCGCGGTGCGGCGTGCACGGTGCACAGTGCTGGTGCGGCGTGCACGGTGCACAGTGCTGAGGCGCGGTGCGTGGTGCACAGTGCGCAGGGGTGCACGGTGCGCCGCTCTCGTGCGACGATGCGGCATGGGCAAGTTCAGCTACGTGCTTGGTTACTCTCGGGATGAAGCGGCGCGGCTGCGGGCGCAGGCGCGGCTGTGGGATCCGGTTTCGCATCAGCTGTTCGATCGACTCGGCGTCGGCCGCGGCTGGAAGGTGCTCGAGATCGGACCCGGCCAAGGATCGCTGCACCTCGAACTCCGGCGGCGCGTGAAGGGACCGGTCGATGCGGTCGAACGGTCGGCGGCGGTGGCCGAACAGTTGACGCGGCGGGTCCGGCGCCACGGTTCGGGCGAAGGAAGACTCTGGATTTCAGATCTCGCCGAAGCCGATCTTCCGGACAACACCTACGATCTGATCTTCGCGCGCTGGGTGTTTCTGTTTCTTCCCGACGCCGCCGGACATGTGCAGCAGCTGACGCGCGCCCTCAAACCCGGCGGACGGCTCGCCATCCAGGACTACCATCGCGACACGTTCACGCTCGTGCCGCGGCCACCGGAATGGCTGGAACTGATGGGCGCCGACCGCGCCTTCTTCGCTACGCAAGGCGGCACTGCGAGCGTCGGCCCGCTGCTGCCGACGTATTTCCGCGACGCGGGCCTGAAAACGATGGACGTGACGCTCACTGTGAAGTCCGGGCATCCAGGATCGCCAGTGTGGAATTGGCTGACGACGTATTTCATGGGCGTGATGGATCGCCTCGGCACGCTGCCGCCGCTCTCTCCAGCGAAGGCGGCGCAATTGAAGACGGCCTGGACGGCGGCTGGACGCGACCGCTCGTCGCTCCTCGTCGGTCCAGCGCTGCTCGACGTGGTGGGCGTGAAGCCGCGACGCCGCCGCGGGCGCTAACGGCCAGGCACCGATTCCGCGACCCGGACGCCGTCGCTCAGCGTGTCACCCGGATGGACGATGACGCGCGTCCCATCGGCGAGGCCGTCGAGCACCTCGGCCTCCTGCGGCGTTTGATGACCGAGGGTCACCAGCGTCTGCCGGGCGCGGTCCTGATCGATGGTGTACACGGCCCAGCGATCGCCAACCCGGAAGAGCGCGCTCGTCGGCACTTTGAGGACGCTCTGCGACTCCCACGTCACGATGCGGACTTCAACGCGGTACCCGTCGCCCAGCGCCGCCCAGGCGGTCGCCGGATCGACGAAGTCGAGGATCACGTTGACCCGCTGCTCTTCGACACCCAGCGCCGAAATCTTCGTGAACCCTGACGGTTCGACGCGACGCACCTTGGCGTCGAGAGTGCGATCGCCGCCCCATTGCTCGATCCGCGCCTTCGCCGCCGGCGGCACGCGGACGGCATCGGTTGACAAGAGATCAGCCACGATCTCGAGCTGGCCCGGATCGCCGATCTCGATGAGCGGATCGCCCGCCGGCACGACGCTCTCGCTTTCACGAACCAGCCGCAGGACGACGCCATCCACGGGGGCGACGACGTCGGCGACGCGTCCCGAGGATCCGTCCCGCGCTGGCGCGAGGCGCGCTTCGGCGCGCGCCACTTCGGACTCGGCCGCTCGCGCGGCGAACGCCGCGGCATTGACCGACTCTTCGGCGGTCCGCTGATCCGATTCGCGCGATTCGAGCTCGCGTTTGGTGGCGAGCTCGTTCGCCACCAGCTCGCGCACCCGGGTCAGCTCGCGCTGGGCCAGCGTGAGCGCGGTTTGCGCGCGCTGCTGCTCGGCCCTGGCGCGGCCCAGGCTCGCCTTGGCGGTGTCGATGGCCGCCTGCGATTCGAGCGTCGTGCGCGCGTCGAGCAGCGGCGGCGCTTCGGCGCGCACCCTGGCGACCACCTGACCGCGCTTCACCTGATCGCCCGCCTCCAGCTCGATACGCAGCACGCGGCCGGCAACCGGCGCCGCGACCACGAAGCGATCGCGGACCCGCGTCCGGCCCTCCTCGTCGACGGTCACCACCAGCGGACCGCGTCCAATAGTCGCGGCGCTAATCGCGATCGTCCGCGGCCAGAGTGCCACGGCCAGCAAGCCGCCGACGATCGCCGCGACGATGAGGACCCGCCGATTGGTGAACACGCCAAGCACCGACATCATTCGACCCCTTTGAGCACCGCGACGAGGTCGAGCCGATCGAGACGCCGCCTGACGAGCAGCGCTGACGCCCCGGCGGCCGCGATCACGGTCAGGCACGCCCAGGCGATCGTCCGCGGCGCCACGACGTAGGTGAGACGATAGACCTCGTTGTTGAACAGTTGCATGATCAACATCCCGAGGCCATAGCCGATGGCGGTCCCGACCGGCAGAGCGGCCACGGTGAGCACGGCCAGTTCGCCAAGCAGAATGAGCGAAATCTCCGCCCGCGTGAAGCCGAGCACCCGCAGGCTGGCCAGCTCGTGGCTGCGCTCGGAGAGCGACACGCGCGCCGAGTTGTAGACCACGCCGAACGCAATCACGGCAGCGAACATGACGTTGAAGAAGATCTGTAGATTCATGTTCTCCGCCATCGTCTCACGGAAGTTCCGGAGCGTCACTTCCCGGAGCGCGACGCCGGCGACAGCGGGAATCGCCTTGACCGTGGTGTAGAACCGGCCGCGCGCCGCCGGATCCACCGACATCGCCGCTCCCGATACGGTCCGGCCCTCTTCGAGGAGTTGATGCAGTGCGTCGATCTGCATGTAAGCCTGAAGGCCGAGGCTGTCGTCAACGAGCGCCGCGACGGGTATCTCGAGCCGCCGGCGGGCGCCTTCGAGAATCTCGACCTGGAGCACGTCGCCCGCGCGAACGCCGAGCACGCCGCCGAGAATCCGCGACAGCACGAGGCCGCGAGGCGGCAGGCTGACGACTCGTCCGTCCCGATCGACGACGCGGTTGAGCGCTGGCTGGGAGGGGAGGCCGGTGATCGCGAGCGTGCGGGTTCGATGGCCGGATCTGAATCGCACCGGCACCGCACGCATCGCCTCGACGTCCATCACGCCGGGCAGGTGGGCGACCGCGTACACAGCGCCCGCCGAACGTGGCTCGACGAAGACGACGGTCGCGTCCTGACGCATCGACTGCATGAACTGGTGGTTGATCAGCAGGTCCATGACGTCCATGAACGACATGCCGACGAAGAGGACGGCGACGGCAAACGCGATCCCGACAATCGAGGTCAGAGTCCGCACCGGCTGCCGCTCGATGTTCCGGACGATCATGCGCGTCGCCAGCGGCAGGCGGACACCCCACGGACGTTCGATGATGCTGGTCCGATACCGGGCCGGCGGCTCGGGGCGCATCGCTTCCGCGGGTGGAATACGAACCGCGCGGCGGACCGCGGACTGCGCGCCGAGCGCCGCGACAACCAGGCTGCCGAGGAAGGACTCGACAGCGACGTCGACCGACAGCTGGTAGTCCAGCATCGGGAACCGGAAGAACTGGTTGTAGAGCGAGACCATCGCGGAGCCCAGCCAGGCGCCGAAACCGACACCGGCCACCGCGCCCACCGCGGCGATCGTCAGGGCCCATTTGACGTAGTGCCAGCCGATCTCGCGATTCGAGAACCCGAGTGCCTTGAGCGCCGCCACCTGCGCGCGCTGCAGCGACAGCGCGCGGGTCAGTGCCACGTTGAGGATGAACGCCGCGACGCTGAGAAAGATCAGTGGCGTGATGAAGCCGAACGACTGGAGCTGCGTCAGTTCGTTCTCCAGCGTCCAGGCCGAGGGCTGCAGCGACTGCGGCACCGAGCCAAGACCGCCGTACGGCTGAATCAGCCGATCGAGTTCGTCGGCCACCTCCGCCGACGACGCCTGGCGCGCGAGGCGAATGGAGACCTCATTGAATCCGCCTTCCATGTTGAACGCCGCCGCCAGGGCCTCCCGGCCCATCCAGAAGACCCCGAACCGGCGGCGGTCGGGAAAGAGATCCCCGGGCCGGATGGCATAGACATACTCGGGCGACAAGGCGATCCCGACCACCGTCAGCGGGCGACGACGGCCGTTGATGATCGCCGCCACAGAATCGCCGACTTGGAGGCCGTTGGCCTCCATGAACATTTCGCTCGCCAGCACTTCATCGGGGTGGGCGCCGTCAATCCAGCGGCCGCGCCTGAGGTAAACGTCGTTCTGCAGCGGTCGACCCCGCTCGGGCAGCGACACGAGCCGTCCGCTGGCCGGCTCCTGCATGCCGGGGACGTCCAGGGTCACCTCCGCCACCACGCGCGTCTCGAGCGACTGCACGCCCGGAATCGCGGCGATCCGCGGCAGCAACGAGTCTGGCGCGCGCTTGAGCGACGCAAACACGTCGGCAAAACGGGCGCTCACATAGTAGGTATCGCGGGTCCGCCGCAGCGAGTCGAAATTCGAGAGGTAGGCCACGAACATCGTCACACCAGCGGCGACGACCGCCGCCACCGCGAGCGCCTGGCCCTTCATCTCCCACAGGTCGCGCAGCAGCTTGCGATCGAGGATCGGCACCTGACGCGGCAGCCTCACCATCGGAGGTCTCCCACGCTGACCTTGCGGGCGTTGACGTCAATCGCGGCGATCCGGCCGTCGGCGAGCCGGACCACGCGGTCGGCGATCCCGGCGATCGCCGCGTTGTGGGTGATGATCACCGTCGCCGTTCCGAGTTCGCGGTTGACCCGCTCGAGCGCCGCGAGCACGACCAGGCCGGTGGTGATGTCGAGAGCGCCGGTCGGCTCGTCACACAACAGCACATCGGGACGCTTGGCGATGGCGCGGGCGATGGCCACGCGCTGCTGCTCGCCGCCGGACAGTTGTGCCGGGAAATGATCGAGCCGCTGCCCGAGACCCACGAGCCCGAGCGCCTCTTCGGCCGACATCGGTCGCGATACGATTTCAGTCACCAAGGCAACATTCTCGCGCGCCGTCAGGCTCGGAATCAGGTTGTAGAACTGAAACACGAACCCGACATGCGTCCGCCGGTAATCGGTCAGCTCGGCTTCCGAAGCGGCGGTGAGGTCGTGGTCCTTGTAGATGACCGACCCCGAGGTCGGCACGTCGAGGCCACCAAGGATGTTGAGGAGCGTGGATTTACCGGACCCGGACGGTCCGAGCAGGACGACGAACTCCCCGGGAAAAAGATCGAAGTCGACGCCGCGCAAGGCTTCCACCGACACGTCGCCCATGCCGTACACCTTGCGCAATCCACGCGCGACGAACACCGGCTGAGGACTTTCGGCCATCGATTCGTTGACTATACTGCGCACGTTAGAACCGATCGAACCCTTCGAACCTATCGAACCTATCGAACCTATCGAACCTATCGAACCCTTGATAGCGTTTGACAGCCCAACAGTCTTCCAAGTACTCTAGCCCGTCATGTTCGGACGGCATCACCACGTGCATCACCATCCTGCTCTCCGGAGCGGGCGGAGTTGTGCGTGATCTAGGTCGACGTTCGAACCAGACGACATGCAGCCCCGCCACCCGGCGGGGTTTTTTGTTTCAGGTAAAGACTATGGATTTCACGAAACTCGATGGACTGATTCCGGCAGTCATCCAGGATGCCGAGAGCGCGGAAGTGCTCATGGTCGGCTTCATGAACGAGGAAGCGTTCGCGCTCACCAAGAAGAGCGGCTACGCCACCTTCTTCAGCCGCACCCGCAACAAGCTGTGGATGAAGGGCGAGACCTCGGGCAACCGGCTGCAGGTCCTCGAGCTGCTCACCGACTGCGACGACGACACGGTGCTGGTGAAGGTCAAGCGCGAAGGCGATGGCAACGTCTGCCACACCGGCGAGCGCAGCTGCTTTTTCAAGACGATCGAGATGAACGCATGAAACTCAAGCTTGGGATCCCGAAGGGTTCGCTGCAAGACGCGACGGTGCAGCTGTTCGGCCGCGCCGGCTTCAACATTTCCGTGAGCTCGCGCTCCTACTTTCCGAGCATCGACGATCCCGAGATCGAGTGCATGCTGATTCGCGCGCAGGAGATGGCGCGC
>CAZOAZ010000104.1:0-11187 GCA_964577955.1 uncultured Bifidobacterium sp. | reverse complement strand
CACGGTGATCACCGCGTCGCTCACCTTTTCGCCCAGATAGTCCTCAGCGGCCTGCTTCAGCTTCTGCAGAACCATCGCCGAGATTTCCGGCGGCGAGACCTTCTTGTCGCGCGCTTCGATCCACGCGTCGCCGTTCTGTGCGCGCGAGACCTTATACGGCACGCGCGACGCTTCCTTCGACACCTCGTCGAACTTCCGGCCCATGAACCGCTTGATGGAGAAAACGGTGTGCTCGGGGTTGGTGACGGCTTGACGCTTGGCCACCTGGCCGACCAAGCGCTCGCCGTCCTTGGTGAACGCGACGACGCTCGGAGTGGTCCGGGCGCCTTCCTGATTGACGATGACGGCCGGCTGACCGGCTTCCATGACGGCGACGACCGAGTTGGTGGTGCCGAGGTCGATACCGATGACTTTGCTTGCCATGAACTGTTTCCTCCCGCTTCGCGCGTTGGAGCCGGACCCTGTGGCCTGACTGCGAGACAGTATACGGATAACATGAGTGCCAATCAAGCACTTTTTATTAGCCTAATGCACTCATATATTGCTCGGCTTCTATCCCACTCTGTCTACGTGGGTTGCGGCTGACAGGGGCGGTTGGGGTGTGCGATGATGCCGCATGCGGACCCGTGTCCAGGCCGTCGTCCTTCCTTCAGAAACCGGCGAATTCAAGGACGAATTGAACCGGATTTTTCAGGATCTGAGCCGCCAGACCGGGCGTCCGCCGCTCGCCGGCGAGTGTTCGCCGGCGCTCGATATTTTCGAGACCGATCACACCGTCGAACTCAGCATGGACCTTCCGGGCGTGGATCCGGCGGCCGTGCGCGTCGCGATCAAGGACCGCGCCGTGCTCATTGCCGGGGAAAAGGCGCCGCGCCGGGCGCGCGGCGAGTCGAGCTTTCACCTCGTCGAGCGCGGCTATGGGCGATTTGCACGGACCGTCCGCCTGAACACGGCGTGCGACACCGCCAACGCCCGCGCGACACTGGACAACGGGGAACTTCGCGTGTCCCTCCCGAAGATCAGCGAGCGCCGGAGCCGGACGATCATGATTGCGGTCACCAGCGGCGCGGCGCCCGTCGCGTGATTCGCCTCCTTTTCATCGGCGACATTGTCGGCAAGCCGGGCCGCGAGCTGATTCGCAAAGGGCTCACCGCGTTGCGCGATCTGCACAGCGTCGACCTCGTGATCGCCAACGCGGAAAATGCTGCTGCCGGCTTCGGCATCACGCGCGAGATCGGCGAGGAACTGCTGGACCAGGGCGTGGACGTGATGACGTCCGGCAATCACATCTGGGATCGTAAGGAAGCGCTCGACTACATCGGCATCGAGCCGCGACTGCTCCGCCCGCTCAACTATCCGGCCGGCGCGCCCGGCAACGGCAGCTACGTCGCCCGCGCGGCGACGGGCCAGTCTGTCGGCGTCATCAACGCGATGGGACGCGTGTTCATGCAGCAGCTCGACGACCCGTTTGCCGCCGTGGCGCGCGAGGTCGAACAGTTGCGCACGAAGACGCGCATCATCTTCGTCGACTTCCACGCCGAAGCGACTTCCGAGAAGATCGCGATGGGCTGGCATCTCGACGGCAAGGTCTCCGCCGTCGTCGGCACGCACACCCACGTGCAGACCGCCGACGAACGAATTCTTCCGCAAGGCACGGCGTATCTGACCGATGTCGGCATGACCGGACCGCACGATTCAATCATCGGCGTCGAGGTCAGCGCGGCGCTCGGCAAGTTCGTGACCGGCATGCCCGCGCGCTTCGAGACCGCCACTGGCAATCCACGCCTGAACGGCGTCCTCATCGAGATCGACCCGGAGACCGGGCGCGCGGCCGACATCGAGCGCATCAGTTACAGCCTCGCGGAGCTGACGGGGCTCAGTCCGGCATGAGCGATCTCTTCGATCTTCCGTTCGAAGAAGAGCCCGAGCCTGAGCTCGAACCGCCGGCCCCGCCCGCCCGCCGCATCCTGACCGTCACCGAGCTCACCATCCGGATTCGCGATCATCTCGAGGAGCAGTTCTTCGAAATCTGGGTCGAAGGCGAAATCTCCAACTGCAAAGCGGGCGCAACCGGACATCTCTATTTCACGCTCAAGGACAAGGCCACGCAGGTCCGCGGCATCATGTACCGCTCCTCGCTGCGCTATCTGAAGTTCCGTCCGGCGGATGGCCTGCGGGTGATCGCCCGCGGAAAGATCTCGGTCTACGAACCGAAGGGCGAGTATCAGCTGCTCTGCGAACACCTCGAGCCGCAGGGACTCGGCGCGCTGCAGCTGGCCTTCGAACAGCTCAAGAACCGGCTGCAAGCCGAGGGACTCTTCGATGCCGCGCGCAAACGGCCGCTCCCTGCCCTGCCGCGACGCATCGGCATCGTCACCTCGCTCGAGGGCGCGGCGATCCGCGACATGCTGAAGGTCCTCGGCCGCCGCCACGGCAGCGCGCATGTCGTGATCCGCCCGGCGCGCGTGCAGGGCGAAGGCGCGGCGAGCGACATCGCGCGCGGCCTCCGGACGATCGGCCGCGTGCCCGGCGTCGACGTGATCATCGTCGGCCGCGGCGGCGGATCGATTGAGGACCTCTGGGCGTTCAACGAGGAAGTGGTCGCGCGGGCGATTGTCGCCTCTCCCGTGCCGGTCATCTCGGCCGTCGGTCACGAGTCCGACGTCACGATCGCCGACTTCGTCGCCGATCGCCGCGCACCGACGCCGTCCGCGGCGGCCGAGATCGTCGTCGCCGCCAAGGACGAATTCGCCGCGCGGATCGATCGGCTCGCCGGACGGCTCAGCGCCGCGGCGCATGGACGCGTCCAGCGCCTGAGTCGCCGCGTGCACGTCCTGACGGCGCGGCCCGCCTTCGCCGGCATCCCCGGACGGCTCGCGATGCGAGGCCGCGACATCTCCGAGCTCACGCATCGCCTGAATCAGGGGTTGCGCGATCGCATCGGCGGTCGCGCGCGGCGATTACTGACGATTGAGCGCCAGCTTGCGACCTTCGACCTCGGCCGCCGGCTGGCGGGCATTCGCACGCGGCTCGTGACGGTCGACGGCCGTCTGTCAGGCGCGATCGAACGGCGGCGGCAGCGCGCTCACGGACAGCTGCGCGAAAACGCCGCGCGCCTCGAGTCGCTCAGCCCGCTCGGCGTCCTCGGCCGCGGCTACGCCGTCGCCTGGAACGCCGACCACTCTCGCGTGCTCCGCAACGCCGGCGACGTTCAGCCCGGCGACCGCATTCACGTCACGTTGGCCGCGGGGGAACTGGACTGTGATGTCCGCGGCCGGAAAGCGTAAACTGTCACGTGTAAACCACAGAGGTCACTGAGGACACAGAGAAAAGGACTTTTGTTGATTTCTCTGTGTGCTCTGTGCTCTCTGTGGTTGATGTCTTTGTGATCTACATGGACACATCAATCAAGGACTTCGAGGCGGCCATCGCCGAACTCGAAACGATCGTGAAGAAGCTCGAGGAAGGCGACCTCGCGCTCGAGCAGTCGCTAGCGCTCTACGAGCGCGGCGTGCAGCTCTCGCGTTTCTGTCACGCCCGTCTCGAAGAGGCCGAACGGCGGATCGAAATCCTGACCGAGCGCGGTGAGTTGAAGCCGGCCCCGGCCTCGCTGGCCTCCGACCGCGACACGCGCTGACCGTCTGTGGCGCGCGCGAGTTCCTTCAAACAGTTCATCGATCAGCACCGCGCGCGCATCGAGCATGCGCTCGACGCGTACTTCCCCAGACCGCCCGCCTGTCCACCGCTCATCAGCGACGCCGTGCGCTACAGCCTGATGGCGGGCGGCAAACGGTTGCGGCCGCTGCTGACGCTCGCCGCGGCGGATGCGGTCAGTGCTTCCGGTGACGAGGCGATTGATGTCGCGCTGCCGGCCGCGTGCGCGATGGAGTTCATCCACACGTATTCGCTGATCCACGACGATCTGCCGGCGATGGACAACGACACGCTGCGGCGCGGACGGCCCACGCTGCACATGGTCTACGGCGACGGCATCGCGATCCTCGCCGGCGATGCGCTGCAAGCCGAGGCGTTCGCACTCCTCGGGCGCGAGCCGCACGCGCCGCATCTGGCGACGCGCCGCCTGGCCGCGCTTCAGACGATTGCGGCCGCGGCCGGCGCGACCGGCATGGTCGGCGGACAGGTCATCGACCTCCAGGCGGCCGGACAGGTCAGCGCGCATCGCCTGACGCTGGACGGTCCGGCGCTGCAGGACATGCATCTGCGGAAGACCGGCGCGCTGATTCGCGCGGCTGCCGTGGCCGGCGCGATCATGGGCGGCGCCGACGACGCCGTCACCCAGGCGGTCTCGTCCTGGGCGACTGAGGTCGGGCTCGCCTTTCAGATCGTCGACGACATCCTCGATGTTGAAGGCAGCGCCACCGAGCTCGGCAAGACCGCCGGCAAGGACGCGGCGCACGACAAGCCGACCTACCCGTCGCGCTTCGGCCTCGACGGCGCAAAGAAGATGGCCGCGGAGTGCTCCGAACGCGCCCGTGCATCGCTCAACGCCGCCGGAATCCACGACGGCTGGCTGAATCAGATGGCTGACTGGGTTATCGCGCGCAAGAACTAGGTTCGGAGGGTTCGAAGGGTTCGAAGGGTTCGAAGGGTTCGAAGGGTTCGAAGGGTTCGAAAGGTTCTGGGTTCTGGGGTTCTGGGGTTCTGAAACTCGACGTGGCCTCATCCAAAACGCGTCTTGATCTGTTGCTCGTCGAGCGTGGGCTCGCACCGTCGCGTGAGCGCGCCCGCGCGCTGATCCTGGCCGGCGCGGTGACGGTGGACGGGCAGCCGGCCACCAAGGCGGGCGCGGCGTTCAAGGGCGACGCGCACATCGAGCTGACGACGCCCGATCATCCGTACGTCGGACGCGGCGGGATCAAACTCGCGCACGCGCTCGACCTGTTTGGCATCGACGCGGCTGGACGCCGGGCGCTGGACATCGGCGCCTCGACCGGCGGATTCACGGACGTGCTCCTCCAGCGCAGCGCGCGCGATGTCGTCGCCGTCGACGTTGGGCACGGACAACTGGACTGGAAGCTGCGCACCGATCCGCGCGTCATCGTGCGCGAAGGGATCAACGCGCGCCACCTCGCCGCGGCAGATGTGCCGCACATCGTGGATCTCGTCGTGATCGACGTCGCCTTCATCTCGCTCAAGCATCTCTTCCCCGCTCTGCCGCCACTCCTCGCCCCGGCCGCCGACATCGTCGCGCTGGTGAAGCCGCAGTTCGAGGCCGGCCGCGAGCAGGTCGGCAAGGGCGGACTCGTCACCGACCCGCGCGTGCACGACGAAGTGATCGCACGCGTCACCGAGGACGCCCGCGCCGCCGGCTTCACACGCATCGCGATGACGCCCTCGCCCATCACCGGCGCCACCGGCAACCGCGAATTTTTCTTACATCTGCGGCGCGCGTAAATTGGCGCCGCCAGAGGTGCGAGGTACGAAGTGCGAAGTGCGACCGGAGGTGCGGTTTGCTACTATCGTCAGCCGCATGTCGCTCCTGCCCCTGGGTCCCGTGTCCCGCGTCGGAATCGTCGCCAAATCCCGTCTGACGGCGGCCATGCCGCATCTGCTCGAGATCGGCGAGTGGCTGGCCGCGCGCCACGTGACCGCGGTGTACGAAGACGAAACCTCGGGGCTGATGCCGCCCAACCCGGCGCGACACGTGCTGCCGCGGCCGCAGCTGGCACGCGAGGTCGACATGGTCGTCGTGCTCGGCGGCGACGGGACGCTCCTCTCGATGGCCGATTGCATCGGCGAAGTGGGCGCGCCGACACCGATTCTGGGCGTCAACTTCGGCAGCCTGGGCTTCCTCACCGAAGTCACCCTGCCCGAGCTGTACCGATCGCTTGAAGCGGCGCTGAACGGCCGCGCGCAGGTCGAAGAGCGATTGATGCTGGCCGCGACAACCATGCGGAAGGGCGACGTCTTCGCCCGCTCAATCGCGGTCAACGATGCCGTCGTCACCAAGACCGCGCGGTCGCGGATGATCGACCTCTCGGTCAGCGTCGGCGACGAATTTGTAACCCGGGTCAAAGCCGACGGGTTGATCATCGCCACCCCAACCGGCTCGACCGCCTACAACCTGTCCGCCGGTGGGCCGATCGTCCAGCCATCGGTTGACGCGCTGCTGCTGACACCGATCGCGCCGCACACGCTGACCAACCGGCCCATTGTGATCCCGGCGACACTGCCCGTCCGCGTCCAGCCGAACATGCAGGACCGTGATGAAGTGTTCGTCACCTTTGATGGGCAGGCCGGCTACCAGCTCGAATCCGGGGATGAGCTGACGGTGACGCGCGCGCCGCGGCCGATGCGGCTCATCAAACCCTCTCTTCGCAGCTACTTCGAGGTCCTTCGGACCAAGCTGAAGTGGGGCGAACGATAGTCCGTAAGTTGTTGTACCGCTATCTATTACCAAAGATAGGGGCCTACGACTTTACAGTCTTCCTCGTTTACCGTCAGCCCCGCCCGTGGTAAAAACTCCCCAACACTTTGCCCTTCCAAACCGCCGCTCGACGAGCTCGTGCGTCGCTCGCAGCTCAGATTGCCGTGGCCGTGTGTATCTTCGCGGCTCCCACGCACGCGGCCGTCGTTGCTGACTTCAACGGCGATGGTGTCCCGGATCGAGTCACGGCGCCAACCGCGGCCGAGACGAGCCTGCTCGTGCGCGTGTCGGGCCTCGAGGCGCAGGTCCTGTCCATCGCGGACCGGATCCTGGCGGTCGTGGCGGTGGATATCGACCACGACGGCGACCTGGACCTCAGCACGTTCTCGGCCCGGAAGGGCGTCTCGGTCTGGTTCAATCGCGGCGGTCACGGGAAGTTCGTCCGGGCGCGCCGGGCGCATCGCGCCCGCGGGCTCGCCATTGAGCAGCCGCGGTCGAGCGCGGCACCGCGAGACGAAGATCGACAAGGTCCAGCGGCGCAGATCACCTCAGGCGACAGCAAACCGCTCGGCGAGCCGACGGTCGTGCGCTCCGTGCGTGGACCCGACGCGGACGGTTCGGAGCTTGCCGTCCACGGCGGCCCTTCGCCCGTCGAATTCGCTCGATCCTCAGCCTCGCGAGCGCCGCCCGTGAATCCGCCGACCTGAACTTGCCATCCACGCAATTGGTTACACGCGTTGATTTCCAGCCGTCCCGCGGATCCTCGGATTCGCTGGTCCGATGGCTGGCCCGGTCCCAGAAAGGGCACCGCGGAAAGGGAGCATCATGCGGGTCGTATTAGCGGATTTGAAAGGCACCCACGGGTTCGTCAGCAAGGACACGGTCGCCGGCGGCTATGGGTCGCGGCTGACACCGTTTTCGCGCGTCGCCTATTGGGTGTGCACCATCAAGGCACGGCTGCACTCGATTCCGTCCGTCCAGATGGCGTCGCTCGCGGCGCTGGCGGCAAAACACGGACACGAGGTGGCGTGGACACGCGAGGACGCGCCGGTTGACGGCGATGTCGCGCTCGTGTTGTCGTCGCTCGTCGACTACAAGCACGAAACCGCCTATGCCGATCGCCTGCGGCAGCGCGGCGTCCGGGTCGGATTCGTCGGGCTCGCGGCGTCGAAGATGCCCGAGCTCTTCGCCGATCACGCGGACTTCATCCTCAACGGCGAACCGGAAGAGGCGGCGATTCGCCTCTTTCAGGGTCAGACCCTCTCTGGGATCGAGACCAGCGCGCAGATCAATGACCTCGACGCCCTGCCGTTCCCGCGTTGGGATCTGATCGGGATGCCCCCGACGCGCGGACGCGGGCGGGGCCGGACGGTGCGTCCGCTGCGCGGCGGCTTCCCCGTCATGGCCAGCCGCGGCTGCCCGGAATTCTGCACGTACTGTCCGCACCGCATCCTGGCCGGCCATCGCGGACGGACCGTCGAGAACATCGTCGACGAGCTCGCCGAATTGTGCGAGCACTACGAGAATCCGTACGTCATCTTCCGCGACCCGCTGTTCACCGACGATCGCGACCGGGCCATGGGCATCGCCGATGCAATCCTCAGTCGCGGCCTGAAAGTGCGTTTCGAGTGCGAGACGCGGCTCGACCGGCTCGATCAGGCGCTCCTCATCAACCTCCATCGCGCCGGCCTGCGGGCGATGAGCTTCGGCGTCGAGTCGCTCGACCCGGCCACGCTCAAGAAGGCCGGGCGCCGCCCGATTCCGCCGGCGCATCAGCGGGCGATTCTCGACTTCACGCACGAGCTGGGGATCATCACCGCGGCGTTCTATGTGTTCGGGTTCCTGCAGGACACCTGGAGCTCGATCGCGCAGACGATTGACTACTCGATCGCGCTCGGGTCAACATTTGCGCAGTTCAAGATCCTGACGCCGTATCCCGGCACGCCGCTCTGGAAGCAGATGAGTCCACTGGTGTTCGAAAAGGATTGGGAAAAGTTCGACGGCTTCACGCCGACGTTCAATCACCCGAACCTCACGCCCGCCGAGCTGCGGTTCCTGCTCGGCGCGGCCTTCTCGCGCTTCTACGTCCGCCCGACGTTCCTCGCCAATCAGCTGGGCATCGAGAGCGCGCCGATCCGCAAGCTGTTCACGCGTTGGGATACGCGGGTGTTCGCCCGGCAGGCGCGCATCGAGATCGAAAAGTTCTCCCGGCCTGTGACGTGCTGACAGCGATTTCCCGGTACGGCGTTCGCGCCGTACCGGAAACTCAGGAGATCATCGACCGCTGCACCGCTCGCGGAGAACTGATTCAAGGCCCCCAAATCGCCGAGTTCGAACAGGCCTTCGAGGCCCACCTGGGCGCGGGCACGGCCATCGCCACCTCCTACGGGAGAATGGCCTTCTACTACATCCTCAAAGCGCTCCAGTTTCCCCCCGACGCAGAAATCATTCTTCCCTCGCTGACCTTCTGGGTCGTTCCTGAACTGGCGCGGCGCGCCGGGCTCAAGGTCGTCTTCGTCGACGTCGAGCCGGCGACGTTCACGATGGATCCCGATGCGCTCGAGCGCGCGATCACGTCGAAGACGCGCGCGGTCGTGCCGACGCACCTCTACGGTCTGCCTTGCGACATGGACCGGATCTGCGCGATTGCCGAGAAGCACAACCTCGCGATCGTCGAGGACTGTGCCCACGCGCTCGGCGCGACGTATCGCGGCCGACCGGTGGGGACGTTCGGCGAGGGCGCGCTCTTCAGCTTTCAGACGCTCAAGCCGCTCAACGCCTACGGCGGCGGGATGGCACTCGTCCGCGACAAGGCGGTGGCCACGCGCGTCCGGGCGTCCGTCGATCAGTTGAAGTGGCCGGACGAGACGCGGATCAGAAACCGCTTCAAGATCGGCCGCGCGCAGCGGTTCTTCACCCAGCCGCTCGTCTTCACGCTGTCGGCGTTTCCGATCCTGTGGGCATCGTCCTGGCTCAACTGGAATCCGGACGTGTATCTCTGGGAGAAGATCCGTCCGCTGGATCCGCTGCCGGATTCGTACACGGAACGGTTTCCGAACGTGCAGGCAGCGCTCGGGCTCGCCGGTTTGGCGCGCCTCGATCAGTGGACGACCGCGAGCCAGACCCACGCGCGCCTGATCGATCGCGTCCTCGCCGGCACGCCGGGCGTCCAGACGCCGGTCGTCCCCGAAGGGCGCACGCACGTCTACTACCAGTACTGCGTGTATGTCCCGGACCGCGACGACCTCGTGCTGCAGTGCATCCGCCGCGGCGTCGACATCGAAACGCTGCACGTCGACGTCTGCTCGACGCTCGACCTCTTCGCCGATCTCAACCCGGCGCCCGCCCCCGGCGCCGAACGCGCCTCGCAGGCTGTACAGGTTCCCGTCTACGCCTCGTTGACCGACGCGCAAGTCGAACGCGTCGCCGGCGCCGTCAAGCGCGCGGTTCAGCGTTCTCGTCGGTAGGGCAGGCTTCAGCCTGTCCGCGCACATACAACAAAAGCTTCACAACGAGCTCGCAGAACCCGCAGAGATCTATGCTCACAGGTTGGCGCTCTCATCGTCGGCGCCGAGCGTGATTCTTCCAAGCGCGAGGAAGGCCAAGAGCACGATCGCTGCGGACACGCCGAGGGCCCAATTCCTGGCGACGCCAAGACTTGCTTCAGCGTTGGAGCCGGCCCACGTAATCAGGCCGAGAATCGCTGCGGCCCAGATGAACGCGCTGATGAGATTGACGGTGCTGAAGAAGAGTGGCGGCACTGACGCAGAGGCGCAAGCGGCGGGAATCGCAATGCGCAGGCCGGGGAGAAACCGGCACGACGCCGTCAACGGAAACTGGTAGCGGCGAACCAAACGCGCAATGGCCTTGCGACGGCGAGCGATGCGCGGAAAGCGATCAAGCCACGGACCGAGCGGTCCGCGAAACGCGTAGAAGTAGAACTGGTCGCCGGTCGATCCGCCGAGCGCTCCCGCAATCCACACCGCCCAGGGATTGAGCGTGCCGGCCGCCGCCGCGATGCTGGCGGCGATGAACACGACTTCACCTTCAAGGATCGCCGCGATGAAGATCCCCAGGTACGCGAACGACGACCCGAAGTCACTCATTCCGCGATTGAACCAGAACAATCGTTTCTGCGGTCTCTGCGGGCTCGTTGTGAAAGCGTTTCGTAGGCGCTAATACCATTTGAAGGTTTGCTCGTCGAGATTGATGTAAACGGACTTGGTCTGCAGGTACTCGTCGAGTCCCCAGCGTCCCAGCTCTCTGCCGAATCCGCTCTTCTTGTAGCCGCCCCACGGCGCTTCGATCGGGCTGGCCTGCGTCTGGTTGATCCAGACGACGCCGGCGCGGAGTTTCTTGGCGGCGCGCATGACCCGAAAGACGTCGCGGGACCAGACCGCCGCCGCCAGCCCGTACTCCGTGTCGTTGGCGATCCGGATCGCCTCCTCCTCATCGTCGAACGGCATCACGCACGCGACCGGACCGAAGATCTCCTCGCGTGAAATCCGCGCGGCGTTGTCGACGTCGGCGAAGATCGTCGGCTCCACGAAGAACCCGCGGGCGAGCTGTTTGTCCTTCGGCACGCCGCCGCCGAGCACCAGCTTCGCTTCACGCTTGCCGATCTCCTGGTAGTTGCGAACCCGCGCGCGGTGTTCCTCGGTGATGAGCGGCCCCATCTGGCTCTCGCGGTCGATGCCGGGACCGAGCCGGATGGTCTTCGCCTTGGCCACCATCGCCTCGACGAACTTGGCGTAGATCGGCCGCTGCACCAGAATCCGGCTGCCCGCCGAGCAGACCTC
>CAZOAZ010000103.1:0-11481 GCA_964577955.1 uncultured Bifidobacterium sp. | reverse complement strand
CCGCCGCGGCGCGCATCCTCGGCGCCGAGCGCACGGCGCTCCACAAGCGCATGCGGGCCCTGGGCTTGAACCGAGATTGACGGTGGCGTCCGGCCCTTCGACCATGTTCAGTGGCGGCAGCCGACCAGGAGCTGCACGCTCGCGTTGCCCTTTGCGATGAAGTCTGCGGGGACGGCCAAGAAGTGCGCGGAACTACCTACTTGTGTATGATCCGCGAAAGGCGGAAGAGGGCGGGGCAGCGGTTGCGTTTCATCGGAAGTCCAGCGGCTGGCCCCCAGAAGCTGTTACCATCCTCTTGGTGTTGGCGAGTCGGTTCTGTGCCGAGCGGAAAGGGAGCGCCGAAAGCCGCTACGGTTGGTAATTGACGCGGTTGTTGCACAACGTTCCCGCTTTGTTGCTTGTCGTTCTCAGTCCCCATGCTCACGCCTGGGCGCCGACCGTGTCGAGCGAGAACCGCGAATCTCCGCCGTCACGCGGCAAAGTACACACCTCCAACCTGAATCGTATCGCTGGTGGCCCAGGTGAACGGAACCGTGTTGCTGATCGGCTGATTCCCTGAGAGTGCCGACGTGGATCCGAACGTTACCAATAGCACGTCCGTTGTACTCGTGCCAACGACGTCCATGTAATAGGAGGATCCGCTCGAAGCGTCGACGGCGTAGCTGTGCGTGCTCATCACTGGACCGTAGCTGCTTACCGATGCGGCGACAGGAACGCTGATTCTCGGGAGGGCTCCGAGGGAGGTTGTCGAACCGAACGTGATGAGAGCTTGCCAATACACAACCTTGCCCATCTGGAGATACGATGCCGATACTGATCCGTTGCCGATGGTGATGTTGGTGAGCGTCGGAGTGTAGCTGGCAGGCGTAAGTGAGGCCACGCCCGTACCGCCGTTGGCAATGGCGAGCGGCAGCGGCAGCACGCTGACTTTCTGGTTGCCATTGGCGTCATATACCCGGAACTCGCCGTCTGTGGTATACGCCAGGTTGTCGCCGACGGCCAGCGTCGCCACGAAGATCTTTCGAAATGTGCCGCTGTTGTTCAAACGGATCGTGATCGTTGCAGCAGTAGTATCGGCGTTGACAATCGACAATTGCTTGACAACTCGCTGTACATCAGAGGCGGGTGCGGCGACCACGGTAACCGCGCTCGTGTTGCTGGTCTGGCCGTCGTTCTCGAGGAACGATGGATTCACGACCATATCGGCGTAACCGGCTGTGAACGGCAACTGGTTCGTCGCCACCGCTCCTGACAGAACGACTTCCAGTGACTTCGTTGTCGCATCAAGAATGATCATCTATTGCCTCCTGTCGGTGATCGGCACGCATCACGCAGCGAGTGCACATCGTCGGGCGAGCCAACGCTCAACTCAGGGCCATCGTCCACTGAATCTGCTCAAGCCCAGCGCCCTGGTCGTGGCTGACCTGACGCCACCGAGCCGTCGTCGCATCGTACTGATAGGTCATGGAACCCTTGCCAGCCGCCAGTGCTGTCTTCGTCCATGTGACGACGTTGATAAGCCGATTCGCCGCGCTCGATCCGGTGTTTTGATGCGCAAAGAAGACGTTGCCGGCGCCGACCGACTGGATCGTGACCATCTGCGCATCGGTCCCGGCTTTTAGGCCCTGAATCGTGGCGGCAGAACTGTTGTTCATGCGGATGACAGTGGCAGTGCCAAAATCGAGATCGTTGACAGATCCGGTCGCGGTTGATGTGTATGAGCCGCCGCGAAAGTACGCCGCCGGCACGACCAGGAACACGCGGCGCGTGCCGGCCGACCAGCTCACAGCGGCGCCGCTATTGCTCGATGCTTGAATCGCATCGCGGCTGAGCGTAGTTCCTGATGCCGTGTAGGTCCCGAGCCCCACTTCCCAGTCGCCGGCCGGCGTTCCATCCGGGTCGACGTCGACAGCCGTGTAATAGCAGCTCATTCCGTCCCCAACCACGGAGAATCCCTGGTAGCCAGCAATTACACCTGCGAGCGTATACGCCCCTGTGCCCGTGGTGGTAGATGTCTCGAGCACTCGGTCAAAGAAGCGTGGATTGCTGCTCATCGCCGTTACCTCCCTGACGCCAGCGAGGGGAAAGCCGTTATCGATACTCGCGTCCGTCAAACGTGCTCTTGAGCACAGCGCGCCTCTCCACATCGATCCAGAACTCACCGAGCGTACCTGCATGACTGCGAAGTTCAATCCGCAACGTGCCATTTTCAGCCTGAAGGCTGACGAGCTCGGCCGCCACCAATTGGGAGCCTCGTTCAAAGAAGTCCCGTGGTGCGACGGCTGACAAGCGGATCGAATCGTATCGTTGCGATTCTTCAGCAACTCGCTCCGGTGTGAACTCGCGGCAGAAGCGAGCGATCGCCGCAGGAACGCCGCCTGCGCTGGCGGGAAGCTTCAGATATGGCGTCGAGAAATTGAGTGTTCCCACCACCAGCCAACTGGCGATGATGCTACTCGGTGTCGACACATAGAATTGACCACCATTCATGACGTAGGTGTCGTTGGTTTTTGGGTCGGAGATCGCGACGATACCAAACTGTCGCGGCGCCAACGACGACTCGAGCACTACAGTTATTGCTCTTACCGCCTCCGGCTTGGATGCTGTTCCTGCCGTGCCTAGTCCAACGAGCTGTACTGGACCCTCTTGCCACGAATCGAGTGATGAGAGCTCGGACCATGATTTGGTCGGCTGACGTTGCATTGAATCCAACTCCTGGACAAGGGCAAAGAAGCACGCGAGTGCTGCCATCGTTTGTGCCGTTGCGATATTCATGTCAGCAACTCATTTGCCAGAGTTGAATGGCTAGTGATTGAACGCAACGATCACTGAGGCAGTCAACGGCTTGAAGCGTAATCTCATTTTGGTGGGGCTGATGGGTGGCACCCCTTCGATGACATTTCCGAAACCTGAGACGGCGACCGCTTGAAAATCCGACGCTGAGGCATAGGTCACGCCGTACGACGGATCGAAGTATGTCGAGATACCAGATAACGATTTGTATTTGACAAACTGATGATTGCTGAACACCTTCTGCGAAGGAGCGCCGGATCCTGAGTTCTGACCTGGCACCGTATGTTCGTTCTTAAAGGTAGATCCGCCCCCATCGTCATAGTGACCATACTGTCCGTCTGAAGGGTACGGAATCATATCGAATGACGTACTCTCGAAATAGAACCAGTCGTCAGATGTTGGCAGCGAACTCCACGTCTTGACCCAGAAGTATGAATCGCCGGTAAGCGTGCATGTTGCGATCGTGTAATAAGAGCAGCCATTCGAATCTGAGTTGACGCCGATTCCATTGAGCGTCCAGGCGTCCTGAAGCAGGTGTGCCCAAGAGAGACATTGACCAGTACCGTCTCGCAACAACGCGGCGATGTCGACGCCATTTGCGCTGAACGTACTTGCCGTTCGGTAGTAGTAGAGAGGCGTGGTCAGATCCCAGGTTCGCGCGACTAGCCCTGAGAGCAGCGACCATGTGCGCGCGACCGCTGTATCCGCGTCAGTTGCGCCAGGATTCGAGCAGGCAAGGTGCACAAGTGTGCGGAACACGGTTAGCCCGCTCGCCGGTGAGGCATTTGGATTCGCCAAGCATACGTAGATCGGGTTGCTGCTGGTCCCGGCGTACTCCCATGTCATTCCATCTCGGGAGACTTCCCACTCGATGTCAAACGTATCGTAAAAAGCTGTCAGATTGGCCGGAAACTCCGGCGTGACATCGATGTTGTTTGCTTCATAGCGAACGCCGCCGACGTGTGAGAGCGTCGTCGGCCCGAGTGCGAACCCATCGGACTGAGTGCCGCGGACCTTTGGCCCATCACCTGTAATGTCGCCGACGACATCGACCTGGACATTCGCGATTCTGAGAGCCACGTTCGCCTGGATCAAATAGGGGTAACCGCGTCCGTTGAGGTCTGAGGCTTCTCGCCCCTGCGCTCCTATCGGCGCGCCGCTCACCGACTCGGCGCTAATGGACATAACTCAGCTCCTCGCGCAACTGGCAGTTGACATGCGCAGCAGAATCGCCGCGTGCAATGGCCGTAGTCGAATCAGCCTCAGATGACTGATGCGTCAATCCGTTCTCCAGTGCGGTGGCTTGTAGTCACCGGAATTATTGTCGAGACGTACGTTTCGGCCATGTGAAAAGCTGACAGACATCACTCTACAGAGCGACCAGGTAACGACCATCTGCCATCCGCTCGTGATGCTATAGCTCACATCGCAGCTCGACGATACGGACCCGCTTCCGCTGTCCGTATTACCCCCGGCACTCGAAGAACCCGACCCAGCAATTCCAACGTCCGTAAACAACGATACAAACTCGTCGTACGAAATAGGTGCCCCGTAGCTCGGGTCCGTTCTGAAATCGACGTTGGAATGAAGCGTGACTGATCCCACAACCGCTGATGCGGTCGTTGTTCCGGGAGCCCCGGTGCCGGCATCGGAAACACTGGCGGATGCGTAGGGAGTGCCGGGATCGCTGCCAACGACGGGAGACACTTCGACTACCACGGATGCGGTGGAATTGTTGCCATTGCCTGCCGGCGACGTGCTGCCCACTGTACAGGTCGCGTGCGCCGATGCAGACGCCGCCATCTGGATCTGAACTGAAGAAATGAATGCCGTAGTTGGTATCGGCTCCGCGTGGTTGCTGAAATTCACCTGGGCGGTCTTACTGAGCGACGATGGACCGGCGGCCGAACTCGCGCTGGCTTCGACGCCGCTCGCGCTGTCTGAGTCGCTCCCGGAAAAGGACACGGAGAACGCACCGGACGGAGTGACGTTGATTAAATGCGATGAGGTGAAGGTCGTTGTCGGCAACGCAAGCACCGTACCTGTGCACGCCTTCCGTGCGAACGACCGGGCACCGTTCACGGTGGCCGGCGACCACAAGTCGAGACGGAGGCGCCGTTTTGCCCTGGAACATCATACTGGTCGCATGGCTTCCCTGACATCGGTGCTTGTCCTACGCCATCGTCTCTGCGCAGGCTCCACTGTCACCATATATGACTCAGCCATAAGCGAGAGTCGACACAAAGCATCTTGCACGTTTTATCAGAACGTGTGGCTCATCCGCCGAATCGATACTCACCCTCATCTCGGCAGCCGAAATCAGTGGGCGGGGGCGATCGTCGCGGCATGAACTCGCTCACATCCTGCACATTGGCGATCGTGTGCTGCAGTCTTGCGTGCGCGCTCCGTGCCCACGCTCGGTCGGAATGTTCCAAGGCCGCGCCGAGAAGGCGGCGTCTGGGGTCATTGAGCGGGTACGCGCTCAGGTCGCACCGATCACGCTGCGTTGGTCAAATCGGCCGCTGGCGGCATGCGTTGCACGCCCAGCCGCTGCAGGTGCACGGCACATACCCGAGGACTTCGGCCGAGGACTCGCCGCGCTCTTGCTTGCCGCGTGCGTCCGGCGGGACCGCTGGACAAGTCCACGGTCCGGTCGGGAACGATCGGACAAGTGGACTTGACAATCGGTCCGGGAGTGCTTGGCAACTTGGACCTTCTCCGGATGGAAAGCGGCGGTGCGGATCAGAACCGGCTCCACGCAAATCCAAGCGGATGCGCGACTCGTGTCACTTGCCACGTTCGATCCTCAGGGTTGCGTCGCCGCGTGTCCCACTTGCGCGTTGAGGAAGTCGAAGATGGCGCCGTAGTTCGGTTCGACGAGGCCGTCGTGGCTGCCGCCTGGCACTTCGATGTACTTCACCTCCATACCAAGTTCCTTGGCCTTCGCCACCATCGCGCGCGAACCCTGGACGTTGACCGTGGACGTCCGGTGAGCGGATCACCGCGGAGTCGATTCCGCTCGAGATTCGTCAGCCGGCGGTGGGCCGCCGATCAGGCGGACTGCAGGATGTTCGGGACAGCGCCGAACGCGAACGGATCAAAGAAGCGCTCGAGCAGACAGACTGGAACGTGTCCGCCGCGGCGCGCATCCTCGGCGCCGAGCGCACGGCGCTCCACAAGCGCATGCGCGCGTTGGGGTTGAATCGCGAATAGCTCTTGGCCCGGTGTAGGGTCCGGCTTTAGCCGGACCTTTTCTGCTGCAATCGCCCCCTGAATGTGATACACATCCCTCGCTTACGGCGACGGACCGCGCCTCTCAAGGCGCAGCATGAGCGAGGTTGGCTATGGACGCTCCCTCCGTGTCGCTTTCGGTGCTTCGCGCCAGCGCCTGGTTGTACGTCGCCGCGCTCCTGGCCGCCGGTGCCGGTGCCTGGTTCGAGCTGAGCAGCGACCTGCTCGATATGGGGATGCGCATTGCGCGCTCCATCGTCGCGAGCGCCCCCTTCTAATCACCCATCGAGTGCCCGAGGAGATCGGTGCGCCGCGGGCGCCGAACGGCTGGTTCAGCTGGAGCGCCGGCCAAGCAGCCGCGATCGATAGTTGCGCGTCAGCCGAAGGACCGTTCCATCGTGCAGTGTGACGTTGAAGTCGCCGTGCCAGACCGGGACGATGTCCTTGATGCGATCGATTTGCACGATCGACGAGCGATGAATGCGCGCGAACCGCGCCGGATCCAGCTGCCGCTCGAGTTCAGCCATCGTCATGCGCACGGCGAACGGCGTCTCACCGCGGACATGCAGACACGCGTAATTGGCCGACGATTCGATCCAATCAATATCGTCGGTTTTGACCAGGGCGATGCGTGAATTGTGTCTGACCGTCAACCGGGACAGATACGGCTGAACATCCGGGTTCGCCGCGGCCCCTTGATCGCGCACGCGCAGTCGCTCCGTCAGGAGCGACAGGAGCCGGATCTGGCTGTCACCGTCATTCGCCTTCGCCACTTCGAGACGCGCTCGATTCAGCGCTGACTCGAACCGGCTGGAAGTGAACGGCTTGAGGAGATAGTCCAGGGCGTGGGCTTCGAACGCGCGCAGCGCGTACTGATCGTAGGCGGTGACGAACACGACGATCGGGAGGTGCGTCTCCGCGACGCGCTCGACCACTTCGAAGCCGTTCATCTGCCGCATCTGGATGTCCAGAAAGAGCAGGTCGGGGCGGAGTTTCGTGATCAGGCGAACCGCGTCCCGGCCGTCCGCCGCTTCGCCAACGATTTCGATATCGGTTTCGTTGCGAAGGCGCAGGCGGATGGCGTCCCTGGCGAGTTCCTCGTCATCGACGACGAACGCCTTGATTTTGGTTCCTGCCGGCATGGGCTACGCGGCGCTCCCATGGAAGGGGATGACGATCCGCACCAGCGCTCCGCCGGCGGACGAGCGTCCAAACTCGAAGCGGTGCCTGGCGCCGTACAACTGTTCGAGCCGGGCTTTCGTGTTGGCCAGCCCGATTCCGACGCGTCGCATGCCGTCTGGAAATCCGGGTCCGGTGTCGCGGACTTCGAGCACGAGGTCGCCGCCCTCCCGCGTCGCGCTGACATCGACGCGACTGGCGCCGCGATCGGCATCCACGCCGTGTTTGATCGCGTTTTCGATGATTGGCTGGAGGATCATCGGCGGGACGAGCCCGGACAGCGTGTCCTCGGCAATGGCCTTCTGCATCTGCAAGCGATCGGAAAATCGCATCTGCTGCAACGCCATGTAGTGATCGACGAAGTTCATTTCCGCTGAAAGCGGCACTTCCTGAGCTTTCTCGTCGAGCGCCGCGCGCAGCAGTTCGCTCAGCCGGCCCAGCATGTCCGCCAGCGCCGCGTGTTCCCCCTTGAGCGCCAGCACCGAGATGGCGTGAAGCGTGTTGAACAGGAAGTGCGGATTCAGCTGCGTGCGCAGCGCGGTCAGTCGCGCCTCGGCCAGGGCCAGCCGCGCCTCGACCAGGCTGGTGCGAAGATTCGAATAGCGAATCGTCAGGTAGATGCCGATGATCGCCCAGTAGGCGAAGATGTCGGTCAGGCAGAGCGCGCGGAAATGCCGGGCGAAAAGTCGTGAAAAACGTTCCCAGGTCGCCGGCTCGCTGACGATGATGTAGGTGGCGCTGGTCGCGGCAAGATGGGCCACGGTGATCGTCACGCTCAGCGTGCCGTGCACGAGCGCGCTGAGTTTCCAGTTGTGGCGCTCGAACGAAAACTGGCGGGCGAGCGCCGCAATCAGCGGCGCCACGGCCGTGATCAGGAGCCATGACGGCAACATCATCATGAGCGTCCTGAGCCAGGTCGCCGTGCTCCCGCCGGCCTGCAACCGCGCCGAAACGCTGGTCGCCTCCGCGAGCGCGAGGAGCAGCGTGTAGCCGAGACTGACCGCCACCTCCCTGTGGAGGTTACGGCGACGATCCGAAACGTCGGGTGTCTCGAACATCAGCCCGCCGGTCCCCTAGGGCTTTTTCTCGGGATGCAGCTCTTGGTAGCGCGCGCCGCTCATGATGTGACCGAGTGCGTGATTGCCTTCATGGCACGCGTACTCGTAAATCGCGTCGTCGGTCGCGACCCAGGGAAATTCGCCGGTCCACGGTTTGGTCCAGGTGTCCGGATCCTCGATCGTGAACTTGTACAGCAGGTTGCCGTCTTTGAGTCGCGAGAAGCGCTCGACGACGTGCAGGTTCATCGAGGACCCCCGAAAGCGGGTCTTGTCGGTGAAGTTGGTCGTGTCCACGACGAGCGTGTCGCCCTCCCAGTGGCCGACCGAGTCGCCCATCCACTTCCGGACGGTGGGCGGAAGGTGTGGCTGGTTCATCCGAATGATGCGTGCATCATGCACCATCTCGACCAGGATCATGATGTGGTCTTGGGTCTGAACAATCTGCTTGAGGTTGTTGTAGAAGTAGTTGGGCATCGTCGGCGGACCCGACGTGGAACCGAACCCGAGCAGACAGCGTTCCCCGAGCGGACGGGTTTCGGGATCATCATAGGCGCCAGCCCCGGCGTTTCCCGCGCTCTCGGGCGCATCGGCGGTTGGGAGGGCCACCTGCCCGGCCCGGCTCGCATTGCGCGCGCGTGCGGCTGCCGTGATCGGCGGCACCTTGCCGTCGGCTGGATCGATGATGAGCGAACTGCGCCGTTGCCCGTTGATGGTGATCACCGTGTCGCCGCGGTCGATCCAGAAATTGTTGTAACCGCCGACGTTGCCGCCGGTCGTCGGTGCGGCGCGATCGACCGGGCTCGGTTCGGCCCCACGCTGAACGCGGAGCGCCTCACCCCGTTCAAGCCGCTTGGCATCTTCCTCGGAGATGATGAGGGGGACGCCGTCGGGGCGCTCGATCGGGGTCAGCGTGGCGATGTTGTAATTGCCCTGAAGGTCCGGATGCCCGTCAGGCGTGCGCGGTCCTCCGGCCGTGGCCGCGGGTGTCTGCGTGCGAGGTACCGCCGTCCATCCGATCAAGAGACCCGCGACCGCGAACGCAAAAAAGCCTGATCGCAACACCGAACCTGACATACCACCCCCCTCGGATCGAGAACCTTTGGCGGCGAAATATACCGTGCGCTGAGCGGTCAACCATCACAAGTGGGCGGCCGGCGCCAACTTGCAGGGACAAGAGGGGCAGGCGTGGGACGAGTCGCTATCGTGGTGACGATGGCGCTCCCGATTTGCGATGCGTATCGAGGAAGTCGAAGATCGCCCCGTAGTTCGGCTGAACGACACCGTCGTGGCTGCCGCCACTGACTTCGATGTACTTGACCTCCATGCCGAGCTCCTTGGCCCTCGCGACCATCGCCCGCGATCCCTGCACGTTCACCGTGTTGTCGGCATCACCGTGGACGACAATGGCCGGCACACGTTGGATGCGCTGGAGCGTCGCCGGTACGCCGTTGCCGGCGATCGGGGCAATCGCCGCCCAGATATCCGGGTACTTGGCCGCGATCCGCCACGTCCCAATCGCGCCCATCGAATGGCCGACCAGATAGATGCGGTTCTCGTCGATCTTGTACGTCTGCCTGGCGAGCGCGAGCACCCGCATCACGTCTTCTTCGCTCCGTCCTTGCAGCTGGCGCGTCGCCGGGTCGGCCGGCGCATCGCCCACGCCCCATCCGTAGCCGCCGTCCGTCCGATAGCCGAACGGTGACGCCACGATGTAGCCGCGCTGTTCGGCGAACTGGGTGAGCAACCGCTCGTTCGAGTCGAAGAACCAGTCTTCGGTCCGGGTCACACCGTGCAGCGCGATGATGAGCGGAAACGCCCGCGAACCGTTGTACGCGGTCGGTACGTACATTCGGTACGGCATGATCTCTGCCGCCGATTCGAGGACGTAGTGGCGCTTGAAGTCGCCGGTCTTGGTGGCGAACGGGTTCTGGCCGCGTTTCACGGCCGCTGCCACCGCCTGCGCGGCGGCGAAATCCCGGTCGGGGTCAAAGGTCCTCAGCTCGAGCCGGCCCCGGTTCACGTTGCGCATGCGTTCGACCGGAAAGAGGATGTCCGCGCGCAGGTCGGCCGGCGCCTTCGCCGCCTCGGCTTCGAGTTCGGCCACGACGGCGTCAAGACCTTTCCGGAATTGGACGTTCAGCGTCGCGGTGCCGAGTTGACGCGCACCGTCGAGGACGTCCACGGCGATCTGGTAGCTCCCGTCGGTCACGCCGGCCACGTCGAGATCGAGCATCTGCGGGCTCTCGCGCAAGTCTCGTGACACGGCGTCGACCGTGCCGAGATCCTTGACGACATCGGGCGGAGGTGCGTTCGGCCCGGCCGCCGGCCGCTTGCGCAGCATCGCGTGCGCAGTCAGCGGCTTCTCCAGCGCAATCGCCGGCGCATAGATCTGTTCAAGGCGGAGCGCATAGGGTTTGGCCGAATCCGCGAGCACCCGCTCACTTCGCAGCGCGATGGAGTTGGCAAAGTCCAGCGCGTCGGTCCATTCCCGGCCCGCCAGCAGGGTCTGGCCTTTCGCGTAGAGGCGGCGAACCTCGCCGACGCGGCCGAGCCGGTTCGCTTCAGCGATCTGCCGATCGATCTCATCGATCTGCTGCTTGAGTGCGCCTTCGGGTTTGACGACCGTTTTCCGCGTGTTGTAGCTGACCCGCAGCGATGAAATCGGCGGGAGGGCCTGAGGCGCCGCCACTGAGGGCAGGAGCGCAAGACCAACGACGAAGAGCGTCACACGCGTCATATCGCCTCCTCCAACGTGTCCGCGACAGGGCAAAGAGTCAGCGTATCGTAACGTCGAACACGTCGTCGTGGCGCGAGGAGGGACGAAGCGTCACGTCCCAGAATGCTTGACTGAAGAAGCCGCCGCCGTAATAGTCGTCGCTCGGAGGCGAAATGCGGCACGGCTTGCGGACGATGGTTTCGGCTGCCACGGCAGCTGCGGCAACGGCGATGGTGATGCTCTGGGCGTTGCCTCTGAGCGGTCAGCAGACGGCAGCCTATCGCGCGCCGCGGCTGGCCGACGGTCATCCGGACCTCAACGGGATTTGGCAAGCGCTCAACACGGCGAACTACGACATCCAAACCCATGTCGCACGGCCGGCGATGGCCCTTCGCCCGGGCCCGTACGGTCCCGTGCCCGCGGCGGCGGTGCTCGCGCTCGGCGCGGTCGGCGCGGTGCCACCGGGCATGGGCGTCGTCGAAGGCAACGAGATTCCGTATCTTC
>CAZOAZ010000102.1:0-12635 GCA_964577955.1 uncultured Bifidobacterium sp. | reverse complement strand
GGGACAACATCGACATCGTCGGCTGGCTCGGCTACCCGATGCAGCTGAAGATCAATATCCTTTGCCGCGATTCGATCCTCGCGGCGCCGATTGTCCTCGACTCGGCGCTGTTCCTCGATCTCGCGAAACGCGCCGGCATGTACGGCATCCAGGAGTGGCTGTCGTTCTATTTCAAGGCGCCGATGCACGCGCCCGAGGTCTATCCGGAGCACGACCTGTTCATTCAGCTGATGAAGCTGAAGAACACCCTGCGGTACCTCAAAGGTGAGGAGTTGATCACCCACCTTGGCCGCGAATATTACGACTAGCGACCGCTCGCCCGTCCGCTTCGCGCCATGAGTGCCAAACCCTCGCTGCTTCAGCCGGCCCTGATCGGCGGCGTATTCGCGGGCGTTCTCTCGGCGCTGCCGTTCATCAGCGCCGCGAACGTCTGCTGCTGCCTGTGGGTCGTCTCCGGCGGCCTCCTTGCCGCCTATTTCGCGCAACAGAATTCGTCGAACCCGATCACGCCCACTGACGGAGCACTGGTGGGTTTGATGGCCGGCGTGGCGGCGGCGGCGGTGTACTTCGTCGTCAGCATCCCGGTCGACCTGGTCGCTGGTCCGATGATGGAACGGCTTCGCGACGCGTGGATGGAGCGTATGTTCGAGATGAACCCTGCGGCGTCGCCTGAGATGCGCGAGATGGTCGAGCGTTTCGGCCGCCAGCAGGGCGAAACCTCGCTCGTTGCGCGAGCCGTGGTTCGCGTGATCGGATTCGCGTTCTTTCTGTTCGGCGCCTCGATTTTTTCGACGCTCGGCGGCCTGCTCGGCGCGGTCATCTTCAGCAAACGTGTGCAGCCGCAGACCGGTCAGCCGATGGCCTAGATTGCCGCGCTCTGCCTAACCTGGCGCTTCCACCCGCGAGGTCCGTCCAGAAGCCGGCCTCCGAACCCTCAAGGTCCGCGGTGGCGGGCCGACCTCTGACTCGTGAACGTCCAGCCGGTGCAACAGGCCCTCGCAGGAGGCCGCGCGCTCGTCGTGGCGACGGGCGGCGACGAGCTGATTCGGGCGCGGTTTTGTGAAAGCTTGCGCCGGGCCAGCGCGCCGAACACGTTCGTCTCCCACGTCGTCGCACCAGTCTTCTGTGACGAGGATCTCGTGGAGCGCCTGCTGCGAGATTTCGGCGTCGTGTCCGACGACGAGATGCGCAGCCGGCAGCGTGCCGGCGTCGGTCTGCAACATCTCGCCGAGGCGCTGCACCGCTTCCTGGTGAGCCTGGTGCCGATCAAGGCCCGCGCGCTGCTGATTCTCGAAGGCGTGGACGATGCCGGACCGGTGCTCGATTACGTGCGGTTCCTGGCGACGCTACAGGCCGACGGCCAGCCGCTGCTGGAGATCGTGCTGGTCGGATCGGCGGAGTTTGCCAGGACGCTGGCGACGCCCGAACTGAGCGGCTTGAATGAGCGGGTCACGCTGCGGCACGCGCTGCCGCGGGTCAGCGTCGGCCAATTGTTACGAAGCCGTGTCTCGCTCGGCGCGGTCGTGGCGACGGTTGTCGTCGCCGCCGTGCTCGCGGCCGGCGCGGCGGCGGCCGTCTACGCGCAATTCGCGTTCTGACGTGTGGCGGACAGGCTAAAGCCTGTCCCTACCGTTGTCCGCGCGGAGTAAGATCGGCCGTCATGGCCGATCACAAAGGTGCCGAATTCAGCGACCTCCTGAGAGAAGATCGCGCGTTTCCTCCATCCGCGGCCTTTCGCGCGAAGGCCAATGCTCACGATGCCGGTATCTACGCCGCCGCCGAGCGCGATCCCGAAGCGCACTGGGCGCGCTTCGCGGATGAACTCGAGTGGTCTCAGCCGTGGCACCAGGTGCTCGACTGGAATCCGCCCCACGCGCGCTGGTTCGTCGGCGGACAGATCAACGCCAGCGTCAATTGCGTCGACCGGCACACGAGAAACTGGCGGCGGAACAAGGCGGCGATCATCTGGGAGGGTGAACCGGGCGACACCCGTACGCTGACCTACCACGATCTGCTCCGCGAAGTGTCGCAGTGCGCGAACGTGCTGAAGTCGCTGGGCATCCGCAAAGGCGATCGGGTGTCGCTGTATCTGCCGCTCATTCCCGAGCTGGCTATCGCGATGCTCGCGTGCGCGCGGATTGGCGCGGTGCACAGCGTGGTCTTCGGCGGATTCAGCGCCGAGTCGCTGCGCGACCGCATCAACGACTCGCAGTGCAAGCTGCTCATGACCGCGGACTGCGGGTACCGCCGCGGTCAGATCGTGCCGCTCAAGCAGGTCGCCGACGAGGCGGTCGAAGGCACGCCGTCGATCGAACACGTGATCGTCGTCCGCCGCAGCGCCGGCGCGCACGCTGCGCCGGCGGTCACGATGAACCCGGGGCGTGATCGCTGGTACCACGAGCTGATGCAGACGGCGCCGCTGCACTGCGCCGCCGAGCCGATGGACGCCGAGGACATGCTCTACATCCTCTACACGTCCGGGACCACCGGAAAGCCGAAGGGGATCGTCCACACGACCGGCGGTTATCTCACCGGCACCTACGCGACGACGAAACTGGTCTTCGACATGAAGGACGACGACGTGTACTGGTGCACGGCCGACATCGGCTGGGTGACCGGACACAGCTACGTCGTATACGGTCCGCTCGCCAACGGCGCCACTGTCGTGATGTACGAAGGCGCGCCGGACTGGCCGCAGAAGGATCGCTTCTGGTCGCTGATTGCGAAGTACGGCGTCACCATCTTCTACACGGCGCCGACCGCGATCCGCGCCTTCATGCGCTGGGGCACCGAGTGGCCGGAGAAGCACGATCTGTCTTCGCTGCGGTTGATCGGCTCGGTCGGGGAACCGATCAATCCTGAGGCGTGGGTCTGGTACCACAAAGTGATCGGCGGCGAGAAGTGTCCGATCGTCGACACGTGGTGGCAGACGGAAACCGGCGCGATCATGATCACGCCGCTGCCCGGCCTCACCACGACGCGCCCGGGTTCGGCCACGCATCCCTTTCCTGGCATCGCCGCGGAGATCCGCAACGAGCGCGGTGACAAGGTCGAAGTGGGCGGCGGCCTGCTGGCGCTCACCCGTCCCTGGCCCTCGATGCTGCGAGGCATTTACGGCGATCCCGATCGCTATGTCCGCCAGTACTGGAACAAATGGGGCCTGGGCGTCTATGTGACCGGCGACGGCGCGAAGCGCGACGCCGACGGCAACTTCTGGCTGCTGGGGCGTGTCGACGATGTCATCAACGTCGCCGGCCACCGGATCGGGACGATGGAGGTCGAGAGCGCGCTCGTCGATCACCCGAGCGTGGCGGAAGCCGCCGTCGTCGGCCGGGCGCACGAAATCAAGGGGCAGGCGATTGCCGCCTTCGTGACGCTCAAGGAGGGGCGCCACGGTTCGAAGGAGCACGCCGATATGCTCAAAGAGCACGTCACGAAGAAGATTGGCGCGATTGCCAGGCCGGACGACATCCTCTTTGCGGCTGACCTGCCGAAGACCCGGTCCGGCAAGATCATGCGGCGTTTGCTGCGGGACATTGCTGAAGGCAAGGCGCTCGGCGACACGACCACCCTGGCCGATCCGGGTGTCGTGGCTCGTCTCAAGACACAATACGAGGACCAGGAAGGATAGGGGGAATTGCAAACTGCAAAGGGCAAAGGGCAAAGGGCAAAAGGCAAATTGCAGAGGGCAACGGGGAACCTGGGCTGAAAGGGCTGCGTATCAATAACGGTTATGGCGCTGATTGAGACCGTCGACTTGTGGAAAACCTACGTGATGGGCTCGGAGGAGATTCACGCGCTCCGGGGCGTGTCGATCCAGATCGAACGCGGTGAATACGTGGCGATCATGGGTCCGTCTGGGTCGGGGAAGTCGACGCTGATGAACCTGATCGGCTGCCTCGACACGCCGAGCAAGGGCTCGTACCTGCTGAACAACAAGCAGGTGAGCCAGATGAACGACAACGAGCTGGCGCGGATCAGGAACGAGGAAATCGGGTTCGTCTTCCAGACCTTCAATCTGCTGCCGCGGGCGACGGCGCTCAAGAACGTGGAACTGCCGCTGGTGTACGCCGGCGTGTCGTCAAAGGACCGCGAGCAGCGTGCCAAGGCGGCGCTGGAGAAAGTGGAACTCGGCAGCCGCATGAGTCACCGGCCGAATGAGCTGTCCGGTGGTCAGCGCCAGCGCGTCGCGATCGCGAGGGCGCTGGTGAACAATCCGTCGATTCTGCTCGCCGACGAGCCGACCGGCAACCTCGACTCGAAGACCGGCGTTGAAATCATGGCGCTCTTCGAGCGATTGCATCAGGCCGGCAACACGATCGTGCTGGTCACCCACGAAGCCGACGTGGCCGCCCACGCTTATCGCACGATTCAGATCCGCGACGGTCAGGTCGAAAACGACGTTCGAAGAGCTGCATAGAAACGGTGCGGAGTGCGCGGTGCACCGTGCACGGTGCTGGTGCGGGGTGCTGAGTGCGCGGTGCGATGGGCATCGCTCGCTTCGCTCGCGATGGTGCGGGGTGCGGGGTGCAAGGTGCATCGCTCGCTCTGCTCGTGATAGCGCACGTCCCGTTTGCCAGCGTAGCGCGCACCAGCACTGCGCATTCGCACTCCGCACTCGCACCCACACCGCGCACCGTGCACCGTGCACCGTGCACCGCGCACCGTGCACCCGCTCGAACGCAGTGAGAGCGCACCACGCACCTGCTACCGAGCACCCTGCACCTGCACCCGGCACTTTGCACCGCGCACCGCGCACTGGTTCTTCAGTGCGTCATCGCGTACAGCAGCACGTTGACACCGACCGCGTAGCCTTCCACCGAAAACTCGATGAAGTACTGCCGGTTGTCTTCTTCGCGTTCGTAGGCGTCGCCGAAGTCGGTGTTGTGGGTGATGAACACCATGATCCTCTGGTGATCGTCGAGGATCGCCCGGGCGTGCGGCACGGCGCTGTCCGCGCCGCGTTCGGAGGTGGGGCCGCCCGGCCCGCCCCAGAAGTTGATCGACGGAATCTGCGGAACCCGTTTCACGCTCATCAACGAGTGGAAGATGGGATGGTCGAGCGGCAGGTCGACGATCGGGTACTGACCTGACGGCAGGACCTTCCGGATCTGGCTTTCCCACACGTCCCAGGCGTACTCGCCCCAGAAATCATCCGCCCACAGGAACCCGCCCTTGAGCAGGTAGTCGCGCAGGATCGCGGCCTCGTTCTCGCTGATGTAGATCGATCCGACTTCCGTCATCATGATGAACGGGCAATGCATGATGACCGGGTCGGCCATGTTCACCAGGAGGTGATTCGGAATGTTGTCGGCGTCCATTCCCACCCAGGTCTTGGTCAGTTCAGACAGACGGATCGAAAGGTTCTGGTCCGCGCGGGGGAAGTCGACCTGCCAGTTCCCGCCCACGCCGTTACTCGACTGGTTGAAGACGACGCGGCAGAATTGAAACGTGCCGTCGAAGTCTCCGACAGAGGCAAACCGGTACGAACGCTGAAACTGCCCGCGCCGCTGCGCGACGGCGGCCGACGCGAGCAGGACCGCGACCACAAGCAGCGACACGACACTCCGGAGCCGCACGCGCTTAGTCTACCCGCCTTCGCTCATCGGAAACTTGCGAGCGTCGGCGCGGCAGGCTCCGCAATCCATCCGGGCTTTGGCGCGGTATGATGCCTGCTCGATGCGCGTCCGTTTCTGGGGCGTCCGCGGCTCCGTCCCCTGGGCCACTCCACACTCGATTGGCCACGGCTGCAACACGCCGTGCCTCGAGGTCGCGGACGATCGAACGGGCGCATTCCTGATCCTGGATGCCGGTTCAGGGATCGTCGGTCTCAGCCATCAGCTTGGCCCCACCCCGCGGCCGGTTCCGATTCTTCTGACCCACTATCACTGGGATCACACCCAGGGACTGCCGTTCTTCACGCCCTTCTACACCGAGGGCTGGACGCCGGCGATCTGGGCTCCGGTTCTGAAGAGCGTTTCGGTCGAGTGGGTCGAGCGGATCTTCGACGCGCCGTACTTCCCGGTGCCGTTCGATCAGCTGCCCAGTCTGCCCGAGGTGACGCTGGTTCAGCCCGGGTCGCACGAGATCGGCGGATTTCGGATCAGCGTGCAGCCGCTCAATCATCCGGGCGGAGCCTTCGCGTATCGCCTCCACGGTCCGCGCGGCGACTTCGTCTACGCGACCGATCACGAGTTCGGCAACGAACGGCTGGACGCGCAGCTCGCAGCGTTCTGCCGCGGCGCCGCGCACGTCGTCTCCGACGCGCACTTCACGCCCGATGAACTGCCGCGTCACCAGGGCTGGGGCCACGCCAGCTGGGAGCAGGTCGCGCAGTTTGCCGCGGCTGTTGGCGACATCGGTCACCTCTGGCTCTTTCACCACAAGCCGGGCCGGACCGACGACGAGATCCAGCGGATCGAGGCAAACGCGCGGCACATCTTTCCGCGGACGTCGGCGGCGAAGGAAGGTGTGTCGTTCGAGATCTAATCGGGCGCAGGACGCTTGCTGGTCTGCTCATCGGCGCGGCCGCGGCGCTACTGGTGCTCGGTGCTGTCGCCGCGCTGTCGCGTTCGTCCGAGCAAAGCCCCTTCGACACGCTCGAGCTCAAGACCTACGACTGGCGGCTCCGTCAGACCGCCGATCCCACCAAGGCGCGTCAGGACATCGCGCTCATCGAAATCGACGAGGATTCGATCCGCCGGCTCGAAGGCGACCTCGGGCGCTGGCCATGGCCGCGCGTCGGCCACTCGATGCTGCTCGACTTTCTCGGCCGAGCCCCGGCGAAGCTGATCGCCTACGACGTCGACTTTGCCGAATCGGACAACCGGCTGGCGTTCGACTTCGCGAAGTCCACGTGGTCCGGCCGCGAGTCTGACGACGCGCTGGTCGCGTCGGTGCGCAAAGCCGGCAACGTGATCTTTCCAGCGAGTGCGTCCACCAACGACGCGGCGAGGACCGACGCGCCCGAAGTGCCTGATTCGGGCTTGCGGCTCACAGCCCCAGGCATCTTCGAACGGCCGCAGATCCGGCCGCCCTTCGTCCCGCTCGGCGACGCCGCGCTCGCGCTCGGCCACAACGTGTTCGTGCTCGATGCCGACGGCCCGCTCCGTCACACGATCCCGCTCGTCCGCGTCGGCGACCGGGTCGTGCCGTCGTTCGCGCTCACGGTGGCGATGCTGGCGCAGAAGATCGACCCGCAGGCGGTCCGCATCGAGGGGGACACGCTGGTCCTCGGCGATCGGCGGATGCCGATGACGTGGCACCGGATTCGCGACAGTCAAGGCGACATCAGCTACCAGTGGGGGCTCATCCACTTTCGCGGTCCGGCGCTCCTTGCCGATCTCGAGACCCCGACCTACGCGCACTACAGCGCCGCCGACCTCATCATCTCGGAGGACGCGCTCCTCAAAGGGCAGCCGGCCAAGGTCAATCCCGCCGTCTTCAAAGACAAGCTCGTCTTCGTCGGCGTCACCGGCGAGGGGATGTTCGACGTCTTTCAGACGCCGTTTGCGGGGGGGCGGATGTCGGGCATCCAGATCAACGCTGCCGTCGTCGACGACGTGCTCTCGAACCGGTTCCTGGGCGTGGCGAGTCCGGGCGCTCGAGTGGCGGTGACCGGCGTCGCGGCGCTCGCGGTCGGCCTGGTGGCGGTGCTGGTCCCGGCGTGGTGGGCGACGCTCGCTGTCAGCGTGTTCATGGTGACGCTGGCCTGGACCTCGCTGCGCCTGTTGAGCGGCGGCTACGCGATGAACCTGTCGGAACCGATGCTGGCCTCGTCGATCGCGCTCTTCGGCGGCGTGGCGTATCAGTACTTCGTCGAAGGGCGCGAGAAGCGCAAGATGAAGCGGCTGTTCGGGCAGTACGTGTCAAAAGACGTCTACGAGCAGCTGGTGGCGAACCCGGATCTGGCGCGGCTCGGCGGGCACTACCGGTCGATGACGGTGCTCTTCTCCGACATCAAGGGGTTCACGAACATTACCGAAGCCGGCGACGCGGAGGAGATCGTTCACATGCTGAACGAGTACTTCTCGCGGATGGTCGACATCGTGTTCCAGAACAAGGGCACGCTCGACAAGTTCGTGGGCGACATGGTGATGGCGCTGTTCGGGGCGCCGCTCGACGATCCGCTCCACGCCGATCACGCGCTCGAGGCGGCCATGCAGATGATTGAGGCGCTCGGCCAGCTCAACCGCGAATGGGAGTCGCAGGGACGATTTTCCCAACTCGACATCGGGATTGGCATCAACACCGGCGACATGATCGCGGGAAACATCGGCTCCGAAGCCATCATGAGCTATACCGTGATCGGCGATGCCGTGAATCTCGGTGCGCGGCTCGAGTCGGCGACGCGAAAGTACCAGACGCGGATTATCATCAGTGAGGCTACAAAAGAGCGTCTGACCGGCCGATACCATCTGCGTTCGCTAGGGGCCGAGATCGTGAAGGGGAAGACCAAACCGGTCGAAATCTACGAGGTCCTCGGTCGCGGCGACGACGGAACGCTGCCCGACCCGACGGCCAAACCGATGCCGACGACAGTGGCGACAAAAGAGGAACAGCCATGAAGCAGACAATGATCGTCTTGGCCGTGCTGGCGGCGAGCGCTCCGGCGTACGCGCAGCTCGGTGGGATTGGCAGCAACATTCGCAGGGCGCAGCAAGTCAAGGAAGCCGCCGACGAGCTGTCGATTACCGACGAAGAAGAGCGGAAGATCGGCGAGGACGTCAGCCTGCGCATCCGCCAGCGCTTCGGCGTTGTCCAGGATCCGGCCATTCACAAGTACGTCACGCTGCTCGGGACGACGCTGGCGAAACAGTCGGAACGTCCCAATTTGAACTGGTCGTTCATCGTGCTCGACACCGACGGCGTCAATGCCTTCGCGACGCCCGGCGGGCTGGTGCACATCACGCGCGGGGCGCTGGCGCTCGCGAAGAACGAAGCGGAAGTCGCCGGCGTCATCGGCCACGAGATCGGCCACGTCGTCAAGAAACACACGGTCAATGCCATCAAGAAGGGCAAGCTGGTGCAGCTCGGCGCCAGCGGGCGCAATGCCGCCATTCAGCAGTTCGTGAACCGTTCGTACGAAATGATTCTCGAGAACAACTTCGACCGCGGCGACGAGCTCGACGCCGACAGCGTCGGCGTGGCGCTGGCCAAGAAGTCCGGCTACGCCGCGTCGCAGCTCTCGGATTTTCTGGCCCGCCTCGACGAGCGCAACAAGACCGCGACCGAGCGGAACGGACTGTTCGCCGACCACCCGCAGACCAAGGCGCGCATCGACAAGATCAAGCAGCTGGCCGGCGGCTCCAACAGCGCCGTGCTCGTCGAGCCGCGCTACAAGACGAACGTCAAGTACGAGCTCAAGCCGATCACGGCGCTGGCCTCCGGTGAAGGCGACAAGTCGAAGGGCCTGAGCGGCAACGCGCAGGAATCGAATCAGTCGGCGCGCCAGAATACGCAGGTGCAGGCATCAGGAGGCGCCCGCGGAATCGGCGCCGATCGCGCGGCGAAAGGCGGCGACAACCCGAACGTGGTCAAGACCACGGTCTCCGCCGCCGAGGTGGACACGTTCAAGAAAGGGATCGCGTAGCGGTTCCGGTAGGGACAGGCTTCAGCCTGTCCGCTATATCGCAGCCAAGTGCCCCGGCGCGACCTCGGCGAGAGGCGCGCCGGCTTTGAACGACGCCGGATCCAGCGTGATTCGCTGGCGAACGGCATCCGGGTCAGCGATCGGAATCGCCGAGAGCAGAGCCCGCGTATACGGGTGCTGCGGCGACGCGAACAAGGCCTCGGTGGGCCCCATCTCCACAATCCGTCCGCGATACATCACCGCCACGCGCGCGCAGATGTGCCGGACCACTCCCAGATCGTGCGCGATGAAGAGATACGTGAGTTTGAGCCGCTGCTGGAGATCCATCAGCAGGTTGATCACCTGCGCCTGAACTGACAGGTCGAGCGCCGAGACCGGTTCGTCGAGCACCAGAAACGACGGGTTCAGCGCCAGCGCGCGCGCGAGACCAATGCGCTGCCGCTGCCCGCCGCTGAACTCATGCGGAAAGCGCTCGATGTGCGCCGGATTGAGGCCCACCAGATCGAAGAGTTCGGCGACGCGCGCGCGTCGCGCGGGACGCTCGCCCAGGCGATGGATCACGAGCGGCTCCTCGACAATCGCCCCGGCTCGCATGCGCGGGTTGAGCGAGCCGTAGGGATCCTGAAACACGATCTGCATGTGGCGACGGGCTTCGCGCAGTCGCGCCGCGTTCATCGCCAGCACGTCCTCGCCGTCGAACCTGACCGATCCCGACGTCGGCTCGACCAGCCGGAGGACGCAGCGTCCCGTCGTCGTCTTGCCGCTGCCTGATTCACCGACCAGGCCGAAGGTTTCGCCGGTCGCGATGCTGAAGCTCACGTCGTCCACGGCGACGACCGGTGTGCCGCGGGCGAACAGCCCGCCGCCGCGCACGAAGGTCTTCGTCAGGTGCGCGACGTCAATCAGCGCCATGGTGTGGCTGACGGTCGAGAGCCGTCGCGTGCGGCGAATAGAGATAGCAGCGGGTCGTGTGGCCGGCGTCGACCGTCGTCTCACCGGGCGGCGCGGTGGCGCACGGTTCGAAACGGTCGGGACAGCGGGGATGAAACGCACAGCCCGGCGGAAACGCGCCCAGCATCGGCACCGTGCCCTCGATGGCGCGTAGACGGTGGCCGGGTTCACCGCCTGGCATCGAGGCGAGGAGTCCTCTCGTGTACGGGTGGCGCGGTTCGCGAAAGATCGCGCGGACCGGTCCCTGTTCGATGATCCGGCCCGCATACATGACCGCGACGCGGTCGGCCAGCGCGGCGACGACGCCGAAGTCGTGGGTGATGAGGAGGATGGACAGCTTGAGCGACTGCTTCATCTCGCGCAGGAGCTCGAGGATCTCCGCCTGGATGGTGACGTCGAGCGCCGTGGTCGCCTCGTCGGCGATGAGCAGCGACGGCTTGCAGGCGATCGCAATCGCGATCAGCACGCGCTGCCGGAGACCGCCCGACAGCTGGTGCGGGTAGTCGTCGACGCGTGAACTCGCTGAGGGAATGCGGACCGCCTCGAGCAGCTCCACGACGCGGTCGCGCGCCGCCGCCTTCGTCGTGCGGCCGTGCACGAGCAACGCCTCGGCGATCTGGTCGCCGATGGTGAAGACCGGATTGAGCGCGGTCATCGGCTCTTGAAAGATCAGCGAGATTTCCGCGCCGCGAACCTGTCGCATGTCCCGCTCCGGCAGGGTCAGCAGATCGCGGCCCTTGAACAGGATTCGGCCGCCGGCAATCCGTCCGGGACGCTGGACCAGCCGCATGATCGAAAGCGCGGTCGCTGACTTGCCGCTGCCCGATTCGCCAACCAGGCCGAGAGTCTCCCCGGGCTGAATGCTGAAGCTGATGGCGTCGACGGCGACGGCCGGACCGGACGGCCGATCGAACACGGTGGTCAGGTTGGAGACCTCGAGCATTCCGATCAGAGACCAGCCGTTTCGCGGAATTCTCCAAAGACCTGACGCATGGTGTCGGCGATTTCACCCACCGTGGCACCGGCCTCGACGGCGGTCACCACCACCGGCACCAGGTTGGCCCGGGAACGCGCCGCCGCGTTGATCGCCGCAATGGCCGCGGCCCAGGTGTCCCCGTCGCGGCGAGCCCGCAGCGCCTGCACGCGGTTCGACTGCTGCCGCTCGATTTCGGGATCCAGCGAGAAGAGATCGATCCCGGTGCGGGGCTCGTCGGCGGTGAAACGGTTGACCCCGACGACCACCGACTCGCCGCTGTCGATCGCCTGCTGGGCGCGGTACGCCGAGTCCTGGATCTCGCGCTGGATGAAGCCGGCTTCGATTGCGGGAAGCGTGCCGCCGGCGGCATCGATCCGATCGAGGATCGCGCGGGCGTCGGCTTCGAGTCCATCGGTCAGTCGTTCGATCTCGTAGGAGCCGCCGACAGGATCCACCGTATTGGCCACGCCGGTTTCGGCGGCGATGATCTGCTGCGTGCGCAGCGCCAGGCGCGCGGAGTCCTCGGTCGGCAGTGCGAGCGCTTCGTCGCGGCCGTTGCAATGCAGCGACTGCGTGCCGCCGAGCACCGCGGCCATCGCCTGGACGGCGACGCGCACGATGTTGTTGTCCGGCTGCTGCGCGGTCAATGTGCTGCCGGCGGTCTGCGTATGGAAGCGGAGCTGCTGCGCGCGCGGGTTGGTGGCCCCGAACCGCTCGCGCATGATGTGCGCCCAGAGCCGCCGCGCGGCGCGGAACTTGGCGATCTCTTCGAGGAAATCGTTGTGCGCGTTGAAGAAGAACGAGAGCCGCTGGCCGAATTGGTTGACGTCGAGGCCGGCGTCGATCGCCGACTGCACGTAGGCGATCGCGTGGGCGAAGGTAAACGCGATCTCCTGCGCCGCCGTCGAACCCGCTTCGCGAATGTGGTAGCCGCTGATTGAAATCGTGTTCCAGTTCGGCAGCTCGCGCTCGCAGAACGCGAAGATGTCGGTGACGATGCGCAGCGAGGCGCGGGGCGGGAAGATGTAGGTCCCGCGCGCCACGTACTCCTTGAGAATGTCGTTCTGAATCGTCCCCGACAAGGACTTCAGCGGCACGCCCTGGCGACGCGCCACC
>CAZOAZ010000101.1:0-12858 GCA_964577955.1 uncultured Bifidobacterium sp. | reverse complement strand
CCGTGCGCCGGCGGCGCCGTCTACTCACCGGCGATCACCGACTTCACGGTGATGGTGCGCAACACCAGCTACATGTTCGTCACGGGTCCGGACGTCCTGAAGACGGTCACGCACGAAGAAGTCACGAAGGAAGAGCTCGGCGGAGCAATGACGCACAACGCGACCAGCGGCGTGGCGCATTTCGCCGTGGACGACGACCGCGAGTGCATCGCGCTCATCCGTGACCTGCTGTCGTTCCTGCCGTCGAACAACCTCGACGATCCGCCGCGGACCGCTTCGGACGACGAAGCGGACCGCGAGATCGACGCGCTCGACCGTCTGGTCCCGGCGTCGCCGAACCAGCCCTACGACATGCTCGACCTGATTCATGCCGTGGCCGACAACAGCACGTTCCTCGAAGTGCACCAGCACTACGCGCGGAACATCGTGGTCGGCTTCGCGCGGCTCGACGGCCGATCGGTCGGCATCGTCGCGAATCAGCCGGCGGTGCTGGCGGGGACGCTGGACATCGACGCCTCGGTGAAGGGCGCCAGGTTCGTGCGGTTTTGCGACGCCTTCAACATCCCGCTCGTCGTCTTCGAAGACGTCCCCGGTTTTCTGCCGGGCACGGTGCAGGAGTACGGCGGCATCATCCGGCACGGCGCGAAGCTGCTGTACGCGTTCGCGGAAGCCACGGTGCCCAAGGTGACGGTGATTACGCGGAAGGCGTACGGCGGGGCCTACTGCGTCATGGCCAGCAAACACATTCGGACCGACTTCAATTACGCCTGGCCGACCGCGGAGCTGGCGGTGATGGGGCCGGAGGGCGCCGTCAACATCCTCTACAAACGCGAGCTCGAAGCGGCCGCCGACGCGATCGCGGCGCGGGCCGAGAAAGTGTCTGAGTTCCGCGCCAAGTTCGCCAACCCCTACATCGCCGCGTCTCGCGGTTTCATCGACGAAGTGATACACCCGCGGGAAACGCGCCGCAAACTGATCGCGGCGCTGCGGAATCTCGAGAACAAACGGGACAAGAACCCACCGAAGAAACACGGCAACATCCCGCTGTAGCGGTGCGGACAGGGCCCGCCGCCGCAGGCTTCTGAACCTTCGAACCCAGAACCTCTCGAACCTCCCGAACCCATCGAACCCTCCGAACCCATAAATCCCAGTGCTACAATAATTAACGCCAGTCGCCTGAGAGTCCGAGTTTCGCGCCGTTGAAAAAAGTCCTCATCGCCAATCGCGGCGAAATTGCCGTTCGCGTGATTCGTGCCTGCCGCGAAATGGGGTTGGCGAGCGTCGCCGTGTACTCCGAGTGCGACCGCGCCGCGCTCCATGTCCGCGCCGCCGACGAGGCGTGTGCGATCGGACCGAGCGCACCGCGCGAGAGCTACCTGCGGATCGATCGGATCCTCGACGCCGCGCGGCGCTCGGGCGCGGACGCGGTCCATCCCGGTTACGGATTCCTCGCAGAGAACGAAGAGTTCGCCGAAGCCGTGCGCGATGCCGGGCTGACGTTCGTCGGGCCGTCGCCGGAAGCCGTGGCGACGATGGGCAGCAAGACCGCGGCTCGTCAGGCAGCCATTCGCGCGGGCGTGCCGGTCGTGCCTGGCACGGAGCAGCCGCTTGCCGCCGCTGCGAGCGATCACGAGATGCTCGCGGCTGCGACAACCGTCGGCTATCCGCTGCTCGTCAAGGCAGTGGCGGGCGGCGGCGGCAAAGGCATGCGGACGGTGACGGACGCGGGCGACCTCCTGGCCGCGATTCGCGCCGCGCGCTCGGAAGCCGGCGCGGCGTTTGGCGACGCGGCGGTGTATCTCGAGCGACGGATCACGCGGCCGCGCCACGTCGAGGTCCAGCTGCTCGGCGACGAGCACGGGACGATTCTGCCGTTCGTCGAACGCGAGTGCTCGATTCAACGCCGGCATCAGAAGGTCGTCGAAGAAACGCCGTCGCTGGCGGTCACGCCCGAGATTCGTCGCGCCATGACCACGGCTGCCGCGGACGTGGCGCGCACCGTCGGGTACACCAACGCCGGCACGATTGAATTCCTGCTCGACGAAGATGGGCAGTTCTACTTCCTCGAGATGAACACCCGGCTCCAGGTCGAGCATCCGATCACCGAGATGGTGACCGGCATCGATCTCGTGCGCTGGCAGCTGCGCATCGCTCGCGGCGAGCGGCTGACGCTCGATCCCGAGCGGTTGCTGTCGCCGTCGGGACATGCCATCGAGTGCCGCATCTACGCCGAGGATCCGGACAACAACTTTCTGCCGTCGCCGGGCAGGATCGTCCAGCTGCGCGCACCGTCAGGCCCCGGGATCCGCGATGACAGCGGCGCGACCGCCGGACTCGATGTCCCGATCTATTACGACCCGATGATTTCGAAGCTGGTCGCCTGGGCGGAAGACCGGCCAAGCGCGATCGCCCGGATGCGGCGCGCGCTCGCCGAGTACCTGGTCACCGGCATCAAGACGACGGTGCCGTTCTTTACCTGGCTGTTGGCGCAGCCCGAGTTTCTGTCGTCGCGCTTTCACACGACGTACCTCGACGAGATTCTCAAGGCGCGCAACGGGAAGCCGTTCGTCGAACCCGCACCGGCCGCGGAGGAGGTGGCCGCGATCGCGGTGGCGCTCCAGGCCGTGCTGTCGCCGGCCGCCGTCGCACCCGCCGCCGCGCAGCGCGTCGAGAGCGGCGGATCGTCCGGACGCTGGAAGGCGCGGGCGCGGGCGGAGGCGCTCCGCTGATGCAGTACGAAGTCGAGGTCAACGGCCGGGCGTGTCAGGTGCATGTCCATCGCCACGGCGGCCAGTTCTCGGTCAGCGTCGACGGCCGCGAATGGATGGTCGACGCGGCGCGGATCGATAGTCATCTGGTGTCGCTCCTCGTCGCCCGTCACGTGCCCGAGCCCGAGGGCAGCGAGCCGGCGGCGAGCCATGAAGTGGCGATTACGACCGATCCGTCTGGACAGATGACCGTGCTCACCCGCGGCATACCGGTGGTGGCGGCGTTGAACAGCCGGCGCCGCTGGGGACGCCGCGACGAGGGCCCTGCCGGCAGCGGACCGCAGAAGATCGTGGCGCCGATGCCGGGCAAGATCGTCCGCGTGCCGGTCAAGCGCGGCGACGCGGTCCAGCCGAAGCAGTCGCTGGTCGTCGTCGAAGCGATGAAGATGGAGAACGACCTGCGCGCGGCTCACGGCGGTGTCGTTGCGGAGATCCTGGTCGAGGAAGGCCAATCGGTGGAAGCCGGCGCGGTACTGCTGGTGATTCATCCGGCCTGATGTGCACGTGAAACTGCTCAGCCGCCTGCGGCAACACAAGGCGCTCCGCTATTCGGGCCAGGCCGTGATGATCGCGGTCGCGATCCTCTCGGCGGCGATCGTGACGACCGTCTCGGTCGATCTCGGGCCGTCGCTGCGCGTGCTGGCCGAGACGCAAGGCTCACGCTTCTTCAAGCGGCCGATTCACATCGGCGAGCTGCGGATTCGTCTGTTCGGCGGGCACGTCGAAGTCAACAACCTCATGATCGAAGGGCTGAAGCCGGAGGATCGGCCGTTCTTCATCGCCAAACAGATTGTCCTGAAGCTCGACTGGTCGCAGATGGCCTCGACCCATCCCGAACTGGTCATCGTCGGCGCGGACATGCGCGATTGGAAGATGCTGGTCGAGCGCGACGAGGACGACGATAACTTCCCGAATCTCGAGTTCTCGAACGAACCGAGCTCGGGGCCGCGGCGGTTCACGAGCACGCTGAAGTACTTCTACGCGACGCGCGGCGAGTTCACCTACGAAGACCACGAAGCGCCGTGGGGCATCTGGTGCCCCAACCTGTCGCTGAGCATCACGAATTTTCCGACCTACCACGGCGACGCCACGTTCCACAGCGGGCTGGTCACGATTCAGGACTACGTGCCGATGTGGGTCGACTTCAAGGCGAACTACACGATCGACGGCAGCCACTTGAAGCTCGATCGGATCGATCTCGTGACCGACGGCGCACGGTCGCGAGTCGTCGGCGAGGTCGATCTCGGGCATTGGCCTGAGCAAACCTACCAGGTGCACTCGACGGTGGATTTCCCGCGGATGCGCGAGCTGTTCTTTGCCAGGGAAACCTGGGGGCTCTCGGGAGAGGGCAAGTTCGACGGCACCTTCCATCTCTTCAAGGGCGGACACGATCTCGCCGGCAATTTCACGAGCGATGTCGCCGGCGTCAACGATTTCCGGTTCCCCTCGCTGGCCGGGTCGCTGCGCTGGACGCGCAGCTTCTTCGAGGTGACCAACGCCAGCTCGGAGTTCATGGGCGGCCGCACGCAGTTTTCGTACGGCATCCGTCCGCTCGGCGAGAAGCAGCGGCCGACGGCGCGGTTCGAGGCCGCGTACCAGGACGTCGACGTCGCCGAGTTCAGCGACTTCTTCGCCCTTGCCGGCGCGCGCTTCGCGGCGCGCGCGTCGGGCCGCAATCTGCTCGAGTGGCCGCTCGGCGACTTCGCGCAGCATCGCGGCGATGGCGAGTTCGTGGCGTCGGGCCCCGCGGGCGCCGAACTCATGACGCCGGCCCGAACGCCGGCGGCGGACCCGCTGCCCGAGTGGGGACCGTTCGCGCCGATGCCGCTGGCCGCGCACATTCCCGCGGCAGCGCGTGCCACGTACCGCTACGGTCCCGATGCCATCGAAGTGGAGTCGGGGGAATTCGCGTCCGAAGGGACGCACGTCGCCTTCGCCGGCCGTACGGCTTGGGGCGATCAGTCGGCATTCCGCTTCCACGTCGTCAGCCGCGATTGGCAGGAGAGCGACGTCCTCCTCGCCGGCATCCTCACCGACTTCGGGTCACCAGCGCGTCCCGTGGCGTTCGGCGGCCGCGGCGAGTTCGACGGCACGATGACCGGTCCGTTCCGCCGCCCGCGCGTCGAGGGTGTCTTCACGGGACAGAATCTGCGCGCGTGGGACACGGTGTGGGGCGAAGGCCGCGCTCGCGTCGTCATCGAGAACGACTACGTGACGATCGGCGACGGCATCATTCGCCAGCCGGGATCCGAGATTCATGCTGCCGGACGGTTCTCGCTCGGGTATCCGCGCGACGACGGCGACGACGAGATCGATGCGCGGTTCCGGGTGATCAACCGCCCCCTCGACGGACTCCGTCATGCGTTCGAGCTCGACGAGTGGCCGGTCAGCGGATACCTGAACGGCGAATTCAACCTGGCTGGCGAGTACGAGCGGCCGCTCGGCTCCGGCTCGATGACGATCGATCGCGGCGTCGCGTACCGGGAGCCGTTCGAGCGCGGCACCGCGCAGCTGCGCTTCGACGGCCGCGGCGTCAGGCTCGAGGCGGTCAACATCACCAAGGGCGACGGGGCGATGACGGGCGCGGCGTTCGTCGGCTGGGACGGGTCGTACTCGTTCAACGTCGACGGCCGGCGCATTCCCGCGCAGCAGGTGGCCGCGTTTGCCTACCCGCAGGCGCAGCCGTCCGGTCTGGTGGAGTTCACGGCGGGCGGCAACGGCACCTTCGAAGATCCGCGCTACGACGTCAGGTTCCGCTTCAACGATCTGTTCGTGGCGCAGGAGCCGGTGGGGCTGGTCACCGGCACGCTGGCGCTGCGCGGTCAGGAAGTCGATGGAGAAGTCGACATCTCGTCGGCGCGGCTGGCGGTCACGGGTACGGGGCGGATTGCGCTCGATGCCAGGGCCACCGGCGAGCTGACGTTCCGGTTCCACGACAGCTCGCTCGATCCCTACGTCCGGCTGTTCGTGCCGAAGCTCTCGCCGTACACGACGGCCGTCGCCAGCGGTTCGATTCGCGTCGTCGGCGAGCTGACCAACGTCGATCGGCTGCTCGTCGACGGCACCGTCGATCGTCTCGACATGACGCTGTTCGACTACGCGATTCACAACGCGCGGCCGATACGCATCGCGCTCGACCAGCACGTCGTCAAGGTTCAGGATCTGCAGCTCGTCGGCGATGAGACTCAGTTGACGGTCGGAGGGACGATCGCGCTTCACGAGGAGCGGATCGCGCTGCGGGCGTCCGGCGACGCGAGCCTCGGCATCCTGCAGGGATTCTTCAAAGACGTTCGCGGGGCCGGCCATGCCGAGCTGACGGCGGCGATCGACGGTCCGTTGTACGAGCCGGTCTTCTCCGGCAGCGCGACGATCGCGAACGGCCGCATCCGGCATTTCTCGCTGCCGAATTCGCTCGACGGCATCAACGGCGTCGTGCGCTTCGATTCGACCGGCGTCCGGCTGGATGACGTGGCGGCGACGATGGGCGGCGGACGCGTGCAGTTCGGCGGGCGGATTGCGTTCGACGGCTATCTGCCCGGCGACCTGAGCGTCAACGTCCGCGGCGAGAACATGCATCTGCGGTATCCCGAAGGGATCCGCTCGACCGTCGACACCGATCTCGTGGTGCGCGGCAACTTCAAGGCGCCGACGCTGGGTGGGCTGGTGACGGTCAAGAGCGCGACCTGGGATCGGCGCATCGATCCGAACGCCGAGATCTTCAGTTTCGGTGGACGGCGGTCGGCGCCGGAAAGCGCGCCGTCTCCGGCGGCGGCGCCGATTCCGCTGCGCTTCGATCTCGAGGTGCTGATTCCCGGCACCCTTCGGGTCGAGAACAACCTCGCCCGCCTGGTGGCGAGCGCCGATCTGCAGCTGCGCGGCACCTACGACCGGCCGCTCCTCTTTGGCCGCGCTGAAGTCAATCGCGGCGACGTGACGTTCGAGGGGCACCGCTATCTGGTGACGCGCGGCAACATCGACTTCACGAACCCGACCCGCATCGAGCCGTTCTTCGACGTCGAGGCGGAAACCCGCGTCCGCGTTCCCGGTCAGACGTATCTCGTGACGGTCCGCGCGCTCGGCACGCTCGACAAGTTGCAGCCCGAACTCAGCTCCGATCCGCCGCTGCCGGCGGCCGACGTCCTCGCGCTGCTCTTCAGCGACGCGCCGCGGACCTCCGGGTCGGGCGACGCCGAGATCCGGGCGCTCCAGCCCGAGAACCGCGAAGAACTGCAACGCGACCTGATTCGCACCCGCGCGACGCAGATTCTCGCGGCGCCGGTGTCGTCGGAAGTCGGGCGGATCGTCGAGCAGACCTTCGGCGTCGATTCGTTCCAGGTCACGCCGTCGATCATCGACCCCTACAGCCAGTCGTCGACCAACCGCGTCAACCCGTCGGCCCGCGTCACCGTCGGCAAGCGCGTCTCCGACCGCGTCTACCTCACCTTCTCGCGCAATTTGAGCAGTTCGAGCCAGGATCAGATTCTGCTGCTCGAATACAACGCCAGCGATCGCTTCTCGTGGATTCTGTCGCGCAACGAGGACTCGACGTATGCGATCGAAGTCCGCGTAAGGCACGCCTTCTGATGCGCCGACCGCTCGCCGCGGCGGCGGCCGTCGCGATTGCCTGCGGCGTCGCGGCTCCTGCCCGGGCGCAGACCACCGACTTTTCGGGTCGACCGGTTCAGGCGGTGAGTTTCGAGTCGGAAGGCCGGCCGCTCGTCGATCCACGGCTGTCTGCCCTTGTCGAGACCCCGATCGGACAGCCGCTCCGCCTCGCGCAGGTGCGGGAGTCGATCGCGCATCTCTTCAGCCTTGGCCGGTTCGAGGACGTGCGCGTGCACGCCGAGTCGCGCGCCGACGGCGTCGCCCTGCGCTATGAGCTGCAGCCGCTGCACCGTGCCGGCGCCATCGTCTTCGCGCGCGCCTCCGGGGATGGCATTGACAGCGGCCGGTTGAAGCGGGCCGTGGCCGAGCGTTTCGGCGCCGCTCCGCAACCGGGCCGGGCCGCCGACATCGCCGCGTTCATCGAGGAGCAGCTGGCCCTGGTTGGCTATTTCCACGCGACGGTCAGCGGCCGGACCATTCCGGGCGCGGCGAATCGATCGACGCTGCGGTTCGACGTTCAACCGGGCGTCCGCACCAGGATCGGAACCGTCCTCGTTGACGGCGATCCGCTGATCCCGCAGGCCGAATTCCTGCGCGCCCTCGGACTCGTGCGCGGCCAGCCGTTCCAGCGCGATGCGATCGGTGTGCGGATCGACCACTATGTGCAGCAGCAGCGGAGCCGCGGCTACTACGCGATGCGCGTGTCGCTGGCGCCCGAGCTTCAAGACGAGGATCGTCTGGCGAACCTCACGGTCAATGTCATCCCCGGGCCGCGGACGCGGGTCGAGTTCAGCGGCGACCCGCTGCCGCCCGATCAGCGCGACGAGCTCGTGCCGATCGCTCGCGAGGGTTCGACGGACGAGGATCTGCTGGAGGATTCGAGCAACCGGATCGAGTCGTACTTCCGCGGTCTCGGCTATCGCGACGCGACCGCGCCGCACGTCGTCGAGAATCAGGGACCTGATCAGGTCATCACGTTCGCGGTGAAACGCGGGCCGCTCTATCGCGTCGGGCCGATCGAGATCGCCGGGAACACCTCGATGTCGCTGGCCGCCCTGCAGGCGCCGCTCCGCGTCAAGACCGGTCAACCCTTCTCGGCGGCGGCGCTCGACGCCGACCTCAACCTCATTGCCGACGCGTACCGGCGTGAGGGCTTTGCCTCGGTTGAGGCGACGCTCAGTACCGAGACGGCGCCGTTGACGCTCGAGACCGAAGACGTCTCGATCGGCGTTCGCATCACGATCGTCGAGCATGAGCGGACGCTCGTGACCGGGGTCGTGTTCGACGGCAACCGGACGATCGCCGATACGGAGCTGCGCGCGGAGGTCGGGCTCCAGCCGGGCCGGCCGTTCTTCCTGACGCAAATGGCGCTCGATCGCGATGCGATCGAGCTGCACTACGCGAATCTGGGGTTTCCGGCCGCGGTGGTGACGGGCGCGCCGCAGATCAATGCCGCCGGGACCGAGGCGGTGGTGACCTACACGATCAGCGAGGGGCAGCGCGTGTTCATCGATCACGTGCTGATCGTCGGCAACGAGCGGATCCGCGAGGATACGATTGCCAAGGAACTGCAGTTCAAGGAGGGCGACCCGCTCGGTCTGGCCGCCGTCAACGAGAGCCAGCGCCGTCTGACCGCGCTCGGTCTGTTCCGGCGGGTTCGCATCGCGGCGCTCGATCACGGCGATTCGAGCCGCCGCGACCTCCTCGTCAGCGTCGACGAAGCGCCGCTCACGACGTTGTGGTACGGCGGCGGTTTCGAAGTCAGGCCGGCGCTCAGTGACGAGGATCGGACGGTCGCCGCGCAGCGGCTCGAATTCGCGCCGCGCGCGTCGTTTGAAATCGGCCGCCGCAACCTGTTCGGGCGGAACCGATCGGTCAACCTGTTTACGAGCGGCAGCCTGGTGCCCAACAAGGCCGATGCGGAAGGCACCGTTGCCGCCGGCGGCGGCTACGACGCGTTTCCCGAATACCGCGTGCTCGGACAGTTGCGCGAGCCGCGGATCGGCGGGTCGTCCGCGGACTTCCGGATTACCGGGACGCTCGAGCAGCAGAGCCGCACGAGCTTCGACTTCGCCCGACGCAGTGCCAGCGTCGAACTGGGCGGCCGCGCGACGCGCACGGTCAGCGTCAGCGGCGGCTATCAGATTCAGCGCTCGAGCGTCTTCAACCAGACCGTCGACGAAACCGAGCAGCGCCGCATCGACCGCGTCCTGCCGCAGGTGCGGCTCTCGTTCTTTTCGTCCTCCATCATTCGCGACACGAGAGACGACGCGGTGAATCCCGGGGCGGGACGGTACTTGAGCGCGAATGCGGAGCTGGCGGCGCGGGCGATCGGCTCCGAAGTCGGATTCGCGAAGTCCTTCTTCAGCGCGCAGACGTTCCACACCGTGTCGGAACGCCGCATCGTCCTGGCCGCGGCCGGGCGCGTCGGGCTGGCCACGGCGTTTGTCGGCGCCAACGTCTTCGAAGACGAAGACGACCTGCCGGCGAGCGAACGGTTCTACGCCGGCGGCGACACGACGGTGCGCGGCTTCGCGCTCGATCAGCTCGGCGTCCGCCACTCGCCGCCGCTCCCGAGCGACACGCTGGATTCCAGCAACTTTCCCTTGGGCGGCAACGGGCTGATAATCCTGAACGGCGAAGTCCGAGTGCCGCTCAAAGGCAGCTTTGGCGCGGTCGGGTTTCTCGACGCCGGCAACGTGTTCAAGTCGGCCAGCGACATCGATCTCGCCGAACTGCGTGCCGCGGTCGGCTTCGGCATCCGCTACCGGTCGCCGATCGGTCCGATTCGCGTCGACATCGGGTTCAAGTTGCAACGCCACGACATCGGCGACGGCAGCCGTGAGCCGTTAACCGCCGTCCATATCAGCCTCGGCCAGGCGTTCTGATGCGCGTCAGCCGAATCCTCATCGTGTTCGCGCTGGTGGTGACGTGCAGCATCCGTCCGCCGGCTGCCGGCGCAGACGAGATCATCGATCGCGTGCTCGCGGTCGTCGCCGGCGATCTGATCACGTTGAGCGACGTGCGCGCGGCGACGGCGCTCGGCCTGGTCGATCCCGGCGCCGCGCAGGATCCGATTCGCGCGGTGTTGTCGCGGCTCATCGATCGAGCGCTCGTGATCAACGAGGTCAACCGCTACGCGCCGCCCGAGCCGGCGCCGGCGGCGATCGTTCAGCGCATCGACGAACTGGCGCTCCGCCTGGGATCGCGCGAGGCGCTCGAGGAGACGCAGGCGCGCGTCGGCGTCGACGCCCGACGGCTGCAGGACATCGTCCGCGAGGACCTGCGGATCCGGGCCTACCTGGCGCAGCGATTCACGCTCGATACGCCGGAGCGCACCGCGGGCGCGATCGCCGCCTGGATCGACGGACTCCGCCGCCGCGCCGACATCGCGGATCTCTACACGAACGAGCGGCAGTCGCGGTAGGGACAGCCTTTAGGCTGTCCGCGTGGCTATCGCTTGAGTGCGAGCAGTTGCAGCAGCTGGAGCAGGTTGAATCCTGAGTGGCTGATCATCGGCGCAACCACCGAACGGCGACGCAGGTAGACCACCGCCCAGAACGCGCCGAGGACGCCGGTCGCCACGACCGCGTCGATTCCCTGAATCCGGTGCCCGGCGCCGAACGCCACGCTGGTCACGGCGACGCCGACCCACCGCCCGCCCAGCCACCGTTCGAACCGATCGAGGAGAAAGGCGCGCTGCAGCTCCTCTCGCACGCCGCCCGCGATCACGACGACGATGGCGAAGAGCGCGGCGTCGAGCGGCGAGGTCGTCAGATCCTGGAGCGGATTGCGCTCGACGTCGTGGAGTGACGGCACGAGCCAGCGGATCGTCAGCATCGAGATCGCCGCCAGCGCGAACGCGACAAACGTCAGCGGCAGCCCTTTCCAGACCTCGGGCCAGAACGGACGGCCGCCGAGGAAGATCCGCCGCTGGCTGTCGCCGCCGGCACGGATGAAGAGGACGATCAGGCCAACGAGCATCGCGGTGTCGATGAGCGACAGCGCGCCGACGAAGCCGATGCCCAATGGCTCGCCCGGTTTCGTCGGCCCGAAGCCGGTCGCGAGGAGCGCCTGGCCGACGAGTATCTGGGTCGGAAAGTCGGAGCAGAGCACGACCTGCAGCAGCGCGATGCCGCGCTCGAGGGCGGTCGGACGGGGTGCCGGCAAGTCGGCCGGGGGCGGAAGCGTCGGGTTGCCGGCTAGGGAATCGACGGCCGGCAGATCAAGATCCATGGAGACCATCTCAGCCTACCGCATCAGCACCGAGCACCTTGCACGCAGCACCGCGCACCCGGCACCTTGCACCGTGCACGGTGCACTTCGCACCGTAAGTTGAGCTTGCGCCGGACTCCATCGGCGCTCAGAATGTAAAAATGACATTGTCTGCGGAGCACGCATCGACCCAGGCTGTGGCCGAGCGCGTGCTGATCGTCGAGGACGATACGGCGGCACGCGTCGGTCTCGAACAACTCATCAGAAGCTGGGGATTCGTGGCCGAGTCCGCGTCCGACGGCGAGGAGGCGCTCGCGAAAGTCACCTCGTTTCGACCGGCGATCGTGATTTCCGACCTGGTCATGCCTCGTCTCGACGGTCTGGGTCTACTGCGCGCGCTTCAGGCCCAGGGCGCGGATGTGACCACGCTGCTGCTCACGGCGCAAGGCACCGTCGAGACTGCCGTCGAAGCGATGAAGGAAGGCGCGTACGACTATCTGACCAAGCCGGTCGATTTGCAGCGCCTCAAGATTCTGCTGGACAAGATCGTCGAGCGCCAGGAGACGCTGCGGGAGGTCAAGACGCTCCGCCGCCAGTTGCGGGATCACGGCGCGTTCGGCGGCATGATCGGCCATAGCGCCGAAATGCGGAAGATCTACGCGGTGATCGAGCAGGCCGCGCCGACCAGCGCGTCGGTGCTGATCACCGGCGAGTCGGGCACGGGCAAGGAGCTGGTCGCGCAGACCGTGCATCAGCTGTCGCCGCGCGCGCAGTTTCCGTTCGTCGCGATCAACTGCGCGGCGATTCCGGAAACGCTGCTCGAAAGCGAAATCTTCGGTCACGAGAAGGGCGCGTTCACCGGCGCCGCCGATCGCCGGCAGGGTTGTTTCGAGCTCGCCGACCGCGGCACGCTGTTCCTCGACGAGATCGGCGAGATGACGCCGTCGACGCAGGTCAAGCTGCTGCGCGTGTTGCAGGAGCGGCGGTTCCGCCGGCTGGGCGGCAAGATCGAGCAGACGGTGGACGTGCGGGTGATTGCCGCCACCAACGTCGATCCGGTCGAAGCCGTCCACCAGGGCAAGCTGCGCGAGGATCTCTACTACCGGCTGAATGTCTTCGCGCTGCGGCTGCCGCCGCTCCGCGACCGCAAGGACGATTTGCCGCTGCTCGTGCAGGCGTTCGTGTCCGAGTTCAACCAGCGCAATCAGAAAGCGATCGCCGGGCTCGATCATCAGGCGATGCGGATCCTCGAGAGTCATTCCTGGCCCGG
>CAZOAZ010000100.1:0-13252 GCA_964577955.1 uncultured Bifidobacterium sp. | reverse complement strand
ATCTCGACCTGAGCTATCGCGCCCAGCTGCGCGGCTGGCGCTTCGTCTTCGTGTCCGATCTGATCGCGCCGGCCGAAGTTCCGGTCGAAATGAACGCCTTCAAGTCGCAGCAGCACCGCTGGGCGAAGGGTTCGATTCAGACCTGCCGCAAGCTGCTGCCGCAGATTCTCCGCGCGGACATTCCGCTCGGCATCAAGGCCGAGGCGTTCTTCCACCTCACCGCCAACTTCAACTATCCGTTGATGTGCGTGCTGTCGGTGCTGATGTTCCCGTCCATGGTGATCCGCTACAACATGGGCTGGTACGAAATGATGCTGATCGACGTCCCGCTGTTTTTCGCGGCGACGTTTTCGGTCTGCAACTTCTACATGGTCTGCCAGCGGGAAATTCACCGCGACTGGCGGGCGCGGATCAAATACCTGCCGTTCCTGATGTCGATCGGCATCGGTCTCTGCATCAACAACACCCGCGCGGTCTTCGAGGCGCTCTTCAACAAACAGACCGAGTTTGCCCGCACGCCGAAGTACCGGATCGAGGGCGAGGCCGACGAGTGGGTCGGCAAGAAGTACCGGCAGTCGGTGGCGGTGCAGCCGCTCATCGAACTGGGCCTGGGCCTCTACTTCACAGCCACGGTCTTCTACGCGCTCGCCAATCAGATTTACGGCACGGTGCCGTTCCTGGTCCTCTTCCAGATCGGCTTCCTCTACACCGGCCTTCTGTCCATCGTCCAGCAGTACGCCGGCGACGATGGCGTCGTGCTGAGCACGCAGCAGATGGCGAGCGGAAAGTAGTCCGGGCCGATGACCACCGCCGCAAAGCCGAAAGCCGGCCTCGAAGATACCGTCGCAACCTCGTCGGCGATCTGCTTCATCGACGGCGATCGCGGCGTGCTCGCCTACTGCGGCTACGACATTCACGATCTCGCGAAGCAGGCCACCTTCGAGGAGGTCTGTTTCCTCCTCTGGCATCGCCGCCTGCCGACCCGTGCCGAGCTCGGCGATCTGCAGACCCAACTCGTTGCAGCGCGGCCGCTACCTGAACCAGTCATCCGCTTCATGCGGTCGCTCCCCGGCGACCCCTCGACAGGCTCGGGGTCGGCCCGAGCAACGTCGAGGGCCGACGGCATGGACGCGCTGCGCACGCTCACGTCGGTGCTGTCGCACTACGACCCCGAGGCGGGCGACCATTCACCGCAGGCGAACTACCGCAAGGCGGTCCGCCTCACCGCCCAGCTCAGTTCCCTCGTGGCCACGCTGGGCCGCATCAACGCCGGCGCCGGTCCGATTCAGCCCGACCCGGTGCTCAGCCACGCCGCCAACTTCCTCTACATGCTGACCGGCGAGCGGCCGAGCGGCCTGGCGACGCGGGCATTCGACATCGCGCTGATCCTGCACGCCGATCACGAGCTCAACGCGTCGACGTTCGCGGCGCGCGTGGCTGCCGCCACGCTCACCGACATTCATTCGTCGATTGTCGGGGCGATCGGCGCGCTCAAGGGGCCGCTCCACGGCGGCGCCAACGCCGAAGTGATGCGGCTGCTGCTCGAAATCGGCAAGGACGCGGCGCCGGAGAAGGCCGAGGAAGTCGTCCGCGCCAAGCTGGCGCGCAAGGAAAAGATTCCGGGCTTCGGCCACCGCGTCTATCACACCGAGGATCCGCGCGCCACGCACCTGCGCCAGATGTCGAAGGATCTCGGGCAGCGCGCCGGTCAGCCGCAGTGGTTCGAGATGTCGCAGCGGATCGAGGCGCTCGTCAAAGGCGAGAAGAAACTCAATCCGAACGTCGATTTCTACTCGGCCTCGACCTACTACGTCCTCGGCATTCCGATCGACCTCTTCACGCCTATCTTCGCCGTCAGCCGCGTCTCCGGTTGGACCGCGCACGTGCTCGAGCAGTACGCCAACAACCGCCTGATCCGCCCACGCGCGGAATACATCGGTCCCGAGTACCCGCAGCGCTACGCCTCGGTCGAACAGCGCTGAACAATTTTCAATTCGGAATTTTCAATAATCAATTCGTACAGGGGAACCGATATCCTGGTCCTCGAAAACGCATTGATCATTTGAAACGCATTGATCATTGACCATTGAGAATTGACAATTTCAGGCGTCGCTCCCGTCCCCCCGCATTCCGTACACGCCGAGTCCAAACGCGATGAACAGCGTCGGGACGACGACCGCGAGGATCGCGAAGAAGATCGCGGCTTGCGGCATCGGTGCCGCCACGCCTGGGGCGGAGGCCGGGCCGGGAAGATTCACCACCGCGCCGAAGATGTTGCCGGTCAGTCCGGCATACGCCGAGATCAACGCGCAGCGATACCCCAATCGCCGCTGTCCGTCCGTCAGGCGCAGTTCGCGCCACGCCAATCCGGTCGCGATCAGCAGCGGACCGGTCAGAAGCGAGGTCAAATGAGCCGCCAGCCATCGGCCCGGATTGGGCAGTATCGTGATGCCGATGCCAAGCAGGAAGGCGTAAATGATGAACAGAAAGCCGTGGCGAATCAGGCTGCGTCGTTCTGTGTCACGGGTCACGGGTCCTCCTGATGTTCAGATGTCGAGCGTGAGGAACTCTACTCCGGAGCCCAGGTCGCGAGAAGCCACGATGGCGCCTCACGCGATCCTGGCGTAGACTCCGCACCAAGACGGCTGCAGGGACGAGCACCTTGGATCTGCGTTGGATTCTCGAGACGCTGCCGGTCGGCCTTTGGGTGGCCCGGGTGCCGGATGGCGAGGTCGTCTACGCCAACCCGGAATTTCGCAGAATCCTCGGCATGGACGCCGCGCCCGGCGTCAACATCGCAGACGCCGCCGAGACCTACGGCATCTTCGATCGCGCGGGTTGCCCCTACCCCGTCGAGCGTCTTCCGTTTTCTCGGGTCGTCAAAACCGGCCTGCCGGTCATGGCCGACGACATCGTGATTCACCGGCCGGACGGCCGCCGGGTCAATATCCGGGCCTTCGGGTACCCGGCCTTCAGCGGTACTAGCGCGCTCGAATATGTCGGGGTCGCGTTTCTCGACATCAGCGCCGAAGTCAAAGCGGAATTCGAGCGCGACCAGACGGAGACGCGGCTGGCGCTGGCGGTCAATCACGCGCCGATCGTGATCTGGTCGACCGATCGCCACGGCGTGGTGACGTTGTCAGAGGGCGCGGGACTGGCGTCGATGGGCGTCACGTCAGGTCAGCTGGTGGGGGCGAACCTCTTCGAACTCTACAAGGATCACCCGACGATTGCCGGCTACATCAGCCGCGGTCTGAGCGGGGAATCCTTCGAGTACACGGTGCAGGTGGGTGACGCCTGCTTTGATACCTGGCTGGTCCCGTTGCGGGACGCCGCCGGCGCGGTTGCCGGCGTGACCGCGCTCTCGCACGATGTTTCGCAGGTGCGCAAGCTGCAGGCCACCGCGATCCAGAACGACCGCGCCATCGCCCTGGGGACGCTGGCCTCCAGCGTGGCCCATGAGATCAACAACCCGCTGACGTACGTGTTGGGGCATCTCGAGATCCTGGGCGAGGAGCTGGGGACGCTCGAAGCGTCCGTGTCCGGCGTCACCGATGCGCAGCGTCAACAGTTGATCGCCGTCGCGGCTCGCATGCGGGAGGCCATAGAGACGGCGCGCTCAGGTACCGAGCGCATCGCCGGCATCACGCGCGAGCTCGGCACGTTCAGCAGACCGTCGACCGAGGATCACAATTCCGTGGACGCGCTCGCGGTCGTGAACTCGGTGCTCAAGCTGGTGAGGAAGGAGGTCGAGGCCCGCGCCCACCTGCAGCTCAATCTCCGCCAAACCAGTCCAGTGCGGGGAAACGCCTCGCGGCTCGTTCAAGTGGTCCTGAACCTCGTGGTCAACGCGATGCAGGCGCTTCCAGACAGTCGGACCGACGCCAGCCGGATCTGGGTCAGTACCTACAACCACGGGAAAGACGTGGTCATCGAAGTCGCTGACAACGGACCGGGAGTGGCGGCGTCGGAGCGCGAGCGCATCTTCGAGCCGTTCGTCACCCACAAGGACGTGGGCAAAGGGACGGGCCTGGGCCTCTTTGTCTGCCGCAATATCGTCGAGGGATTTGGCGGGCGGGTGTGGGTCGATGAGAATCCGGGCGGCGGCGCGCTCTTTCGCGTCGTTCTTCCGGCGGCGCAGGCTCTGGACATGACTGAGGCCGCCCCGGAAGAACAGGTCGCCGAACCGAGCTCGCATGCGTCGGCGCATATTCTGATCATCGACGACGATTCCGCCGTCGCGGAGCTGCTGCGGATTCGTCTGCTTGCCGTGGGCTATCAGGTGACGATCGAACGGGAAGCCTCGACCGCGCTGGAACGCCTGGCGGCGGGCGCGTCGTTCGACCTCATTTACTGCGACCTCATGATGCAAGGCATGACCGGCATGGAGCTCTCCGCGGCGCTGGCGGTGCGTGCGCCGGAACAGCTCGAGAAGGTGTGGTTCATGACCGGAGGCGCCTTCTCGCCGCGCGCCCAAGAGTTCCGCAACCAGCACGCCGGGCGGTTCGTCGACAAGCCGTTCGATGTGGTCGCCGAGACCGCCCGCCGCTTACGGCAGCGTTGAGACCGCGCCGCCGCGGCCTGCCCGCGTCTCCTGGCGGCCATTCGGAGGGATCTGCGCGTACGAGGTAGACTGAGACCACTGCATAGTGGACCCTCAACGGATTCGCAACTTCTCGGTCGTCGCGCACATCGATCACGGCAAATCGACCCTGGCCGACCGGTTCCTCGAGATCACCGGTGCCCTCCAGGCGCGCGAAATGGAGGCACAGGTCCTCGATGCCATGGATCTCGAGCGCGAGCGCGGCATCACCATCAAGGCGCATCCGGTGCGGTTGCACTACACTGCGGCGTCCGGCGAGAAGTACGTCCTCAATCTGATCGACACGCCCGGTCACGTGGATTTCTCGTATGAAGTGACCCGGTCGCTGGCCGCCTGCGAAGGCGCGCTGTTGCTGGTCGACGCCTCGCAGGGCGTCGAGGCGCAAACGCTGGCGAACGCGTACCTGGCGGTCGAGAACAACCTCGAGATCATTCCGGTCATCAACAAGATCGATCTCCCGAGCGCGCAGCCCGAAGAGGCGCGGCGCCAGATCACCGAGATCATCGGCCTCGACGGCACCGGCGCGATTCTGGCCAGCGCCAAGCAAGGCACCGGCGTCCCCGAGATTCTGGAGGCGATCGTCGCGCGGCTGCCGCCCCCGGCCGGCAATCCCGACGCGCCGCTGAAGGCGCTGATCTTCGACTCGTGGTACGACCCGTACCGCGGCGTCGTCATTGTCGTCCGCGTGATCGATGGCGCGATTCGCAAAGGCATGCGGATCCGCTTCATGGCGGAGAAGCAGGACTACGACGCCGAGCAGCTCGGCATCTTCACCCCGAAAGCCATCCCGGTCGAGGAGCTTGGCGTCGGCGAAGTCGGCTTCCTGGTGGCCAACGTCAAGAAGATCAGCGACGCCAAAATTGGCGACACGATTACAGAAACCGCCCGTCCCGCGGTCGAGCCGTTTCCCGGTTTCAAGGCGCTGAAGCCGATGGTTTTCGCCGGGTTCTATCCGGTTGAAGGCCACGAGTACCCCCAGCTGCGGGACGCCCTCGAAAAGCTGAGGTTGAACGACGCCTCGTTCTTCTACGAACCGGAAACGTCCATCGCGCTCGGCTTCGGCTTCCGCTGCGGATTTCTTGGCCTCCTCCATATGGAAATCGTCCAGGAGCGGCTGGAGCGCGAGTTCGACATGGACCTCGTCACGACGGCACCCGGCGTGCTCTACCGGGTGACGACGACCGATGGCGAGATGCACGAGATCGACAGCCCGGCCAAACTGCCCGACGCCGGCCGCATCGCGAAGATCGAGGAACCGGTGATCACCGCGATGATCCTGACGCCGGTCGAGCACGTCGGCGGCATCCTTCAGCTCTGTCAGGACAAGCGCGGCATCCAGAAATCGCTCGAGTATCTGGCGTCGGACCGCGTGCTCATCACCTACGAATTGCCGTTCAATGAAGTCGTGCTGGACTTCTACGACAAGCTGAAAACCATCTCCCGGGGCTACGCGTCGCTCGACTATCATGTGACCGGCTACTGGCCGTCGCCGCTCGTGAAGCTCGACATCCTCGTCAACGGCGATCCGGTCGACGCGCTGTCGATCATCGTGCACCGCGACATGGCCTACGAGCGCGGGCGGGCGCTGGCCTCGAAGATGCGCGAGCTGATCCCGCGCCAGATGTTCGAAGTGGCGATTCAGGCGGCGATCGGCGGCCGCATCATCGCCCGCGAGTCGGTCAAGGCGCTGCGCAAGAACGTGCTCGCCAAGTGCTATGGCGGCGACATCTCGCGGAAGCGGAAGCTCCTCGAGAAGCAGAAGGAAGGCAAGAAGCGGATGAAGCGCGTGGGCAAAGTCGAAATTCCTCAGGAGGCGTTTCTCGCCGTCCTGAAGATGGGGACGGACACCGAATGAGTCCCAACGGAAAGCCGTCAGCGCGCAAAGGCGACGAGCTCCGGCCAAAGCCGGACCCCACAAACGGGGCGCCGCGGCCGTTCAAGAAGTCGACCACCCGCGAGTATTTCGAATCGATCGTCATCGCGGTGATCCTGGCGCTCTTCATCCGGACGTTCGTCGTCCAGGCCTTCAAGATTCCGACCGGCTCGATGGAGAACAACCTGCTCATCGGCGATCACCTGCTGGTGAACAAGTTCGTGTTCGGCCCGAGCGTGTCGCCGATCGAGCGCGCCATCATGCCGATGGGCACGATCGTGCGCGGCGACGTCATCGTCTTCAAGTATCCCGAAGAGCCGGATCGCGATTTCATCAAGCGGGTGATCGGCCTGCCCGGCGAGACCCTGGAGCTCAAGGAAAAGAAGGTCTACATCAACGGCAAGCCGCTCGACGAACCGTACGTCCATTTCCTGCAGCCGCCGAGCCGTGCGACGAGCGATCACGAGGAGACGTCGCTCGATGTGCGGGAGCGGTATGGACCGGTCACCGTCCCGCCCGACCAGTATTTCGTCATGGGCGACAACCGCGACAATTCACAGGACAGCCGCTACTGGGGATTCCTGCGCCGCGATTATGTGAAGGGGAAGGCGCTGCTGATCTACTGGTCTTTCGAATCCGATCGCGAAGACTACCTTGACGAAAGCACGACCGGAACGCTGAAGAACCTCGCGAACGTTTTCGCACACTTCTTCACGCGGACGCGCTGGGATCGGATGTTGCACCTGATCCGCTGACCACGAGTATGAAGCTGCTCCTCAAGCTGGCGATCGCGGCGCTCCTGGCCAACGCGGTCTTCCGCGTGGGGTCCGAGTACCTGACCTTCATCAAGTTCAGGGAAGACGTGCGCGAAGCGGCGATTTTCAAGTCGAAGACCGACGCCGAACTGCGGCGCCGCATTCAGGAAGCGGCCAGCCGCTACGACCTTCCGGTGTCGGCCGAAGACCCGGAGATTCGCCGCCACGAACGTCAGATTACGGTGATCGGGAACTACACCAGGAAGATCGAGGTCGTGCCGACCTTCTTCTATCCGAAAGTCTTCAGCTACGACGTCGATACGCAGCAGTCGACGGCGGTAGTGCTGCTGCCGCCCCCGCCCAATCCGCGCTAATCGCCGCGCGCTCAGCCGATCTTGGCTTCCGGTTCGGCCAGGCGTGGCCGGTGCAGCAGAATCTTGTCGTCGCGCTCGCGTGCTTCTTGCTCGCGCACGTACTCGAGCGTGTTCTTCAGCACCTGAATCGTCGACTCGATCGTCGTTTCGACGTCGCGGCGTTTCAGCTTGAGCCCGTCGATTTCCCGCTGCACGTCTTCGAGCCGCGCCTGCGTCTTCTCGAGCAGCATCTCGGAGCGGTTCTGGGCGTCGCGGACGATCCGCTTGGCTTCTTCTTCGGCGTTGATGCGGATGTCGTCGGCGAGCTTTTGCGCCGTCATCAGCGTCGTCTGCAGATTCTTTTCGTTCTCGCGGTACTGGCTGATGATGCCTTCGAGGCGGGCGAGATCCTGGCGCATCCGGTCGGTTTCCCGCAGCGCCTGCTCGTAGTCCTCCGCGACGGCCATCAGGAACGACGTGACCTCGACCTTGTCGAAGCCGCGCATGCTGGTAGCAAACCGCTGCTGCCGGAGATCCAGAGGGCTGACATTCATAGTTCGCGATCCTTTCGGGTCTCGCTTCACATATCGGCTGAAGCTGCGCAGTTCGACAGCCCAGGTCAGGGAGAGGACCGCTCCCCGAAGATCGCCGACCCGACTCGGACCATCGTAGCCCCTTCCTCGACCGCCACCTCGAAGTCGTGGCTCATGCCCATCGAGAGCTCCTGAAACCAGTCCGGCCGGCTCGAGCGCCCGGACAGCTCGTCCCGGAGCGCGCGCAGCCTGGCAAAGAACGGCCGCGCCAGGCGCGGGTCCTCGACCGCCGGCGGCAGCATCATCAGCCCGCGCAGGCGCGCCCCCGCACACTGCGCCGCGGCACTGATCACCGCGTCGAGCCGGTCCGGCGGCACCCCGAACTTGGTGGCTTCTCCCGCCAGGTCGACCTGAATCAGCACGTCCACCGTCCGTCCGGATTCCCGCGCCGCCCGGTCGACCCGCTCGAGAAGCTCCGGGCTGTCGATTGAATGCACGGCGTGAAACGCCGCCGTCTTCCTGGCTTTGTTCGATTGGAGATGGCCGATCAGATGCCAGCGCAGATCGAGATCAGCAGCAGCGGCGATCTTGTCGAGGGCTTCCTGGACTTTGTTTTCGCCAAAGTCGATCTGCCCGGCGTCGGCGGCGCAGCGGACGTAGTCGATGGGGAAGGTTTTGGAAACGGCGATGAGGCGAATCGAGGCGGGATCGCGCCGGGCCCGGCCGGCGGCGCGCGCGATGCGTTCACGCACGCCGGTCAGCCGGGCTTTCAGCGCGGCGGAATCGAACACTATTTCTTGAAGGCGGCGATGATGTCGTTCGCCATTTTCACCTTGTCGGCCGGGCCTGAGGGCGACAGCTTGAGGAACGTTTCGAACTCTGGAACCGCCTTGGTCGGATCGATGCCGACGAGCGACATCCCGAGCAGGTAGTGCGCGTCAGCCATGTTTGGATTGGCGGCGACGGCCTGCTCGAGCAGCGGCTTGGCATCCGCGGTTTTGCCCTGATTGAACAGGATGACCGCCTGGTTGTACAGCGCGTCGGCGTTGCCGCCGCCCGCGGCGGCGCCACCGAATTCCATCGCCTTCTTGCTGGCTTCACCCGCCAGATCGAACTTGCGCTGCGCGTTGTACACCGTCGCCAGGCCGTTGTAGGCGGTGGCGTCGTTCGGCTTGAGCTCGACCGACTTCTTGTACGCTTCCTCGGCCTTGTCGTACTCCTTCAGCGCCGTGTAACTGAAGCCGATGTTGTTGAAGCAGTCGGCGCAGTTGTTGTTGACCATCTGCGCGCCAGCCTGGAACTTCTCGATCGCTTCCTTGTGCTTGCCGGCGGAGCTGAACGCGACGCCTTCGTCGAAGGTCTTCTTGAGCGCGGCGCTCTTTTCCGACGCTTCCTTGGCCGCCGCGGCGCTGGCAATCGCCAGGATCAAACGGGTCTTCTGCGTCGTGTTGGCGCGAACGGCGATCTGATTGACGTTCGATCCGAGCTTGTCCTTCTCGGCCTGCACGTCGTACGAGCCGGTGCCAAGCCCGATCTGCAGGAACTCGCCCTTCTTGTCGGTCTTGGTTTCAAACTTGCGGCCGGACCCTCCGACCATGCTCAGAATGACCTTGGCGTCAGCGACCGGCTGACCCTTGTCGTCAAGCACGACACCCGAGATGATCCCGGTTGATTGCGCAGCGGCCGGCAGGGCGGCCACGAGCACGGCGAAGACGGCGACGACCAACAGCCACATCGGCCGGCCGGCGATTCGGCGGACCATAAAACGCCTCCTTACAAAGAATCCAAAAAAGCCTAGGTAACGCTGTATCTTACACGATCGAAAAGAAGGCCGTAATTGGTGCGATCACAAACCCTTGAGTCGAAATCGAAGCTGTTCGGGAGGCCATGATTTTTTCCAGCGCTCCCGTTCAGCTTTGGCTAGAAGTTGCTGGCTGCTTGTAGGTTAGACGCTTGCCTTCGGCACCGGATACCAACAGATTCGCGCGCTGGCCGTCCGACGTTTTGCGGTTCTGATAGCGGAAGGTGAACTCGTCGCAGTAGCGGTCCAAGTGGCCCCGCGAAACGTGGTGGAACGTGCCGTTGATCCCGCGCTTTAGGAGCTGAAAAAGCCCTCGACGGTGTTGCTGTGGGCGTTGCCGCGCACGTATTCAGACCGGGCGTGATTCACAGTCTCGTGACGCATCCCCATGTTGTCGGCGACCGTGCGATACGCGATGAACTCGTCGGTCATCATCGTCGCCGTGTTTGAGACGCGCTGCTCGATCATCTTCGTCAGGTTGTCGGCCGTCACGCGATGCATCGGCGCCGCGTAGACGCGGCCGGTGCCACGCTCAACGAGGGCGACGACGGGCGTCTTGTTGCTGTGGCGACCGGGACGCCCACGTTCGCCTTTACGAAAACCGCCGACGTACGTTTCATCAACTTCGACGACGCCCTTCATCAGTTCCGACAATGGCCCCGCCTTCATCGCGTAGCGCAAGCGATGCATCATGAACCAAGCGGCCTTGTAGCTGATGCCGAGCATCCGGTGAATCTGGTGCGCGGACATGCCTTTCTTCGATGACGACATCAGGTGAATGCCGAGCAGCCACTTCGAGATCGCGATCCGCGAATCTTCGAACACGGTGCCGACGGTGACGGTGAACTGCTTGCGGCACTGCTTGCACTTGTAGAGGCCTTTACGCCCCGGCTTCTTGCTGGTGGCCTTCGGCGTCAGCTTGTACGGCTCGACGCCGCCGCAGTGCGGGCACGTCGGCGTGCCGCCCCAACGCATCTGTTCGAGCAGTTCGCGGGCCGCGTCTTCATCGCTGAAGTACTTCGCCAGCTTCGAGAGGTCTAAGGCGTCGGCCGTCATGGTTTGTAGAGTACTAGTCTTAACTGGGTTCGTCAAGCACTAATATTGCGGTCGAGTCTGGTGGTGGACGTGCTAGGATCGGCGCGTACAGAGTGGAGCTGGAGAGGGTCGAACTCTCACCGGGAGCGGATCCAGAGCCCGCCCGGCGCACCAAGCCAGCCCCGAGAACGGCCAGTCGGTTAGACCGCTGGCCGTTTTTTATTGATCAGTATCTCGTTTATTTGCAGTGACATAGATCGTATATACTCTATTTCGTATCATGGCGCAAGGCCGTTCATTGCCTCCATACGAAAAAAGTGATACCGTCATCCAATGGCGCTGGGCCTTTCATCAGTACCGATCCTCCATGGGAAGGGACGCTATCTCGGACTGGCGGAAGGGGCTGCCACAAGGGCCATTTCGCGCGGATCTCGACACGTTTCTAAAGAACCTAGCGAAACTGAAGACATGGCCGTCCGGAACCATCGAGCCATTGCAGGGAGCACAGAAAGGCCTAACCGAACTGCGATGGACTTCCGGCAAGGTGGAGCACCGGATCATTGGCTACCAACTCGCAGACCTCGTTGATGGTCGGCATCAGTACTTGATGCTGGTCGGGTGTACGCACAAGCAGCGCGTCTATGACCCACCAGAGGCCCTAAAGACTGCGAGCGACCGCAAGAAGAGGCTTGAACTACGGGAGGCAACAACCAGTGAATATCAACTCACCGTTGATCGAGGAGCTTCGAGATAGGGACTATCGAGCCGCGTATGTCGCCTCCCAGATCAAGATCGGCTTGCCGTTTCAAGCGCGCGCTTTGCGCCTCTCTCGTGGTTGGACCCAGGAGCGTCTAGCGATCGAAGCTGGCATGAGTCAGCCTCGAATCGCAGAGATCGAGAAGCCGGGCAAGCGACGATTCAATCTTGAGACGCTCTTAAGAATCGCTGCCGCTCATGATGTTGGTCTAGAAGTGCGGTTCGTTCCGATCAGTCAGCTCGTGGACGACTCCGAGAGCTTCGATCCTGAGGCGTTTGAAATCAAGTCGTTCGAAGAGGAGCTGCGAGAAGCCGAGAACCAGGAAAAGCTAGAGGCCGAGTGGCAAGAGCAGCTTCGCGCCGCTTCTTTGGCCGTCAAGGATAGAGCCCGCTGGAACTACCAGCCATGGAGTGGCCTGCGCGAAGTCGTGAGCAACGTACAGCCGCAAGAGACTACTGGACAGCTACCACTCCGCTTGCAGCCTAGCTTGGAACTTGTATCGCCGGATCCATTGATACGCTTGATGAGGGCGGTCCTCACACAGCCGAAAAAAGAGCAGACTTCGGAGAACTACGCCCATGAGCGACGAGAAGAACACTACGCCGATACCTACCGCGACTACGCCGCCGCCGGTGCGATGGCCTCATCGTGATCAGAAGTACCTTGAGCTATATGCCAACCATGCCAGCTTTGACGTGAGCGCATGGGATCTTAAGGTCACCTTTGAAGTCATCGATCAGATTCAAGGGCTTGCCTCTCCCTATCGCCAACTTGCGTCTGTTCACCTTGCTTGGCCGCAAGTCAAGATCATGGCCTACTACCTATTCGTGAATCTCGTATTCCATGAAGCTTCGGATGGAGCAATCCCTGTTCCTGATAGCGTTAAGCCGACCTCGGTGGCCGAAGTGTTCAAAGACGCTCCCGACCAAGAGCGGGCGAAAGTCGTCATTGAGCGGATTGAGCGAATGAGAGAGGCCTTAGGTTTATAAACTGTGGCGAAGCGCCAGAACCAGAACACAGCAATTCGCTTACCTTCGGACTTCGATGCGACCGTTCGCGCGTTGCTCAAAACACCTCCGCCGCCACCCGGCGATCCGTCCACGCGCAAGCAGGCGGACACACAGACGAAGCGAACCATCAAAGAGCGGAAGAAAAAGCGCTAGCCGATGCCGCTCGTCGTGTACTTCGATGAAGTTGGAAATCCGACGCTAGACGCCAGCGACACTGATTTCCCAGTGTTCGCCATCGCCCTATTCATCTGCGACAGCACCGTCTACACCCAGCAAGTCGTCACTAGGGTCAACGACCTCAAGTTTAAATGGTTCGGCCATGAAGGTGTAATTCTTCACTCACGCGACATTCGAAAGTGTCTTGGCGATTTTGTCTTTCTCCAAAACCCAAATTCCCGTCCAGCGTTTTACGAGGACATCAACGAGATCATGGGAGGGTGCGACTACCGCTTGCTGGCGGTAGCGATTCGCAAGGACTGGGCGCGCCGGTCGGAAAGTGATCCACTCGCCGCTCGGAAAGTGATCCACCTGG
>CAZOAZ010000099.1:0-13307 GCA_964577955.1 uncultured Bifidobacterium sp. | reverse complement strand
AAGTTGGAGCGGGAAACGGGATTCGAACCCGCGACTTCGACCTTGGCAAGGTCGCACTCTACCACTGAGTTATTCCCGCTCGCCCGAAGTCCCTAACCTAACACACGGCTCGGTTTAACGGCAAGTTCGCACCACTTGCCGGTTCGAAGGGTTCGACTGGTTCGAAGGGTTCGACTGGTTCGAAGGGTTCGAGAGGTTCCGGGTTCAGAACCGAACCCGTCGAACCTTTCGAACCCCTCGAACCTTTCGAACCCACCCCCTGGCTACTGCCCCTTCGCGTTCTTGAGGACCTGCGCAGCCTCTTCAGGTGCCGTCGGATTGATGTAAAACCCCGTCCCCGACTCGAACCCCGCCGTCCGGGTCAGCTTCGGCATCACCTCGACGTGCCAGTGGTAATACTCCCCCGCCTGCGGCTCCGAGAACGGCGTGCTGTGGATGATCAGGTTGTAGGCCGGCGACTCGAGCGCGCTGTTCATCTTCGTCAGCACGGTCTTCAGCATCCGCGCCAGGCTTTCGTAGACCTGACGCGGCGCTTCCTCGAAGCGCGACAGATGCTGCTTGGGCAGCAGCCACGTCTCGAACGGGAACCGCGGCGCGTACGGCGACAGCGCCACGACTTCGGCGTTCTCGTGGATGATGCGCCGCGACGCCGACACTTCCTGCTTGATGATGTCGCAGAAGACGCAGCGTTCTTTCTGCTTGAAGTGCCGCTTGGCGCCTTCGATTTCCTCGCGCACAAAATCCGGCACGATCGGCAGCGCAATCAACTGCGAGTGCGAGTGCTCGAGCGTGGCGCCCGCCGCCGCGCCGTGGTTCTTGAAGATCAGGATATAGCGGAAGCGGATGTCGCGCTTGAGATCCAGAATCCGTTCGCGATACGCCCACAACACCCGCTCGATCTCCGGCTCCGACATCGTCGCCAGCGTCTTGTGGTGGTCGGGCGTCTCGATGATCACTTCGTGCGCGCCGATGCCGTTCATCCGGTCGAACAGCCCCTCGCCCTCGCGGTCCAGCGTGCCTTCGACCTGCAGCGCCGGAAACTTGTTGGGGACGACGCGGATGTCCCAGCCGGGCGTGTTGTGCCCGCCGCCGTTCTGGCGGAAAGCCAGGACCTCGGACGGCGTCATGCTCTCGCGGCCGGCACAGAACGGACAGTGCTCGCCGGCAATGATCGACGCCGACTCGAGCCGGAAGTCGTTGGGACGCTTGCGGCGATCGGTCGAGATGATGACCCAGCGGCCGGTGACGGGATCTTTGCGGAGTTCAGGCACGGAGTGACAATGGAATTTTAGGATTTCAGGAATTCAGGATTTCAGGAATTCAGGATTTGCAAAACACTTGTGCCTGCGGCGCTAAGACGAGACATGCCCGCGGCGTTACGAAGGGACGTCGAAGGCATTCTGGAACAGCTCGATCAACGCATCCGGGCGTGAGAGATCGATCGAGACGACGTCGAAGCGGCATGGGCATTCGGTCAGGCGATGGCGAAACAGGTAGTCCAGCGCCACGGCCGCCATCCGGCGGCGCTTCAGCGCGGTCACAGATTCTACTCCGGCGCCGAACTCGCAGCCATCCCTGGCTTTGACCTCGACGAACACGATCGTCGGGCCGTCGCGCGCGATGATGTCCAATTCGCCACCCCTTCGGCGGTAGCGCCTGGCAAGAATTGCGTACCCGCGCTTTTCGAGCTCGGCGCAGGCGAGATTCTCGCCGTATTTCCCCAGCTCCTGCCGTGCGTGCGACATGAACGCACACGGTAGCAATCAGCACGCCAGACTGGCAGTCTAGGAAATATCCCTCGCCGCGCCGGTTTCGACATCGGTCAGCGCCTGGTCGAAGATGCGGATCGCCGTGTCGGCCTCGGCGCGCGTGAGGACGAGCGGCGGCGAAAAGCGGATCGCGTTCTTCCCCGCTCCGAGCACGAGCAGCCCGCGCTGGAAGGCGGCGTTGACGACGGCGTTTCGTTCGTCGTGGGCGCGTTCCTTGGTCTGGCGATCCTTGACGAACTCGACGCCGATCATCAGGCCGCGGCCGCGCACGTCGCCGATCAGCGGATGCTTGTCCATCAGCGCCGTCAGCCCCGCCTTGAGGTGCGCGCCGACGTCCGCGGCGTTCGCCATCAGTTTGTCCTTGAGCAGTTTGATCGTCGCCAGCGCCGCGGCGCAGGCGACCGGGTTGCCGCCGAACGTCGAGGCGTGCGCGCCGGGCGGCCAGGTCATGAGATCGGCGCGCGAGACGGCGATGCCCAGCGGCAGGCCCGACGCGATCCCTTTCGCGACCGCAATCACGTCCGGCTTTACGCCGGAGTATTCGATCGCGAACATCTTCCCTGTGCGCCCCATGCCCGACTGCACCTCGTCGGCCACCAGCAGGATGCCGTGCTCCCTGGTGAGCTCGCGCAGCCGCTGCATGAACTGATCGGGCGCGACGACGTAGCCGCCTTCGCCCTGAATCGGTTCGACGACGATCGCCGCGACTTCGTCTGGCGAAACGAGCTGGACGAAGATCGAATGGTCGATGTAGTCGAGACACTCGGCGGCGCAGGTGTCGGGCTTGAGGCCGAGCGGGCAGCGATAGCAGTCCGCGAACGGCGCGTGGAAGACGCCCGGCAGCAGCGGTCCGAGGTGGCGGCGCTGGATGGTTTTGCTCGCGGTGAGCGACAGCGAACCCAGCGTGCGGCCGTGGAACGCGCCCAGGAAGGCGATGAAGTTCGGACGGCCGGTGGCGTAGCGCGCCAGCTTGATGCAGGCCTCGATCGCCTCGGTGCCGGAATTGCCGAAAAACGAGCGCGCGCCGCCCTCGACCGGCGCAATCGCCGACAGCTCTTCGGCCAGGCGCACCTGGACGTCGTAGTAGAAGTCGGTGCCGGACATGTGCAGGAAACGTCCGGCCTGGTCGGTGATCGCCTTGACCACGTCCGGATGCGAGTGCCCGGTCGAGTTCACCGCAATCCCGGCCGCGCAGTCGAGGAACAGGTTGCCGTCGACGTCCTCGACCGTCGAGCCGGACGCGCGCTCGATGACCAGCGGATAGCCGCGGGTATACGACGGCGACACCACCTGCTTGTCGCGGTTGATCAGCGCGGCCGCCTTCGGTCCAGGCAGAGCGGTCTTGATGTGCGGGACCATGCACCCAGAGTATCGGCTCCGGATACACCCCGGACCAGCGGCACTAGAACAAATGCGCCAAATGCGCCACGAAAACACGAAAACACGAAATTCTTAAAGGAAAAGACCTCTTCCGTTTTCGTGCTTTCGTGATTTCGTGGCGCATTTAGAACTACTTCAGCTTCCAGCGGGTACCGGTGGGGCTGTCTTCGAGCAGGATGCCCCGCTCGGCGAGGTCCTTGCGAATGCGGTCGGCCTCGGCAAAGTCGCGGCGGGCTTTGGCGGCCTTGCGGGCCGCGATTGCGTGCTCGATCTCGTCGATCGGCAGCGGCGGCTTCTCGTCCTCGGCCTTGCGCAGCGCGAGGATCCCCAGCACCTGGTCGAACCCGTGGAACGCCTGTTCGACGACCGGCCAGTCGCCCTGACGGAGCTCGCCGTTGTCGATCGAAGTATTCAAGACGCGGACGAGATCGAATACGGCCGCCAGCGCGGCGGCGGTGTTGAGATCCGCGCACATCGCATCGGCGAACTCCTGCCGTGCCTGCTCGACCCGCGCCGCGATCTCCGGGTGCGCGGGGCCCGCCGGAACATGTTTCGCCCGCGTCCAGCAGTCCATGAGGCGCTGCAGCGACGCTTCCGCCTGTTCGAGGTTGTCGGTCGTGAGGTTCATCTGCTTGCGGTAATGCGTCGACAGCAGCAGATAGCGAATCGCTGAGGCGCGGTGTCCGTCGGCGACCAACTCGGGGATGGTGTGCACGTTGCCGAGCGACTTCGACATCTTCTCGGAGTCGACGAGCAGGTACTCGATGTGGAACCAGAAACGCGAGAACAGCTTCCCGGTCGCCCCCTCGCTCTGCGCGATTTCGTTCTCGTGATGCGGGAAGATCAGATCGATGCCGCCGGTGTGGATGTCAATCGGCGACTCGCCGAGGAGCCGCAGCGCCATCGCCGAGCATTCGAGGTGCCACCCAGGCCGTCCCGGCGGTCCAACCTCGGTCCACGACGGCTCGCCCGGCTTGGTCGCCTTCCACAACACGAAGTCGCGGGCATCGTCTTTGGCGTAGTTGTCCGCGTCGACGCTGACGCCGTCTTTCATCCCCTCGTGATCCAGTTGGGCCAGCTTCCCGTACGCCGGCAAGGTCGCGATGCGGAAGTAGATCGAGCCGTCTTTCTCGTAGGTGTGGCCGTTGCGCGTCAGCCTGGCGATCAAATCCGCCATCGCGTGGATGTTTTCGGGATCGGTCGCGCGCGGGTTCGCCTCGACCGGCTCCAGATTGAGCGCCTGCGAGTCCTCGCGGAACTGCGCGATGAACTGATCGGTGTAGGCGCGCAGATCCATCTGCGCCTTCTGCGCCCCGAGAATCGTCTTGTCGTCCACGTCGGTGAAGTTCACGACCTGCTGCACGCGGTAGCCGAGCAGATGCCTCAGCGTCCGCCGCAGCACGTCGACGCAGACGAAATAGCGGAAGTTGCCGACGTGGCCGCGCGCGTAGACCGTCAGCCCGCACGTATACATGCGGACCGAGTTACCCGGGCCCGGCTCGAACGTCTCTTCGCTGCGCGAAAGCGTATTGAACAGGCGAAGCTGCACGGGAGCCGATCAGGGGATGGCGAGCGACTTCTGCCAGATCCGGCCGCCGTTGGCCGAGACCAGGATGTCGAGCGAGTTGTTGGCCGCCCGGAACTGCACGTCGCAGCGGCGCTGGCCGACCGACGCGCCCTTGGACACCGCCTGTTCGAGCGCCTCGCTCAGGCCGTTGACCGAGTCCTTGGAACAACCGACGTACTTGAAGACGTGCGCCGCGAGATCCTCGACGAGCGACGCCGGGGCTCCCTGGCTGGAAAACTCGAGGGCGAAGAAGAATTCGGTGGCTGCCACGGTTCGAGATCTTACAGTGAAAGGCGATCGAAGAGCACCTGCGCCCGGCCGCAGTCGGCGGCGATCTGCGCGCGCAGCGCGTCCAGGCTCTCGAAACGCCGCTCGTCGCGCAGGCGCTGCACGAACCCAAGCCGCAGCGGCGCGCCGTAGAGGTCCCGGTCGAGACCGAAGACGTGCGTTTCAATGGTCACCGCCCCCGTCTGATCGACCGTCGGACGGACACCGATGTTGGTGATTGAGGCGTACACCACCCCGTCGATGGTCACGGTCGTCGCGTACACGCCGTTGGGCGGCAGCAGCTCGTTCCGGGTCTGAAGGTTCGCGGTCGGAAACCCGATCGTGCGGCCACGCTCGTCGCCGCGGACGACGATGCCGTCCAGATAGTACTGGTGGCCCAGCAGGGCGCCCGCTTCGTCCAGCCGCGCCTCGCTGACCAGCCGCCGGATGCGCGTGCTGCTGACGACGAAGTCCTTGTAGCGGACCGGGTCGATCTTCTCGGCCTTGAAGCCGTAGAGGCCGCCAAGCGTCCGCAGCATGTTGAAGTTGCCGGCGCGATCGTGCCCGAACAGAAAATTCGCGCCGACCCACACTTCCGAAACCCGCAGCCACTCGACCAGCACCGTCCGCACGAAGAGCTCGGGTTCCCAACGCGAGAACTCCGGCGTGAAGCGGACGATCGCCGCGCCCTGCACGCCGGCGGCGGCCACGGCTTCGAGCTTCTGCGCCGTCGTCATGAGCAGGGCCGGCGCCTTGTCGGGGCGCACGACGCGCGGCGGGTGCGGATCGAACGTCATCACGACCGAGGTCGACCCGCGCTCGTTGGCCACGCGGCGGAGCCGCTCCAGGATCTTCTGGTGGCCGCGGTGGACGCCGTCGAAGTTGCCGAGGGCCAGGACCGGATGCGCCCACCGGGACGGGCGCGGGTCGTCTGGAAAGTGGATGATGTCCATCGGAGTCTCCGATCAGTCGGAGACGTGCAAGACCAGCCCATCATAGGCCAACTCGACGCCGGGCGGCAGCTGCGACGAGGTGGCGGCATGACCGAGGTCGTGCGAGATGTGCGTGAAGTAGGTGCGGGTCGCGCCGATGCGTGCGGCCGCGGCGAGCGCGTCTTCGACGCAGAAGTGCGTCGTGTGTTTTCGCCAGCGCAGCGCGTCGATGATGAGCGTCTTCACGCCGGCAAGCAGTGCGAACGACTCTTCCGGGATCACGTTGCAATCGGTCAGATACGCGAACGTACCAATCCGGAAGCCCAGAATCGGCCGCGTGCCATGCATCAATGGGATCGGGATGAACTCGGCGCCGCCGAGCAGAAACGGTCCGCCGATCTGCTGCAGTCCGATCTTCGGGATGCCGCCGCCCTTCGGCGTCTTGTGGTCGAAGATGTACGCGAAGGTCCGTTTCAAATCGGCGATCGTGCCGGCGTCCGCATAGCAGGGGATCGCTTCCTTCTGCATCTTGTTGAAGCGGCGGATTTCGTCGAGGCCGAAGATGTGATCGGCGTGGCTGTGCGTGAAGACGACGGCGTCCACGCGCCGCACGTCGTAGGCCAGCGCCTGCGCCCGCAGATCCGTCGAGGTGTCGATGAGGACAAAACGCGTAGCGGTGGCGATGGACGGTCCAGCCTCGTAAGCCAGTTCGTTCCGGCCGGTCAGCTCGACCAGAATCGACGGCCGCAAGCGGCGGTCGCGCGGATCGGTGGACTGACAGACCTCGCAGTCGCAGCCGATCATCGGGACACCATACGAGGTGCCGCTGCCGAGGACGGTGATTTTCAGAGTGATGATTTCGTCAGATTACCAGATTTGAACGACAATCGGCTCCTATGAGCCCCGCTGACGCACCCGCCGAGTTCGCACGTCTCATCGACATCATGGCCACGCTCCGCTCGCCCGACGGCTGTCCGTGGGATCGCGAGCAGACCATCGACACGCTCAAACGGTACGTGCTCGAGGAGACCTACGAGCTGATCGAAGCGATCGACCGCCACGATCACGAGGCGCTGCGCGAGGAACTCGGCGACTTTCTCTTCGAGGCGGTCTTCATCGCCCAGCTCGAATCGGAGGCCGGGCACTTCGCGATCGGCGACTCCGTCAAGGCGATCGCCGACAAACTGGTCCGCCGCCATCCGCACGTCTTCGCCCGCGACACCGGCGAAGCCGCGCTCGGGACGGCCAACGAGGTGCGCGTGAAGTGGGAGGAGATCAAGGCCCAGGAACGGAGCGCGCAGAAAAAGGCCGACACGACGCTCAGCAGTATTCCGGTCGCACTCCCCGCGCTCGCCCGGGCGCATCAGATCGGCGCGCGCGCCGCCTCGGTCGGCTTCGACTGGGCGCGCACCGACGATGTCGTCGCCAAGATCCGCGAGGAGGTGGACGAGGTGGCCGAAGTCCTCGGCACGGCCGTCATCGATCACGCCAGGGCCGAAGAAGAAATGGGCGACCTGCTCTTCGCGATCGCCAATCTGTCGCGCAAGCTGCACATCGATCCCGAGACCGCGCTGCGCAAGGCCAACGACAAGTTCACCCGGCGGTTCACGCAGATGGAAACGGCCATTGTCGCGGATGGACAGCGAATGCAGGACCTGACGCTGGATGAACTGGAAAACGAGTGGCAGACGGTCAAGAAGAACGCGTGAAGAACAGATGCGCCACGAAAACACGAAAGCACGAAAGGGTTCCAAATGCGCCACAGAGACACTGAGGCACGGAGAGACTTGGCGCTCGAGGCGGGCTCGTCGCGCGCTTGTGATCGGGACGTCCTGACAATTGAAAGAGCCTTCGCTGAAAGAGCCTGAGGCTCTTTCAATTGTCAGGACGTCCCGATCACACCGGCCGGCGTAGCCGGCCGCCGCCTCGAGCCGCAACAGCCTTCGCGGCCGGCTGCTCCAAAACGATTCGTCTCAAGCCCTGCGGCAGCACTGGAACGTTGAAGTTCATCAGGAGCCCGACACGGAGCTTCGAGGCCCTTAAATAGCTCATCACCTGGGCGTGATGAACCGGGGCTAGCGTCTCCACGGACTTCAGTTCGAGAAGAACGGAATTCTCCACGACAAAGTCGAGTCGGTGTCGTCCCACGCGGTGCCCCTTGTAGAACACCGATAGCGGGCTCTCTCGCTCAAATCCGATACCGCCGGCCTCGAGCTCGATGGCAACTGCGGTGGAATAAATATCCTCGAGCAATCCAGGCCCAAGTTCTCGGTGCACTTGGATACAGTGCCCGATGACTCTCGTCACGAGCGCCTCCGTTTCATCGGAGAGCTGTGTTTGTATTTTGATCATCTTGTTTTCGTGCTTTCGTGCTTTCGTGTTTTCGTGGCGCATCTGTCTTTGGGACAAGCGATAGCCGCCTACCCGTGTGAGTGGTGAATTCAAGGGAGTGCCCATTGGAGTCGACCGTGACGGCGCCGTCGCGGTCGGTGCGGAAGATCGCCGCGCCGGCCGACTCGTAGCGGCCGAGCACTGCGGGCGCGGGATGCCCGAAGCGGTTGCTGCGCCCGACGCTGACGACCGCGGCGCTGGGCGCCAGCGCGCGCACGAAGGCCTCCGAACTGGATGTGAGGCTGCCGTGGTGCGGCACTTTCACGACCCGCAGCGGGGCGGCCGCGAACCGCGAGACCAGCGTCTGCTCGACGTCCATGCCGATGTCGCCCGTCAAGACGATGGAGACATCGCGCCACAGGATCTCGAGGACGATTGAATCGTCGTTGCGGACGTCCTGACGCTCCCAGTCCGGCAGCGACGGATGGTGCACCACGACGCGCACGTCACCGAACCTGAAGAGGTCGCCGGCTTGCACATTCGTCCATCGGCTGCGGAGCCGCGCGGCGGCCCTTCCGAGCTCGGCCAGCGGCAAGAACGGGGGCACCGGAATGCCCTCCCAGACATCCGTCGGCCTGAATTCCTCGAGCACCGACGCCGCGCCGCCGATGTGGTCTGCGTCGCCATGCGTCAACGCGAGCGCCGACAGACGACGGACGCCGAAGTGCCGGAGTACGGGACCGACGATGCGGTCGCCGATGTCGAAGCTGCCGCGCCCGGGACCGCCGGCGTCGACGAGCAGCGCCTGACCATCCGGCAGCCGCACGAGCGCCGTGTCGCCCTGCCCCACGTCCAGAAACGTCACATGCAATCGCCCATCGCCCGGCCGGGCCAACCAGGTCGGCGGATCGACGGCAATCCAGAGCGCCGCGGCGCAGGCGGCGACCGTGGCCCCGTGCCTGACGACGGCGGGGGCGCGTCGTTCGCGCGAGCCCCAGACCTGCGCGCGGCGCCGCCACAAAGACCAGGCGGCAATCAGAGCGCCGTAGTAGAGGACCAGCGCTGCGGGTGACGGCGGCGGAACCCGCCAGGCCACCGCCGGCACGAGCGTGACGAAGTCCGCCGATCGCACGAGCCCTTCAGCGCCCAGATGCGCCACAGCGCCAGCCGCCGCAGCGAGCCACGGCGAGACCAGCGAGACCGCGACAACCACCATGCCCGCAAGCTGCGCCACCGCCATCATCGGCACGGCCAGGAGGTTCAGCGCGAGACCGGCCAATGTGACGCGCGAGAAGAACGCCGCGCCGATCGGCAAGAGCATCGCTTCGGCCGCGAGCGACGCCAGGCACAGCGACCACACCGGCATCAGCCATCGCGGCCCTGCGATCGCCGGAAGCGCCGGTACCGCGACGAGGATCGCCAGCGTCGCGCCGCAGGTCAGCAGGAACGCCGGGTCGGCGATGGTGAGCGGATCGACGACCACCAGCGCCGCGGCCGCGACCGCCAGCGCGTTCAACGTCGTGGCCCGAAGATCGAGCGACCGGCCAATCAAATAGAGGACCGCCATCAGCGTCGCGCGGTTGACCGAGGCGCCGCCGCCGACGACCGCGGCGTACGCGGTGAGCGCCACGATGGCGACGAGCATGGCGCCGGACCTCAGCATGCCGGCGATCCGGAACAGCAGAAGGATGAGCCCTGTAAGAATCGCGATGTTGCCGCCCGAGATCGCGATGACGTGATACGTCCCGGCTTCCTGCAGCCGGCGTTCGACGGCCGGGTCGAGCCCGGATCGATCGCCGATCACGATCGCGGTCACGATGCCGGCCGACCGGGCGCTCCAGCGACCGACGGCGTCCGCGATCGAACGCCGCACGTAGGACCGTATCGCGCCGCTCGCTTCCGCGACGAGACCACAGCGCGAGACCACGTCCACGAGCGCCGCGCTCTTGACCGATCCGGTCAACGCGATGCCTCGGCGCGCCAGGATGGCCGCTTGATCGGGAACACCGGGGTCCAGGTAGCGTGACGGCTGCCGCAACTCGGCAGAGACGCGAACGCGGCGTCCGGCCCGCCACTCCCCGGCCCGCTCGGCGGCCAACCGCCCGGCGACGGTCAGCAGCACGCCGCCGCTGACGGGATTCGACGCCGCGTCCGTCGTGGACGCCGCCGCGCGCGCCCGGCCGATCCACTCGGCGTCCACACGCAGAGATGCGCCTCCATCCGGCCACATCGCCGCATCGCCGACCACCCGGCCGACCAGAACCACCGACGCGCCGCTCTCCTCGGGCAGGATTTGTCCGCGCGCGACCCCCTCGTGGCGGTCGGCGCGTTGCACGGATTCGAAGGCAAGCGTCAGCGTGGACCGATCGGCGCGGTGCACGGCGCGCGCGGCCATGAGCGCTCCACCGGCGGCGAAGCCGAGCGCGATGAGCGCCCCAACGCCGACGGTGTGGCCTCGTCGGACTGCAACCGATGCCGCGACGACGGCAACGACGAGCGTCAGTCCGAACGGACTGGACGGAGTTTCAGGAAGGAAGAGACCGACGGCGCAGCCCGCAATCAGGGCCAGCGCCGGAATCGCCGCAACGACACGCATGCCGCGTCGTCATTGCAAATTGCACGACGTCGCGCATCCGATCGCCAAGGCCTGCGCGATCAACTAGTTGCGGCGAATCAGGTTGGAGGTAGTGAAGAAAACGATCAAGGCGCACGCGTGATACGCGTGATCCTCAATCCTAAAATCCTAAGTTCCTGAAATCCTAAGATTCCAGGATCCCCTACACGCTTTCAGCCGGGATCCCCGCGTAGTAATCCTGGAGCGCGCGGACGCTGACGCCGGTGTCACGCATCGCGCGGATCGCTGCAACGGCCGCGGCGGCGCCGGTGAGCGTCGTGATGCAGGGGACTTCGTGCATCATGGCCGCGCGGCGGACGGCGCGGTCGTCGAAGAACGACTCGCGGCCGAGCGGCGTGTTGATGATCAGGTCCACCTTGCGGTTGACGATTTCGTCCGCGACGTTCGGCCGGCCCTCGTTCACCTTGAAGACGACCTCAACCTCCAGGCCGTAGGCCCGCAGGTAGACCGCAGTGCCGCGGGTCGCAATCAAGTGGAACCCGAGTTCGGACAAATCGCGCGCAATCGGCACGAGGTTCGCCTTGTCGTCGTTGTTGACGCTGACAAACGCGGTGCCGCCTTCCGGCAGACGCTGCCCGACCGAGAGCTGTGCCTTGGCGAACGCGACGCCGAAGCTGCTCGCGCCGCCCATCACTTCACCCGTCGACTTCATCTCGGGTCCGAGAATCGTGTCGACGCCCGGGAACCGGACGAACGGGAACACCGGGCTCTTGACGAACACGCCGGCCGGTTCGAGATCGTGCGTCAGACCGAGTTCGGCGAGCGTGCGTCCGGCCATCACCTTGGCCGCGACCTTCGCGAGCGAGATGCCGTTCGCCTTCGACAGGTACGGCACCGTGCGCGACGCCCGTGGGTTGACCTCGAGCACGTAGACCGTGTCGTCCTTCGTGGCGAACTGCACGTTCATCAACCCGACCACTTTGAGCTCGCGCGCAATCCGCCGCGTGTGCTCGCGGATCGTGTTGAGGTGCCGTTCGGGGCAGATGAACGGCGGCACGACGCAGGAGCTGTCACCGGAGTGGATGCCCGCCTCCTCGATGTGCTCCATGATGCCGCCGATGACCACCGCTCCGGTGGCGTCGGCGACGGCATCGACGTCGAACTCGAAAGCGTCTTCGAGGAACTTGTCGACGAGCACGGGATGCGTCGGCGACGCGTCCACAGCCTGCGTCATGTAGCGGTCGAGCGTCGGCATGTCGTAAACGATCGCCATGCCGCGGCCGCCGAGGACGTAGGACGGCCGCACGACGACCGGGAATCCGATCTTCGTGGCCGCCTCGCGGGCCTCCTCTTTCGAGGTCGCGGTATCGCTGGCCGGCTGCGTGATGTCGAGTTCAGACAGGAGCGCGGCAAACCGCTTGCGGTCTTCGGCGAGATCGATCGAATCCGGCGAGGTCCCGAGAATCTTCACGCCCGCGCGCTGCAGGTCGAGGGCCAGCTTCAGCGGCGTCTGGCCGCCGAACTGAACGAGGCACGAGACCTCGCCGCCCGCCGAGCGTTCCTTCTCGATCACCGCCATCACGTCTTCGAACGTCAGCGGCTGGAAGTACAACCGGTCCGAGGTGTCGTAGTCGGTCGACACCGTTTCCGGATTGCAGTTGATCATCACCGTTTCGAATCCCTCTTCCTTGAGGGCGAACGCGGCATGACAGCAGCAGTAGTCGAACTCGATGCCCTGGCCGATCCGGTTCGGACCGCTGCCGAGGATCACGACTTTGTTGCGCGCGTTCGGTTCCGCCTCGCAGTTCGGCTCGTACGAGCTGTACAAGTAGGGCGTGTGCGATTCGAACTCGGCAGCGCACGTGTCGACGCGCTTGTACACCGGGTTCAGCCCCAGTGCGTGCCGGCGGTCGCGCACTTCGGTCTGCTTGCGGCCGGTCGCGAGCGCGAGTTCAGCATCGCCAAAGCCGGCGCGCTTCAGCTTCAGCATCGCGGCGTGATCGAGGCCGTCGAGGCCGCGCTTCGCCGCCATGTCGCGGAGTTCGTTGATCTCGGAGAACTGCCGCAGGAACCAGGGGTCGATGCGGGTGATTTCGTGAATCGTCTCCAGGCTCCAGCCACGCTGGAGGGCGCGAAACAGATCCCACATCCGTCGATCGCTCGGCACCGCCAGCCGCTTGCGCAGCGCCGAATCGTCTTCGTCGTCGTGCGGCGACGGCGAGAACAGCAGGCCGGTCTTGCCGATCTCGAGCGACCGGACGCCCTTCATGAACGCTTCCTTGAAGGTCCGGCCGATCGCCATCGCCTCGCCGACCGATTTCATCTGCGTCGTGAGCGTGCGGTCCGCCTGCGGGAACTTCTCGAAGTTCCAGCGCGGAATCTTGACGACCACGTAGTCGATGGTCGGCTCGAACGACGCCGGCGTGACGCGGGTGATGTCGTTGGGAATTTCGTCGAGGTGATAGCCGAGCGCGAGCTTGGCGGCG
>CAZOAZ010000098.1:0-13687 GCA_964577955.1 uncultured Bifidobacterium sp. | reverse complement strand
ACCTGCGACTCGGACGGCAAGATCGATTCGTTCATCGACGTGAAGGACGTGAAGCGGACGCTGCCGCTGCACGCTTTCAGTCACGACAAGCCGTACTACCTGGGGGTCTTCCTGGTCGGCGCCTACCAGGAAATTCTCGGCGACCTGCACAACCTGCTCGGCGACACGCACGCGGTCCACGTGACGCTGGACGCCACCGACCAGGTCTGCTTGAGCGCAGTGATCAAGGGCGACACGGTCCGCGAAGTGCTCGACTACGTCGAGTTCGACGCCGAAGCGCTGATGGAGAAACTGCGCTCGGACGTCGAGGCCGCGGTGCGCGCCGGACGGCTCGACTTCGGCGAGGCCGGCAGCCTGCTGCGCTTCTACGAAGATGGACTGAACGGCTACACGTATCTCGAGGAAAAAGTCGAGCAGCCGACGACGCGGCGGCGGCCGGTGCCTCGCAAGAAGCCCGGCCCCCTCATCGGCCGCTGAACCCTACTTGCCCATCACGACGGTGTCGATCACGTGGATGACGCCGTTCGACTGATACACGTCGGCGATTGTGATCACCGCGGTCGCGCCCTTCTCGTCCTTCAGCCACAGCTTCATGTCCTTGTCCATCACGACCCACAGTTTGCCGCCGGCAACCGTGGTGAGCTCGACGTTGCCGCCGTGCATGTGGGCCTTGTCCATCAGCTCCTTGGCGTCCAGCTTCCCGGCGACCACGTGGTAGGTCAGCACCTTCTGCAGCGTCGTCTTGTTCTCCGGCTTGAGCAGCGTGTCCACCGTGCCGGCGGGCAGCTTCGCGAACGCGGCGTTGGTCGGCGCGAACACCGTGAACGGTCCCGCTCCCTGCAGCGTGTCGACCAGCCCCGCGGCCTTGACCGCCGCCACGAGCGTCGTGTGATCCTTCGAGTTCATCGCGTTCTGGATGATGTTCTTGGACGGAAACATCGCCGCGCCGCCCACCATCACCGTCTTCTCTGCGGCCCGCACGCCGGCCATTGCACCGGCGAGGCTCAGCGCGACCGCGGCCGCGCGAATCATCTGTCGTGACATCGATTCCTCCTGTGGCGCTCACCCAATGAGCGCGCTCAGTCAGAACTACGCGCGCTTTCCCGTCCTGGATGGGAGTCTGGGAGTCCGGTGTCAGACACGTGTCTGACACCGTGTCTGACACCCAAACGGCCGGGAACGGGACCAAGCACCATATGCGGTGGTTCCGATGCGACTGCTGAGGCTGAATCTGAACGAAGGACACTAAGATCTGTGCGAAATTGTGGTCAGGACGCCACAGCGGTGTCAGACGTGGTGTCAGACACGTGTCTGACACCCAATGGATAAGATGAGCTTGATGAGAGGACGAATGATTGCGGCTGCGCTGGCCGTGAGTGCGCTGCTTGACGGACGCGCCGATGCGCAGCCGGGACTGTTGGACGCCGGCGTCTCCGACACACTGGCAGCGGATCGGGCGGCGCGCGTCTCGAACCTCACCTATCGCATCTCGCTGACGATTCCGTCGAATCGCTCGGAGCGGATCAGCGGCCGCACGGTCGTGACGTTCACACTCTCGGACGCCTCGAAGCCACTGGCCTTCGACTTCGCGCCCAACGCCAACGGCGCGCTGCGCAGCGTGACGGTTGGATCCTCGCGCTTCGCCTTCAGCGTCACCGACGGCCACATCGTCCTGCCGGCGGGCGCGCTGCGGGCCGGCGTGAACCTGGTCACGATCGATTTCGATGCCGGTGACGCGCCGCTCAACCGCGGCGACGACTTCCTCTACACGATCTTCGTGCCGGCGCGCGCCCACGAGGCAATCCCCTGCTTCGACCAGCCGGATCTCAAAGCCCGCTGGATCCTGGAGCTGGACGTCCCGGACGGCTGGCAGACGGTCGCCAACGGCGCGGAAACCTCGCGCAGCTCGCAAAACGGGCGGACCCGTCTGGCGTTCGCCGCGACGCAGCCGGTGTCGACGTATCTCTTCGCGTTTGCCGCGGGCCGGTTTTCGATCGAGCGCGCGGAACGGAACGGCCGGACCTTCCGGATGTTTCACCGCGAAACCGACGCCGCGAAGGTGGCGCGCAACCGCGACGCCGTGTTCGATCTGCACGCGGCGGCACTGGCCTGGCTCGAGCGGTACACGGCTACGCCGTACCCGTTCGGCAAGTTCGATTTCGTGCTGATTCCGGCGTTCCAGTTCGGCGGCATGGAGCACCCGGGAGCGGTGTTCTACAACGCGTCAGGCATGATGCTCGACGAATCGGCGACGCAGGATCAGCTGCTCGGGCGCGCGAGCACGATCGCGCACGAGACGGCGCACATGTGGTTCGGCGATTTGGTCACGATGCGCTGGTTCACGGACGTGTGGATGAAGGAAGTCTTCGCGAACTTCATGGCCGCGAAGATCGTGAACCCGTCGTTTCCGGCCGTGAACCACGAGCTGCATTTCCTGCACGACTACTATCCAGCGGCCTACGGCATCGACCGGACCGCGGGCACCAACGCCATCCGCCAGCCGCTCGACAACCTGAAGAACGCCGGCACGCTCTACGGCAACATCATCTACGACAAGGCGCCGATCGTCATGCGCCAGCTCGAAATGGTGGTCGGGGCCGACACGTTCCGGGATGGCCTGCGCGAGTACCTGACCGCTCACGCGTTCGGCAACGCCTCGTGGCCGGACCTGATCGCCATTCTCGACGCCAAGACACCGCAGGATCTCGCCAGCTGGAGCCGCGTCTGGGTCGAGGAGCGCGGCCGGCCGATCGTCGACGTCCGGACGACGGCCGAAAACGGGCGGCTCACGGCGCTGACGTTCCTCACCCGAGACGCCATTGCCCGGCGCGGCCTGACGTGGACCGAACAGATGCAGGTCGTCCTCGGCTACGAGGACCGCGAGCAGATCATTCCGGTCACGCTCAACGGCAACCGGACGGAAGTGATCGGCTCGACCGACGTCCCCGAACCACTGTTCGTGCTGCCGAACGGCGGTGGACTCGCCTACGGCGAGTTTCATCTGGACGCGCGCAGCCGCGACTGGCTGATGACGCATCTGCCCGAGGTCCGCGATCCGCTGACCCGCGGCAGCGCCTGGGTCACGCTCTGGGATGCCCTGCTCAACAGCGAAGTCGAAGCGGGCGCGTTCATTGATCTGGCGATCGCCGCGCTCGGCAAGGAGACCGACGAGCTGAACGTCCAGCGCATCCTCTCGTATCTGGGTCAGGCGTTCTGGAAGTTTTCGCCGGAGCCGATTCGCGCCCGCTATGCCGCGACGGTGGAGACGACGCTCAGAAACGGACTCGACCAGGCCGCCGGCTCGAGCCTCAAAGGCGCGTACTTCGCGGCGCTCCGGAGCGTCGCGACAACCGCGGACACGACGGCGTGGCTGACCAAGGTCTGGAAGGGTGAACAGCAAGTCGCGGGGCTGACGCTCGCCGAAAACGACTTCATCGCGCTCGCCCAGGAGCTGGTCGTTCGAGAGGTTCCGGACTGGCCGGCGATCCTCGAACGGCAGATCGCGCGCACGGAGAATCCGGATCGCAAGGCGCGCCTGCAATTTGTCGCGCCGGCGCTGTCGGCAGACGTCGCCGAACGCGATCGCTGGTTCGCCAGCCTGGCCACCCTGGAGAACCGGCGGCGTGAAGCCTGGGTCCTCGACGGGCTGCGCTACCTGCACCATCCGCTGCGCGCGCCGGTCTCGATCAAGTACGTGCCGCAGAGTCTGGCGCTCCTCGCCGACATCCAGCGTACCGGCGATATCTTCTTCCCGGTGCGGTGGATGGACAGCACCCTCGGCGGTCACCGGAGCGGCGAGGCCGCACGCATGGTCCGCAGCTTCCTCGAAGAGGCCGGTCCCGCGTACCCCGAGCGTCTGCGCCGCATCATCCTGGCCTCGGCGGACGACTTGTTTCGGGCGAGCGGCGTTCAGTAAGCCTTTCCACCACTCCGCCCGGGGTCAGACACCCGGCGATCGTTCCGGTGTCCGACCCCGCCTGGCCCGCCCCGCCAGCCCCTTGATCAACTAGAATGCGCGCGGGAGGATCCACCCCAATGCGCACGTTTCTTCTGACGTTGACCCTGTGTGCCCTCGCGGCGCCGATCGCGGCGCAGCAGCCCGCCCGGGCGCCGCAGCTGTTCGCCTCTTCAGCCGATATCGCAAAGCTGATCGCCAAGGCCAAGGCGGAGCGCAAGCCGGACCAGGCAAACTTCGCACAGCCGATCGTGCTGTCCTCGGGCTACTCCGCGAACCTCGAGTACCGCGTGGCGGGCATCAACGCGAATGCGTCCGTGCACGAGGGCGACGCCGAGATGTTCCTCGTCATCGAAGGCTCCGGCACCGTCGTCACCGGCGGCAAGCTGAAGGAGGAGCGCCGGACCAACGCGGCCAACCTCTCCGGAACCGGCATCGAGGGCGGAAAATCGCAGCGCATCACCAAAGGCGACATGATCATGGTGCCGGAGAACACCGCGCACTGGTTTGGCGACATCGACGGCGCGCTGGTGCTGATGTCCATTCATCTGCCGCGACAAGCCGCGGCCACAAGGTAGCGGTATGACTCGCACGATCTGGATTGCGGTCCTGAGCACGGCGCTCCTGAGCGGCTGCGCGAAGCCGACGCCGGAGCAGCAGATCATCGACGACGCCGCCAAGGCGCTCGGCGGGAAGGACAAGGTGCTCGCGGCGAAGACGCTGGTCCTCGAAGGCGAAGGCGCCAACGGCAATCTCGGCCAGGACCTGACGCCTGAAGCGCGGTCGCAGACGTTCAGCGTGTCCGGCTACAAGCGATCCGTCGATGTGGCGTCGCCGAAACAGCGCGTCGAACAGACGCGGGTCCCGAACTTCACGTACTTCCAGGGCCAGCAGCCGCAGAAACAGACCCAGGGCGTCGACGGCGAGGTCGGCTACAACGTCAACGCTGACGGCGCCGCGACACGGACTGCGGCGGCCGCGGCCCGCGATCGCCGGATCGAGCGTCTGCATCATCCGCTCACACTGGTACGAGCCGCGTTGACCCAGGGCGCGACGCTCAGCAATCCGCGGACGGCGAACAACCAGAAGATCATCGACATCACGACGCCGGACGGCCTGGCCCTGACGCTGGCGCTCGACGCCGCGAACAATCAGCCGACCCGCATCGTGTCGATGGGCGACAACGTCGTGCTCGGCGACGTCGCGGTCGAAACGACCTTTGCCGACTATCAGCCGGTCAACGGGCTGAGCCTGCCGTCGCACGCGGTCACCACGACGGACGGCGTCATGACCGCCGACCTGAAGTTCACGAAGCAGGCGCTCGACGCCGATGCCGGCGATCTCGCGGCCCCGGCCGCGGCCACTGCCGCACAGCCGCCGGCGCCCGCGGAACCGAAAGTCACCGTCGAAGAGATCGAGAAGGGCGTCTGGTTCCTGGCCGGCCAGTCGCACCATAGCGTCGCGGTCGAGTTCAACGATCACATCGTGCTGATCGAGGCGCCGCAAAGCGAGGCGCGGACGCTCGCGGTGATCGCCGAAGCGCGCAAGCTCAGACCGGGCAAGGCGGTGACGCAGGTCGTGAACACCCATCACCACTTCGATCACTCGACCGGGATCCGCGCGGCCGTCTCGGAAGGGCTCGAAATCGTCACCCACAAGGGCAACGAGGCGCTCTATCAGAACGTGGCGACTCGCGCGCACTCAATCAACCCCGACGCCCTGGCCAAGGCGCCGAAACCGATCAAGGTCGTGGCCGTCGACGAAGAGGTCGGCCTGCGCGATGCCAAGCGAACCTTGATGCTCTATCACGTGACCGGCAGTGCGCACTCGGACACGATGTTGATCGCCTACCTGCCGAAGGAAAAGCTGTTGATCGAGGCCGACCTCTACACGCCCGGCGCCGCGACCAACGCCTATGCGCCGAGCCTGGTCGAGACGGTCACCCGCCTCAAATTGAACGTCGACAAAGTCGTGCCGATTCATGGTCCCGTTGGCCCGTGGACGGATCTGGTCCCGAAGACCGGCAACCGGGTCACGCGGATCTTCCGCCGGTAACTGATCGCCCGGAGAGACATTGATTAGAAGCGTGTTGCGCCAGAAGGCGCTGTGGACCACTGCGGCTCTTACCCTCTGGGCAGCTACCGCGCAGGCACAGAGTCCGATTACCGTCTCGGTCGATTCGGTTTTCTACGGCGACAACGTCGAGTACTTCGGTCCGTTCCGGACCGGCGAGACGATTCTCGGCTCGTGGCAGCGAATCCAGGCCGACTTCAAAATCAGCGACCTCGCGACCGTCCGGTTGGGACTCTACGCGCTCGAGAAGAACGGCGGCGACCGCGCCGAACTGGCCCGTCCGGTCGCCTCGCTGATCATGGGCACCGATCGGCACCGCTTCATCATCGGCACCATCGAGAGCGGCAACCGGCCGCAGGGCATGGGACCGGATCGCACGACCCCGCACGGCGTGCTGCCGCTCCTCGCGGCCGAGCAGCAATGGTTCACCCGCGCCTACGAAGCCGGCCTGCAGTGGATCGAGAACACCAACCACTTCTCGCAGGATGTGTGGTTCGACTACCAGAAGGTGATCACGCCCGAGCATCGCGAACTGTTCGACGGCGGCATCGTCGGCCGCGTGCAGGCGTCGCCGACCTCACCGGTCGCGCTGGTCTATCAGTTTCAGGTCGTGCATCACGGCGGTCAGCAGTTTGACGTCGGTCCGGTCTCCGACAGTTTCGGCTACGGACCTGGGCTGCTGCTCCGCCACGAGTTCCCCGGTGTCGGCAAAGGGTCGCTCGAAACCTACGCGATGTTCAGCTACGACCGGCCCGACCGGGAAAACCCCGCGCTCACGGTCAAGGGCAACGGCGTCTTTGCCCGGCTCGCGTTCGAGAAAGACGACTGGCGCGCGCACGCGCTGATCTGGAAGGGCCACAGCTTCAAACACGAAGGCGGTGACGCGAACTATCTGTCGGTGAATCCCGACGGCACGGCGTTCACGGGCACCGTCGACTACGGCGAAGCGGGATTGGCGAAAGTATTTCGACCGGCAAAGACGGTCGAGTTCGAAGCCTCAGGCCGCGCGCACTACACCGAGAATCGCTGGGGCTATTCGTATCGCCTCATGGGCATCGTTCATTTCGAGGTCTGGAAGCACTGACCTCGGTGGGGTCCGGCTTTAGCCGGACCTTCAGATCGGATAGTTGCGCGGCACTTTGACGACGTAAGTCCCTGCAATGCGATCGTGCCAGGCCTGACGATCGCTGTCCCTGAGGATCCACCAGAATCCGGCGCCGACGACGACCAGCGAGAAGATTCCCGAGAGGCCACGAACGAGCGCGTCGACGAATCGGAGTGGGGATCCGTCGACGCGCACGACGCGCAGCTGGCAGATGATGCCGCCGACCGTCGTTCCCTTCCAGCTCCAGAATCCCACGAAGTACGACAGCAACAGCAGGAAGAAGTAGTTGCCGCGCGCGATCGGATCCAGGAACTGCCATGCCACGAGCACGAGAATCAGGTCCAGCACACCTGACGCCACGCGCTCGAGGAAGAACGCCCGTGGAAACACGGCCGTGTCGCCGGAGATCGTGGCGCCGCCGGCAACCGGCGAGGGCGTGGTGAACATCGCGGAGGCCGTGTCAGAGGAAGCCATCGGGATCACTCCTTCGGTTTGAGGAAACGGCGCCGTCGCCAGGGCCGGTGCCGCGACCACGGCGACCGGACGCACCGGCAACGGATTCTCCCTGCGATAACCAGCCATGAACGCCAGCGTGGTCGCGCCCAGCCCAAAGACGCCTGAGAGCGCCCACGCCGTAATCCCCAGCACCGGGACCATGTAGACGATCGTCAGCAGCGCGAAGCCGATGCCGAACGAACGGAGGGCCGCGGCCCGGCTCTCGTCTTCGCCTTCACCTTCGGCGATGACCGTGGTGCCGAGCCACCGTGTGGCCGCCGCCTTCCCGACGATCGCCGCGGCGAGCAGCCCGACGAGAACGATCGGCACGACCGCGAGGCCGACGATCGATACGGCGAGCAGCGCACAGATCGGGCCGACCAGCAGGACGACCAGCATGCCGACGAGGAGCGCGGAGAGCGGCCGGGCACGAAGTGTTCGCACCGACGCGGCGATCGGCCGGCTGAACAAGGTGCTGAGGAGGAAATAAAGCACGAAGAACCCGAGGACGGCGAGCCAGACCCACTGCAGGCTCGGCACAATCGGGCGTCCCCACAAGAGACCATGCGTGGCCCAGTAGAAGAAATCGTCCACCCAACCACCCAGGGATCGCGGGTCGAGCACAAAGTGATCACCGGACACCGCGAACTCCGCCGGCGCGTCGAGCATCGCGTTGATGGCGGTCACGTCGCGCATCGCGCGGGCGCCGGGCTCGACAACGACGGACGTGCCAATCGCGAGGAATTCGCCGAAGATTCGCGCATCCCTGCCGATGCGCGTCTGGCCGCCGACCAGCACGAGGTCCCCTCTGACGTCCCCCTCGATCACGCCATCGCCGAAGATGATGCTGACGTTTCGCACTTCGCCGTCAGACGGCAGGCTGTAGCTCACGCCGAAGCGGAAGACGCTGGGCAACCGGCCGACGCGGATCCGCTCGGCGCGTTCCGCCGCACGCTGTGCGGCTCTCTCGGCCGCACCCAACGCATCAGCCACGTCCTGCCCGCCCCACGCCGCAATCACCTCGCGTCCCATGTCGTCGCGGCGATCCTGAGCGGCGCCCGACGCCGGCCATCCGCCGGCCATGAGGAGGCACGCCGCGAGCAGCACACTTCGTTTCATATCTGAGCCGTCCTTCCAAACACGACACGATTGAGCGCGAAGGCCACCGCCACGCAGGCGGCCGACATCAGCGCGACGATCGCGCAGCCATAGAGCAGGATGGGATGCAGCAGGACCCGCCAGAGCACTTCGACTGCGCTCGAGGTCGCCGCGACGCGGTCGGCCAGGTCGGGCACCTTCGTCAGCGCCTCCGAACCGGCGCCGGCCAGCCGCGAGCTGACCGCGGCCTCGACCCACGGCATCGCCAGCACACCGCCGCCGACGACGAGGGCGAGCACCGCCAGCGACGCCGCCTGCAATCCGAGCGGCCACGTGAACCAGGCGCGCTGATACCACGGCCGCGCCGTCAACGCCCGCACCGCCGTCATCACCCGCGGCAGCAGCGTGTCGGGCGCCGCCATCGCCGGCAACTGCCGAAGCTTCCGGTCGACGAAGGATTCGAGTTCAGCGCGTGACATCGGGACCCAGCCGCTTCCGCAGCCGTTCGCGGCCGCGGTGAATATCCGTCTTGACCTTGGCGATCGACACGCGCAAGGCGTCGGCGATCTCCTGATAGCTCATGTCTTCGAGGTGATACAGCACGAGCGGAATGCGCTGATGGTCCGGCAGCTCGCGGAGCGCGGCATCGATCCGCTGCCGATCGTCGGCGGCCTCGAGGCGGAGCGCCGGCGAATCGCTCCCGGCCAGCCGATCTTCGAAGGACGCCGCCGACTGGTCATCTGCCCCGCTCTCCATCTCGCTGAACAGCCGCCACCGGGCGCGGTAGCGCGACAGGTGGTTCAGGCACGCATGACGGGTGACGGTCCGCAGCCAGCCGGCCGCCGTCGGGCTGTCGGCCAGCGTCGCGAAGCGCTCGAAGGCGCGCAGGAAAACGGTCTGCGCGATGTCCTCGGCCTCGGCGGGGTTGCCGAGCAACCGGACCGCCGTCGCAAACACCATGTCCTGGTGCCCGCGGACAAACGCCTCAAACCGATCGACACCGGTCATCCGCGATCAACGTCCGCCGGCTGTCACTTCGGGGGATAACCCGGCAGACGGCAAAAAGTTGCAGGTCCGGTCAGGAAATGGCGCCGAGGTCGCAAAACCGGTCGATGACCGCGACCACGAAGGGCCAGACATCGGGAATGGCGGTGCGAACCGGGGCCATGCGGGCCAGGACCTGGCCCCGGGTGACACCGTGGGCGGACCAGCTGCCGCCGCCGGCTTCCATGTTCTGGAGGAGCGCCTGGAGGCGATCGATGGCGTTGGCAAAGCGCGACTCGGGCGTCAGCTGCGCCTCGAACTCCTCCCACAGACGGTGAAACCGCGCCGCCTGTTCCTCCGGCAGCATGCCGAACAGCCGGGCCGCGGCGGCCGCCTCGCGCTCCGCCTTGGTCTGAAAAGCCTCGGCATCGTAGGCAAACGTGTCGCCGGCGTCGATCTCGACGAGGTCGTGCAGCGCCACCAGTTCGAGCACGCGCAGCAGATCCAGGCCGGCGGGCGCGTGCTCACAGAGCGTCAGCGCCGCAAGCGCCAGATGCCACGAGTGCTCGGCGGAATTTTCGAGGCGCGAATTGTCGGTCAGCGGGGTGCGGCGGATGACCGTCTTCAGCTTGTCGGCTTCGACGAGAAACGTCACCTGCCGCGTCAGACGGTCGTTCTCCATAGATGAATGATGAATGATGATTGATGATTTGGATTGATGATTTGGGATTGATGATTTGGAACGATGACTCGGATCGATTCGGGTGCCCGCGTTGGGATCGGGGCGCAGTCTTCAGGGGGACGAAGGGGCTGCGGCCGACGCGACGTAGCCGTTCCGGGCCCGGACGCGATGCGCGGTGCCGCGCACGCGCACGCGGATCGTGTGATACCGGCCGTCCGCGCCCTTGGGTGAGCTGTAGCCAATCAGGTACTGGCTCTTGAGTTCTTCCGCGATCTCGAGGAGCGCGGCCGTCAGGTCGCCGCTGTTGCGTACGACCATGGTCCGGCCACCGCTCTGATCGGTGACTTCGGCCAGCGCCGACGAATTGACCGGCGCGTTGATCGCGCGGCGATTGGCGGCGTCGATCGCGACGGCGTAGACGAAGACGTCGCTTCGAAGCAACGCCGCCCGAAGGTCGCGCAGCGTGACATCGCTCGCCGTGTCGGCGCCGTCAGAAATGACCACGAGCGCCATCCGCGGCCGCTGCCGCGACTCCGCGAGCGGCAGCGCCGTGACGATGGCGTCGTAGATCGCAGTCGACCCGAAGGGTTTGATCGGCTCGATCGCCGCGGCGGCCGCGCCCGGGTCGGTGGTCCAGCCCGCCACGAGACGCTGGCGGTGATTGAACGCGAGAATCCCGTACTCGTCGCCGCTCGCCAGGAGTTCCGGGACGAACTGCTCGATCGCGGCCCGCGCGTCGGCCAGGCGCTGGCCGAACATGCTGTCGCTGACATCGAGCAGGACGACCAGACTGACCGGGACGCGTTCGTTGGAAAACTGCGTGACGGTCTGGAGATCGCCGTCCTCGAAGACCTCGAAGCTGTCGAGTTTGAGTCCGGTGACGAGGTGTCCGTTGCTGTCAGTCACCGTCGCGGTCACCGTCGTCAGGTTGATCGCCGAGCGGAAGGACGGCGTCTGCGCGGACGCGGCAAGACCGGCCGCCATGATCGTCGCGAGCACGATCCCCCAACGCACGGGATCCATGCTAGCAGGAACGTCTGAGGTCCGGCTACGCCGGACGTACTACGAAAAGCCTTAACACAGAGATCACAGAGCTCACGGAGGGTCTTCGTCGCAGCACTAATCGACGTGGGCGCCGCGCAGCGGCGATGATCGACCGGGCTCGTGCCACAGCATGAACGACTTCAAGACACGACATCGTCGTTCATGCTGTGACACGAGTCCGGTCGATCCAGCGGCCTGCTTCGCAGGCCGCCCACGTCGATCGGTGATGTCACGAATGTCGATCCGCAAGGCCCTGCCTGTTCACCCAGGTTCCTCGGGTGAAACGGCAGCTGTTGCGCGTGTCGAAGGTCCGGCTGAAGCCGGACCCCACCGCTGCAGCACGCGGAACCCAGCACCCGGCACCCGGCACCCGGCACCCGGAACCCCTAGAACGCGTACTCGAACGCGATGAGCGGCGTGACGTGGTCGCGGACGCCGTTGTTGTCGAGCGCGAAGAGCAGATTGGCGTCAATCAGCAGCCGCTGGGCGATGTTCACTTTGAAGCCGATCGATCCGCTCAACTGATTGAAGGACGCCTGTTCGAACGAGATATTGGGGAACGTGGACACGCCGTCGCGGGCGATGAAGGTTTCCTGGTTCAGACGCTCGGCGTTGATGTAGTAGCGCCCGAGCACATCGAACGCGACCGAAAAGCGCGAGTAGACGCTCAGGTCGGCGCCTGCCGCGTAGGTGATCTGGTCCGGAAAATCGGCCGACTCGCCGGCGGCGGGATTCCCGGCCAGGATGCTCGAGCCATTCCACTGATAGCTGGCGTTCACGTGCGGTGACACGCGATCGTAGGTGGACGAGGCGACAAAAAACGGCTGGACGCCGGCGGTGCCGGCGCCGAGCAGGTTCATTTGATCGCCGGTCGGCAGCCGGATATCGACGCCGTAGGCCGCCGCCGCCGTGCCGCTGCGCGCGAAGCTGTTCTTCAAGCGGACGGTGATGTCGCCGAGGCCGCTCGCCTGCCCCTGCGCGTAAAAAGTCCGCTGGTTGCCGATCGTCCCGTCCGCCTGCCGGAAGAAGTGCGTCAAGGGATTGGTCGTGCCGAGGCGCTGAATGGTCGCGTCCGACGTGACCCGAATGTCGTTCGAGACAATCTTCACCGCCGCGGAGACGTCGAAGTGATCGGTGATGCCGACGGTCACGTAGGTCGTGAACTGATCGACCGTCATCTGGACCGAGTTGACGGTCGTGATCACGTCCTGCCGGCCGCCGAGGAGCTGCGCATTGTCGTGCGTGAACACCGCCGGCACGCGCGTCAAATCAAGCCCCTCGATCGACTCGAAACCGTAGTGCTGCGACGCAAAGCCGAACGACACGCGGCCGGCGCCGATCGTCTCGGCGCGTTCGGCGAGAATCGGGCCGAAGCTCTGCGTCGTGCGTTTGAAGATGCCGAGCGCGGGATCGAACTCGTAGGTGAACCCCGACGCGGGCGACGGCAACGGCACGGTCACCAGCTGGCCGACGACCGCGGTCGTGAACTTGTCGAAGTTCGATTCGAAGTCGCTGTTGAAGTGCGCGGTGTGCGGTTGCTCACCGGGTAGCGTGGCCTCGCTGTCGACCTTCAAACCGGCGGGACCGAAGAGAGACGTGAAGAGCGTCGCCAGGTTCGTGATTGGCGAATAGAGGCGATACGGGTCCTGTGCGCGGGCGTTCGAGGCCACAAACAACAGACACAGGGCAATCAGCAGTCGTCGAGTCATAGTTTTCTCTAGCGGCCGATGTCGCGGATGATCCAGCCGTTCGGGGTCCGGAGCAGCGTGAAGGTCTGCTCGCTGTCGGCCACCTGGCCGCGACCGCGCGCCTGAATCGTGTCGTGACGCCGCGCTTTGACAATCGCCAGCGGCAAATGGAATTCGATCGACTGGATCGTGATGTTGACGCGCTGATTGAGTCCGGCGCGGAACCCTTCTTCGATCCGGCGCTGTTCAGCCGGCGACAGATTCGGTTTGACCGATCGGAAAAGCGTCACGTCCTGCGTCTCGATCGCGCGCGCGTAGGTCGCAATGGTGCGGCGAATCGCCGCGTCGTCTTCCTCCACGGACGGTGCGCCGCCGCGGCGTTCACCAGGGCCGAAGCCGCGGGCCGCCGGCGGAACCGGTGTCGGCGCGGGCTCAACCGGAGTGGGCCGCGGCGCCGGAGGCGGCGGCGTTTCGGCGACCACCGCCGCGGGCGGTGGAGCCGCGGGAGTCGGTGTCGGGGCCGGGGCCGTCTGCGCTGCCGGCGGCGGTGTCGCCTGAGCCGG
>CAZOAZ010000097.1:13605-14277 GCA_964577955.1 uncultured Bifidobacterium sp. | reverse complement strand
TCGGCACGGCGGTGGTCGGCGCGACGACGATGATCTTCTCGATCATCATGGCGCTGACCAACGATCTGAAGGACACGGTCGCGACCGGCAAGATGTCGATTCTGCATCCGCCGTTCCTGCTCGGCCTGATCGCCGGCGGCGCGGTGATCTACTGGTTCACGGGGGCGGCCACGCAGGCGGTCAGCACCGGTGCCTATCGTGCGGTCGAGTTCATCAAGAACAACATCAAGCTGGACTCGGGCGCCGCCAAGGCCTCGGTCGAGGACAGCAAGAAGGTCGTGGCGATCTGCACGCAGTACGCGCAGAAGGGGATGTTCAACATCTTCCTGACGGTCTTCTTCTCGACGCTGGCCTTCGCGTTCTACGAGCCGTTCTTCTTCATCGGGTATCTCATCTCGATCGCCCTCTTCGGGCTGTTCCAGGCGATTTTCATGGCCAACGCCGGCGGTGCGTGGGACAACGCCAAGAAGATCGTCGAAGTCGAACTGAAGGCGAAGGGCACGCCGCTCCACGCCGCGACGGTGGTGGGCGATACGGTGGGCGATCCGTTCAAGGACACCTCGTCTGTGGCCCTCAATCCGGTCATCAAGGTCTCGACGCTCTTCGGGCTGCTGGCGGTGGAAATCGCGGTCAGCGTCAAGCTGGACGCCATTGCGAGCAACGGGACGAACT
>CAZOAZ010000097.1:0-13595 GCA_964577955.1 uncultured Bifidobacterium sp. | reverse complement strand
GTTCGGGTTGCTGGCTGTCTCGCTGGCGGTGAATTTGTCGCAGGGTGTCGCACTGGGCCTGTCGGCGGTATTCTTCGTGCTTTCAATGTTCTTCGTGTACCGGTCGTTCTACGGGATGCGTATTGGATCGGACCATCCGTAGGGTCGGTCAGGAGACTCGGTGGTCCGTTTCGGTGGATCCGGTGTCTAAATCACCGATAGTTCGTTGACTCGCTGTTTTTGGCGTGACTATAATCGCCGCCTTTGCCAGACCGCCCGCTTCGGCGGGCGGTGCTGTCATGGGCTGATTCGTAGCCTTCGAGGAGAGTGACCCGTGCCGCGTGACATGTTCGGCGATGTCGTCGACCCATCGATCAAGGTGGGTAGCCGGAGCTGGTATACGGTTCCGCTATCGATCCTGGTTCACACGTTGGTCCTCGGAGCGGTGATCATCATTCCGTTGATGGCTGCCGATGTGCTGCCGACGCCTCCTTCGATGATGGCGTTTGTGGCCGCCCCGCCGCCGCCCCCGCCGCCGCCGCCGCCCCCGCCGCCACCCCAGCAAGCCGTCGCACCCAAAGCTCCCGTTCCCGATGTGAACCCGGCCGCGGCCCCTGTTGAGGCGCCGAAGGAAATCATTCCTGAGACGGGTATCGAGCAGGGGACCAAGAGTTCGCTGAGCGGTGTCGAAGGTGGTGTGGTTGGTGGCGTGACCGGTGGCATCGTCGGCGGGCTCGAAGCGGCGCCGCCGCCCCCGCCGCCCCCGCCGCCGCCGCCGGCGCCGGCTCGTGTTGGCGGCGCGGTCAAGACGCCGACCAAGGTCAAGCACGTCAACCCCGTGTATCCGCCGATTGCGCAGTCGGCGCGCGTGCAGGGCGTGGTGATCATCGAAGCGGTCATCGGACCGGATGGTCGGGTGCAGGATGCGAAAGTGTTGCGCTCGATTCCGCTGCTCGACGCGGCGGCGCTCGACGCGGTGAAGCAGTGGAGCTATACGCCGACGCTGCTGAACAACATTCCGGTGCCGGTCATCATGACGGTCACCGTGAACTTCACGCTGCAGTAAATCAGAGATCAGCAGTAGTCAGAGATCAGAACGAGTCGAGTTCGTCACACCGCTTTCGTAACAGTCTCTCGATGGAGGATGGACCGTGGACCTGATGGAAATGTACGCCAGTATGACGATCGTCGCGAAGGCGGTCGCGTTCGTGCTCATTGTCATGTCGATGTGGTCGCTCGGCGTGGGCATTGAGCGCTTCTTCACCTACCAGCAGGCGCGGAACCAGTCGAAGCTCTATGCTCCGCAGGTTGCCAAGCACCTGAAGGAAGGGCGCCTGAAGGACGCCGTCGCGCTGTCCTCTTCGAAGAACTACCGCTACAGCCACCTCGCCAAGGTCGTGCTCGCCGGCCTGCAGGAATACCAGTTCCAGCAGGAATCGGGTCAGGGCATGAGCCGTGAAGACGTGATGGACACCGTCCGCCGCGCCATTCAGCGCGCCTCGGCGCTCACCGCGTCCGACCTCAAGAAGGGCGTCGCGGCGCTCGCCACGATCGGTTCGACGGCGCCGTTCGTCGGACTGTTCGGCACCGTCGTCGGCATCATCAACGCGTTCCAGGGCATCGGCTCGAGCGGCTCCGCCGGTATCGGCGCGGTCTCGGTCGGTATTTCGGAAGCGCTCGTCGAGACCGCGCTCGGTCTGGTCGTCGCGATTCCGGCGGTGTGGATCTATAACTACCTCACCGCGCGCATCGAGTACTTCAACGTGGAGATGGACAACTCCTCGTCGGAGCTCGTCGACTACTTCATCAAGAAGACCGCTTAACGAATCGCAAAGGGCAGATCGCAAAGGGCAGAAGTCGGCGCGCCGCTCGCGCGGCTCACTTTTGCGATTTGCGATTTGCCCTCTGCGATGGCAGCAAGTATTAGGGAGAAATAGCCATGTCAATGAACGTGGGCGGCAAGAGTGGCGGGCTCAACGCCGACATCAACGTCACGCCGCTCGTTGACGTCATGCTGGTGCTGCTCATCATCATGATGCTGATCGCGCCGATGTTGCAGCAGGGCGTCAGCCTCACGCTGCCGACCGCGGCCAATGCTTCGGACAAACCCGAATCGTCCGAGCAGACGGTCATCGCGATCGCCGCCAACCGGTCGATTTATCTGAACGCCAAGCAAATCGGTGAAGCCGAGCTCGCGCAGAAGGTGACGGACATCCTCGAGGGCAAGACCGAGAAGATCGTGCTCATCAAGGCTGACGAAGAGGTCGAGTACGGTGCCGTCATGGCGGCGATGGACTCCCTCCGCCAGGCCGGCGTCGAAGACATCGGGCTCATCACCGAACGGCCGAAGCAGCAGAGCGGATCGGCGGGAGGACAGTAATGGCGCACGCACATCAGCACTTCGGCGCCGAGAAAGTCGTCACCGCCTCGGTGGCGAACGCCAACTCGGACATGAACGTCACGCCGCTCATCGACGTGTTGCTCGTGCTCCTGGTCATCTTCATGGCCGCTCTGCCGCTCGCGCAGAAGGGCATGGACATCAACCTGCCGGCCGAGACCAAGACCGCCCAGCAGCAGCAGGACGTGAGCGTCAGCCAGATCGTCATCGAGTACACGGCCGATCGGCGGATCTCCATCAACAAACAGGACACGACCGTCGCCGAGCTCGAACGAACCCTCCGCGGGATCTTCGAATCGCGCAAGGACAAGACGATGTTCATCGCCGGCGCGGAAACGCTCCGCTACCGGGACATCATCGAAGTCATCGACGCCGCGAAGGGTGCGGGCGTCGAAAAAGTCGGGATCGTCACCGCCGGCATGCGCCGGGCGGCCGGCGTCCAGCCGACGAACTGACGCCCGGCGACAATCCGGACAGCCCAAAACGGCCGCCTTCGGGCGGCCGTTTTCATTTTCACCGCCCCGCCACTCCAAAAAATCGTCGCTCCGCTGAAAACGTTTCAAACTTGTCACCGGTGTGGGGATTTCGACAATTTCGTTCGAGTTTTTTTGAAAAGTATCGTGCAGTCTCGGCAGTAAAATGAGCGGCGTCGTCACCGGGTCGTCACTATGGACGCTTACGCTGGCGTTGCGAAGGTCTGACGCGCGCATGTCGCGGCAGTCCCTTCGGGTTCGTTCAACCTCACATACGGAGTAGACATGAAACGCATTTTCATCCTGGCCGCGACCGCACTCGCGTTCTATGCCGCGCTCATGCCGGCGCGACCGGCCGACGCGCAGCCCACCACCAGCGGATTGACCGGAGTCATCAAGGATGCCCAGAGCGCCGTCGTTCCCGGCGTGACGGTCACCGCAGTGCACATGCCGTCGGCGACCACCTATGAGGGTGTGTCACAGGCTGATGGACGGTTTTTCATTCCCGGCATGAGAATCGGCGGGCCGTATACGGTCACTGCCGAGCTGACGGGATTCCGGACCGAGACGCAGAACAACATCACGCTGACGCTCGGCGTGATTCAGGACTTGTCATTCACGTTGACGCTGGCGACCATCGCCGAGAACGTCACCGTGGTCGGCGTGACCAGCCCGATTTTTGCCTCGACGCGCACCGGTGCCACGACCGCGGTGAGCCGCGATGACCTGGCGACGCTGCCGACGGTCACCGGTCGCATCAACGACATCACGCGCCTCGCGCCGCAGGCCGGCGCCAGCGGCACCTTCTCCGGTCAGGACAACCGGATGAACAACATCACCATCGACGGCGCCTACTTCAACAACGCCTTCGGTCTCGGCGGACAGCCCGGCGATCGCACCAACGTCTCCCCGGTCTCGCTCGAAGCGGTCGAGCAGGTGCAGGTCAACGTCGCGCCGTTCGATGTGCGGCAGGGCAATTTCGTCGGCGCCGGCGTGAACATGGTCACCCGCAGCGGCACCAATCGCCTCGTGGCATCGGTCTACTCGCGCTACCGCAACCAGGACATGGTCGGCACGGAAATCAACGGGCAGCCGTTTTCGCCGGGCACGTTCAAAACCACCGACACCGGATTTTTCGTCGGCGGCCCGATCGTCAAGAACCGGTTGTTTGCGTTCGCGAGCTTCGAGAATCAGAACGATTCGCGGCCCCTCAGCACGTACCGGGCGAACACCGGCGGCGAAACAGTGACCGGCAGCGTCACGCGAGTCCTGGCGAGTGATCTCAATGCACTCAGCGCGTATCTGCTCAACAACTTCCAGTACGAAACCGGCGACTACGATCTGCTCGAGAAGCGGACGCCGGCCAAGCCGTTCAGCATCAAGACCGACCTCAATCTGAACAAGTCGAACAAGGTCAACTTCCGGTACAGCCGCCTTCGGTCGAGCACGGACTCGAATCCCTCGGGATCGAATACCGCCGGCGCCGGACGCTCCGTCAATTCATCCAACTGGATGACGTATCGGAGCTCGACCTATTCGATTCTGGAGAACTTTGATTCCGGAATCGGTGAGTTGAATTCGGTGATCGGCAGCAACATGTCGAACACCGTCACCGTCGGCTACACGACCAACGATGAAAGCCGCGGTGCGGTCGACATCTTTCCGTTCGTGGATATTCTGGACGGTGCGGGTCAGGCCTACCTGTCATTCGGCACGGAGCCCAACACGCCGAACAATGCGCTGCTCTACCACACCTTCCAGGCCCAGGACGCTTTCACGAGATTCGGCAACCGCCACTCGCTGACGTTCGGCGGCGCGATCGAGAAGTACCACTCCGACAACGTGTTCTTCTCGCGCAGCAACAGCGTCTACGTCTACAACACGCTGAACGATTTCTACACCGACGCCAACGGATTCCTGGCGAATCCCAACCGGACGGTCTCTCCGGTGACGCTCAATCGATTCCAGGTTCAGTATCCGAATCTCGTGGGTGCGACCGACCCGCCAGTGCAGGCGATCGATGCCTGGTACGTCAGCGCATATGCCCAGGATCAGTGGCGGGTGCGCGACAACCTGACGCTGACCGGCGGGATTCGTGTCGACACGAACATCTTTGGCGACACCGCGTTCCCGAATCCGCAGGTCGACGCGTTGTCGTTCCTCGACTCGAACCTGCAGCCGGTTCGTTACTCGAGCGGCACGCTCCCGAAGCCGTCCCCGCTCTGGTCGCCGCGCCTCGGTTTCAACTGGGACGTGATGAGCAATCAGAGGACGCAGCTTCGCGGCGGCACCGGCGTCTTTACGGGGAAGCCAGCCTATGTCTGGATTTCCAATCAGATCGGCAACACCGGTGTGCTGACCGGTCAGGAAGCGCAGACCAACACCACGGCCCGGCCCTTCCACCGCGATGGGACTCACTACTGGGTACCCGGCAACGGAACGCCCGCCTCGTCTTTCGAGCTGGACGTGACAACGGAGGACTTCAAGTTCCCACAGACGTGGCGGAATAACGTCGCCGTCGACCAGATGTTGCCGTGGGGAATGATCGGAACCGTCGAGTTCCTGTACAACAAGGATCTCAACGGCATCTCCTACATCAACGCCAACCTGCCGGCGCCCAATTCCGCCGCGACGGGGATCGATAACCGGCCGCGCTGGACCGGCACCGCCTGCACCGTGGCCGGGGCTTCGACCTGCGTGAGCCGAATCTACAATGCCAACCCGCAATTGACTGCGGCCTACGTGCTGGGCAACCAGAGCGTCGGGCGCTCGTGGGTCGCTTCCGCAAACCTGTCCAAGACCTTTGCGGCGGGCTTCTCATTCAAGACCGCCTACAGCTACGGCGAATCCAAGAACACGGTGGACGCGGGAAGCACGGCGTCAGGAACGGTCAATGGCATCGCGACTTCGACGAACCTCAATCAGTCGCAGGTGGCGTTTTCGAACAACTCTCCTGGCCACCGGTACTTCCTCAACGCCTCCTATTCGAAGCAGTACTTCAACCTGGGAGCGACGACGGTCTCGGTGTTCTTTGAAGCGAAGACGTATACGACGAGCTTCTTCGGCACTAACGTCAGCTACGTGTTCTCAGGCGATGCCAACGGCGACGGCGTCAGCAACAATGACCTGATCTACGTCCCCGCGAACACCAGTGAGATGAACTTCCTGCCGATCGCGGCAACCTCGACGGCGCCCGCCTACACCGCCGACCAGCAGGCAGCGGCGTTCGAGGCCTACATTCAGCAGGATCCGTATTTGAGCACGCGGCGCGGCCAATACGCGGAACGCAACGGGCTCTTCATGCCGATCGTCAAGCGCATGGACTTCAGCGTGAGCCAGGATCTGTTCCGTTCGGTTCGCGGTCATCGGCATGCGGGGCAGATTCGCCTCGATATCCAGAACTTCGGCAACCTCCTGAATCACAGCTGGGGAGTCGGCCAGAAGACGCTGGTGCCGACGACCACCGGCAACGTGGTGCCGTTGCTCACCCAGGCGTTCGACGCCGCGACGAACCGGATTAACTACCGTATGGCGCTGGTCAACGGTGCGTTGCCAACGACCACGTTCACCGACAACTCGTCGTTGTTCGAGGTGTACCAAATCATGGTGAGCTTCCGGTACAACTTCAACTAAGCCGAGGGTTCGGAAGTCAGCCGACACAAGGGCCGAGGAGCAATCCCCGGCCCTTTTCTTTTGGTCGTCGTCCCTGGTACTTCGGCCTTGGTTCCCGGTCCGTCCTTGGTCCTTGGCCGTTCTTGGTCCTTGGTCCGTCGCCTTCGTCGCGAGGCTTCTTGGCAGTCGCCAGAGCTGTCGTGAGCCGCAGGGCCCACTGGGCAGTCATCGTCCATCGCCGTTGATCTTCAAAGAGGAGGGACGGTTTGCCAGAGCGACGCGTCGAACTCGCGCGATCCGCGTCAGGAAGTAAAACGCGCGCGGAGTCCGTCAGCACAAGGCCGGAGCACGCGTTTTTCCGCGCGAGTTCGTGGCGGCGCGGCGGCGGACCGTCCCTCCGACGCCGAGTCATTCCACCGCAACGTTCGGCCGCGGCGACGACGCGAATCGTCCCTGGCGCCATCAGCGCGAACGGACAGGCTGAAGCCTGGGTCCCTACCGCAACAAGAAAAAAGGCCGTCAGGCGGGTGCCTGACGGCCTTAGCGAGCGTCGGATTGAAAGAGTCGGCCTTAGCCGCGGCCGGCCTGCTGCCTCTTGCGCAGGTCGTTGGCTTTCTCGCTGAGCGTGGTCGCTTCCTTCAGGAGTTCCTGCTGCTTGCCGGCGTCCTTTTCGAGGTTTGCCTGGAGCCGCAGAAGGAGGCCCTTGAAGGTGATGGCCTCGACGAAGTCGGCCTTGAGCCCCAGGGCCTTGTCGACCGCCTCGATACCGGACGCGACGAACTCCTTCTTCTGCGTCTCGGTCAGGGACGAATCGCCGCGGACCTCGTCCCAGTAGTAGGCGGCGATGGTCTGGTAGGCGTCGGGGTTGTTCGGTTCAGCCTTCGCGCGAGACTGGAGAGCGTCGATCGTCTTGTCGAACTGCCCCTGGCGGTTGTAATAGCCGGCGAGCGTCATATAGACCGCCGGGTCGCTCGGCTTGGCCAGCTTGGCATTGAGCAGGGTTCTTTCAGCTTCGTCGTACACGCCCGCATCCTCGTAAAGCTTGGCCAGGACGAAGTAGTTGGACGGCTCGGCCGGTTCCAGACGAATCATCTGCTGGACAATCGGCTCGGCCGACGCCGGGTCATTCAACTTGTCAGGCCCGTAGGCCGCCTGAAGGTACTCGAGCGACAGCTTGCCCAGCTTTTTGTCCTCTTCCAGCGCGCTGGCGGAGAGTTTTTCGGCGGCGAGCTTGTAGTTCTCGACCGCCTTGGTCAGGAACTCGTCGTTGGCCGCATCGCCCCTCTTGCTGGGCTTGAACTGGTTGTCGAGGCTGTTCCCAAGAAAGAAGTACGCCTGATTCAAGTTGGGGTCTTCCTTGAGCGCCTCCTCGTAGAGTCCGGCCGCCTTCCTGTAATCCTGGGCCTGGTAGGCGGTATTCGCAGCCTTGAAGGCCCGACGCGCCTGCACGACGCCGATTTGCGAACATCCTACGGACGCCGTTAGAGCCAGCACCGCCACCATCAGCGGCGCACCCGACAAAGCACGCATTGAGCCCCCTTTTATGGCCGAGAATCCGGATCGACCGCTTTCCTGCTAGGCGAGGAGAATTCCGTGGCCGAAACCGGGTCAGTATAGTGAAGCAAAAAAACGTACGTCAACATGGGGGTTAGACACCGGATTCCATGATTCGCTTCGAAGACCTGCTCGAAAAAGTGAGGGCGTACAGCCCGGATGCTGACGTGGAGCTCCTCCGCAAGGCCTACGTCTTTTCGGCCTTTGAGCACCGGGGCCAGGTCCGCCACTCGGGAGAGCCCTACCTGATTCACCCCCTGGCCGTGGCGGACTTCCTGGCGGACATGAAGCTGGACGTGGTCGCGGTGTCGGCGGGCCTCCTGCACGACGTCGTCGAAGACACGCTGACCACCATCGAGCGGATCCGCGAGCTGTTCGGGCCGGAAGTCGCCCATGTCGTGGAAGGGGTCACCAAGATCAGTGCCATTCCGTTCTCCTCCAGCGAAGAGCGGCAGGCCGAAAACTTCCGCAAGATGCTGCTGGCGATGGTCGACGACATCCGCGTCATCCTCGTCAAGCTCGCCGACCGCCTCCACAACATGCGCACCCTCAATCACGTGCCCGAGGAGAAGCGGCAGGCGGTGGCGCAGGAGACGCGGGACATCTACGCGCCGATCGCCAATCGTCTTGGCATGAGCAAGGTCAAGAACGAGCTCGAGGAGCTGTCGTTCCGCTATCTGGATCCGCAGGCGTACGAAGCGCTGCGGATTCGCGTCGATGCCCGCCGCCGCGCCACGGAGGGGATGATCGATCAGCTGAAAGTCACCATCGCGGCGAAGCTGCGCGAGGCGTCGATTCCGGTCACCGAGATCGAGGGCCGCATCAAGCGGCTCTGGAGCATCAGCCAGAAGCTCAAACGGCAGCGGATCGAGCTCGAACAGGTCTACGACTTCATTGCGCTGCGGATCATCACTCACAGCATCAAGGACTGCTACGCCGCGCTCGGCATCATCCATCAGACCTGGTCGCCGGTGCCGGGACGCATCAAGGACTTCATCGCCATGCCGCGGCCGAACGGCTACCAGTCGCTGCACACCTCGGTGATCAGCGAGCACGGCATGCCCTTCGAAGTGCAGATTCGCACCCTCGATATGCATCGCATGGCCGAAGAAGGCGTCGCGGCGCACTGGAAATACAAAGAGGGGCGGATCGGCGATCAGAAGGACGAGCGCTACTTCCAGTGGATGCGGCAGCTGCTCGAGTACCAGCAGGAAGTGCGCGACCCGCAGGAATTCATCCAGCACCTCAAGGTCGATCTGTATCCCGAGGAGGTCTACACCTTCACCCCCAAAGGGCAGGTGAAAGCGTTCCCGCGCGGCGCGACGCCGATCGACTTTGCCTACGCGATTCACACCGACGTCGGCCACCAGTGCGTCGGCGCGCGCGTCAACGGCAAGATGGTGCCGCTCCGCGCCCACCTCAAGAACGGCGACATCGTCGAAATCGTCACGCAGTCCGGGCACAAGCCAAGCCGCGACTGGCTCAACTTCGTCGTCACGTCTCACGCCCGCTACAAGATCAAGCACCTGATCCGTCTCGAAGAACGCGCCCGCGCGATCGATCTCGGGCGGAAGGTGTTCGAGAAGGAAGCACGACGCTTCGAGGTCAGCCAGAAGGGGCTGTTCGAGACCGAGGCGTTCGCCAAGGCGCTGGTCGATAACGGTGTCAAGACGGTCGACGACCTGATGGCGCTGATTGGCTACGGGACGCTCTCTGCGAAACAGCTGCTCGGAAAACTGGTCCCGACCGGTCAACTGCGGGAGAAGGCGCCGGACGGGTTCGTCGCGTCGGCGGTCAAGCGGGCGTTCGGTGTCGGCGAAGAGAAGATCAAGGTCCGCGGATCGGACGACGTGCTGGTGTTTCGCGCCCGCTGCTGCAATCCGATTCGCGGCGAGAAGATCGTCGGCTACATCACCCGCGGCAAGGGCGTGTCAGTCCATTCCGCGACCTGTCCCAACGTGATCAACCTGCTCTACGACCCCGAACGGCGGATCGACGTCGAGTGGGACAAGAGCACCGGCGTCGAGACCGCACCGTCCTACGTCGTCAAACTGACGATGGATGTCGAGGACCGGAAGGGCGTGCTCGCCGCCGTCAGCGCCAAGATCGCCGACATCAACACCAACATCAAGAACATGGAAGCGCGCACCGGCGAGGACGATCACCGCGCGCGCATCGATGTCACGATCGAGATCTCGGACCTGCAGCATCTCGAAAAAGTCATCAAGTCGCTCAAGACGGTCAGAGGCGTGATCGATGTGGAGCGGGCGGGGCGCCCGGTCGGCAGTCAGAACGCGTAACCGGAACAGCGGAGCGGCGGTCTAGGCGTGGATCGCGATGGCGTCGATTTCAATCCGCGCGCTGCGCGGCAGCCTGGCGGCCTGAATGGTCGTCCGGGCCGGGAACGGCTCGGTGAAGAACTCGCGATAGACCTCGTTCATGGCGGCGAAATCGTTCATGTCCGCCAGGAAGACCGTGGTGCGGACGACCGCCGAGTACGACAGACCGTCGGCGGCAAGGACCGCGCCCAGATTCTTGAGCACCTGCCGGGTCTGGATGGCGATGTCGCCGTCGACGAGCGAGCCGCTGTGAGGATCGAGAGGAACTTGACCGGAGAGAAACAGCCACTGCCCCGCGCGCAGTCCCGATGAGTACGGGCCGGCCGCCTTCGGGGCATCCGGGCTGCTGACGGCCTGCTTCACGCCGCCTTGACGACTTTGTTCGAGCGGAGGCATCGGGTGCAGACGCGAATGCGCTTCACGCCGCCGCCAATCATCGCCCGTACCGTCTGAAGATTGGGTTCGAATCGCCGCGCGCTGACGTTGTGCGCGTGGCTGATCTGCCGTCCAACCGCCGGGGTCTTGCCACACACTTCACAGTGCTTTGCCATAAAACGTTCCGAAAAACCTGCGTTGAGGAAACTCCAAGTATACGCAGGGCTTAAGGCACTATCAAGCGCGAGGCCGGCGGCGCTTCGGCCCCGGCGTCAGGTTCGCCTTGCGGCGGGAAAGCCTTCTGCAGGAGATCCAGCACCTGGCGCCCTGTTCCCCCGTCACCGGCGAGCTCCGCGATCCGCCGCAGGACGACGGCGGCGTCGCGTTCGGCGGATGTGCCGCCGCCACGTGTCGCGTGGTCGACGGCGGGTTTCAGCGCGTGGGAGAGGCGCGCGGCGGCCGCCGATTCCGCCTGGTGCTGGTAGATCACGCCCCGTACGGCGGTCTCCAGGGTTGACGCCATCGCGGCTGCAGCCTGCGCGAGGTCTTGATCGTTCAACCGTTGAAGCTCGGGGGGCTGGTAGCGATTGACCTCGACGCAGAGCGCCTTGAACAGGCGGCTCTGCTTCTCGTTGAGGTCGCTCAGTGCGCGAGACATGCGTGCCCAATCGCCACGCTGCTGGCGAAGATCGGCCGAAGACGGGTGCTCCCTGGCGACGGCGAGGTAGACACAGGACTCTGGGCAGCGGATTTCCGTCATCCGTTTGGTGGCGCAGCACACGGCGCAGATCGTCTGGTTGAGTGCTGGGCACAAGCGCTTCGCCCGCCGAGCGCCGCAAAGGGGACAGACCAATTCGGCAGGCATTATCTCGCACCAGAAGCCAAGGTTCTCCCACCAGAAGCGACGATCTTGTGGCCCTGAAACCACAGTTCCGACAATAGCGTCGAACGGATGCAAGCCCGCCCGGTGCCGAATCGTCGCCAATCCGACCCGTCAGTTGGCAACTTTCAGACACCTAGGCGTCCGGCAAAGCGGACAGAACCGGCCCGTCAACGTCCCCGAACTCTTTGGGAGGTTCCGGCGTCTAAAGGGGCATTCGTTTGAACAATCGGCCAATTTCCGGCTATATTGTGCACTAACATGTTGATCCATTGGTACTTGGTTGAAAATATGAAGCCAGGTCCGGAACGGCCGATGAAGTGGGGCGCGACATCCGAGGCGGGATCACGGCCGTAGTGAAGGAGCAAGCGACCCGGTTGGCCGAAGCAGTGCAGAGACATTCATACGTGGCAATTCATTTGCAAGAACGGGCGGCAATCTTATTGGGTGGTGCAGTCGGCGGTCCCGGCGAACCGGGTGTGGAAGGAGCGGCGTCATGACTAGGGAGAAAAAAGTGGTTACCGCAGCAAGACCGAAGTCCCGTTACGCAGAGCTGAAACAGATGCTTGAAGACCGGCAGCGCGAGCTGCAGGCGGAAGTCCAGGGCAAGATTCGCGATGTCCGGACGGAAGGCACCTGGGGACCGAAGCTCAACGAAGTGCTGGATGCGGTCGAAAGCTCGGAAGCGGATATTCAAGGCGACATCGAGTTCGCGCTCATCCAGATGAAGGCTGAGACGCTGAACAAGATCAACGACGCGCTGTCTCGTCTCGAGCAGGGCAACTACGGCAACTGCTTCGAGTGCGGCGAAGAAATCGCCGAGAAGCGGCTGCGCGCGCTGCCGTTCGCGGTCCGCTGCAAGGACTGCGAAGAGGCGCGCGAAGTCGCGGAACAACGCGCCCGCCAGATGGCGACGCGTCGCGGCTCCTCGTCGCTCTTCCTCGACATGTAAGCACGTCCGGCGTCCTGATGGGCTCCGCCGGTGGCGGGGCCCATCGCAATCCCCTCCACCGGTCGACCCCACTGCAGAACGACGACTTGTCCGCCGACGCCTGGGCGAAGGCGGATAGAATTCCGGGCACCAGTTCGACGACTGGAGGTCGCCATGACCGAGAACCCTGAAGACCTCAAATCTGAAGACATCACCCTCGGTGACCGGCCGATTGCCCTGCCGCCCGAGCTGCCGATTCTTCCGCTTCGCGACACCGTTCTTTTTCCGAACTCGTTCATGCCGCTCGCGGTCGCCCGCGAGAGTTCCGTTCGCCTGATCGACGACGCCATTGCCGACGGCAAGTTGATCGCGGTGTTTGCCCAGCGCGACGCCGCCATCGAGGAGCCCGAGCAGGCCGATCTCTATCCGGTCGGGACCGCCACGCACATTCATAAGATGTTCAAGCTGCCCGACGGCAGCCTGCGGCTGATCGTGCAGGGTCTGGCGCGGCTCTCGCTCGAAGAACTTACCGCGACCAAGCCGTATCTCCGCGCCCGCGTCCGTTCCGCCGACGAAGGCACCAACGACGCCGACCGGCTCGAGATCGACGCGCTGGCGCGGAACATCAAGACGAATTTCCAACAGGTCGTGTCGCTGTCGCCGCTGCTCTCCGACGATCTGCAGACGCTCGCGACCAACATCACCGAGCCCGGCCGTCTCGCGGATTTCATCGCGTCGAGCCTGACCACCATCAGCACCGCGGTGAAACAGGAAGTGCTCGAGACGCTCGACATCCGCGGGCGGATGGATCTCCTCAATCGCATCCTGATTAAGGAGCTCGAGGTCCTCGAACTGGGCTCGAAGATCCAGTCGCAGGTCCAGTCCGAAGTCGGCAAGAACCAGCGCGAGTACTTTCTGCGCGAGCAGATGAAGGCGATCCAGAAGGAGCTCGGCGAAGGCGACGATCAGACCAAGGAGATCGAAGAGCTCGCCGAGAAGATCGAAGCCGTCGGGATGCCGGACACGGTGAAAAAGGAAGCGCTGCGCGAGCTCG
>CAZOAZ010000096.1:0-15034 GCA_964577955.1 uncultured Bifidobacterium sp. | reverse complement strand
TTCGATCACTCGCGGATTCCCTCGGGAATCCGACGATCTGACAAAGTCGTACTAGGGAGGGTGTTCATGCGCGTCTCGGCCCTCGTCGTATTCCTTGCGTTGTGTGTGGCCGGCTGCGGGTCAAGTCCGACTGAGCCGGATGACGACAGCATTTCGCAGAACAGCTGCTTTGCGATCGTCGGCAATCACGGCACGATCACCGCGACGATCAGCGGTCTGCCGAATTTCAGCGGCAGGATTCCGAACGGGAACAACGTCCGCACGGCAACGGCGATTCCATCCGGCGCGATCTTCAACATTCAGGCCCAGGATCTGAGCGATGGAACCTCGGTGCTGATCACCGGCCCGATGAAGGTCGGCACGACGGTGATGCAGATCGGCACCGGTGACGAAACCGCCATCAGCGTCCTCGTTCAGACGCGGTCGTGCGCGGCGGCCACGGGCACGTGGGCGGCGAATCTGGCCCAGGGCGGCGCGTCGGTGACGCTCACCTCAGCGTCCACGAGCGGTGCCAGCGGTTCGTTCCTCGCCACGGTCGTACCAGTCGCAGGTTCCGGCGCAGTCGGGAACAAGAACGTCAGCGGGACGTTCAACGTGACGTTCTGAAGGAGCGGTGCGAAGTGCGCGGTGCACGGCGCACCGTGCCAGTGCCGGGTGCGCGGTAAGAAGGTGCGCGGTGCCCGCCATCCGCGAACGCCTGCCTGGTCCGACTATCGACGAGAACGAGTGGCAGAGACGGGCCGTCTCGATAAACCGTGAGTCAGGAGCGCGAAGCGCGAAGGCGCCTGGTGGTGAAACAGTGAGACGCGAGCGCCCGAAGGGCCGCGAGAGCGAAGGAGGCGAGGAGATTCGAGCCGAGTCCGACTGAGCGCCGAAGGCGCGAGGTCGGCGGTGGCCTGACGCTGATCTGACGCGCCAGAACGAGCGAAGCGAGTGATGGTGCCCTTCGACTTCCTCAGGGCACCATGAGCGAGCGGTAGAGTGCGCGAGTCGAATGGTGCGGAAGAGGAGATTCGAACTCCTACGATATTGCTATCGCCAGCCCCTCAAGCTGGTGCGTCTGCCAGTTCCGCCACTTCCGCGTGGTGGGGAGAGAACCCCCAAATTCTACCTTGTCTACTTCGGTTGCGGTGCCGCTGGCGTGGCCGGAGCCGCAGGTGCCGGTGTCTCCGCCGCGGGCGCTGCTGTCGGCGCCGGAGTCGTTGCGGGCGCGGCCGCGGGGGTTCCCGCGCCGGTCACCGGGGCCGGCGCGGCGATGCCGCCGACAACCGATGACGAGCCGCCGCCGCTCTGACCCATGACGGCGAGCACGAGCGCGCCGACCATGAAGAGCACGGCGAAGGCGGTAGTCATCTTCGAGAGCAGCGTCGCGCCGGCGCGGGCGCCGAACGCCGCCTGGCTGCCGCCGCCGCCGAAGGCGCTGGCCATGTCGCCGCCCTTCCCCTGCTGCAGGAGGATGACCAGCAGCAGGACCAGGCAGACGAACACGTAAAGAGTAGTGAGCAGGTAGTAGATCATTTCCGTCTTTCGAAACCGCGATTATACCGCGGCCCCTCGGCTTCGTGTCACGATGTCCGCGAACCCCTTCACGTCGAGGCTCGCCCCGCCAACCAGGGCGCCGTCCACGTCCGGTTCGCGAATCAGGTCGGCGATGTTGTCCGGCTTTACGCTGCCGCCATACAAGATATGGCACCGTTCGGCCGCGTCCGCCCCGAACCACTGCCGCAACCGGCCGCGGATGTGCGCGTGCGCTTCCTGCGCCTGCGCCGCGGTCGCGACCCGACCGGTTCCGATCGCCCAGACCGGCTCGTAGGCGATCACGAGATCCGCCACCTGCACCGCGCTCAGGCCGTCGAGCCCGTGCTTGATCTGTCGGTCGAGGATGCTCAGCGTCTCGTTGCGCTCGCGCTCCTCGAGCGTTTCGCCGACGCACATGATCGGCGTCAGCCCGACCCCGATCGCCGCGACCACCTTGCGGTTGACCATCGCGTCGGTTTCGCCGAACAGCCGCCGCCGCTCCGAATGGCCGATGATCGCGTACTCGGCGCCCGCTTCCTTCACCATGGCCGCGGAAACCTCGCCGGTGAAGGCGCCTTCTTTCTCCCAGTAGAGATCCTGCGACGACACGGCGACGTTCGAGTTCCTGAGCGCTTCGGCCGCCGCGTGCACCGCAAGAAACGGCGGCGCGACGACGATCTCGACCCCGGTCACGTCCTTGACGACCGAGCGGAATTCCTTCGCGAACACGATCGTCTCGTGCACGGTCTTGAACATCTTCCAGTTGCCGGCGATCAGAGGGGTTCGCATGGTGTTCATTCTATTTAAGGAATTCAGGATTTCAGGAATTTAGGATTGGCGGAGGCATCCCGCGACCAAATCCTGAAATCCCTAAATCCTGATATCCCTAAATTCATTTCTCCGCCAACGCTGCCACTCCCGGCAGCGTCCGCCCGCCGAGAAATTCGAGCGAGGCGCCGCCGCCGGTGGAAATGTGCGTGATGCGGTCGGTGACCCCGGCCTTCTTCACCGCGGCGATCGAGTCGCCGCCGCCGATGATCGTCGTGCCGTGCACGTGCGCGACCGCCTGCGCGACCGCGTTCGTGCCCTTCGCAAAGGCGTCGATCTCGAAGATCCCCATCGGACCGTTCCAGACCACCGTCTTGGCGTGTGCGAGATGGCCGGTGTAGGCCTTGATCGTCGCCGGCCCGATGTCGACGCCGAGCCGCTCGCCGATCGCCGCGTCGCCGATGGCGAGCACTTCGTGCGCCGCGTTCGCATCGATCTTGTCGGTGACGACATGGTCGACCGGCAGCTCGATATGGACGTTGCGCTTCTTCGCGTCGGCTTCGATCGCGCGGGCCGACTCGAGTTTGTCGTCCTCGACCAGCGACTTGCCGATCGGCAGACCGCGCGACTTGAAGAACGTATAGGCCATCGCGCCGCCGATGATCAGGCGGTCCACTTTCTTGAGCAGATTCTCGATGACCTCGATCTTGTCCGAGACCTTCGCGCCGCCGAGGATCGCCACGAACGGCCGCTCGGGCGCCTCGATCGCATGGCCGAGGTACTTCAGCTCCTGTTCCATCAGGAGCCCGGCCGCCGCGCGCTTCACATGATGCGTGATCCCCTCAACCGAGGCGTGCGCCCGGTGCGCCGCGCCGAAGGCATCGTCGACGTAGAGATCCGCAAGCGCCGCGAGTTCCTTGGCGAACGTGGCGTCATTCTTTTCTTCCTGCGCGTGAAAGCGGAGGTTTTCGAGAAGGACGACCGCGCCCGACTTCTTCGCGTGCTCGACCGCGTGCTGCGCCTTGGGCCCGATGCAGTCCTCGGCGAACTCCACGGGACGGCCGAGCAGCTGACCCAGACGCTCGGCCACCGGCCGGAGGCTGTACTGCGGATCCGGCGCACCCTTCGGCCGCCCCAGATGGCTCGCCAGGATCACCGTCGCGCCCTTGTCGATGGCGTACTGAATCGTCGGCAGCGTCGCCCGAATCCGCGTGTCGTCGCCAATCACGCCGCCCTTGAGCGGCACGTTGAAGTCGACGCGCATGAAGACGCGGTGGCCTTTGAGGTCGAGATCTCTGATGGAGAGTTTCATGTCCGTGAATTTCAGGATTTTAGGAATTCAGGATTTAAGGACTTAGAGCAGTCTCTCCAAATCCCTAAATCCTGAAATCCCTAAATCCTTAAATTCCCCTTTTCACCAGCAGCCGAAGGAGATCGACGCAGCGGTTCGAGTATCCCCATTCGTTGTCGTACCACGAGAGGACCTTCACGAAATCGCCGTCCATCACCTTGGTGTACGCGGCGTCGACGATCGAGGAATGCGGGTTGCCCTTGAAGTCGATCGAGACGAGCTCGTCGGTCGAGTACTGCAGGATCCCCTTGAGCGGTCCTTCCGATGCCGCCTTCAGCGCGTGATTCACGTCCTCGGCGGTGGCCTTCTTGTCGAGGATCGCGGCGAGATCGACGACCGAGACGTTCGGCGTCGGCACGCGCATCGCGAAGCCGTCCAGTTTGCCCTTCAATTCCGGCAGCACTTCGCCAACCGCCGACGCGGCGCCGGTGGTCGTCGGAATCATCGACAGCGCGGCGGCTCGCGCGCGCCGCAAGTCCTTGTGCGGCAGATCGAGCAGCTGCTGGTCGTTGGTGTAGGAGTGGATGGTGGTCATCCAGCCCTTCTTGATCCCGAAATGTTCGTGAATGACTTTGGCGAGGGGAGCGAGGCAGTTCGTGGTGCAGGAGGCGTTCGAGATGATGTGGTGCTTGGCCGGGTCGTACTTGCCTTCGTTGACCCCGAGCACGACGCTGAAGTCGGGGCCCTTGGCCGGCGCGGTGATGACGACTCGTTTCGCGCCAGCAGTCAGGTGCTTGGCGGCGTTGTCGCGGTCGGTGAAGAGCCCGGTGGACTCGAACACGACATCGACACCGAGGTCCTTCCAGGGGAGCTGGGCCGGGTCGCGCATCGAGAGCACCTTGAAGGCGTCGCCGTCGACCGAGATCCCGTCCGCCGTCGCCTCGACCTTCGCGTGCAGGTTGCCGAGCACCGAGTCGTACTTCAGCAGGTGCGCCAGCGTCTTGGCGTTCGTCAGGTCGTTGACCGCGACGAAATCGATGTTCTTGTCACCGAGCGCCGCCCGCATGATGTTGCGGCCGATGCGCCCGAATCCGTTGATGCCGACCCTTACCGCCATTGCCGCTCCTCTCGAGATGTTCCACAAAACGCCAGACCGCTATCTGACGCCAAAATGACTCAGGACAAACGGCCAATTCTACGAAGGATCTTGCGGACGGTCAAACCGCGCGACTATACTTTCAGGTCGCTAAGTCCTTGTAATCAAGAGTCTTAACTCGACGAATGTACGCCCTTTACAGCCTGCTGACGCTGCTCGCGTTTGCACTCGTCTCGCCGTACTTCGTGTACCAGGCGGTGCGTTACAAGAAGTACGTCGGCAGTCTCCGCCAACGCCTCGGCTATCTGCCGCTGACGCTCAACGTCGACGGCGACGAATCGATCTGGATTCACGCCGTCTCGGTCGGCGAAGCGCTCACCGCGCGCGCGCTGATTGCCGACCTCCGCACGCGCTACCCGCGCCTCCGCGTCTACCTCTCGACGACGACGATGGCCGGGCAGCAAGTGGCCAGGACCAACCTGCAGCACCTCGACGGCGTGTTCTATTTTCCGTTCGACTGGGCGTTCATCGTCAAACGCACGCTGCGGATCGTGAAACCGCGCGTGTTCGTGATGATGGAAACCGAAATCTGGCCGAACCTGCTGCGGCTCTGCCGCGAGCAGGACGTGAAGACGATCGTCATCAACGGCCGGATTTCGGCGCGGTCCTATCCGCGCTACAAGCTGATTCGCCCGTTCTTCCGCCGCGTGCTGCAGGATGTCGATCGCTTCTGCATGCAGAGCGACGAGTCGGCGCGGCGGATCGTCGATCTCGGGGCCGATCCCGCCCGCGTCACGGTGACCGGCAGCCTGAAGTTCGATTCGCTGCAGGTGCCGCCGGCGCTCATCCCGATCGGCAAACCGCGCGAACGCGTCCTGCGCTATTTCCGGCTGAGCGCGAACCGCGTGGTGGTGGTCGCGGGCAGCACGATGAAGGGGGAAGAGGAGCCGGTCTTTCGCGCCTTTGCCCGCATCAAGTCGTTGTCGCCCGGTGCGCTGCTGATCCTCGCGCCGCGGCAGAAGGCGCGTTTCGACGAAGTGGAACGGATGGCGCGCGAAGAAGGGTTCTCGACCGCCAAGCGATCCCTGCTGGCCATCGATACCGAACCGCGCGCCGACGTGGTCGTCCTCGACACGTTCGGGGAGCTGGCGCAGCTCTATCAGCTGGCGACCGCGGTGTTCGTCGGCGGCAGCCTTGCCGACCACGGCGGCCACAACATTCTCGAGCCGGCGGTCTTCGGCAAACCGGTCGTGTTCGGCCCGCACATGCAGAACTTCAAGGAGATTGCCGAGACGTTCCTGCAGAATGCCGCCGCGGTGCAGGTGCACACCGAGCGCGAGCTCGAAGAAACGCTGCGCGGACTGGTGACCGATCCGGTGCGCAGGGCACGGCTCGGGGCGGCGGCGCGTGCGCTGGTCGAGGCCAATCGCGGCGCGAAAGAGAAGACGCTGACCGTGTTCGCGGAACTGCTGCCGCCGATCGACGGCAACGTCCGGCCGTTCCGCCTGGTTCAGTGACTGTGAGCGTCCTGAGCTCGATGTACGGCGCCGCGGCGACGTGGCGCCGCCGCTGGTACGCCCATCCCACTCGCGCCAAAGAGCTCAGCCGCCCGGTCATCAGCGTCGGCAATCTGCGCGCCGGCGGCAGCGGCAAGACGCCAGTCGTCGCGCACCTGGCGCGGCTGCTCCAGGCCCGAGGCGAGCGGCCGGTGATTCTGAGCCGCGGCTACGCGCGGACCCGCCCGAGCCGCGGCGTGACGATCGTCTCCGACAGCACTCGCGTGCTGGTCGATGTCGCGCGGGCCGGCGATGAGCCGTTGATGCTGGCGCAAGGGCTGCCCGGCGTGCCGGTACTCGTAGGCGCCGATCGCTTTCGATCAGGTCTTCACGCCGAACGCGAACTCGGCGCCACGGTCCATCTCCTCGACGACGGCTTTCAACATGTGAAGTTGAAACGCGACGTGGATCTGCTGCTCGCCGACGAAGACGACCTGAAGGACCACGTGTTGCCGGTCGGGCGGCTGCGCGAGCCGCTGGCCAACGCCTCGGCAGCCGATGCCGTCCTCGTCGCCACCACCGACCCCGGAGCGGCCGACCGGATTGCCAAAGGCCTTGGCGTGTCTCAGGCCTTTCGCGTCATGCGCTCCATTCAACCACCGCGCAGACTCGGCGGCGGCGCGTTCGGCGACGCGCTCGCCCAACCGGCGTTCGCCTTTGCGGGCATCGCCGGCGCGGAGCGTTTCTTTCGCGACCTGCGCGCGTTCGGCTGGAAGCTGTCCGGGCAGCTCTCGTTCGCGGACCATCACGTGTACTCGCAGCGCGACATCGACCGCGTGGTCGCCAGCGCTCGCAAGGCCGGAGCACAAGTGGCGGTCACGACTGAAAAGGACGCGGTCCGGCTGACGAACCTGACCTTCGGCGATTTGCCGGTGGCGGTGGTGCCGCTCGTTGCCGCCGTCGAACCCGCGGTGCACTTCACGGAGTGGCTCATGGCGCGCATCGTCCGCCGCCAACCGCGGTCACGATGAAACATCGCGTCGAATACGCCGCGGTCTGGACGTTGATCGCCATCGTTCGCTGGCTGCCGTTTCCGGTTGTCGAAGCGATCGGGACGACGGTGGGCCTGGCATCCTGTCTGGTCGACGTCAAGCACCGCCGGATCGCGGCGGCCAACGTCGCGGCCGCATTTCCGGGCCGGTCGCCCGCCGAGCGCCGCCAGATTGTCCGGCGCGCCTTCGCGCACTTCGGACGGTTGCTGCTGACGCTGCTCAAGTTCAGCACGATGTCGCCGGCGGCGATGCTCCGGCGAGTCGAATTCGAGGGCGAGGAGCGGGTGCGCGCCGCCCACGCGCACGGCAAAGGGGTGCTCTTCGTCACCGGCCATTTCGGGTTCTGGGAGCTGCAGGCGCTGGTTCATGCGCTGCGGCTGCCGCCGATGGCCGTCATGGCGCGCGCGCTCGACAATCCGTACCTGAACCGGCTGCTCGAGAAGATGCGGACGCGAACCGGGAACAGCGTCATCTACCGGCAGGGCACGATTCGCCGCGTGCTGCGGCAGCTGCAGTCAGGTCAAGGCGTCGGCGTGCTGATCGATCAGCACATCATCGGCCGCGACCGCGTGTTCGTGACGTTCTTCCAGCGGCCGGCGGCGACCACGTCCGCGGTGGCCGCGTTTGCGCTGCGCACCGGCGCTCGCGTCGTGCCGCTCTTCGCGCTGCCGCTCGGCGGCGGCCGCTACCGCATGGTGTACGAACATCCGGTCGAACCGCCGGGCGACGATGTGGCCGATCCGATCCTGGATTTCACGCAACGGTGCACGGATGTCCTGGAGATGTACGTCCGGCGGAATCCGGAGCTGTGGCTCTGGATGCACCGGCGGTGGCGTGAATAGGGGCTGGGGACTAGGGGTATCGGTGGCGTCCGGCTTTAGCCGGATTGCATGTCACGGCGCGCCCTTGGCTGCGATCGGCATCCGCCACCCGGTGCCAAACGCCCGATCGGTGACCTTCAATCCCGGCGCGGCCTGTTTCCGTTTGAACTCCGCGCCGCGAATCAGTTTGACGACGCGATGAACCGTCGCGGGGTCGAAACCGGCCGCGATGATCGCGTCGGCGGACTCGTGACGTTCGATGCGGCGCTCGAGGATCGCGTCGAGCACGTCGTAGGGCGGCAGAGAATCCTGATCGGTCTGATTGGGTCTCAGCTCCGCAGAGGGCGGCTTGGTCAGCGACGCTTCAGGAATCAGGACCCCGCGCGGCGTCCCATTCACCCATCGCGCCACGCGGTACACCATCGTCTTCGGCACGTCGGCGATGACCGCGAGACCGCCGGACATATCCCCGTAAAGCGTGCAGTAACCGACGGCCAGCTCGGACTTGTTGCCGGTGGTCAGCAAGAGCGAGTGATGTTTGTTCGAAAGCGCCATCAGCAGGTTGCCGCGGATCCGCGCCTGAATGTTCTCCTCGGTGACGTCTGGCTCCCGCCCGCGGAAGGCCTCGTGCAGCGTCCGGTCCATCGCCTGCATGGCGTCCTGGATCGGCAGCGTCAGCGTCTTGATCCTGAGATTGGCCGCCAGCGCCAGCGCATCGTCGATGCTGCCCCGGCTCGAGTACGGCGACGGCATCAGGACGCCCATCACATTCGCCGAACCGAGCGCTTCGACGGCGATCGCCGCGGTCAGGGCCGAGTCGATCCCGCCTGAGAGCCCCAGCACGGCGGATCCAAATCCGCACTTGCGTGCATAGTCGCGCGTCCCGAGCACGAGCGCGTCCCAGATCTCTTCCTCGATCGACAGCCCCCACGGCGGGAGCGCGCCGTGGTTGTCCAGATCGACCACGACGACTTCCGGTTCGAACGGACCCGCGCGGCAGATGAGGTCGCCGGCGGCGTTGAATCCGACGCTCTGGCCGTCAAAGACCAGGTCGTCGTTGCCCCCGACCTGATTGACGTACACGAGCGAGACCCGATGCCGGCGTGCCGCCGCGGCCAACATGTCTTCGCGGAGCCGCTGCTTGCCCGCGGTGAACGGCGATGCCGAGAGGTTGACGATGACGTCAGCGCCGGCCGCGACGAGCTCTTCGATCGGGTCGTGGTGGTAGCGGCGCCGTTTCCAGAAGTCGCGATCGTTCCAGATGTCTTCGCAGATGCTGATGCCGATTTTGCGTCCGCCAAGGTCGAGAATCTGCGGGCCATGAAATGGTTCGAAGTAGCGATCCTCGTCGAAGACGTCGTAGGTCGGAAGCAGCGCCTTGCGGAAGCGCGCTTCGATGCGTCCGGCGCGGAGCAGCACGGCAGCGTTAAAGAGCGGCCGCCCTTCGTCCGAGGGATTGGTCTCGGGCAGACCGACCAGCGTCGGCGGTCCGTCCGCGATCCGCCGGGCGAGTTCGGCGGCCACTTCCCAGCACCGCGCAACAAAGCCGGGGCTGAGGAGCAGATCGCGGGGAAGATATCCCGCCAGGGCCAGCTCCGGCGTGACGGCCAGGTCCGCGCTTCGATCGTCGCCCTGTATGCCTCCGCTGCGCGCCTCGGCCACTGCGGCGGCGATCAGCGCGGCATTGCCGTCCAGGTCGCCGACCGTCGGGTTGATCTGCAGGAGCGCAATTTTCACGTCAAGACACTTGTAGTCCCCAAGCGCTCAGGTTCGCAAGTGCCTCGTCCGGCGACTGGTGACTGGTGACTGCCGACCGCCGTGCTACGCTCCTCAGGTTAACCACCGTTTGCATGTCCGCACGCGATCGGATTCTCCTGTTTGCGCCCAACTGGCTGGGCGACGCCGTGATGGCGCTGCCGGCGATGGCCGGCGTGCGCCGCTCGCTGCCGGCGGCAGCCGTCGACGTCGCCGCGCGCCCCGCAGTTGCCGCGCTCTTTGCGCTGGCATCGCCCGGCAGTACGGTGGTGACGCTCGGCAAGGGACGGGCCGGCCTCGAGGCGCTGAAACAGGGACGCTATGACGTCGCCATCTTCTTTCCCAACTCGTTCAACGTCGTCCGGCTCGCCTGGAGCGCCGGTATTCCCGAGCGCTGGGGTTACGAGGGCAACTTCCGGTCGCTGCTGTTGACCCGTGCGGCGGCGCCGGTCTTCGGCAGTCAGCAGATCGATCTCTACCGCCGTCTCGTCGAGGCGTTCGGGTTGACCGCTGATGCGGCACCACCGACGATCGACCTCGGACCCGAGGCGCGGCAATCGGGCGCGGCGCTCCTCCGCGCCAATGGATGGAACGAGCCGGAACGGCTGGTGGCGATCGCGCCAGGCGCGGCGTTTGGGACCGCCAAGCGCTGGCCGGCGGTGCGGTATGCGGCGCTTCTCGACTCGCTCGCCGCGGACGGCATCCGCGCCGTGATCATTGGCAGCGCCGCGGATCGATCCGCAGGCGACGAGCTGGTGTCGGCGTTTCACGGCGACCGCGCGCCGATCAACCTGATCGGCCGTACCGATCTTGCCGCCCTGGGCGGTGTCCTGGTGCAGTGCCGGGCGCTCGTGACGAACGACTCGGGGGCGATGCACTTTGCCGCCGCGCTCGGCCTGCCGGTGACCGCCGTCATCGGTCCGACGCGTGAGAAAGAGACCTCGCCTTCCGGCCTGGCGCCGAGCACGGTCATTACGCACCCGGTGTGGTGCCGCCCCTGTATGCTGCGAGACTGTCCGCTCACGCACCGCTGCATGACCGGGATCCAGGTCGAAACGGTGCTCGCGGCGACGAGGGCGCTCCTGTGACGTTTCCCGATTCAGCGGTGTTTCTCGATCGCGACGGCACGCTGATCGAAGAGGTGGGGTATCTCGATCGTCCGGAGCGTGTGCAGCTCTATCCGTTCGCCACGGACGCCATTCGCGCCCTCAACGCCGCCCGCATCCGCATCGTGATGGTGACCAATCAGTCCGGCGTCGCGCGCGGATTCTTCACCGAAGACACCGTTCACCTGGTGCACCAGCGCATCGCCCACGTCCTGGGCCAGGGCGGCGCCCATGTCGACGCGTATTACTATTGTCCGCACCATCCGGACGGTCGCGTTGCCGAGTACGCGCGGTCCTGTGAGTGCCGGAAGCCGGGGCGCGGCCTCGTCGATCGGGCGGTCGCGGAGTTCGGCATCGATCCAAAGCGCTCGTTTGCGGTCGGCGATCGCTGGCTGGATGTCGGATTGGCGCGGACCATCGGTGCCCGCGGGGTGCTCGTGCGCACCGGGTACGGAGCGGAACAAGAACAACGGCCGCCGGACGGTGTCCGGGCCGACGCAGTCGTGAACAATCTGGCCGAGGCCGCGAGCTGGATCCTCGAGTCGCTGGGACTCGCCTCCCACATCTGACTATGCCCACCACGCGTTCGAGCCGTCCCCAGCAGGCTGACGACACGTTGCGCGCGCGGCTGCGCGCGCTGGTCGATCGCTTTGCGAGTCGTCACGTGCTGGTCATGGGCGACCTCATCGCCGACGAGTTCATCTACGGCGAAGTCAATCGCGTGTCGCGCGAAGCACCGGTGCTGATCCTCAAGTACGACGCGACCGAAGTCCTGCCGGGCGGGGCCGGCAACGCCGCCAATAACGTCGCCGCGCTCGGTGCGCGCGCGACAGTCGCCGGCATGGTCGGCACCGACAGCGAAGGCCGCCGCCTGCTGCGCGCGTTTCCGCGCGCCGTGGACAGCCGCGCGGTCCTGCGTGCGGCCGACTACCGGACGCCGGTGAAGACGCGGATTCTCGCTGGCGGTGTGCACTCGGCCAAGCAGCAGGTCGTCCGGATCGATCGCGAGGCCGGCTGGCCGCTGCCGGCGCACATCAGCCGCCGCTTTGCCGCGAAGCTGCCGGCGGCGCTCGCCCGTTGCGACGCGGTCGTGCTCTCGGACTACGGGTCAGGCCTGGTGACGCCGGATCTGGCCGCCGCCGTGGTGCGCAGGCTGGCCCGGCGCAAAGGCCCGCGGATTCCGGTGCTCCTCGACAGCCGCTACCACACCCAGGACTACCACGGCCTGACGGCGTGCACGCCGAACGAGTCCGAAGTCGAGCAGCAGCTGGGCGTGCACATCAACGACGATCTGACGGTGCTCGAAGAGGCGGGGCGCACGCTGCTCTCGAAGACCGCGATGGAAGCGCTGCTCATCACGCGCGGCAGCCGCGGCATGGCGCTCTTCGAGCCGAAGCAACCGACCGTGCATGTGCCGATCTTCGGATCGGACGAAGTCGCGGACGTCACCGGCGCCGGCGACACCGTGATCGCGACGATGGCGCTGGGGTTGGCGTCGGGCGCATCCTTCTACGAGGCGGCCCGCCTCGCCAACTATGCCGGCGGCCTAGTCGTCATGAAACGCGGCACCGCGACGGTCTCGGCAAGCGAACTCATCGCATCGATCGAGAGCGATAGCACCGGTGGTGTCCGGCTTTAGCCGGATTTGGAAGTAGCGATGGCGTCCGGCTTTCCGCCTTCGCCAAGGCTACGGCGGACACGTAGCCGGATTGACTGAGACGATGGGACAGATCGTTACGGAGCAAGAGCTGATCGACCTGGTCGCCGCGGATCGCGCGGCCGGACGGAGCGTCGCGTTTGCCAACGGCTGCTTCGATCTGCTGCACGTCGGACACGTCCGCTATCTCCAGGGCGCCGCCGCCGAGGCCGACCGGCTCATCGTGGCCGTGAATGACGACCAATCGGTGGCGGGTCTCAAAGGGCCGAATCGTCCGATCCTGTCGGCGCGCGATCGCGCCACGCTCGTGGCGGCGCTGCGCGGCGTCGATTATGTCGTGCTGTTCGGCGAGCCGACTGTCGAGCGGCTGCTGCGGCGGCTCAAACCAGACGTTCACTGCAAGGGGACCGATTACACCGTGGATACGGTGCCGGAGCGCGAAGTCGTCAAAGGCTACGGCGGCCGCATCGCCATCGTCGGCGATCCCAAGAACCACGCGACGCGCGAGCTGATTGGCCGGATCGCGTTCGCTCACCGGAACGATCGCCTCTGAGTACCACACCGCATCGGATTCTCATCGTCAGACTGGGTGCGCTCGGCGATATCGTTCACACGATTCCCGTTGCGGCGGCGCTGCGGCGCGCCTATCCGGCGGCAGAAATCGACTGGATGGTCAGCGCGAAGCACGCCGAGGTGCTGGAACTGCTGCCGATCCTGAACCGCCGGCTGGTCGTGAACGATCGCGGCGCCGGCGGCCGAGGCATGTCGCTCTGGACGGCGATTCGGTTGACGCGGCGGGCTCGCTACGATGTCGCCATCGATCTGCAGGGATTGATCAAGTCGGCGGCGATCGCGCGCCTTTCCGGAGCGGCGAGGGTGATCGGGTTCAACGCGAAATACTCGCGAGAATCGCTGGCGCGCCTGTTCTACACCGATGTGCACGATCCTGGCGGCGAAGGAATGTACGCGCCGTCGGAGACCCGCCATGTCGTGGCGATCAATCTGGGAATCCTCGCCGAGCTGGGCATTGCCGACCGGGCCGTCGAGTTCCCGTTCGCGAAGCCGCCGTCGCAGATCGCCGCGAAGATGCACGACGCCGCCGGCGGACGTTACGCCTTGCTGAATCCCGGCGCCGCCTGGCCCAACAAGCGCTGGCCGCCCGCCCGGCTTGCGGCGATTGCCGCCGCGCTTCACGCCAAGTACACACTCCGGTCGGTCGTGCTGTGGGGACCCGGCGAAGCCGAACTTGCCGAGGAAGCGGTTGCGATGTCATCCGGCGCGGCGATCCTCTCGCCGCAGACGTCGATTGCGGACGTGATCGCGCTCGCTCGTGGCGCCGTGGTAATGGTCTCCGGCGACACCGGTCCGACGCACCTTGCCGCGGCCGTCGGCACGCCGCTCGTCGGCATCTACGGTCCGACGCGTCCCGAACGCAACGGTCCGTGGCTGCCCGACGATGAGACGGTGTCGCGCGCGGCGATCTGCCAGTGTCATCACTTGCGGCAGTGCACAGCGGGGCGCATGTGTCTGCTGGACATCGAAGTCGATGAAGTCTTTGCCGCCGTCGAGCGCCGTCTCGCGGCCGCCGCGCACCGCCATGGCTGACGCGGTACGGCGTTTTGCGCGCTGGCGGGTTCCGCTCGGGTTCGCCTTTGCGGTCGTCGTCCTGTGGCTCGCGGCGCCGACGGCAACGTCGCTGCTGACCGGAGGAGTGATCGCCGGACTGGGGGAGACGCTGCGGATGTGGGCCGCCGGTCATCTGCACAAGTCACGCGAGGTCACCGCATCGGGCCCGTATCGCTGGCTCGCGCATCCGCTGTATGTCGGTTCGTCGATTATGGGGCTGGGGCTCGCGCTGGCGTCCAACAGCGCGATCGTCTTCGTGCTGATCGCCGCGTACCTCGCGTCGACGATCGCCGCCGCAATCAAGACGGAAGAAGCGTTCCTGCGCACCCAGTTCGGCGAGCGCTACGATGCCTATCAACGCGGCCGCAGCGACGCGACGCGGCGCTTCAGCCTGCAGCAAGCGATCGCCAATCGCGAGTATCGCGCCCTCGCCGGTCTGATCCTCGCCGTGTTGTTGCTTCTCGCGAAGGCAACGTATAATGGCTCGTTTTGGCGGGCAGGACCCGTCCGGTAGAGTGAGGGCGGTTAGCTCAGTGGTAGAGCACCGGCTTTACACGCCGGCTGTCACAGGTTCGAATCCTGTACCGCCCAGATTAAGGGCAAAGGTAAGAGGGCAAAGGTCAGAAGTGAAATACTGACGTCTGAGGGCAAGCGTTCCTGTTGTCGATTTGCCCTCTGCCCTTTGAAATTTTCCCTGCAAGTGTCAGCTTTGGGGGTCGTAGTTCAGTTGGTTAGAACGCCGGCCTGTCACGCCGGAGGCCGCGGGTTCGAGTCCCGTCGACCCCGCCATTCCCACTGCACTGCCCGTGGGGTTGGCTCCCCGATTCTTCAATCACGTGCGCTACAGC
>CAZOAZ010000095.1:0-15445 GCA_964577955.1 uncultured Bifidobacterium sp. | reverse complement strand
GCCGCCGCTGCGCGACCGCCGGGAAGACATTCCGCTCCTCGCCGAGCATTTCCTGGCGAAGTACGCCGAGGAAATGCAGAAGCCGATCACCGGGATTTCGCGATCGGCGATGGATGTGCTCATCCGCCATGACTGGCCGGGCAACATCCGCGAACTCGAGAACGTGCTGGAGCGCGCGGTGGCGCTCGAGGCCACCCCGACGATCCTGGTCGAGAGTCTACCGGCCACGCTGCGCGGCGCGGCCGCCAAACCGGCGACCAACGGGCGCGCCGACCTGCCCGATCGCGGCTTCGACCTCGAAGAGCACGTCAAGCAGATCGAGCGCGGCTACATCGCGCAGGCGCTCCAGCGCGCTGGCGGTGTCCAGGTCCGCGCCGCGGAACTCCTCGGCATGAGCTTCCGGTCGTTCCGCTACTACGTCAAGAAATACAACCTGCGGTAGGGCGCGTTTGCGCTCCCACGGACCGGCTGAAGCCTGTCCTTACCGACATCCGACACTCAAGAAGCACCACGAGGCGTGCAATCCGGCTAAAGCCGTCCTTCGGCGCGCTCAGGACGGCCGTGAGCGTCGTCGAACGGCCGGACGCCACCGAGTCACGTCTATAGAGACGTGCACGGCGCTGCACCGTGCCTCGCCGCCGAATTCGTGGTCGCGTGACAAAAACTCGCAGGGGGGCAGCGACAAGTATTGTCAGTCTTTGACCAGTCCGGCCGATTACGCAGTTGTCACGCGGGCGTGCAAGTCATACGATGAGAAGTGTTTAGGTGAGTCTCAGGGACGCGCAGACAGCTTGGCACCTCGGTTGCTCTACTAGCGGGCAACACGCACCCCCGGTTTGTAGCGTGGAACATAACCTGAACCCGCTTGAAGGAGTTAGAGCAATGAAAATGCGCAGCGCCAAAGGCTTCACCCTCATCGAACTGTTGATCGTCGTCGCGATCATCGGCATCATCGCCGCGATTGCGGTCCCCGGTCTCCTCCGTGCCCGTATGTCGGGCAACGAGGCGTCGGCGATCGGATCGCTCCGCGCGATCAACTCTGCCCAGTCGACGTTCTCGTCGAGCTGCGGCGGCAACGGCTACGCCCCGACGCTGACGGTGTTGAACACGCCGCCCGCGCCAGGCCAGGCGTCCTTCATCAGCCCTGACCTGAACGTCAACGGCGTGATCAAGAGCGGCTTCGTCGTCAACCTGGACACCGACACGGGCGCGGTCATCGTCACGGCGCAGGCCGCGACCTGCAACAACTCGGCGAACGCGATGTCGTCCTACTACGCCGAAGCGCACCCGGTGACGGTCGGCTCCACGGGCCAGCGGTCGTTCGCGACCGATACCCGCGGCACCATCTACTACGAGAACCTCGGCACGATCATTCCGAAGGGCATGGGCACGGCGCTCGTGCTGCAGTAGGGCGGGGACGTTCCACGCAAACCGGACGGGATGCCGCGACAGCGGCATCCCGTTTTTCTTTGTACGGGGCGGCTTAGCCGCTAACATAGACCTCCGTCACCCATGAGCAGAACTGCTGCGCGACTCGCCCTCCTTGCGGCGCTCGTCGGCCTCGGCGCTTCCGTGGCGGCCGCCTACGTCCACTACCGCATCCTCGCGGATCCGACCTACACCAGCTTCTGCGACATGAGCGCGACGTGGAGCTGCAGCGAGGTCTATAAGAGCCGCTTCGGATCGTTTGCCGGCATTCCGGTGGCGGTCTTTGGCAGCATCTGGTTCGCGTTTGCGACGCTCCTGGCCGCCGGCGCGGTGGCCGGCTCGGAGTCGTTGCGCGAGAGCATTTCCGGCTACCTGTTTGCGGGATCGACGCTGGCGCTGGCCGTGGTGCTGTATCTCGGTTATGCCTCGTTCGTGTTGCTGGGCATCAAGTGCGTGTTGTGCCTGATCACCTATGCCGCGGTGATTGCGCTCTTCCTTATTACCGGCGCGGCGTCCTCGCTTCCTATGCTGTCATTACCCCGCCGCGCGGTTCAGGATCTGCAATTGCTCGTCACGACACCGGTCGCGCTGATCCTGGCGATTCTCTTCGTCGGCGGCACGGCGTCGACCCTGGCCTTCTTCCCGCGCGAGTTCACGCCGACGGCCGCGGAGCCGGTGCCGGCGACGACCCAGGATCAGCGCTCCGAACTCGAACGGTTCCTGGCGTCGCAGCCGCGCGTCCCGCTGGCCGTCCCGAACGACGGCGCCAAGGTGCTGATCGTCAAGTTCGCGGACTATCAGTGCCCGGCGTGCGGGCAGGCGTATCTGGCCTACAAGCCGATCCTGACGAAGTACGCGGCTTCACATCCTGGCGCGGTCAAGATGGTGATGAAGGATTTCCCGCTCAATGCCGATTGCAATTCAGGTGTGCGTTCCACGCTTCATCCCGCGGCCTGCGATGCGGCCGTGGCGGTGCGGCTGGCCCGGGCGCACAACAAGGGCGACGAGTTGGAAGACTACTTCTACAACCACCAGCAGGAGATGACGCCGGCGTCGGTCCGCAAGGCGGCGCGCGAGATCGGGCTGGTGACGGATTTCGATGCCAAGTACGGCGCGACGCTCGCGCTCGTCAAAGGCGATATTGCGCTCGGCCAGAGCCTGAAGGTGAATCAGACGCCGACGCTCTTCCTGAACGGTCTCAAGATCGACGGAGCGATGGCGCCGCAATTCTTCGACCAGGCGATTGCGCTGGAGCTGCAGCGCGCCCAGTAGGCACGCGACCCCATGCTGGCGCTCGCGACTCACGAGCTGACGAAAGACTATGCGGTCGGCTTCTGGCGCAAGCGGCCCTACCGCGCGCTCGATCAGCTGACGCTCAGCGTCGAACCGGGCGAAGTCTTCGGTTTCCTCGGCCCCAACGGCGCCGGAAAAACGACCACGCTGAAAGTGCTCATGGGGTTGGTGTTTCCAACCTCCGGCCGTGCCGAGCTCCTCGGCCGTCCCCCCGGCGATCGCGCCGCCAAGCGGCGCATCGGCTACCTGACCGAGCACCCCTATTTCTACGACCATCTCACCGCTGAGGAGCTGCTGGTCTACTTCGGCGGCCTGTTCGGCTACCGCGGCGCGGAACTGCGGACGCGTGCGGCGCGGCTTCTCGACGAAGTCGGCGTCGGATCCGAACGGCGGCTGCCGCTGCGGAAGTTCTCGAAAGGGATGCTGCAGCGCGTCGGCATCGCGCAAGCGCTCATCAACGATCCGGAGCTGGTGATCTTCGACGAGCCGATGTCCGGTCTGGATCCGCTCGGCCGGCGTGACGTGCGGGCGTTGATCCTCCGGCTCCGCGATCGCGGGTGCACGGTGTTCTTCAGCTCGCATGTCCTGAGCGACGCCGAGGCGCTGTGCAGCCGCGTCGCCATTCTCGCGCGCGGCCGGCTGATGACCAGTGGCCGGCTGACCGAGATGCTGGCGTTTCAGATTCGCGGCTGGGATCTCGTCGCGTCTGGCGTCGGCGACAAGCTGCTCGCGGCGCTGACGCCGCGGGCGACGCGGGTCACCAAGCTCGGCGACGCGCGCTACGCGATCGACCTGCCGCTGTCGCAGCCGCCCGAGCGCATCCTCGCCGAGTTGTCCGCGGCCGGCGCGACGGCGATTTCGCTCAATCCGATCCGCGACACGCTCGAGGATCTCTTCGTCAAGGAAGTCGCGATCGCCGAGGCGGCCGGGCACGACCGCGGCCTCGGCAACCCGCGGCAGGGGGCTGCGTGATGCGCCCCATTCTGCTCATCGCACACAGTGTCTTTCGCGAGTCGGTCCGCGACAAGGTGCTCTACAACCTGGTGTTCTTCGCGATCCTGCTGACCGGCGCGTCGTACCTGATTGGCCAGCTCACCGCCGGCCAGGACCTGAAGATCATCAAGGATCTGGGGCTGGCGGCAAGCTCCATTTTCGGCGTCTTCATCGCCGTCTTCATCGGCATCGGGCTGGTGTCGAAGGAAGTGGAAAAGCGAAGCATCTACGGCCTGCTGGCCAAACCGATCGATCGCTATCAGATCGTGCTCGGCAAGTACGCCGGGCTCGAGCTGACGCTGGCGGTGAACCTGGCGGTCATGGCGCTCGCGCTGTACGGGATCCTCGGCTACGTCGCCTGGATGACCGATCCGGCGGCGCGCGCCGCCTTCGAGCGCCCGGCGCTCGACCCCTGGCTGCTTAAGGCGTTTGCGCTCACGTTCGTCGAGCTCTCAATGGTCACGGCGATTGCCGTGTTCTTTTCCACCTTCTCGACGCCGATGCTGTCGGCAGCCCTGACGTTCGGCTTCTTCATCGCCGGCCGCTTCAGCGCCGACCTCAGGAACTTCCACGAGGTCGTCGACTCGCCGATCGCGGCGGGCCTCGCGCAGGCGATTTACTGGGTCCTGCCGAACCTGGCGCCCTTCGACATCCGCAGCCAGGTGGTCCACGGCCAGCCGGTGGCCACCGGATATCTGGCGCTGACCGCCGGCTACGGCCTCCTCTACAGCGCCGGCCTGATCGTCATCGCGACGCTGATCTTCTCGCGGCGCGATTTCAAGTAATGACCGGTTCGCACTCGCGTACCGCCGCGTCGATTGCGCTGGCCGCGCTGCTGATGACCGGCGCCGGCGCGCTCGGTGTCGCGCGGGAAATCGAGTATCCGGAGCCGATCGTCCGCGGCGACAGCCTGTACTTCACGTCGGGTGCGATGCTGCGCCGCCTGACCGCGGGATACAACGCACTCGCGGCCGACTTGTACTGGATTCGCACCATCCAGTACTACGGCGACGTGAAGCTCAGGCTCGCCGGTCTTCAGGCCGCGCCCGATCCCGCCGAGCCGCCGAGCTACGACCTGCTGCATCCGATGCTCGATCTAACGACGAGCCTCGATCCGCGTTTCACGATCGCTTACCGGTTCGGCGCGATTTTTCTCGCGGAGGCGTATCCGGGGGGGCCGGGCCGCCCCGACCTCGCGGTCGCGCTCCTCGAGAAGGGTTTGCAGGAACAACCCGATAAGTGGGAATACATGCAGGACGCGGGCTTCGTGAACTACTGGTGGAAGCACGACTACAAGGCGGCCGCCGAGTGGTTCAAGCGCGCCAGCCAGGTCAAGGGGGCCCCGTGGTTTCTGGAACCGCTCGCCGCGACCACGCTCGCCGAAGGGGGCGACCGCCGTTCATCGCGCACGATCTGGGAGGCGCTCCGTCAGTCGGCCGAGCTCGACTGGGTACGCAAGGACGCCGAGCGCCGACTGCAGCAGCTTGACGCGCTCGACTTCATCGAGAGCGTGCAGGCGCGCGTCAACGAAGCCCGGGCGCGCACCGGCCGCGCCTTCGGCGATTGGAACAGCCTGATTCAGGCAGGGGCGATCCCCGGCCTGCCGGTCGATCCGGCCGGCGTGCCGTACGACATCGACGCGAACGGCGTCGTCAGCCTCTCGAAGAAATCGTCGCTCTTTCCGCTGCCGGATGAGCCGAAACGGATCCCGGGAGCATGACCGACATGCTGCCGATCCTGGCGGCAGGAATCTTCGGTGCCCTCGTCGGCAGCTTCCTGAACGTCTGCATTTATCGCCTGCCGCTCGGCAAGTCGATCGTCTGGCCGGGTTCGGCATGTGGGTCGTGCGGCCATCCGCTGTCGTGGTTTGAAAACATTCCCTTCGTCAGCTACGCCGTCCTTGGCGGGCGCTGCCGGTCCTGCCGCGCGTCGATCTCGATCCGTTATCCGATCGTCGAGGCGTTGACGGCGCTGCTGTTCGCGACGGCGTGGTGGTACTACGGACCGGGAATGCTGCTCGTCTCCCGGCTGATCTTCGGCTGCGCGCTCCTGGTGCTGTTCGCGATCGATCTCGAGCATCACCTGCTGCCCAACGTCATCACGCTGCCAGGGATCGCGGTCGGCTTCGCGTTCAGCTTCTTTCTCGAGCCGGGATGGGTCGGGTCGGCGATCGGGATTCTCGTCGGCGGCGGCATCCTCTACGCGATTGCGGAAGGCTACTACCGGCTCCGGCACGAAGAAGGACTCGGTATGGGCGATGTGAAGATGCTCGCCATGATTGGTGCGTTCATCGGCTGGAAGCTGACGCTGGTCACGCTGATGATGGCGTCGCTCTCGGGTTCGGTCGTCGGCGTCGCGATGATTGCGATCAAGCGCGGCGGCATGAAGTACGCGCTCCCGTTCGGGACGTTCCTCGCCATGGGCGCCGCGCTCGCGGCGACGATCGGCCCCGGCGTGCTCGACTGGTACCTCGGATTCTGGCAGCAATAGGACGCCTTCGGTGAATGCCAACGGCTACGCGCTCATTGGCCTGACCGCGATCATCGGCGCCCTCGTGGCCGTCGTCACGTTTGCGCTGTTGCGCTTTGCGTCGGCGGCGCGTGACACGCGTGCCAGAGGGCAGGCCGGCGGTAACGCGCTCCTCTCGAGCGCGCTGCAGGATGCGGTCACGACCCTCAAGGCGCAGGAACGCGCCACCGCCGCTCGTGCCGAGGCATCCGAGCGCCTGAGCGGCGAAATCATCTCGAGTCTGACCGCCGGACTGGTCGTCGTCGGCCTGAAGGGCGAAGTCCGCATCATCAATCCGGCAGGACGCCGGCTGCTCGGTGTCGCGGAAGGGCAGACGCCGGTGGACTACCGCCGTCTGATCGACGAGCCGTCGCTGTCCGAAGTCATCGACGAGTGTCTGACCTCGGGCACCGCCGTCATCCGCCGCACGGTCCACATGCCGGCACGGCGGGAAGGGGCGTCGCGCTTCGGTGTCACGGTCTCGCCGCTTTTCGACGGTGCGTCGAAACTGAATGGCGCGGTGTGCCTGTTTACTGATCTGACGGCGGTCCAGCAGCTGGAAGAGCAGCTGCGGCTCAAAGAGAGCCTGGCGACGGTCGGCGAACTGACCGCCGGCATCGCGCACGAGTTCCGCAACGGTCTCGCCACGATTCACGGTTACGGCAAGCTCCTCGATCCGGCCTCGCTGCCGGAGCCGTTCCGCCCCTACGTCGAGGGGATTCGTGCCGAAACCGAGGCGCTCGGCCAGATTGTCACCAACTTCCTGAATTTTGCCAGGCCGGCGCAGCTCACGCTGACGGATGTGGATCTGAAGACGATCTGCGAACGCGCCGCGGAAGAGGTCCGCGGCGAAGCCCGCGCGCTCGGCGGCGACGTGACCGTCCGCGGCCGCTTCGGCCGGCTGCAGGGGGACGAGGTCCTGTTGCGTCAGGCGTTCAGCAATCTCCTTCGCAACGCGGTCGAGGCGTGCACCGAGGCGTCGATGGCCCCGGTCGTCGTCATCAACGCCGACATCGAGGAGGCCGGGACGGCGTGCCGGATTTCAGTTGACGACAGCGGACCGGGCATCCAGACCGCTGATCGCGATCGGATCTTCCAGCCGTTCTTCACCTCGAAGCGCCACGGCACCGGTCTCGGCCTCGCGCTCGTGCAGAAGATCATCGTGTTCCACAACGGCCGCATCGCTCCCGCCGACTCGCCGCTCGGCGGCGCGAGCCTCCAGGTCACGCTGCCGCTCTCGTAGAACCCCTCGCGACAACCCACCACCGACGATTCTGCGGTTGAGAAAAAGTGCCGCGGATGACGCTCGACCCCTCGCAGTTTTTCATCACGTGTTCTGCGGGACTTTCCTCGCTTCCACGATTTTCGGCGTGTTTGATGCCGTTCTGCTCCTGGCCCTCAGGTTGCAGTAGTGACAATCGGATCGATGGTTCACCGCGACGCGCGTGGATTCTCGCTGGTCGAAGCGCTCGTCGCGCTCATGCTGCTTGGCACGGGCGCGGCGCTCCTCGCGCATCTTTGCGCGTACTCCACGCGGGCGCTGGTTGATGCCCGCCGCCTGACGACCGCCGTCGTCTTTGCGCGCGCCAAGCTCGAGGAGCTGCGCGCGTTGCCGGTGGACCTCGATCTGTCGCCGCCGGGCAGTCTCGACGCGGACGCCGACGGCTTCTGCGACTTTCTCGGGCGCGACGGCGACGTGCTGAGCGTGCATCCGCCGCCGCCACCCGGCGCGGTCTACGTCAGGCGCTGGTCGATCGCGGCGAGCGGCGGCGAGGCGGACGCTCCGCTGATCGTGCACGTTGTCGCCGGAGAGCGGTTCGGCGATCAGGATCTTCGCCGCGCGGGAACCGTGCGCCTGGCCACCATCCTGCGGCGGCCGCGCTGATGTCGTCGCCTCGCTCGAGCACCGCCGGCTTTTCGCTGCTCGAAGCCGTTGTCGCCACCGCACTCGTGATGTCGGTGATGGCCGCGGCGTTTTCAGCGATCGCGCCGATGTACGGCACGTCTGGTACCGCGCCGGAAGCCGCCGACCTCCAGCAGCGCCTCCGGGTCATTGCCGAGCAGTTGGCGAACGACATTGGCGCAGCTGGTGGCGGCGGGGCGATTCCGGGGTTGCTGCCGTTTCGTCAGGGCCGGCGCAACGCGGATCCGCCGGGAACGTTTCGAGACGACACGATCACGGTGATCGGCGTCCTGCCGGCGCCGCAGGCGTCGCTCGCGTCTCCGCTGGCCGCGCAGCCGTCGAACGCCGACATTCGCCTCGAGCCTGGTTGTCCGGTCAACGATCCCGCTTGCGGGTTTCGCAGCGGCACGAGTCTGCTCGTCTTCGACGACACCGGCGCGTTCGACACGTTCACGGCCGGTGCTGTCGCCGGCGCGACGTTGGCGCTGCAGCACAACATGCGCGACGGACCCCACGTCTACCCGCCGGGCAGCCGGTTCACTGAAGTGGTCAGCCGGACCTACGCGCTGAAGGTCGATCGCGCGACGAACCTGCCGCAGTTGATTCGATACGAAGGCGGGGCCGGTGCGGACGTGCCGGTGGCTGACCACGTGGTGTCCCTGCGGTTCGAGTACCGTGCCGACCCGGTGCCGCCGGCGATGCGCAAGGCGTTGGCGGATCCGGTCGGACCGTGGACCACGTACGGGCCAAAGCCGCCCTCTCCGGAAGAACAGCCGACAGCCTTTCCGGTGGGCGAGAACTGCGTGTTCGAGCGCGATGTCCTGCGCGAGCCGGTGTCGAGGCTGCCGCAGTACGGCGGGCGCAATCTGGTGACGATTGGCGCGGCGGAGCTGACCGACGGCCCGTGGTGTCCGGATGCCGCGAGCCCGGGACGATACGACGCGGATCTCCTGCGTGTCCGATCGGTGGTCGTTTCGCTGCGCGTCGAGTCCGCGAGCGACACGCGCCGCGGTCCCGATGCCGCGCTTTTCGCCCGTCCCGGCCCGGCGCGCGATCCAGGACGATGGGTGCCGGATCAATCGCTGCGGTTTGTCGTGTCGCCGCGCAACCTGCGGTCGGTGCCCTAGTGGCCTGTCCACGCGGAAGCAGTACCGCCTGCCGGGCGGGGCATCCCGCCTCGCGGCGTTGCTCATCGCTCACTTATGCCCAATAAGCTCGCTCTTCGCGCCTTGCGATCCGGGCGCCGCGCTCCGGCAATCGGCACTGCTTCCGCGTGGACAGGCCACTAGATGAACCGCCGCCGCGAAGAGGGTATGGCCCTCGCCCTGGTGTTGTGCGTGCTGCTGATGCTCTCGGCACTCGGCGCCTCGCTCGTCACGCTCACGTCCTCGGAATCGCTGGTCGCGGCACACTTCCGGTCAGGGGCCGACGCCTCGGCGGCGGCCGGCGCGGCGTTGGAGCGCGCCGTGCACGACCTGGCGGCGACGGTCGACTGGACGGACGTGCTGTGCGGCACGTCACGCTCTGCGTTCATGGATGGATCGCCATCAGGGAGCCGCGCGCTGCCAGACGGCACAACGGTGGATCTGGCCGCCCTGGTCCATCAGGCTGGCTGCGGCCACGACGCGGCGTGCACGCTTGCCGAACTGAACGACGTGACCGCCGAGCGGCCGTGGGGCGCGAACAATCCGCGCTGGACCCTGTTCGCGAGTGGATGGCTGGCCGACTTGATCGAATGGCCGACCTCACCGTCGTTCTACCTCGTTGTGCTCGTGGGAGACGATGGGGCGGAAAATGACGGTGATCCGGAGCGCGACGGCGCGGAGAATGGAGGAGTGGCAAATCCGGGTCGCGGAATCGTCGAGGTTCGCGCCGAAGCATTCGGGCCGCAAGGCACGCGGGCGAGCGTCGCCGCGACGGTCGCGAAGCTCGACCTGGATGCGAGTGGTCCAGGCGGGTTGTCACCGGTGCGCGTTCTGGCGTGGCACCGGCGCCGCTGACGCGACGCGTTCGGGCTGCATCACGCGGCTTTTCGGGCCGATACACCTAACAGCCATGCGTATTCCTGCTCTCGCTCTCATCGCAATCGTGGCGGCCGGTTCCGCGGTTCAGGCGCAGTCGCTTGCCGACGTCGCCCGGAAGGAAGCGGAGCGCCGCAAGACCGACAAAACCGGCGGCCGCGTCTACACCAACAAAGATCTCAAGCCGGTTGCGCCGCCGCCCGCCGCAGTGGATTCGGCGGCGCCCGCGCCCGCGACGAGCGGCGACAAGGCGGCGGCCGCCGACAGCGCGGCCGCCGGCGAAAAGCCCAAGACGGAGGAGCGCGGCGAGAAGTGGTGGAGCAACCGCGTGCGCGACGCGCGCGAGCGGCTCGATCGCGACCGCGTGCTGGCCGACGCGATGCAGTCGCGTATCAACGCGCTCACCACCGACTTCGTCAACCGCGACGACCCCGCGCAGCGCGCGGTGATCGGCCGCGACCGGGACCGGGCGATGGCCGAACTGGCACGGCTGCAGCAGGCGGTCGACACCGACGCGAAAGCGATCAAAGCGATCGAAGAAGAAGCGCGCCAGGCGGGTATCCCACCAGGCTGGATTCGTTAGCCGGTGGTCATGAAACCATCTCGTCGGGTCGCTGACGCTCCCATACTGCTCGTCGAAGACAAAGACTCGCTGCGAGCCATGCTGCGCCATGCGCTCGAGGCCCAGGGTCATTCGGTCGTCGAAGCCCGCGACCAGGTCGAAGCCGCGCAGGTGTTGCGTTCGACGCGGCCGGCCATGGTGCTCTCCGACTTGCGTCTGCCGCAGGGCGACGGGCTCGGTGTGCTGCGGGCGGCCAAGGAACTGGACCCCGAACTGCCGGTCGTCGTGATGACCGCGTTTGGCAGCATTCAGGATGCCGTCTCGGCGATGCGCGACGGCGCGCTGGATTTTCTCGCGAAGCCGGTCGATCCCGATCATCTGTTGCTGATGGTCGAGCGGGCGCTCTCGTTGCGGCGCCTCGCTACCGAGAACATCCTGCTCAAGGAAGAACTCGCCACCCGCCGCGGGGCCCCGCAGATCGTCGGCGAAGATCCCAAACTGAAACAGGTCACGGTGGCGCTGCATCGGGCGGCGGCCACCGACGCGACGGTGCTGCTCGAAGGGGAAAGCGGGACCGGCAAGGAACTCTTCGCGCGGGCGCTGCACGCGCTCAGTCCGCGGGCCGACGGTCCGTTCGTCGCGATCAACTGCGCCGCGATTCCCGAGAATCTGCTCGAGACCGAGCTCTTTGGCTACGAGAAGGGCGCGTTCACCGGCGCCAACGCCCGCAAGCTGGGGAAATTCGAGCTCGCCCACCGCGGCACCCTCTTCCTCGACGAGATCGGCGAACTGCCGCTGTCGCTGCAGGCCAAGATCCTCCGCGCGCTCGAGGAAAAGAAGTTCGATCGCGTGGGCGGCACGACGCCGCTGCAGGTCGATGTCCGGGTCGTCGCGGCGACCAACCGCAACCTCAAGGCCGCGGTCGCGGCGCGTCAGTATCGCGAGGACCTCTACTTCCGGCTCTCGGTCTTCCCGATCACGATTCCGCCGCTCCGCGAGCGGCAGAATGACATTCCGATGCTGGCGCGCTTCTTCATCGAGCGCTTCTGCAAGGATCTGAACAAGAAGCCGTTGACGCTGGCGCCGTCAGCCGACGAAGCGATGCGTGCCTATCCGTGGCGCGGCAACGTCCGCGAACTGCAGAACTGCATCGAGCGTGCGGTGATTCTGACCGACGGCGACGCCATTCACGCCCGCCATCTGAATCTTCTGCCGGTGGACGCGCCGGTCGACCCGTCAGGCGACGGCGTCTGGGATCAGATCGATCTCTCCGGCAGCCTGGCCGAGGCAACGCGACGGATGATTGCCGAGGTCGAGCGCCGCAAGATTCAGCGCGCGCTGAAGGACGCCTCGGGGAATCCCGGCATCGCCGCCGAGATCCTCCAGGTCGGCTACAAGCTGCTGCTCGCCAAGATCAGGGAATACGGTCTCGATAAGGAAGCCGCGGCGTAGTCACTTCTTGAAGCCGACCGCGACCAGCGATTTCTTCAATTCCTTCTCGGTCACGTCGTCCACGATCGTCGTCGCGCCGATGGCGGTCGGCAGGACGTAGTGCAGTTTGCCCGCGACCATCTTCTTGTCGTGGCGCATCGCCTCGAGGATTTCCTTCGTCGACACGTCGGCGATCGGCGGCAGCGGTCCGAGGCTGGCGATGACATCCGCGAGTGCCTGGCGGTCGCGTTCAGCCAGCGCCCCGCGCGCGACGGCGAGGTCCGCCGCCACGAGCATGCCGTAGCCGACGGCTTCGCCGTGCCGATAGCGCCGGTACTTCGTGACCGCTTCGAGCGCGTGGCCGGCGGTGTGGCCGAAATTCAGGATGCGGCGGACGCCGGATTCCTTTTCATCCGCGGCAACGACATCGGCCTTGATGCGGCATGACTCGCTGATCACCGCCGCGAGAACCTCGGGCTGCCGCGCGAAGATGTCCTTGCGCTCACGGGCGACGCGTTCGAAGAGGCCCGGGCTCGAGGTCATCCCGTACTTGATGACTTCGTAGAGGCCGGCGCGGAACTCCCGGCGCGGCAGCGTACCGAGCACCGCCGGGTCGACGACCACCGCCTGCGGCTGATAGAAGGCGCCGATCAGATTCTTGCCGAGCGGATGGTTGACGCCGACCTTGCCGCCGATCGCGCTGTCGACCTGCGCGAGGAGCGTCGTCGGCACGTGCACCAGCGTGATGCCGCGCAGATAGCTGGCCGCCGCAAAGCCTGCCAGGTCGCCGATGACGCCGCCGCCGAATGTGATCAGGGTTGACGCGCGATCCGCGTTCGCCTTGATCAGCGCGTCGTAGACACGGACCACGGTGGGCAGCTGCTTGAAGCGCTCGCCGTCGGGCACGAGGATCGGTTCAGCCTTCGAGGCCGCGCTGAACTGCTGCCCGTGAAACCGCCACACGACCGGGCTCGACACCACGAAACGGCGGGCGGGACACTTGGCTTCGTCGAGCAGCAGCGTCAGGCGATTGAGGATGCCGGAGCCGAGCGTGATGACATAGCGCTTGGACGGCGTGGCGACGTCGAGCCGCTGGGGTTCCATAGAGGGGAAGAGGTCGGACTGTTAGGATAGCATTCAACGATTGACCAGCATCCGAACAGACTCGTTCGACTTCATCATCGTCGGCGGCGGGATCGCAGGGCTTCGGGCCGCCATTGAGCTGGCGCCCGCCGGCCGCGTCCTCATCCTCACCAAGGCCGCAGTCACCGAGAGCAATACTGGCTACGCGCAGGGCGGCATCGCCGCCGCCGTCGGGGCCGACGACCGTCCGGAGCTCCATCTCGCGGACACGTTGGCGGCGGGTGCCGGCCTGTGCGACGAAGGTGCGGTCCGCGTCCTCGTCGAGGAAGGCCCGCGCGGCGTGCGCGAGCTGATCGAGTGGGGCACGCGGTTCGAGCAGGACACCGACGGTACGCTCGTGCTCGGGCTCGAGGCGGCGCACTCGGTCCGCCGGATTCTGCATGCCGGCGACGCGACCGGCCGCGAGATCGGCCGCGCACTCTGGAAGCGCGTGTCGACCTTGTCGGCCGTGGAAACCGTCGATCACGCACTCGTCACCGATCTGGTCGTCGAGCACCAGACCGTGGTGGGCGTGCGCTACTTCGATGCGGCAGGACACCGCCGCACCGCGCGGGGAGCAGCGACGCTGCTGGCGACTGGCGGCGCCGGGCAGGTCTTTCGCGAGACCACGAATCCCGCGGTGGCCACCGGCGACGGCATCGCGCTCGCGTATCACGCCGGGGCACGCGTGGCGGATCTCGAGTTCGTCCAGTTTCATCCGACCGCGCTCAAGAAGGCCGGCGCGCCGCGCTTTCTGATTTCCGAGGCGCTGCGCGGTGAAGGCGCGCGGCTCGTGAACGAGCGCGGCGAAGCATTCATGACCCGCTACGATCCGGCCGGCGATCTCGCGCCGCGTGACGTCGTGGCCCGCAGCATCGTCCGTGAGTCCGAGGCGACCGGCGGCGGGATTTTCCTGACGCTGGCGCACCTCGACGGCCCGCACGTCCGGGCGCGGTTTCCGACCATCGCCGCGATGTGCGCGCAAGAGGGGATCGACATCGCCACCGATCCGATTCCCGTCGGCCCGGCGGCGCACTACATGATGGGCGGCATCGACACCGACGAGTGGGGCCGCACCTCGGTGCCGGGCCTGTTCGCGGCAGGTGAGACGGCCTGCACCGGCGTCCACGGGGCCAACCGCCTGGCGAGCAACTCGCTCCTCGAAGGCTTGGTGTTCGGCGCGCGCGCCGGCAAGGCGATGCAGCGGCCGCTCCAGCCGGCGCCGCTCAAACCCGATCGAATCTGGGCCAGCGACCGCCGTTTGCCGCTCGTCACGGAGGACGAGCCGATCGATCCGCTGCCGGATGTCGCGGCGATCCGTGCCGTCATGTGGCGTCGAGCCGGGCTCTTTCGGACGCGTGAGCGATTGGGCCGGGCGGTACGCAGCCTCGAACTGGCGTACGCGGAGATTCGCCAGGAGTCCGCGTCCGCGGCCGCCGACCCCGATTTCTGGCGGCGGCTCAATCTTCTCACCGTCGCGCGTCTCGTCGCCCGGGCCGCGTGCCGGCGCGAGGAGAGCCGCGGCGGACACTTCCGGGAGGATTTTCCCAAGCGCAACGATCTACACTGGCAGGTCCACCTCGTCGAGACTGAACCCTGAATTCAGAATTTGAGGATTTGAGGATTTAAGGATTTAAGGATTTAAGGATTTCAGGAGCTCAGGGTCGCAGGAATCACGATCCAATCCTGAAGTCCTGAAATCCTGAAATCCTAAAATTTCCACATCACACTATGGCCAAAGGCGACAAGCAGGACGCGTTCGTCACCGAAATCACTCCCCGCTCACAGGACTTCTCGCGCTGGTATCTGGACGTCGTCCGCCGTGCGCAGCTGGCCGACTACTCGCCGGTCAAGGGCTGTATGGTCATTCGGCCGTACGGTTACGCGATCTGGGAGCAGATTCAGCAGGCGCTCGACAAGGAGATCAAGCGCACCGGGCACGTGAACGCGTACTTTCCGCTGTTCATTCCCAACAGCCTCCTGACGAAGGAAGCCGAGCACGTCGAAGGCTTTTCTCCGCAGGTGGCGTACGTCACGCACGGCGGCGGTGAGGAGCTCGAAGAGAAGCTCGTCGTGCGTCCGACCTCCGAAGCCATCATCGGCACCATGTACGCGGGATGGGTCCAGTCGTGGCGCGACCTGCCCATTCTGATCAACCAATGGGCGAACGTCGTCCGCTGGGAA
>CAZOAZ010000094.1:0-16463 GCA_964577955.1 uncultured Bifidobacterium sp. | reverse complement strand
TGTGGAGCGCAAGCTACCACGTGGTAGCAGCCAGCCGCTTCATCTCATCTCTGTGAAGCTTTTGTCTACTCAGAATCCGCATTCGGTCTCGATCGCCCGGAATTGCGTGGCTTGACGTCTCGTTCCGTGAGCCGGAAGACGATGTGGCGGGTGTAGAGGACGACGACGGCCACGACCGCGACCTGATAAGTCCGATTGCGCAGCACCGTCAACAGTGAGTCGAAGAGGTCGGGCGGTGTCTCAGAGCGGAAATACCGCACGGCGACGAGCGCTGCCACCGCCCCTCCGGTGATCTCGAGCAGGCGCCCCATCGTCCGGCTCAGCGCGCTGAAGGTAAACACCCACTTTTCGATGACCGACCCGAAGTTCAGCACCGGCGACTCGACCGTCTGCTGCGCGCGGTTGACCAGGTCTTCGCCGGCTTCGGCCAAGGCTTCGAGGTGCAGGAACCGATCGCGTCGCATGAGGCGCATGCGCTTCCGCCACCGCTTTTCTGCCCAGCGCTCCCGATCCTTTCTGATGAATCGCTCATAGTACGCGGGGCGGCTGATGGTGGGGTCCAGCCGCAGCGCCACGGTGTCGTAGAGGAGCGACCCGCGCAGCATCTTGAGCGTATCCATGTTCATCGACAGGCCGTAGTGCCGGGCCGCCTTGACCATCCCCAGCCACAGCCTGATCGACGTACGTTCCCACCATTCGGTGTATTGTGCCTGGACGCTGAACGTGCAGAGTACGACCCGCATTTCCGCCTCGAGAAATTTCACCAGGCTGGAGACATCGATGGGCGGGAGTGGTTCGAGCAGCTTCAGTGTCCCGCGCGCCATGCCTTCGGCGTCCCCCTTGCGCATGGCGGCGGCCATCTGCGCGAAGGCGCGGCGCTGCTCGTCGTTGAACGAGCCGCAGGATCCGAAATCGACGAAGGTCACCGTGCCGCCGTGACCCACGACCATGTTGGCCGGGTGCGGATCGGCATGGAAGAACATGTGCTCGTCCGTGCTCCAGAACGCCGCCCACAAGATGCGCTTGGCCAACGTCGACGGGTCGATCTCGAGTTGCCGCATCATCGCCAGTCCGTGCGGATCGTTCTGCTCGATCGCGGCGATGATCTCCCAGATCCACATGCCGGAGACGAATTCCTGCACCAGCATCTCGTCGCCCGAGAGATCGAAATAGACGCGTGGCGCAGTGAAGAAGCGCTTCCGCGCTTTCCTGCGTGCATTGCGCCGGAAGATGTCCTGGAAGTGCGCTTCTCTCCTGAAGTCGAGCTCTTCGAGCAGCGTTTCCCTCAGCGCATGGCGGAAACCGGCGGTGAACCCCGGGCGGACGATGGACAGGAACTCTGCGAAGCGGAGCAGCCAGTCGAGCACCTTGAAGTCGGCCATGAAGACCTGGCCAATCCCGGGCCGGCGAATCTTGACGGCGACCTTCGTGCCATCCTTCAGCGTCGCCTGGTAGACGCAGGCAATGGACGCCGACCCCACCGGCTCCGGATCGAACACGGCGAACACGTCGTGCCACGGCCTGCCGGTCGTTCGTTCGATCGTCGCCAGCGCTTCCTCGAGTGGAAACGCCGGCATCCGGTCGAGCATCTTCGACAGTTCGGCGCAGTACTCCGCCGGCAACAAATCGACGCGGATGGCGAGCTGTTGACCGATCTTGACGAACGTGCCGCCGGCCTTCTGCAGCAATAGGCGTAGACGGACCCCTCGCTGGTCCGGACTGGCGCGCCGGCGCAACCGATCCCACAGGTCAGCGGCCGCGAGCGAGGCGAAGAAGGACAGCCACGTGAAGAGCCGCGCGAGCGATCGCCAGGCGCCGGCCTTGAACGTCGGCGCCTCGATCATCGGGAGCGTGCTCGACCTGGCCGCCGCGACGATGATCTGCTCGCGGCGTGGGATCGGCTGCAGCACGGACGCGATCGAACCGGCTGCCGTGGCTGGCGCGGGTGTCGGCTCCACCTATCGGTCCTTGTCGTCCATCCGGAACAGCATTTTCCGGGTGTTGATGAACACGAGCAGGACGGCCGTTACGCGGAACGCGAACAGCGTCAGCGCGTCGCCAAAGGCATCGCGCAGATCGATGCGCTGCCCCGTCGCCGCAAACGCGGCCGTGGCGATCCAGGCGGTGGTCAGTCCTGAGAGGAGCAGCAGCTGCGCACCGGTCTGGATCGCGGTGTAGACGACGACGGCCCCTTTGCTCATTAGCGACGTGAAGTTCGCGCGTGGAATCGCCAGGGCATGGCGGAGCCTGAAGAACAGGCTCTCGCCGGTGTCGGCGAGCTGTTCCAGGCGCAGGTAGCCGCGGTGCTCGGGGAATCTCGACCCTTTCCGCTCCAGTTTTCGCGCAGCGCGCCGTTTCGAGCGCGCGGCCCGGTATTTGGCGAATCGGCGGTATTCGTTGATGACGTTGATTCCGGGATTGAGCCGGACCGCCAGCGTGTCGTACATCACGCTGCCCTGAAGGAGGCGCAGGACGCTGAAGTCGATGGCGATCCGGAAACGGCGGGCCAGTCGGATGAGGCCAATCCACTGCAGCGCGGAGGTCCGGGTAAATCGTCCGTGTTCCGATCGACGGGTTTCGAACGCGAACAGCATTTCCCAGTTGGCGGCTTCCAGTTGCTTTGTCAGCACGTCCGGGTCGACGGCCGGCAAGGGCTCGATGAGAATCAGCGATGCCCTCGCCATGTTGAGCGGGTCCTGCTTCAACGCGTAGTACATGTTCTGCTGAAGGGCGCGACGCTTGGGTTTGTTGATGGCCCCCACCGATCCGAAATCGATGAAGGTCAGGATGCCGCCCGCACCGATGATGATGCGATCCGGATGCGGCTCGGCACGGAAGAAAAAACTGCCGTGCCAGCCCCAGTAGTTGACGAAGGTCAGGCGCCGCGCGATCTTCTTCGGATCGATGTCGAGTTGCCGCGCCAGTTCGAGCACCCGTTCGTTTTTCTGCTCGACGGCCGCGACCAGCTCCCAGAGCCACATCCCGGCGACAAACTCCTGCACGAGGACCTGCTCGCCGCTCAGCTCGAAGTGGACCTTCGGAGCGGTGAAGAAACGTCGGCCGGATTTTCTGGCGGTCCGGCGAAACAGGTTCATGTAGCGCGCTTCCTGAACGAAGTCCAGCTCCTCCACGAGGGCTTCGCGGAGTTCGCGCCGCATGCTGTGCGTATGACCAGGACGAAGGATCGTCAGGAGTTCGAGCGCCCTGGCCAGCCAATCCAGCACCGTCATGTCGGCCATGAAGAGCTCGCCCGCGCCTGGCCGCCGCACCTTCACCACGACCTTCTCGCCGGTGCGAAGGATCGCCTGATAGGTGCACGCCACGGAGCTCGAACCCACCGGGGATGGATCGAAGCGCGCGAAGGTCGCCGCGAGCGGCTTTCCAGTCGTTTGTTCGACCAGAGCAATCGCCTGGCTGGCCGGAAAGGGCGGGACGCGATCGAGCATGCCTGACAGCTCGCTCCCGTATTCCCACGGCAACAGATCGAGACGCGCGGCCAGATGCTGCCCGATCTTGATGTACGTGCCGCCGGTCCGTTCGAAGATCTTCCGCAGGCGAACGGCCCGCTGCGCGGGCGTGCTGGTGCGCCTGAGCGTGTCCCAGATGACGGCGGCGCCAAAGCGCAGCAGGATGCCCAGCCAGACGAACAGGCGCCGGAACGCGGTCGCGCGACTGGCCTGGAACGCGACCATCCGCATCTGGGGCGGCGCGGCGTCGAGGAGCGGAAGCTTCAGGAACGCGCGGCGAGGGAGAGAGGCCAGGATTCCCGGCTGCCCGGCGGCCTCCGGAGGCTGTGGTCCGGACCGGAGGTCGGGTTCGCGATCCGGATCACCCTGGGGCGTGGTCGTCATCTATCGAAAAAAGAACTATACGGCGGAACACCCGTCGCGCGGCGGACATCGCCTGATGAGAAGGAATAGGGTAACATCCGCGCCTTGACCGGAACTCCATGAGGCGCTCGCAATTCGCAGTCATCATCCTGGCTATCGCCGTTGTCGCGGCCTTGTCCGTGTTCGTGGTGCGGTACATGAGTGCGTCGTCCGCCCAGGCCGTGCCGGCGCCAGAGCCCCCCAGAGGTGTCGCCGCCCTGGGCTATATCGAGCCTGAAGACGGCAGCGTCCGGCTGAGTGCCCGGTCTTTGTCGGGACAGGCGTCGATCGTCAAGGAGCTTCGCGTCAAAGAAGGGGACCAGATCCGCACCGGCGACGTCGTCGCCGTCCTCGACAGCAGTAGTCAGCTCGCGGCGACGCTCCGCCAGGCCGAAGCGCGAGTCGGTTCGGCCCGGGCCCGGCTGGCGCAGGCCCGCGCGGGCACGGCGAAGGCCGGGGAGGTCGCCGCCCAGCAGACCGAAATCTCGCGGATGGAAATCGAGCTGCTGAACGCGCGCTCCGAGCTGCGGCGCATGCAGCAGCTTCATGACGATGCGATTGGGACCGACGCTGCGCTCGACGCGGCGCGCCTTCTCGTCGATACCCGTCTGCAGTTGGTCAACAGCGCCAAAGAACGGCTTCGCGCGCTCGAAGAAGTGCGGCCCGTCGATCTCGACGTCTTCGACGCGCAGGTCAAGGAAGCCGAAGCCGATGTCGTGCGCGCCCGCGCCGAATACGAAGCCGCCACCATCCGGTCCCCGATCGACGGCCGCGTGCTGAAGGTCCATGCCTGGCCTGGCGCTGACGTCGGACCGAACGGCGTGGTGGAAATCGCGAACACACAGAAGATGTATGTGGTCGCGGAAGTCGCGCAGAGTGACATTGACCGCGTCGCACTCGGTCAGCGGGCCCGGATCACCGGCGCCGGGATCGCCGGCGCCCTCGAGGGCGCGGTCACCCGGATCGGCCGGGACGTGGCGCGCAATTCCTCGACCTTCGACAATCCCCGGACGTTGACGACGACCCGCATCGTCGAAGTGAGGATCGCGCTGGACGACAGCACAGCCGCCGAACGCTTGATTCACGCGCAGGTGGAAGTCCGCCTGAACGTGCGGTAACACGTGGCCGGCATTCCGCTTGCCTGGCGTCAGCTGAGCAACGAAAAGCGGCGGCTCGCCGCCGCGGTTCTGGGCATTGGGTTCGCCGTCGTGCTGATGCTGATGCAGCTCGGCCTCCGCGGCGTCGTGCTCGATGCGGCGGTGCTGCATTACGGGCGGCTGGACGCGGACCTCGTGATGCTGAGTCCGCAGTACGAGTACCTCCAGGCCACGAAGAACTTCAGCTCGACCCGGCTGTACCAGGCGCTGGCCCTTGACGACGTCGTCTCGGTCGTGCCGCTCTACATGGCGGTGATCCCCTGGAAGGATCCGACCACGCGGGAAGAAAGCATGCTGCTCGCGATCGGGTTCGATCCGCGCACCCGCGCCTTCACCGCGCCGGGCGTCGCGGAGAATCTGGACAAGCTCGAAGAGCCGGACACCGTCCTCTTCGACCAGAACTCGCATGTCCAACGGTTCGGCGCGACTCGCGGGTACCTGGCGGACAACAAGCCGATCGTGACCGAGCTGAACGGCAGGCACGTCCGCGTCGCCGGATCGTTTCAGCTCGGGATCGGGTTCGGCACCCTCGGCAACGTCGTCACGAGCGATCAGAATTTCCTGCGACTCGTGCCGTACCGCGACCAGGAGACGATCGATCTTGGCCTGATCCGGCTGAAGCCCAGCGCGTCGCCGGAAGCGGTTCGGGCGCGGCTCGAAGCCTTCCTCCCGAAAGACGTCCGGGTCGTGACGAAGTCAGAGCTGATGGCGATGGAAGAATCGTTCTGGGGAAACGTCACGCCGCTCGGCATCGTCTTCGGCCTCGGCGCCGTCATGGGCGTCATCGTCGGGGCGATTATCGTGTATCAGATTCTGTACACCGACGTGTCCGATCACCTGTCGGAGTACGCGACGCTCAAGGCCATCGGCTACGGCGACGGTTACTTGTACATGGTCGTGCTGAAGGAGGCGCTGATCCTGTCGGTGATGGGCTATATCCCGGGGTTCTTGCTGTCCTCGGTTCTCTACGTTCAGACAGCGAAGCTCACCGACCTTCCGCTCGTGATGACGTTCAAGCTCGCCAGTCTCGTGTTCGTGTTCACGGTCGTGATGTGCGGCCTGTCGGCCGCGCTCGCCATGCGGAGGGTGCAGGCGGCGGATCCCGCGGAAGTGTTCTGAAGGAAAGAAGACGAACACAGAGCGGACTCTCTGTGTTCGTTCCTTGCTCGCGGGCGATATGCCGCCAGCTAGGGCATGAGCGGCAGCTTCAGCGCGTCGCGCACTTTCTCTCCAGCGCGCATGATATTGATGGGAAAGTCGCGGACCCAGCCGTCCCGCCGCTTCGCGTTGGATTTGGCGTGGCGCGAGAGGTACGAGTCCGCGCCGCTGCGCTGAGCTTCCATCACGCGTCGCGTCGCCTTCTCGAACATGCTGAACCCGCGCGTGCCCTTCTTCTTGGTTCGGGCGCGCTGATACACGACTTTCGGGACGAGGTTGCCCTCGGAGTCCCGGTGCAGCACCGAGATCCGGCGAACCGACTTGTCGACGTTGGCAATGTCCATGGGACTCCTTTGCGACGCGCTCACGGCGCACCCGCGCGCTCCCTATACTATAGGCGGGCAGGAGCGACAATCTAGAGAATTGACGCCGGTCGGATAGTGTTATCATCCGCACCCATTCGGTTCCATGTCACGTTCGTCGGAGGAGGATTCTGATGCCAGCTACGTCTGACCACGCCACCAAGGTCGCGGACACGGTTTCTGACGGTGCTCCGCTCATCGTCGACATGGGGAAGAAGCGCAAGAAGCAGATCAAGCAGTTGCGCGAAGGGCGCGGCAAGCTGATGGACAAGGTCAACGACCTGCTCGAGGAACTGCGGGCCGCCGGCTCGATTTCCAAATCGGCCCAGCCGGTCGTGATCGTGGTCCAGGAAAAGCCCAAGACCCGGTCGCTCTTGTGGCCGATCGCCTGAAAAGGCACTCCGATCCCGCAGAAGCGTTCTGATGGAACCGCTCGTCAGGATCCGGAACGTCAATCACTACTTCGGTTCCGGTGCGCTGCGGAAGCAGGTCCTGTTCGATATCACCGCGGATATTCTGCCCGGTGAGATTGTCATTGCGACCGGCCCGTCCGGTTCCGGCAAGACCACGCTTCTGACGCTCATCGGCGGCCTTCGCACGATTCAGGAAGGCAGCCTGCAAACGCTTGGGTTCGATCTGCACGGCGCCAGTCCGACGACGCTGTCCGGAATTCGCCAGCACATCGGCTTCATCTTCCAGCACCACAATCTCATCGCGTCCTTGACGGCGCGCGAAAACGTCCAGATGGCCCTCGCGCTTGACTCCGGCCAGGTCGAGCGCGGCAGCCACAGCGACCGCGCCGTCGAGATGCTCACCGCCGTCGGCCTCGGCGATCATGTGAGTCACTACCCGAAGCAGCTTTCCGGTGGGCAGAAACAGCGGGTGGCGATCGCGCGGGCCCTGGTGAACCATCCGCGGGTGGTCCTGGCGGACGAGCCCACGGCGTCGCTCGACAAGAAGTCGGGACGCGAAGTCGTCGACATTCTCCACACGCTGGCGAAGGAACAGTCCTGCGCGATCCTGATGGTCACGCACGACAATCGCATCCTCGACGTCGCCGATCGCATCATGACGCTCGAGGACGGCCACATCTCGTCGTTCACCTCGGGAATTACCGCGAGCACGCAGAATCTGCTTGGCGCGTTCGCGCAACTGCACCGGAAGGGCGAGCTGGTCAGGCATGTCTCGTCGCTGTCGGACGCGAAGTTCACCGAACTCCTCGAGCACGTGACATCGGAGTTCGAGCAGCTGCTACGGACGGCGGACGTGCTCGAAGAGGAGGCGATCGAAGCGTTGGGCGACGAAGTGTTGATCGCCGCCACGGCACGCATCCGCGACATGTTGAATGCGGACCGCGCGACGCTCTATCAAGTGCATCCACAACAGCAGGTGCTGCGGTCGAAGATCGCGCACGCGGCGGCCGGCAAGCCGCTCGTGATTGAGATCCCGATGAATACGGGCATCGCCGGACGCGTGGCGACGACCGGTCAGACGATGAATATCCCGGACGCGTACTCGCACCCGGATTTCAATCAGAGCGTCGACCAGCAGTCGGGATACCGGACGCGGAGCATTTTGTGTATGCCCGTGTACGACCACCGGCGGCGGATTTGCGCGGTCGCGCAGTTGCTCAATCGGCGGGACGGTCAGCCGTTCACCACGGCCGATGAAACGAAGTTCCAGGAGTTCGCCGGCCCGCTCGGCGTGCTGCTCGAAGGTTCCATCCGGCTCGCGGCGAAGGAGATGCCGGTCTGACGAAGAGGGCGGGCAAGGCTGGCGGGGCAGGCGGGGCAGGCAAGGGCAAGATGGCGCCGCTCGGCGTCAGCGACGGCTTCAGCGCGTTCGTCCTCGATCAGTTGAGCGGCGTGCCGGATCTGCGATCGAAGCGGATGTTCGGCGCGATCGGTCTCTATTCCGGAGAAGTGTTCTTCGGCGTGATCGGCGCCGACCTGCTGTATTTCAAAACCGGCGACGCCAATCGCGCGGCGTACGTGAAGGCGGGTTCGGAACCGTTCAGGCCGTATCCCGATTCGGATGCGTCGAACTCGTATTACACCGTGCCGGTCGCCGTCCTCGAAGACGCTGCGGAACTGGCGGTCTGGGCCGCGGAATCGATCGCGGTGGCCAGATCCGCGAAGTCCTCGAGAAAGCGGCGTCAGCCGTAACCCCAACGAGACCGCGGGCGCCAGTGTAGGACGCTTCCGATAGACAGCCTTCAACGGCTGAGCTATGGTCTGGGACCGTTGAAAACCGCTCGAACCCGCTCCACGCGCCGTCGAATGGCGCTGCTGCTCTTATCCGCCGTGACCGTGATTGGCGGCTGCGCCGACTCGTCGCCGAGCAGTCCTTCCGCAGAACGGACCGTATCCAACGTCGGCCGCGGGACCTACGTGGTTCAGGGCACCGTCCGCGCCGCCCCGGTTTCGTCGGGCGTCGCCATCGCCGGCGCAACGGTCACGATCGTCGACGGTCAAAACACCGGCGTGTCGGGTATGACCGACGCGGCTGGTCACTACATGCTGACCGGCGTGATCAATGAAGAATTCTTCATCAGCGCCACCAAGTCGGACTTCGAGCCGGAAGTTCGACGGATCAACGTGGTGGGCAGTCCGACGACGGTCGATTTTGCCCTGAATCCACCGCTGCGCACGATTGACGATCGATTTACGGATTCGATCAGCAGCACCTCCGCGCGGTGCAACGACTACTTCGGATCGCTGCCCTGCTACATCGTCAGGTTTGAGGTCCATCACCTCGGTGTGATCAATGCGCGGATGACCTGGACGCCAGCCTCGCCGGATCTCGATCTGACCCTGTGGCAGGACGGCTCGTTGGTCGCAGCAGGCGTCGGGGTCACGCAGCCGGAAACCGTAACCGGATTGGCGATCGCGGGCTCGGCCTACGAACTGCACGTGACCTACTTCGGCGGGAACGCACCGGCCAACTTCGTATTGGACGTGAGCCATCCGAACTGAGGTCGTGGGCGTTTAGACACCACACTGGACCCGATGGGACCTCGGGTGGCGGGCAGGGCAGGCAGGGCGGGCGAGGCTGGCGGTCTGGAACGCGGCGGCGATCATTGTGCCCCGGCGCTACGATGTTCGGGTGATGCTGCCGGCAACCAACGACTCCGCCGCCTCGGACGCGTACTGGAAAGACCGGATCGATCGACAGCTGGTCGGGTTCGTGGATCTGATGTCGTCGGACGGCGCGCTTGTCGATGCCGCGCGCGCGTCAGGCTTCCGTACGGTGCTCTGTGTCGGCAATGGCATCTCGCTCGAACCACACGCGCTCGTCGCCGCGGGTTTCCACGTAACGGTCCTCGAACTGTCGCCCTTCGCCAATCACATCCTGTCGCGCGCGAAACCGCAGGCCGAGCACGTCAACAGGATTCTCCAGAATCGGGTTCTTCGTCCGGGCGGACGACTCGAGATTGTCACGGGAGACCTGCGTGACGCATCACTCTGTCCCGGGCCGTTCGATGTCGTCATCGAGCGCCGAACGCTACAGCATTTTCCAGAATCCGAACGGTCCGCGGCGGTGGCGGCTCTCGCCGTGTGTGTCGCCAGCGTGGGGATTTTTCTGAGCGAGCATGATGATCAGGCGACGCAAGAGCCGTCTGCCACGAGTCACTCGGTTCGATCCTGGTTCGAACGGCATGGGTGGGCGATCTGGCCTGTCCCCCTACCAATCATTGGCCGCGTGGCCTGGTGCGAAGCGACGGGCGGCAGCCCCGCACATCAGTAGCGTCCCCAATGGAACAGGGTAGGGGCGGAGTTCTGGGAGTGACAGAACGCAGGCGCGCCGACGTGCCGTCGCGCGTTTCGGCGGAAGGCTGGCAGAAGGGACAGGGCTGGCCAACGCGAGCCCTGTCTTTTCCTTTCGCTTACTGACGGCCGCGACGATACCGACGGATGCCCGAACCGACGAGACCGGTACCGAGCAGGAGCATCGTTGCCGGTTCGGGAACGGCTTCGCTGGCAGTCTCTAGCCGCAGATTGTCGATGATGAACGCGGTCGGCGCTCCGGCAGCGTCGTGAGCGGTGAGTGTCAGCTGCGAGAACGGGTTCAACGACGTGAAGCTCAGCGCGCCGCCCTGAAACGTGCTTCCGCCGATGTCGGCAGACGGTGCGGAAAAGAGGCCGCCGGCGGTGATCAATGCCGTCAGGTCGCCGACCGGCGCGCTGTTAACCACATTCAGGGCGAAGTCTGCGAAGAAGCTCGTGATCGGTTGGCTGAAGGTGAGGACCAGCGAGCCCGTTTGCCCGCCGCCGTCGCCGAGATTCTGCCCGCTGAAGGTTGGAACGGCGAGGAAGGTTCCGATGAAGAACTCGTTGCCGACACCGGTGAAATCGGTTTCGAATGTGGGATCGCCGACATCGGGTGCCTTGTCCAGCAACGGCGTGAACGCGCCCAATGGAAACGCCGCACTCTCGAAGGTGTACGTGATCGATGAGGCGTCGACTCGAGCAGCGGCCGAGAGCCCGAACAACGTCAGCGCGACCACCGAGGCCAATTTTGATGCAGACATTCTTTTCCTTTCAGAGAGTTCTAGCGCTGCGCCGACGATTGTCATCGCGGAGCGCGACTTCTCTTGTTGCCTAGTGCGAATTGCCAGGAAATTCGAAAGATCTCCGAGACGTTGGGCGCCTGATGCAGACTTCTTGCCGGCGCTGCGCATCGAAGAACGAATCCGGCGTGGCTGATGACGTCGTGCGCGGACCACGTCGAGCGAGGTCAGAAATGCGTGGGAAGAATCGTGGCCGAGGCGAAGCCGAGCCCGCAGGGCGAGGGCGAGCCCGTCGAGTGGTGAGAAGAATCGACCCCGCTTAGGCGAGCTCGGAGAGCGAAGCCGGCGTGGCTGATGCTGGCCCGAGCCGACCGTTTCGAACGAAGTGAGAAATGGTGGCGAGGGACAGAATCGAACTGTCGACACTACGATTTTCAGTCACGATCTGACGCAATCTCCTGAAATCAGCTGAAATATGAATCTGCTCGAAACGTGCTGACTGTCTAGCGCTTATCGCATTCTTCGGCTACCATCCGATTTCATCCAATTTCGTCACGGTGTGACCCCGGTGTGACCCCGAGTTGACACTATGACTCACGAGATCGGCTGGACTATGCCCACACTCACGCTCACCGACCGGATGATCAACACCGTCAAGCCGTCGGAGAAACGCGTCGAGTACGTCGACGACAAGGTGCCCGGCCTCGCGCTGCGCGTGATGCCGAGCGGTGCGAAAAGCTGGACGCTGCGGTACCGCCATCGCGGTCGTCTGCGTCGACTCACGCTCGGCACGCTCAAATCGATAACGCTGTCCCAGGCCCGGGCCCGCGCACGCGACGAGTTCCATGCCGCGAGCAAAGGGGCGGATCCAGCGACCGAGAAGCAGGCTGGGCGCAAGGTTGAGACGGTCGGCGACCTCGCAGGGCTGTACCTCGAGAAGTGGGCGAAGCCGCGAAAGCGCAGCTGGAAGGCCGATGACAACCTCCTACGCCGCAAGATCCTGCCGACGTGGCGACATCGTGCCGTCGTCGACATCTCGCGTCGCGATGTGCGGGAGCTCGTCGAGTCCGTCGCGGAAGCCGGCGCGCCGGTCGTTGGAAACCGAGTCGCGGCGCTGCTGTCGAAGATGTTCGCGTTCGCACTCGATCGTGACATCGTGACCGCCAGTCCGGCCTTTCGAATTCCGCGCCCAGCGATCGAGAGCGCACGAGATCGCGTACTCACCGAAGGCGAGATCCGGGCGCTCTGGAAGGCATGGGATGCGCTTTCTGTGCCGATGGCAGCGTTCTATAGGCTCCGGCTGCTGACCGCCCAGCGAGGCGGAGAGGTGGCTGCAATGCGGTGGCAGGACGTCGACCTTGAGTCCGGCTGGTGGACCATCCCCGCCGAGCATTCAAAAAATAAGTTGCCGCACCGGGTCCCACTGAATTCGAGCGCTGTCTCTATCCTCGCGGAGCTGCTCGCGACAAGTCACAAGGACGTCATTGGAGTGCTCGACGCTCACGCCAGGCGAGCGGGCGCGGGCGCCAAGGGTAAGCGCCAGCAGGCCGCGGCCGCGGCGACGTTTCCGGTTGACGACTTCCGTGGCCATGACCTCCGCCGCACGGCGGCGAGCTTGATGGCTGGCGGGGGCGTCCCACGGCTGACGATCAGCAAGATCCTCAACCACGTTGAGCGGGGCGTGACGAAGGTGTACGACCGACATTCGTACGATCCGGAGAAACGAGCTGCCCTGGACTGGTGGAATCAACGCGTTGACGCGATCGTCACCGAGAAAGCCGCGACCGTGCTCGCATTCAACAGAGGTGCGTGAAGTGAACACAGTAGACGATGCCCTGAGCTACACGGTCGATCTGCTGCGTGCCGGTCAGCCAGACGTCGGCGGGGGCGGGTACGACATTCGAACATCGGATCTAGCGGATCGGTACGTAGTCGATCGGGAGGGGGTTGCGCCGAACCGTCCCATGGATCCGGCGCGAGCCAAGCGAAAAGAGGAACTCTCGCCGCTGTTTTACGCGGCGCTGTGGGAGCTATCTCGGCGCGGCATTCTTCGTCCTGGTCTTCGACATCTAGGAGAGAGTGGAACCGGGCACAACCGCGTGGGAGAGGGCTACTGTGTCACGCCGCAGGGACGCCTCTGGCTTTCGAACGCCGAGTACGAGTCGATTGCGACGGTCATTCCAGGGCGATTCGTTCACCTACTGGGGCAGCATGAGAAACGGTTTGGTGCGGGATATCTCTCTCGCGGCGGCGAAGCGGTTCGGTGTTTTGGCGCTCACGCGTTTCTGGCCTGCTGTGCCATGTGCGGCGCCGCTGCCGAATCGATTCTTCTGGCCTTGGCCTGCGAGCGAATGACAGAAGAGAAGGCACTCACAATCTATGGAAGCACCGGCGGTCGAGGAAGGATCGAAATCGAAGTGTTGAACGGCACGACAGCTGGCGTACAACGTCATTTCAAGTCATTCACGTATCTGTTGAACTACTGGCGAGACGAGGCTGCGCACGGCCAGGCTTCCACACTGGGAGAAACAGAAGCGTTCACTTCCCTCATGCTGCTGCTTCGGTTCGCAAGATTCGCGGACGAGACCTTCGAAGCGTAGAACTTATCGCCTAGCACAATTTCCTCATCAGGTGAACTTGTCATTTTGACAAGTTCACAGGACGTTTCATGCGCGATAGCCTCGCGCCATGAAGAATCAAGAGTCACCAGCGGCTCCTACCCGGATCATCAGAAAGCGCAACGTCGTTGAACGAGTCGGGCTGAGCAGCACGACGATCTGGCGTCTCGTACAACGCGGACAATTTCCGGCGCCTCTTCGCCTTTCTCAGCACAGCGTCGGTTGGCGAGAGGGCGACATCGAAGGCTGGATTGCGCAAAGGGCGCAGCAGGCAGGACTCTAGTCCGAGCCAGCCCAATGGCAACACCTCGCAAACCCTACGTGCGAATGCTGCTCGGATCTGCCGAAGAGGATCTCGGCCGCGGCATTTCCGCGGGCGCCGTGTTCATGAAGATGCGAGTTCATGGACATCGTGACAAACGCTCAATCCCTGGGTTGCTGCGGATGGGGCCGGCGGCTCTTGCGGAGAGCCTAGTCGGTGGCTCGCTAAACACGGTCAAACGACAACTCACCGAATTGGAACAGGCAGGCGCCATGCTGGTCGACTACGGAGAGCGCCTGATTTACGTGGTCGGAGCGATTGAGGCAGACCCGCCAGTCACCGTGAACGCAGTCCGCGGAATGGCTCGTCAACTGCGAGAGTTGCCGCGAACATCGAACGTTGTAGCCCACATAAAAAGCGCGATTGAGGCCGCAATCGCTGGTTCCGAACATCAGCAGGCGTGGTTTTCTGAATTGAGAGAGGTTCCGGCCTACCCTGAACCTGGCCCAGAACCAACCCCTGAGATGGACCCTGAGCCAGGGCCTAAGTCAGGCCCTCTCCGTAGATCCGCGGATCCGCAGCCCGTAGATCCGCTATCCGGAGATCCAGCCACCGCAGCCGCATACCTCAGGGCCTGGGGCCGATTGCCGCACCCATTCGCGGCGGCTGCCCCTGAAGACATCCAGGCCGCGGTTCAAGCGTTCGACGCCGCATCGTTCGATGTCCTCGTTCGACAGCTCGCCACTTCTGCTTGGGTGATAGGCAGGATGCACGTTCCCCCAACCTTGCGAGCGCTGCTCGATCGCCCCCACTACGCACGCAATGTCATCGCTGGCAAATACGCAGCGACCGAACTCAGATGGCGATGCCCGGAATGTGAAGGCGATCACTCCGCCCTTTCCGCCTGCGCTTCACCATGTCGCGGCTGCGGGCGGCGGCATTCGCCTGGTGAGTATTGCCGAAAGCTGCGAGAGATTGAACTGGCGGAAAGGGCCGCGGCGGTGCCCGGGTCATCGTCCACGCTCGTCGAGCAAGAGCAGGCGGCGATCGCATGACGAGAGGATCCTTGTTCTTCGTTGTTCCTTGCGGTTCTTCCGTTCCCAGTGGAACACGCAGAGGTGAAGCATGAGCCGTGAGTCGATCATCGACGGGCATTCGGGAAGATCGAACGGCGCCTGCCGAGCGCATCGATGGCTCTCCCGCCGATCGGGCGATCAGAGGCTGCCGCTGTTCGACGAGTCACCGAAGAATCTGGGCACGCGTCCACACGAGCGCGTGTCCGATCTGGGACCAGCTGTGCCCAGTGTCAGGTCGTCGTCGCGGCGCGGCGACGACCAACAGCGACGAGAAGGCCCGGGCTCGAGAATGGACCTCGAGTCCGGGCCGACCTGGTAGGCGCCCAATGGGTCCTTGCGCCAGGTCGATCATGCCGGCCACCCCGTCCCGGTAGGTTCTTCCGGAAGGTCACCGGTGCGGGTGAAAGACGGCGCGGGGATTGGCTAGGCACTACGGATTGGGTGCGTAGCCATTGGGTGTGTATAGCCGTAGCCAATAGCCGAATGAGGTAGCCATGTTGGATGGCCAGGGATCCGAGAGCCAGGTGACGACACACAGTTTCAGAGCGTATGCGCGGCACCGGGGGTGCGCGCACGGCGCCGTTCAGCAGGCCTACCGGCGAGGCAGGCTGAAAGACTCTGTCGTTGTGGTCGCCGGGAAACCGCGGATTGTCGATTTTGGAGTCGCCGACGTCGAGTGGGAGCGCAACACCAATCACATGAAGCGCTCGACGTTCGCCAACGGTCAGGAGCAAGGCCCGGCCGGGCTGACCCTTGTGGACACCGATCGGCTGTCAGTGATCCGCACTGGTGGCCACGTCGTTCTCTGCTGGTTAAAGAGCGCGGGCAGCAACGGCGATGGTCCGGATCCGGATAACGATCCACTGTTCGCGCTGACCATCGGGGGCGCGAGCGTCCTGGCCAAGGCACTCGAAGAAAAGAGCCGCCAGACGACCGACGATCTGACGGGCAAGCCGGCGAGGCCCTCGTGATCGCCCGCGATCCGCTCTGGGAGGAGCTCGATCGCCTCGACGCGCTCGATCATGCGCGGTACGAGTCTCGGTTCGGCGCCTGCCCAGTCTGCTTGAAGGGCGCCACGGTGGTTCGAGTGCTCACGGGAATCACCTGGGCTGGCTGCAAACCCTGCGGAACCCGTTGGAGCGTCGGCGTCGGGGTTCTCCGGAGCATCGACGATCCCGCGCTGCTCCGCATCGCCTTTCTGGAACTGGCAGCGCTCACGAGTGATGTCTCGTCGAAGGGGTCCGCATGATCTCCGATTCTTATGCCTACGATTTGGTCACTCGGCAGCTATCGCGAGAGCCCGACTATGACTTGCAACAATCGCGACGCTGGCAGGCAGATGACATCACGCTCCATCTGATGCGCCGGATCCTCGGGCTCCTCAGTGAATTCCTGCCGCTACCGCCACGATCACAAATCGATCTCGTTTTCGTCGACGCGCCGAAGCGTCA
>CAZOAZ010000093.1:0-16986 GCA_964577955.1 uncultured Bifidobacterium sp. | reverse complement strand
ACAAGATCCGCGACGTCATCGGACCGGGCGGCAAGATGATCCGCAGCATCATCGAGCGCACCGGCGTCAAGATCGACGTCGAGGACGATGGCCGCGTGAACGTGGCGTCGGCCGACGGCGCGTCAGCGCAGAAGGCAATCTCGATCATCCAGGAACTGACCGCGACGCCCGAGTTGAACAAGACCTACCTCGGGAAGATTCAGCGGATCACCGACTTCGGCGCGTTCGTGGAAATCATGCCGGGCACCGACGGCTTGCTCCACGTCTCCGAAATCGCCAACCACCGCGTGAAGGACGTGCGCGACGAGCTGAAGGAAGGCGAACAGCTCATGGTGAAGGTGATCAACATCGATCCGACCGGCAAGATTCGTCTGAGCCGGAAGGCGCTGCTGAACGAAGAAGGCGGCGCCGCGAAGGGCTAGACACTGGGGGCGCGGCTGGCGGGGCCGGCTGGGCAGGCAGGACAAAGTGGGCACCGGTTGGGACAGGCTTCAGCCTGTCCGTCTTGAGGCAGCATTCGAGGCGCGGCGAGTTCTCACTCGCCGCGCCTTCTTGCTTGGCCTGGGCCGTCAGCGTCCTGATAGGTTTGCGACTGATTATGAACGGCTACAGACTGCTCTTGGGCTGATCTGACATTGCGTCCACCGCTTTTGTCCGCTCCCGCGGCGCATCGTTTGACTTGACCACAACCCACACAAGCACGCCGCCAGTCACCACACCGGCGAGGGCTGCCAGCACCTGGCCTGGCAAGTGAATCGCGAGGCCATGAAAGACCGCGGAGCCCACCGAGTGACCAAACGCTCCCGTGACGAAGCTCGCCAGCGCTTTCCGAAGTTTCATCCTGTCCTCCTTGCGAGGAGGCCATTCTTCGGACTATCTGGTTATGAGTCGACAGACCAAGGAGCGATTTCTACCAAACCCTCGAGTGAGGGACTACAGTTGGACTCACAACTATGAGCCGACAAGGACGGGATGCTTGACGTTAGTATCCGAGTCAATGTCGGCTGGATGAACCACGCGGGCTGTTTCAAGGAACTCGCCAATCTCTTCAAGTGACGGTAGGTCTCTGACGCGCTCGATCGATACCGCCGCTGCCATCGATTGATATTCGGGCCCCTGGGTCATCGTTACCATGTGCCCCTTGAGTTCATGCCCTTCCCGCATATCCATCCGCTTGGACATGATGACGATACGATCCAGATTCTGAGTGCCTTCTTGAAAGAAGCGCCATTCGATGCCATTCTCAAGCGGACCCACAACTCCCTTGTAACGGAAAAGCGTCTCACTCTTTCTCGCCCGAATGGACATGACGCAGGGAATGAACACTTCGCTCTCGTTACGACGATGAGACGCTCGAACGGTCGAGAGAATCGCCATCGGCAAGAGGTCGCTTTCCGGGTGCGTGGCATCGAGGCGAACACGATGAACGAGATACAGACCCGGAAGGTGGTGAACCAGCGAAAACACAGACCGATGCGCCGGTCGGAATGTGAAAGTCGAGCAGAGACGGCTATCCTGCGACCACGTCGTGAACTCGTTCTCTAGCCGGCGAACGTCATCCGTTTGGCCGATCGCATCGAGAAATGCTTCGAAGGGCGTCTGGTCTGCCAGGTGCGCAGCGCACAGTGGGGCCGAGAGTTCGAATTTTTCGTTGATAACTTGACACATCTCGTCGATGGTCTCGAACTTTGGAGATTTCAACCCGCGCATCCATAGCCGCAACGTTTCGGCCGTCGGCCCCCTTTTGGCTCCGTCGTTGAAGCCGGACAGATGCACAAAGTGCGGCGGCACGCCCGCACGGCGCTGCCAAGTATGAGACTTTAATGTTTTGATCTTGGGGCCGATATGACGAAACGTCAGACTGCTCATGTCGCCATCCTTGGTGTTCAACTGAAATCACTGAGGATCCAATACGGCTCCGAATCCATTCGAAGCCTTGCACGACCACGGCTCGGTAGCCTACACCGTTTACGTTTGTAATATCTCGGTAATTTCGAGGCACAACGTACTGTCGTCATCGTAGATTCAACTGCGCACGTGTTTGGATAGGCATCACATGACGGTTGGTGATCCAACTGCTGAACGAAGAGATCCGAACGGCGCTGTCGGACATCTCGTTCGAGCGAGAGCCGGCTTGGTTCGATCGATGTGAACTAGTCGGGCTCAATGAACGCAAGATGCCCCGGCCCTGACGTGGCGACAATGCAACACTTCGGTGTACGACGCGACGGCATGAACTACCGCATTCGACCCGCCGCGTACGCCGTCATCGTCGACGACCAGCGGCGTCTCGCGTGTGTCGCTGAGGATTCGGGTCTCTTTCTTCCCGGTGGAGGCCTCGAACCCGGGGAGGACGCGCTACAGGCGGTGCACCGCGAATGCGCCGAGGAGTGCGGACGGACGATTGAGATCATCCAACCGCTCGACTCGGCCATCCAGTGGTTCATCAAAGGCGGCAACGAAGCGTACGAGCTCCACGCCTCGTTCTTTCTGGCCAGGTTCAGCGGGCTGTTGGATCGCCCGGGACATCTGGAACTCTCCTGGCACGCGGCCTGGCCGGATCCACCGGCGCTCTTTCACGAGTGTCAGCGGTGGGCCGTCCGCGAGGGAATGAAGCGCGCCAGGAATTTCTGACGGGCTCGCCCTGCCTGCCGCGCCTGCCCAACCAGCCCTGCCCGCCCTGCCCTGCCCGTGGCGCTCAGCCTCTGAAGGCCCGTGCCGCGGCGATGCGCTCCTGAATCGGCGGATGGCTGTAGAACAGCCATTGCACGACTTTCGACGGGTTGTCTTCGGCCAGATTCTGCGCGCCGAGACGCCGCATCGCCGAGATGAAGGCGTCGGCGTTCTTCGTCAACTGCAGGGCGAAGCGGTCGGCGCTGCGTTCGTTCGCCCGCGACAGCGCATGCGCCAGCGGCAGCATCACGAGCGAGACGGCGCCCGCACCGAGGAGCAGCAGCGGCAGACCGGCCACGTCGGCGGCACCGGCCAGATTCAGGAGCGGCGCAAACCACGTCAGCACGCGCGCCGCGACATAGCAGCCGGCCAGAATCAGCGCGCTCTCGAACGCCAGCCCCTTCCAGATGTCGCCGTGGACGTGATGCGCGAGCTCGTGCGCCAGCACGACTTCGATCTCGTCGTCGGAATAGTCGGCGAGCATGGTGTCGGACACCAGAATGCGCCGCGAGCGGCCGAGGCCGGCGAGCGCCGCGTTGGCCTTGGTCGTCTTGTCGCCAAGCCCCCACTCGTAGATGCCGAGCACGCGCGCACCGCCCCGTTCGGCGAGCGCCAGCAGCCTGGCCTTGAGCGACTCGCGCTCGAGCGGCTTGATTCGATAGAAGAGCGGGAGCAGCACCACCGGACCGAGATTGGCCAGCCCCACGATCACGACAGAGAAGATGATTCCAGCCGGCAGCCACCAGCCACTCCCGAACTCGCGCAGCAGGTAGTACACGAGACTCGCCGCGGCGCCGCCGAGGACGAGTGTCAGGAGCAGCCCCTTGGCCTGATCGCCGGCCCAGCCCGCGAACGACTGCTTCGACAGCCCGTAGCGGCGTTCGACCATCAAGCCGCCGTAGAAGGCCAGCGGCAGCGTGACCGCCTCATTGATGAGCGTGAGGAGCACCACGTACACGAGCACCAGCGACGCTTCGCCGCGGCCGATCATGGCCGACACTTCGCGCAGCGACTTGCTCCAACCCGTCACCAGGATGACCACCAGGAATCCGACGCCGAGACCGAGGGAGAGGATCTCGATCCGGCGCTTGAGGCGCTGATAGCGCGCCGACTTGTCTTCGTTCACGGCCGCAGGACGACTCTGACCGAGCCGTTGGTCGCTCCGACTTCGATCGGCGGTCCGCCGGCGTTCAGCTTCACGCGCTGACGTCGTCGGGTTTGCTCGCCGAGCGGTTCACCTTTGAGTTCTTCGAGCGTGATGGTGCCGTTGACGGAGGTCGCGGTGAGCGTCGCATCGATGCTGGCCGGGATCGAGAGCGTGGCGGCGCCGTTGGTGGTGCGCACATCCACGGGATCGCCGGCGAAGGCGGCCAGATCGATGTTCACCTTGTTGTTGACCGCCCGCGCTTCGACCGGACCCTTCAGGTTCTTCCCGGTCACCTCGCCGTTCGCGCTGCTCAGCACCGAACCGCCCTCGACGTCACTGACCGAGATGGCGCCGCCGTTGGTCCGAACCCTGACGCGCGCCGTCCGCGGCACGGTGACGCGGTAGTTGATCCGCTGCTCCACGCCGATGATGATGCCCTCGAGTCCGATACTCTGGAGCACGACTTTTTCCGGCGTAATGTCTTCGCGGATTTTGACGCGAGAGACAATTTCGCGCGCCGAGGCCTCGGTTCCGGCTTTCACGACCCGCTCGGCGGTCACCTGAATCTCGGTCCCATCGCCGCCCCGAATCTCCACCCACCCCTCGCCGCCGACGATTTGGAATTCGCCTCCGGCCGCCAGCGGATAGGAGCGCGCCCACTGGTCGCTGGCGGTTCCGCCTGGCGGCCTCATGTCGGTCGTGCCGCAGGCCGGCCAGAGCGTGAGCGCCAACAGGGCGCACGAAAGCGAGAGACGTCTGGGGGCGTATCGAACGTTCATGGGAGCTTCAGACGAGCTCAGGATAGCTGAAGTTCGAGTCCGGCGCGGACCGGCTGAAGCCGGTCCCTACCGAAGTCTCAGTCGAGTCGCAGCAGTAGGGACAGGCTTGAGCCTGTCCGCCACGCGATCAATTCATCTCGACCGAAATCAGCTTCGACACACCCGGCTCCTCCATCGTCACCCCGTAAAGACGATCGGCAATCTCCATGGTCTTGCGATTGTGGGTGATGAGGATGAACTGCGTGTGCCGCTGCATGCTGCGCAGCATCTCGACGAAACGCCCGATGTTGGCGTCGTCGAGCGGGGCGTCGATTTCGTCGAGCAGGCAGAAGGGGCTCGGCTTGTATTTGAAGAGGCCGAACATCAGCGAGATGGCCGTCAGCGCCTTCTCACCGCCCGACAGCAGCTGCACGCTCTGGAGCCGCTTGCCCGGCGGCTGCGCCACGATCTCAATCCCGCTTTCGAGCGGATCGTTCTCGTCGAGCAGCGTGAGGCCGGCTCGTCCGCCACCGAACAGCGTGGCGAACATTTCCTGGAAGTTGCGGTTGATGGCCGCGAACGCCTCGCTGAAGCGTTGACGGGTGGTCTCGTCAATCCGCTTGATCGCCTCGGTCGTCTGGGCGATCGAGTCCACGAGATCCTTGCGCTGCGTGGTCAGGAACAGATGACGGGTTTCGAGTTCGTCGTACTGCTCGATGGCCATCATGTTGACGGGACCGAGCCGGTCGATCTTCTGCCGCAGCCGGGCGATCGCCTCTTCAGCGCTCAGCTGATGCTGCTCCGCCTTCGCCACGGCTTCGGCGGACAGGTCGGCAGCCGCGGGCGCCGTTTCTTCCTCAGCGCGTTCGCCGTCGGCAAGACCCACTCCAGACCCGTCCTCGCCGTCCTCGGCCTCGATGACCCGAGCATCGGGGGTCAGACCGCCCCGGCTCTCGAGCTCGGCCACTTCGACGAGCACTTCGTCGAGCGTCGCCTGCACCGCGCTGATGCACTCCGACGACAGATGAGCGAGATCGCTCTCGGCGGTCGCGCGCTGAATGTCGAGATCGGTGACCGCGGTGCGGACGTTTTCGAGGTCGTGGCGCGCGCCGCGGATCTCGACCTCGAGGCGGTCGGCCTGAATCCGCAACGACGACACGTCATCGTCCGCCCGCTGCACCTCGCCGCGGAGCCGATCGAGGTCGCGCACGTCGGCATCGAGCTGCGTTTCACTGGCGACGACGGCGGACCGGAGATCCTCGACGCGCTGCCGGGTGGTCGCCAGCTCCGTGCCGAGCGCATTCGCGCGCGTTTCCAGTTCCGCCGCCGCCTCCTCGAGCCGCAGCACTTCGGCGGCAATCGCGGTCGCCCGCTCGATGAGCGCGGCATGAACGGCCCTGGCTTCGCCGGCACGGCGGCTCTGCTCTTCGGCCGCTTCGCGCGTCTGGAAGAGCACGCGCTGGGCGAGCATCAGCCGATCGTCGGCCAGCTTCTGTTCCTGTTCGAGCTGCGCGATCGCGCGGTAGGCTTCCTCCTGCCGGCTCTCGAGCGCATCACGCTCTTCTTCCGCGGAACGCCGCTCCCGGCCCACCTGCTCCGTCTTATGGCCCACGCGGGTCACGTCGTCAGATGCACGGCTGGCCTGGGCGTCCAGCGCGACGATCGCCTTCTCTTGACGATGCTGTTCGGCGTGGAGGGCGGCGACGGCGTCGGCCGCCTGCGTGATCACGGTGTCCAGGCCGGCGATCTCGTCGGCCAGCTGGCGCAGTCCGTCGCGCTCCGAGGCGATGCGCTCCGAGAGCTCCTTGATCTCCCGTTTGGTTTCAAGGATGCCGCGCGTCTCCGACGGACGGCCGCCGGTCACGAGGTGCGGACCGCGGAACACCTCTCCGGCCGTCGTGACGACGGGACGAGTCACCATGCGGCTCGCCCACGACGCGTGGTCGTAGGAGTCCGCGATCCAGGCGTCGCCCAGCGTCTCTTGAATCACGCCGGCATACGGGCCGTGCGCCCGCACGACCTGCGACAGTGCGACGAGCCCTTCGGGCGCGGTCTCCTGCTGCCGCACGGCCATCGCCGCGCCTTCGGCTGCCCCCGACGCGGTGATCAGAAATCCGCAGCGCCCGGCGCTCTGCTCGCGCACGAGCTGGAAACCGGCCGCGGCCTGTTCGGGGTGCTCGACGATCACATGCTGAAGCAGGTCGCCGAGATAGGCTTCGACGGCACGGTCGTAACCGCGCTCGACCTCGAGGTAGTCGACGAGGGCGCCTTTCTGCGAGACCTTGCCGTTGGCCTGCGCGAGCACCGTGCGTGCGGCGTCGCCGTATTCGACGCGGCCGGCATCGAGTTCCTGCAACGATCGCAGACGGGCCTCCAGGCCAGCCAGTTCGTGTTCGCGGGCGCGCATCGCCCGCGAGCGCCACTCGTGCTCGATCCGCGCGCTGGCGAGTTCGGACTCGCGCGCCGCCCGCGCGATGCGCGTCGCTTCCATGGCCTCGTGCGACCGGCGCAGCCCGTCGGCAGCGGACTGGCGATCGGCTTCGGCCCGCTCGCGCTCACGCCGCAGGTCGTCGCCTTCCTGGTGCAGCTTCGACAGCGTTTCGAGGACGCGATCGCGCGCCGAGGCGGCGTGCTCGAGCGAGTGGCGCAGCGCCGTCGCCGAGTTGACGACCGAGAAGACTTCGCTGCGCGCCGCTTCGACGTCGGCTTCAAACCCTTCGATTTCGCGATGCGCGAGTTCGTAGGCGTCCGACTCGGTGGCCGCGCGCTCGGCCGCACGATCGCGATCGGCATCGGCGTCGCTCGACGCCGCGCGCCGCGCCGCAATCGCCGCGCGGGCCGGTTCGCGGCGCGCGCCGAGGACATCGAGCTCGGCGGCCACCGCCGCGGCGCGGCCGACCAGCATCTCGATCTGCTCGCGGTCGAACACGATTTGCTGTTGCAGCCGATTGATGGCCAGCTCACGCGTGTGCGCGGTCTCGCGGGCCGCCGTCGCGCGATTTTCCGACTCCACGAGTTCGATCCGGACGCGGGCAAATCCGGTCTCCACTTCCGAGACGCGGGCCGCCGCCGCCGATTCGCGTTCGCGGGCCTCCAGCAGGCGCGCGCGCGTGAACTCGATGTTCTCGGCGAGCAGCCGGTAGCGGCGGGCAAACAGGACTTTCTCCCACCGGCGCATTTCATCGCGCAGCTTCTGATAGCGACGCGCCTTGGCCGCCTGCCGCTTCAGCGTCCCGCGCTGCTTGTCCACTTCGAAGACGATGTCGTCGATGCGGGTGAGGTTCTGCTGGGCCGCTTCGAGCTTGAGTTCGGCCGCGCGCCGGCGGCTCTTGTACTTCGTGACGCCGGCCGCCTCTTCGATGAGCTGACGGCGATCGGTCGGCCGCGAGCTGAGAATCAGGCCGATCTTGCCCTGCTCGATGATCGCGTAGGCCTTCGCGCCGAGGCCGGTATCCATCAACAGATCGTGGATGTCGCGCAGACGACACACCTGGCCGTCGATCAGGTACTCGCTCTCGCCCGAGCGGTACAACCGCCGCGTGACTTCGACCTCGCGGGCGATCGACTGGATCAGCATTTCGCGCTCGGCGGGGTCCACCCCCTCCACCAGGCTCGCTCTCCGGGCCGCATCCTCCGCGTGAACGTGCCCGTTCGTGTGGTGGGCGTCCGCGTGAACGCCATTACCGTTCGCATGGCCGTTCGAGTACCCGTGGCCGTTGGTCTGCGGCTCCTTCGCGTGACCGTTGGCGTCGCCGAACGCCGGCCCGGTCAGCGTCTTCAGGACCCCGCTGAAGCGGAGCCTGACTTCGGCGGACGCGGTCGGCTTGCGCGCGTCGCTGCCGCTGAAGATCACGTCTTCCATCTTGTCGCCGCGCAGGCTCTTGGCGCTCTGCTCGCCCATCACCCAGGTGATGGCGTCGGCGACGTTGCTCTTGCCGCAGCCGTTGGGCCCCACGATCGCGGTCACGCCCTTGTCGAAGGCGAGCTCCGACCGATCGGAGAAGGACTTGAAGCCGTTGATTTCTAGACGCTCGAGACGCATGGGCACACCACGGGTGGCCGGAGGATCCGGACCAAAGCTGGACGGTTACTGGCTGGGATGCAGAACGGCAACGGACCGCTTTCGCGACCCTTACGCCCCTCGAATGTGAGAAGCGGCCCCGGGGCCGTCAAAAGCGGTCGTCAGTGTAACAACGACTATCTATTGGGGCAAGGACAAACTGAGGCCACAACTCATTGTGGTCGATCGGCCTAAGCCCCTGAGCGAGCGGTCGGACGGTCGAGTCGAAGGGGCCTAGTGCGCCCGAGTCCCAGGTCGCGTCAAACCGTTCAATCGCTGGGCTTCGCCGAACATCGTCAGCGCGCCCTGCGCCTGGGGATCCGCGCCGATCAGGTGGCGACGGGCATCGGCAACGCCGAAGAGCGCCTCGTCGATCCGGAAGCGCATCATCGCCTTGATGAACTCGATGTCCTTCGTGAACGCGGCCTCGTCGATCTTGATGCGGTTGGTTTCGAGCTGCTTGCGGAATTCCGCCACCATCGCGTCCGTGATGGTGAAGTTGCGCATCAGGGTCCGCGGCGCGGGGCCGGGCAGCGCGATGCGCGTGTCGCCCTCCGCCATGAACTGCTGCGCGTAGTTTTCGAACTCCTGCCGCCCGTAGAGCAGCCGGCCGAACGCGGTCGGATTGAACCCTTCGAGCTGGCCGGCAATGTACTTGTCGGGTTCGATGCCGCCGCCGCTGTAGACCGGCCGGCCCGAATCAGTGCGCTTCAGATCGCTCGGGTTGTGGGTCTTGTTCGCGTCCTGTTCCTTCTGCGTGTAGCTCAGGTACTCGTCGAAGGTCTCGTCCCACGGACGCTGAATCAGCCGGCCGCTCGGCGTGAAGTAGTGCGCCGTCGTCAGCGCCAGCCCCGCGTTGCCGCTGATGCGGTACACCGACTGGACGAGCGCCTTGCCGAACGTCGTTTCGCCGACGATGTAGGCGCGATCGTGATCCTGCAGCGCACCGGTGAAGATCTCCGACGCGCTCGCGCTGCTGCGATTGGCGAGGACGACCATCGGAATGTCGGTAAACGTGCTGTCCTCGGTCGCCCGGTAATCCTGCGCGGAATTCGCGATCCGGCCGCGCGTGTAGACGATCATCTTGCCGCGCGGCAGGAATTCGTTCGAGACCTTGATCGCCTGATCGAGCGGCCCGCCCGGATTGCCGCGGATGTCGTAGAGCAACCGCTTCATCCCCTTCGAGCGCAGATCGTTCAGCGCGCGCTGGATTTCGCGGTCGGTGTTCTCGCCCCAGTCCTGATGGCGGATGTACCCGGTGGTCGCGTCGATCATGAACGACGCTGGAACCGTGAGAATCTGCACTTCGTCGCGGGTCACGTCGAGCGGAATCGGCTGCTCGAAGCCGCGGCGGCGGAGTTCGATCTTGACGACGGTGCCTTTCGGTCCGCGCAGCTTCTTCATCGCCTGCTCGGAGGTCCAGCCTTTCGCGTCTTCGCCCTCGATCTTGGCAATCACGTCACCGCGACGGATCCCCTTGCGGAACGCCGGGGAGCCTTCGAACACGCTGGCGGCGGTGATGTCGCCGTTGATCGACTGGATGGTGATGCCGAGGCCGTAGTAGCGGCCTTCCTGCCGCTCGCGCATCGCCGCGTACTCGCGCGGGTCGAAGAAACTCGAATGCGGATCGAGCGTGGCGAGCATCCCGCGCACCGCGCCGTAGACCAGCCGATCGGATTCAATCGTGTCGACGTACTGCGTCTCAATCGCGCTCAGCGCCGCGGAGAAGGTTTTGTAATGTTCCGGAACCTTTTCGTCGATCGCGAGCGCGCGGCGTCCGAACGTGCCGCCGACGAGCGCCGAGAGCGCGAGCACGAACAGCACAGTCGGGAATGGACGAATGCGTCGCATGATTGGCATCGTAGCAGATAACTTCCTTACGGGCAAAGACTTCCGACCATCCAGGGTGACGGAATTTCTTTGACCCTCACCGCAACCGGTCCCTATAATGACGACAGGTTTTCACGGTCGATTCTGAAAGCAGGGGACTCTATGTTTGGTTCCATCGGCATGCCGGAGCTGATCATCATTTTTGTGATCGCTCTCATCATTTTTGGTCCCCGGAAGCTCCCCGAACTCGGCAAATCGCTCGGCAAGAGTCTCGCGGAGTTCAAGCGCGCGTCGAACGAGCTCAAGAGCACGCTCGAAGAGGAGATTCGCGTCGAAGATCAGCAGCGTGTCGAGACCGCCAAGGCTGCGGCCACCGCCGCGACGGCCCCGACCGTCGCCTCGGCCGTTCACGAGTCCCCCACGCCGGCCGACACGGTCCCGGTTCACCAGAACCACGGCGCGTAGCCGCCCGTTTCGCACATGGCGCTCGTACCTTTTCCGGGCCCGCAGTCCGGCGCGCTCCAGATTCCGCCCGAGGACGATGAGTCCCCCGGCGGAAAGATGTCGTTTCTGGAACACCTCGACGAGTTCCGGAAACGCCTGGTCCGTTCACTCATCTACGTCGTCGTCGGCGTAGCCGCCACCTTCTGGTGGATCCAGCCGATCTTCGATTTCATTCTCGCGCCCACCCGCGCCGCGCTGCCCCCTGGCGTCAAGATCATCTACACGCAGCCGGGTGAAGCGTTCGGCATGTACATCACGATTGCCCTCATCTCGGGGGTCGTCGTCGCCTCGCCGTTCATCATGTGGCAGGTCTGGATGTTCATCGCGCCGGGCCTCTACTCGAACGAGAAGCGGATGGCGATTCCGTTCGTGATGCTGACCACGATCGGGTTCCTGGCCGGCGCCGCGTTCAATCACTACATCGCCTTCCCCTACTTGATGATCTTCTTCGGCACCTTCAACACGCCGGACCTCGCGTTCATGCCGAAGCTCGAGGAAACCTTCGGGCTGTACTCGAAGATGCTGCTGGGTCTGGGCGTGGTCTTCCAGATGCCCGCAGTGGTCTACTTCCTCGCCCGCATGAAGCTGGTCTCGGCGCGGTTCCTGATCGTTCAATTCAAGTACGCGATTCTCATCATCTTCGTGGCCGCCGCGGTGATTACACCGAGCGGCGACATGATGACGCAGCTGATCTTTGCGGCGCCGATGGTCGGCCTGTACTTCCTCAGCATCGGCATCGCGTGGGTGGTGGGCCCGAAACGCCTCAAGGCGGGCGAAGCCTAGCCAGCGCGGCCGCGAAACGTGACGTTTCCGCCTCCGCCGTGGGCCAAGGCGGGACAAGTTGCGCATTCAATCGATTGACGTCCCAATGGGCCAGCCGTACTATGATGGCCGTGTGCGCCATCGTGGGAGACCCATGCCGATGAACAAATCGCTTTGTATCTGGGCTTTGGCCGCGGCCGTCTCTCTCGGTGCCGCCTCATCTGCAACTGCGCAGGACGAAACCCGTCCGGCAACCACCACCGCTGACGGCGACACCGGCTTGTGGTACGTGCCGACCGCCGAAGTCCTGGCGCGCGGCAAGTGGTCCGCGAGCGTGTACCGCACCGGCTTCAATTACGCGCCGGGCTTCTCGAACGTCGCAGAATTTCCGATCACGTTTGGCGTCGGCCTCGGCGGGCGCGTCGAGGCGTTTACGGCGTTCAAGGCCGTGAGCCGTATCGACCGCGACCTGCGGCCGATCTTCACGTCCGATCCCACGGTCGGCGGCGCGGTCCCTGCCAATCCGTACGCGTGGCGCTACTGGACCGGCAGCAAGGTCGGCGATCTGCTTGTCGGCCTCAAGGCCAGCCTGCTGAGCGAGACGCAGGGCCAGCCGGTCGCCGTCGCTGTTCGCGGCATCGTCAAGCTGCCGACGGGCGATCGTGACTCAGGCGTCAGCACCGGCAAGACCGACGGCTATCTCGACCTCGTGGTCAGCAAGGACGCGTTGGGCATCGCGGAATTCGCCGGCTATGTGGGCGGAGCGTTTCGCGGCGATCCTGGCGACGTGTCGCAGTCGGCCGGACTGCGCTGGGGCGTCGGTGGCGGATTCCCTGGACACTTTCCGCTGCGGCTCACCGCGGAACTGAACGGCGAGAAGCCGTTCGACAGCACGATTACGATCCGGACGCCGATCGCCGGCCTGGATGGCTCCACCGCCACCGGCACGCGGCCGCTCGACAGCACGCTCAACGGCACGCTCGGCCTGACCCTGCAACTCCCGAACGGATTCTTCGCCGGCGCGGCGATGACCAAGTCCTTCATCACCAGTTCGCGCGACGGCTTCCAGGCGGATAGCGATCCGTTCGCCGACTACGTCGACTTCCAGTTGCGGATTGGATTCCACCCGGGCGTGAAGCGCTACGTCCCGCCGCCGCCACCGCCGCCGCCGGTTCCACCGGCTCCGCCCGCGCCGCCGCCGAATCGGCCGCCGGCGCTTGGCGGCCAGAACGGCCTGCCGCCGATCTCGGTGACGCAAAACGGCCAGCCGTGCAATCCGTGCACGGTCGAACCGGGCCAGAGCATTCAGCTGACGGCGAACGCGAACGACGCGGACGGCGACACGCTGACGTATCGCTGGACGGCCCCGTCGGGCACCTTCTCCACACCGAACGGCCGCAGCACGCTGTGGACCGCCGGCGATCAGGAAGGCAACGTCCCGATCACCGTCACGGTCGACGACGGCAAGGGCGGCACGACGTCGGCGACGACCAACGTGAACGTCGTGCGGCCGCGGCCGGCGCCGATCGTTCAGCTCAATTTCGAGGATGTCTACTTCGACTTCGATCGCTCGACGCTCAGACCGGAAGCGCTCCGGCTGCTCGACGATGCGGTCGCCAAGCTCCAGGCGAATCCGACCCGCAATCTGATCATCGAGGGTCATACCTGCAACATCGGGACGGCCGAATACAACCTGGCGCTCAGCGAACGGCGCGCGCGTGCGGTGTCGAACTACCTCACCTCGCGCGGCGTCTCGGAGAGCCGCCTCGAAATCCGCAGCTACGGCGAAGAACAGCCCAAGTTCGACAACGCCCGCGAGGAAACGCGCCGGCTGAATCGCCGCGCCGCGCTCGTCGTCAAGGTCCAGTAGCCCGACGATTCGGGGTCAGACACGTGTCTGACCCCGGGTCTGACCCCACGTGGCGTGATAGCCACACTCTTTCTCGAAATCCGGGCTCGAAACATCTGTGTCGGACGATCCGCGCGCCGTCTGACACAAGATGTTGTTATTTTCTGCAAGCCCAAGCAGAGTGGGTGTCAGACACGGGGTCAGACACGTGTCTGACCCCGAATACTGACGATGATCCGCCAGTCCTCCGCCAAGGCCATCGCTGACCTGATCGCTGACCTCGGCGCGAGCCGCGGCGCGACGCGTGATGCGGCCATCGCGCGCCTGACGGTCATCGGCGCGCGGGCGGTGGCGCGCGTGCTGTCAGTGGCTGAGGACCCGAAGCAGACGCCGCTCGCGCGCGTCTCCGCGATCCACGCACTCGGGCAGATCGGCGACGACCGCGCGGTGCCGCCGCTCGTGCGCGCAATCGGCGATGCCGAGCCTGAGGTCGCGTTGGCCGCCATCGCGGCCGCGGCACCGTTCCTCGAGTCAGCGGACGGCGCTCGCGTCCTCGACGTCCTCATCGCAACAGCACTGGACCGTCAGCGTCCGACCGGACACCGCGTCGCGGCGATCCAGGCCGTGAAGCGCCTGCGTTCGGCGGCCGTGGCGAAAGCGCTGCGTCTGCTCAATGCCGATCCGGATCCGGCGGTCGCGACGGCGTCGGGCGCGACGCCGCTACGAATCGACACCACCGCCCCCTCTGCCATCGACACGCCGGCCTTGAACCGTCTGCCGGACGAACCAGCCAGACTGCGGCGGACGCTCGTCCAGGAAGGGGCGACCGCGCCGATCACCGTGCTGGGCTCGCTGATCGAATCCATCCGCGTGAAGGAGGCGGCCACCAGCGGGCCGCGCCGCGGCGAGTGGACCGCCCTCCGGGCCGCTGTCCATCTGATGCTCGCGCAGCGAGGCAGCCGGCTCGCCCTCCACGACGCGCGGGACACGGTGGCCCTCGCGACCACACCGGTCGCGGTGGAGTTCCTCGCAACGCTGAAGACGATCGGCGACGCGAGCTGCCTGGAAGCGGTCGCGGCCGCTTTCGATGCGGCGGCGGCGAAGACGCGCCCCGATGCCCTGTGGCTCCGCCATCTGTCCGAGACGTTCCAGGCCATCGTCGTGCGGGAACACGTCACGCGCCGCCATGCCTCGCTGAAGCGAATCGAGAAGCGCTGGCCGCAGGCGGCCGCGCGGCTCATCGCGCGGCCGTGAACGAACTCGCGCGGAGGCCGATTAGTCAGAAGTGACGATTGGCGCGCAGAATGCGCGCGCCTGCCTGGAGTTTCACATGGCTATGGACGCACTCGACAACGCGCCTGGACCGAGTCCCTGGTATTTCGGCCCGGACCATCCCCACATCCCCGGCTTCGAGTGGAAAAAGGCCGGCGACACGGCCGAGACCGCGGGGGCGATCCTGCTGGCCAAGGGCCGGACGAACCTGCTGGTCCTGGATTTCTACAACTACGTCCAACTCCTCGATCCCGGGCTGATCGTCATCTGGCATCAGAAGCGCGATCACCCGACCCCGCCCGTGACGCTGCGGATCTTCGTTCTCGACGCACTCCGTCCGCTGCGCGGCAACGTGGCGAAGCTGTGCGACGAGATGCACCGGCAAGAAGCGTCGTTTCTCGCGGCAGCGTCGCCACTGAGCGAACTGCAGATCCCGACTGCCGTGTCGGTTGACCCGCAGCAGCTCGAGTTCCCCAGGGCGTTGCGCGGGATCGACGAGATGCTGATGCTGTGCCGCACCTCGGGCACGGAGAGCGCGCCGACGCCTGGCGAGAGCAATCTCGGGCTGCTCATCGCGCAGCCCAAGCGCGGGTCGTATCAGATCTATCCGCAGGACTGGTTCAACACCGGCAAGTTCGACTACGACTACGAGTGGGCGACGCGCGTCGCACGCGATCCGAAGACCGGCAGGGTCCGCGGTGACGGCATCCGCCTCGGCGCGTTCACGCTCGACGCGTCGCTGCGCAAGACGGCCTGAATCATCCGGCTAAAGCCGGACGCCACCGCCGCTCAGTAGCTCTTCGCGAACCAGGCGGTCGCCGTCGCCGGCCGACCACAGCGCACGCACCCGCCATCCGGTTCGGGAGCGCCAAGCGGCATGTTGCGGATCGTCGCCTGCGTGTCGGTCTTGATCTGCGCTTCGCAGTCCGCATCGCCGCACCAGGGCGAGATGACGAACCCAGGACGACCTTCCATGATCGTCTTGAAGTCGTCGTAATTCGACGCCGACTGCGTGTGCTCTTCGCGAAACGCCATCGCCTTCGCCAGCAGCGTCCGCTGCACGTCGTCGAGGAGTTCGGTCAGGCGAGAGGCGAGACCATCCATCGCGACGCCGAGCTTCTCGCGCGTGTCGCGGCGGGCAATCAGGACCTGCGACTTCTCGATGTCCTTGGGACCGATCTCGAGCCGGAGCGGGACACCGCGCAGTTCCCACTCGGCAAACTTCCAGCCGGGACGCTCGTCGCGTTCGTCGAGCGTGACCCTGATGCCGGCATCAACGAGCTGCTGCTGGATCTCCTTGGCCTTCGGCAGCACGGTCTCGCGCCAGTTTTCGCGGCCGATCGGCACGATGACGACTTGATAGGGCGCGATCGCCGGCGGCAGCACCAGCCCGCTGTCGTCGCCGTGCACCATGATGAGGGCGCCAACGAGACGCGTGGTGACGCCCCACGACGTGCCCCAGACATGCTGCACCGACTTGTCGCGGGCCTGGAACTTGATATCGAAGGCCTTGGCGAAATTCTGACCGAGGTTGTGCGACGTGCCGGCCTGCAGCGCGCGGCCGTCGCCCATCAGCGCCTCGATTGAATAGGTCCGCAGCGCCCCGGCGAACTTCTCGCTCTCGCTCTTCCGCCCCTTGACGACCGGCACGCCCAGCTTCGACTCACAAATCGAGGCGTACATGTCGAGAATCATCAGCGTTTCGGCCTCGGCCTCCGCGGCGGTTTCATGCGCCGTGTGGCCTTCCTGCCAGAGGAACTCGGTTGTGCGCAGGAACGGATAGGTCTTCTTTTCCCAGCGGACGACGTTCGCCCATTGGTTAATCAGCACCGGCAGGTCGCGATAAGAGTGAATCCATTTGGCGTAAGCGGCGCCGATGATCGCCTCCGAAGTGGGCCGGATCGCGAGCCGCTCTTCCAGTTTTTCTTCGCCCACGTGCGTCACCCAGGGGACTTCCGGCGCGAAGCCCTCGACGTGATCCGCCTCTTTCTTGAGGTAGCTTTCCGGCACGAACAGGGGGAAATAGGCGTTCTGGTGTCCGGTTAATTTGATCCGGCGATCCATCGCGGACTGATAATTTTCCCAGAGCGTGTAGCCGTAGGGTTTGATGACCATGCAGCCTTTGATGTCG
>CAZOAZ010000092.1:0-17879 GCA_964577955.1 uncultured Bifidobacterium sp. | reverse complement strand
ATGAACGACAAGTGCGCGGGCGGCACCGGCGCGGTCATCGACAAGATCAACGCCAAGCTGAAGATTCCGGCCGCCGACCTGTGCCTGCAGGGGTACAACGGGATCAAGCTCCACAAGGTCGCGGGTAAGTGCGGCGTGTTCGCCGAGACCGACATCAACGGTCTGCAGAAAGAGGGCACGCCGTCCGACGAGCTGATGGCGTCGCTCTTCGACGCGATCGTCCTCCAGAACCTCTCCGTGTTGACGCGCGGTCACACGCTGCGGCCGCACGTCCTCCTGCTCGGCGGCCCGAACACGTTCATCCGGGGCATGCGCGAGGCGTGGCAGCACAACATTCCCAGGATGTGGGCGGAGCGTGGTGTCGAGATTCCGGCTGGTGAGTCGCCCGAGACGCTGATCAAGACGCCGGAGAACGCCCAGTACTTCGCGGCGCTCGGTGCGATCGAATTCGGCAAAGCGGAGGACGCCAGCGTCGGTCTTTATCGCGGCCGGCAGGACCTCGAGCACTACATCCGGGTCGGCAGGCTGGAAGAAAAAGCCGCGGCGGGCAGCCGCGGCCTGAGCCACTCACCTGAAGACCTCGAGGCCTTCAAGGCCGCATTCACGCCGAAGCGGTTCGTGCCGGCGGCGTTTGCGCCGGGGCAGCGGGTCCGCGCGTTCGCCGGCATCGACGGCGGATCGACGTCGACCAAGGGCGTGTTGCTGTCCGAAGACGGCGAGGTGCTGGCCAAGGCGTACCAGCTGTCGAAAGGGAATCCGATTCAGGACACCGTGGACATCTTCGAGGATCTCCGCTCTGCGGTCGAGGCGGCCGGCGCCTCGCTCGACGTGCTCGGCGTCGCGACGACGGGGTACGCGAAGGACGTGTTGAAGGACGTGCTCGCCGCCGACGCCGCACTGGTCGAGACCGTCGCCCACACCGAGTCCGCGGTCAAGTATTACAAGGATCCGCACGTCATCATCGACGTCGGTGGACAGGACATCAAGCTGATCGTCCTGCACGAAGGGCGGGTCAAGGACTTCAAGCTCAACACGCAGTGTTCAGCCGGCAATGGCTACTTCCTCCAGTCGACCGCCGAAATGTTCGGAATTCCGGTCACCGAATTCGCCGACCGCGCCTTTTCGGCGTCGGCCATGCCGACCTTTGGCTATGGCTGCGCCGTGTTCATGCAGTCGGACATCGTCAATTTCCAGCGGCAGGGCTGGGCGCCGGAGGAGATCCTGGCCGGACTCGCGGCCGTGCTGCCGAAGAACATCTTCCTGTACGTGGCCAGCATTCCCAATCTGGCGAAGCTCGGCTCGAAGTTCGTTCTGCAGGGCGGGACGCAGCACAACCTCGCGGCGGTCAAGGCGGAAGTCGATTTCATCCGCGCGAGCTTTCGCGGTGGCGAAGTCGCGCCGGAGATCATCGTCCACGAGCACTGCGGCGAGTCGGGGGCGATAGGCGCCGCCGTCGAGGCGCGGCGTCTCTACGCGGGCGGCCACCGAACCAGCTTCATCGGGCTCGATGCGGTCCGGCGGATCACTTACCGGACGACGCGCAATGAAGCGACGCGCTGCAATTTCTGCAAGAACAGCTGTCTGCGGACGTTCATCGACATCAAGATGGACGGCGGGCAGGACGGGCAGGACGGGCGGGTCCGGCCCGTGCCGCTGACGTTCGTCTCGAAGGTGCCGAAGGCGACCGACGAGCAGCGCCTGATCATCGCGACGTGTGAAAAGGGCACCGTCGAGGACGTGAGCGAGATGCGCGGCATCAAGGCGGAACTCGATGCCGTCAAGCAGGCGAATCCGAATTTCGCCGCGATCGCCGCCCAGGAGGTATGGCACCCGCGCAAACCGGCCCGCGTCGACGACCCGGTGCCTGCCCGCGGCTGGACGACGGCGGCGCGGCGGCGGATCGAGCGCATGCGACGGCGTTCGATGCTGCGGATTGGCATGCCGCGCGTCCTGAACATGTACGTGTACGCGCCCTTCTTCAGCGGCTATTTTGAATCGCTTGGTGTGCCGGGCGGCAATCTGGTTTATTCGGACTTCACCAGCGGGGAGCTGTACCGGGACGGATCGGGCCGCGGCGCCATCGATCCGTGTTTTCCCGCCAAGGTCGGCATCGCGCACGTCCACAATCTGCTGTTCGTCAAGCACGTGAAGAAGCCGCTCGACGCGATCTTCTTCCCGATGGTGGACCGGCTCCATACGGCGCTCGTCCATCTGCAGGGCGCGAATGCCTGCCCGACCGTGACGGTCACGCCCGAAACCGTCAAGGCGGCCTTCACGAAGGAAGCCGACATCTTCGCGGCGCAGGGCGTGCAGTATTTCGATCCGCTGGTCGACTTCTCGGATCCCAAGCTGCTCGGACAGCAGCTGTTCCAGGCGCTCGAGCCTTTGCTCGGCCTCTCGCCAGAGGAGAACGCCCGCGCGATCGAGGTCGGCTTCCGCGAGCTCGCCGCCTACGAATCCGGAATCCGCCGCCGCGCCCGGGAGGAGCTCGACCGGCTCGAGCGCGAGCAGCGCATCGGGATCGTCGTCCTCGCCCGTCCGTATCACCACGATCCAGGGTTGAATCACGAAATTCTCGAGGAGTTCCAGAAGCTCGGTTATCCGGTGTTCTCGCAGAGCACCCTGCCGATCGACGACGATCTGCTCGAACGTCTCTTCGGCGACGACGTGCGGGCCGGCCAGATCCGGCACCCGCTCGAGATTCAGGACGTCTGGAAGAACAGCTATTCGGCGAGCACCAACCACAAGGTGTGGGCGGCGAAGTTCACCGCCCGGCATCCGAATCTGGTGGCGCTGGAGCTCTCGTCGTTCAAGTGCGGCCACGACGCGCCGATCTACACGACGATCGAGTCGATCATCGAACGCTCGGGTACGCCCTACTTCTCCTTCAAGGACATCGACGAGAACAAGCCGACCGGCGCGATCAAGATCCGCGTCGAAACGATCCACTATTTCCTGAAACGCTATCGCGAGCGGATGCGGGAGCCGGTTCGCGACCAGACACTCGAGCGCCAACTGGCCGACTTCGAGCGCCGGCTGCGCGACGACATCGCCCGCGAGCAGGAGTTGCTCGCGCTCGCAGAGGAGCAGCGCCGCCACAAGACCGGTCGATTCCTGCCGATGGCCGACCTGGCCGCGCGAGCCGCCGCGTCCGAGTCGCGCGCGGTCCGCTAAGCCGGCGGGTGCGCCGCGCGCAGACGACCGAGCGCCTCGATTGCGCGCTCGATCATCGGTTCGCTCGCGGTCAGCGACAGCCGGAAGTAGCCGGGCAGATGGAACATGCGTCCCGGCATGCAGAGGACCTCGTGTTCGGCGAGACGTTCGCAGAACGCCTGATCGTCGGCAATCGGCGAGCGCGGCAGCACGTAGAACGTGGAGTCCGGGCTTGCGACCTCGTAGCCCATCCCGCGCATCGCCGCGACCAGATGGTCGCGCTTCTGTTGCAGCCGGTCGATGTCGATGCTCAGGCGCTCGAGCTCGGGCACCGCGTACTGCATCACGGCGTTCGGGAACGTCCAGCCCTGGATCATGCGCAGATCGGTCAGCGCGTGCCGCATCTCGTTGCGCTCGGGCATCTCCGGCGGCAGCGCCACGTACCCGATCCGTTGTCCGGGCGTCAACAGCACCTTGCCGTAGGTGTAGACGAGAAAACTGTAAGGGTAGAACGCCGTCGGCGTGTGAAACTCGCGCTCGTCGAACAGGATACGGCTGTACGACTCGTCCGAGATGAGCGCGATCGGCCGGCCGTGACGGGCGCTGGCGGTGGCGAGCACGCGCGCAAGCGCGGTCAGAGCCGACGGTTCGTAGACGCGTCCGGTCGGGTTATGCGCCGAGTTGACAATGACGGCCCGCGTGCGCGGCGTGATCGCGGCCGCAATGCGATCGACGTCGAGATCGAAGGCGGGCGGCGACAGCGTGATCGGGGCCGGTTCACCGCCGGCCAGCAGAATCATCGATTCGTAGAAGAACCACGGCGGGCTGCAATAGATCACGTCATCGCCGGCGTCCACGAGCGCGGTCAGCAGCAGCGACAGCCCGCCGAACGATCCGGTCGTCATCAGCACGTCGTCGGCCGTGAACGGCCTGGCGAACCGGGCCCGGAGCGCGGCGGCGATCGCCTCCTGAGCGGGCCGATGATCGCTGGTGTACGCGAACCAGTCCTTGTGCTGCGGTTCGAGGCGGGCCTGCAACGCGTCGACGAATCCGCGCAGCGGCATTTCCTGCGGGTTGCCGAACAGGAAGTTCGCGACGCCGGGCTGCGAGGCTTTGGCGGCGAGCGGCGATTCGAGAAAACGGCTGATCGGCCGCGCGGCGTCGGCGGCGCGCCGAACACGCGCCGCAAATCCTGACGTCATCGGTGATCTCGAATCGAGCTAGCGGCCGCGGCCGGTGGCCGGTGGCGCAATCGGTTTGACGTCGCCGCAGGCCGCGCCCAGCCACTTGCCCTGGATGATGCGGGTCGACGTCGTGGGCGTGCCGGTGATTGCGGTCGTCGAAATCATCTTGGTCCGGTAGCTCTCCGAGCCCGTGAACACCATCTCGCCGTCCGACTCGGTCTTGATCGACGCGCAGCTCGTGTGCCACTTCCAGAGCGAGTTCGTGCGCGTGGAGTAGGTCGTCGTGCAGCCGGTCTCGGCCGACAGCGACTGCCAGGCACCCGCGTCGAGCAATTCCTTCGTCAGGCACGACTTCATCGCGCCGCTTTCGTCGGGCATGATGACGCCGCGGGCCTTCATCATTTCCGCCATCTGTGCCCGTTGCTGTGGCGACATCCTGGCGAACGCCGCAAGTTCCGGCGCCGGCACTTCCTTGCCGCTGGCGTCGAGCACCGACATCCGGGTTTCCCACAGCCCGACCTTCACCGGGGGGACCGGATTCTGCGCGCGGAGTGACGCCGCGCCGGCAATTCCCAGAGCGATGACGACGGTGGTGAGAGCTCTCGCGATGTTCGACATCGATCGCCTCCTGCGGTTCCGCGGGTTCAGACCGTCATCGTACCGCACTCGTGGCGAAAACGAACCCAAGGCCAGAGAAGTTCGCAGAGATCCTTCTTCACAGAAAGGCTTCTCTGTGCGCTCTGTGGCCTTTGTGTTCGTCTTGTTCAGTTGCGGGCGGCGAGCGCGGTTTTGATCCGATCGGGCGCGAACGGGATCTCGCGAACGCGTGCGCCGGTCGCGTCGAAGATCGCATTGCCGACCGCTGCAGCGACGACCGTGATGGCGGTTTCTCCGGCGCCGCACGCTTCGGCATCGGGCTGATTGATGAGCGCGATCTCGATCCGCGGCACCGCAAAACCGAGCGGCAGCGAGCGGTAAGTGCGCCAGTCGATGGACGTGATCTTCTCGGCGTCCCACGTCACCGTCTCGCCGAGCGCCCGGCTGAGGCCCTGAAGCGCACCGCCCTCGATCTGATTGCGCAGCCCATCAGGATTCGAGATCGGACCGGAATCCTGCGCGACGACCAGACGGGTCACGTGGACTTGTCCGGAATCCTGGTTGACGTCGACCTCGGCAACCATCGCCACGAATCCGTTGTCGCCCTCGTAGCACACGCAACTGACGCCGCGTCCACTCGAGACACCCGTGCGCGTCAGGTTGGGGCGAGGCGAGGGCCGCGTTTGCCAGCCGGCGGTTCGCGCCGCGGTCCGGACGGCTTCACTCAGCCGGGCATGGTTCAGATGCCGGAGCCGGTAGGCGACGGGATCCGCTTTCACCTGTGCCGCGATCTCGTCCATGAAGCATTCGTGGGCGAACGTGTTCTGTAGACGCTCCGGTGCTCGGAGTGGACCGGTGAAGAACGGCGATCGGATGCGATGCGAGACGATCCGTTCGCCGCCGACGACGCCGGCGCCGTTTTGCGTGCCGCGGACCCGTCCCGCGATGTAAGACGGGGCGGTGTTGGAGTTGTTGTTCAGCGGACCGGCTGGCGGTGGGGCGGGCGACGTGGGCGTAAAGGGCGCCGGATTCAGGCCGAGGAGCGAGCCGGTGACGACGTTGCCCGGCGTGTTGTAGCCAGGCCGTCCGCCTTTCACCGCGGACCACGCTTCGTAGTCCCAGGCGACGATGGTGCCGCTGGCATCGAGCGCGGCGCGCTGGTCGATCGTGAAGAGGTTGCCAAAGTTCTCCCACGCCATTTCGTCCCGGCGCGACAGCTGCACACGGACCGGCTTGCCGACGGCTTGCGACAACACCGCCGCGTCGTAGGTCACGGTGTCCGCGCCGTTGATGCCATAGCAGCCGGAGCCGCGCCGGTAGATCACGCGGACGTTCTCCTGCTTCAGGCCAAGCAGCGCCGCTGTCGTGTTGCGCGTCGGAAACGCCGACTGCGTCGCCGACCACAACGTCGCGCGCTCGTTCTGCACGTCGGCCACCGCGCACGACGTTCCCACCGATCCGTGCATCTGATAGGGGTGCTGATAGGTCGCCTTGACGACGCTGGCGGCCGAGGCCAGGGCGGCGTCGACATCGCCGGAGTCGACCAGCCGCGCGTCGGCGGTTGGCTGACGCCGCATCCATTCATAGGCGTCACGCTGCGGCGGAAGTGGTGTGCCGGCCGACCAGGTGACGCTGAGGCGTTCGGCCGCTTGCATGGCCTGCCAGGGCTTCTCCGCGACGACGCCGACGAAGTCGTTCTTGACGACGATCTTCACCAGGCCGGCGAGATCGCGCACGGAGCTCTCGTCCACGCGCCCCAGTGTGGCGCCGGGCGCCGGCGGCCGGATGACCCGTCCGTGCAGCATGCCCGGCACCCGCACGTTGTGGACGAACTCGAATCGCCCCGTGACCATGTCGCGCATGTCGACGCGCGGCGCCGACGTGCCGAGCACCCGCCATTCGCGCGGATGCCGGCGCGTTGCGGCCGCGTCGAGCACGACGTCGAACCGCCGGCCGCCGACCAGCGTGCCGTACGCGATCCGTTTGCTCGCGTCCGATCGCGCGCTGATCACGCCGTCGGTCACGGTCAGATCCCGCGCGTCGACGTTCAGCCGCGCCGCGGCCTGCCTGATCAGCGTCTCGCGGGCGGTGGCCGCCGCGAGCGCGAGGTTGGCGGCATTGAAATTCGTCGGATGCGACTGCTGGCCGGACGTGGTGCCCTGGTCCGGCGTGATCGAGGTGTCGCATTGCACCAGGCGCACGCGATCGAGTGGCACGCAGAGTTCTTCGGCGACGAGCTGCAGCTGCGCGGTGTGCAGCCCCTGCCCGAACTCGCATTTGCCTGTGTAGGCGGTGACGGTGCCGTCCTGCGCCACGGCAATCCACGCGTCAAGGTCGCGGCTTCCAGTCCCGTTGAAGCCCTGCGCGAGCGGGGCGGCACTGTGATCCAGTTCGCCGGCCAGCCGCGCCGTGGCAAACGAGACGATCAGCGCGCCCGCGCCGCGCACGAACGCGCGGCGGGAGAACCCTTCGCGCGCGAGAACCCGGCGGGCGTCGGCGCTCCGTCGCGATGTCATGCGCGCCGGCCCTTCGCGTACTGGCCGATCGCGTTCAGCATCCGCACGCTGACGAAGCAGCGGCACAGCACATTGGACAGCGCCGCCTGGATCTGTTCGTCGCCGGCCTGCGGGTTGCGATCGAGGAATGCCTTGGCGGTCAGGATCACGCCACTCAGACAGAAGCCGCACTGCGCAGCCTGCGCATCGATGACGGCCTGTTGAATCGGGTGCGGCCGTTCCGGGCTGCCAAGCCCTTCGAGCGTCGTGAGCTCGGCGTTGGCAACGGCGCTGACTCGGGCGACGCAGGAGCGGATCGCCTGGCCGTCCGCGATCACCGTGCACGCGCCGCACTGCCCCAGCCCGCAGCCGAACTTCGGGCCGCGCAGCTGCAGGTCGTCGCTCAAGACGTAGAGCAGTGGCGTCGCCGGGTCGACGTCAACGCGCTGCGCTTGTCCGTTCACGCGCAGAGTGAACAGGGCCATGGCGAGAGCATACAACTCCTCGTCACTCTCCGGCGGCCGTTCGCCAGCTAGAATGCTTCGCCGTGCCACTTTTGCCGGGAGCCACGCTCGGGCCGTATGAGATCGTCGCGCCACTCGGCTCGGGCGGCATGGGTGAGGTCTATCGCGCCCGTGACGCCCGTCTCCACCGCGAGGTCGCCATCAAGGTTCTGCAGGATCCGGTCCCGGATCGGATCGGGTGGGAGCGCTTTCAGCGCGAAGCGCGTTCCGCGTCCGCGCTGAGCCATCCCCACATCTGCGCGGTCTACGACATCGGCGAAACCGAGGGACGCCCGTACCTCGTGATGGAACTCCTCGAAGGGCGGACGTTGCGCGCGCGCCTGTCGGAGCAGCCGATCGTCATTGACGCCGCAGTCGCCGTGGCGATGCAGATCGCCGAAGCGCTCGACGCGGCGCACGGCAAAGGCGTCATCCATCGCGACATCAAGCCGGCGAACATCCACGTCAGCGCCAGTGGCCATGTGAAGGTCCTCGACTTCGGCGTCGCCAAACAGGTGGCCGCGCCTGAAGCCGACGAAACACGAGCGGAGGTCGCGCTGACGCTGGCCGGCACGATGGTTGGAACGCCGCAGTACATGGCGCCGGAGGTCTGGCGGGGGCGGCCGGCGGATGTGCGCAGCGACATCTGGTCGCTCGGTGTCGTGCTTTACGAGATGCTCGCGGGCCGCGTCCCGTTCACGGCCCCGACCGCGGTGGAAGTCGGCGCCGCGATTCTGAACGCGCCGCTGCCGCCGCTGCCGCAGGCGGTGCCGGCGAGTCTGGCGGCGATCGTCGAGCGCTGTCTGACTCGTTCGCCTGACGACCGCTATCAGCGCGCCGCCGACGTGCGCGAAGCGTTATCGCGGTGGCGTCCGGCTTCCGCCGTCGCCAAGGCTCCGGCGGACCGCCGTAGCTTCAGCGGAGGCTGGTGGGCCGGACTTGTCGGTGTCGTTGCACTCCTCGCGGTCGTCATGCTGTTCATGCGACGCGATCGGCCGGCGACCGAAGCGCCGCGCACGCCGACCGGTGGGCGGCCGTCGAAGAACGCCGAAGCCAACGACGCGTTTGCGTTGGCGATGCAGTTTCAACGCGTGCAGAACGACATCGATCGATCCCGCGCGCAGCTCGAGCGGGCGTTGACGCTCGACCCGCAGTTCGCCGAGGCCCGCCGTCATCTCGCGTCCAATAGCATCGTTCGGATCCTGAACGGCTACACCAACGACACGAGCGTGCTGTACAAGGCCGAGGAGGAGCTTCGTCGCGCGCAGCGCGACGACCCGGCGCTGGCCACGCTGCCGTCGGCATTCGCCGCCGTCTACCTGATGCAGGGGCGCAAAGACATGATTCCGGCGGCAGCGCTGGATCGCGCTTTGGTGCAGGAGTCGGTCGCCACGGATGCCAGGTTGTGGCGCGCAATCATTGCCTGGCTCGACGGCGACAACGTCCTCGTCAAGGACCTGGTGCGTCAGTCGCTCGAGCGCGAACCGCTGTTCGCGCCGCCGCGGATGTTCCTCGGTGAGACGCTGCGGACCGAAGGCGATCTGGACGGCGCGATTCGCGAAGAGCGGCGCGTGCTCGAGCAGGCGCCGAACAATATCAGCGCCATCTACTGGTTGGCGCTCGCCTATCTCGACGCCGACCGGCTGGCCGACGCGCGAGCCCTGCTGGAAGAGAAGCGCGCCATGTTTGCCGACAACTATCTCTGGCGCGCCGCCTGGGCGCTTTTGCTGGCGCGCGAAGGCCGCCGGGACGAAGCGATCGCCGCGATGGACGCCGAGACCCTCAAGTTCGGCCGCGCGGCATTTGTCGCCACGCTTTCGATTGCGGAGTTCTACGCACTGGTTGGCGACCAGTCAGCCGGCATCGAGTGGGTGGAGATCGCCGTACGCAATGGTGACGAGCGACTCGAGTGGTTCCGGCGCGATCCGCAGTTGGCATCGATTCGACAGGACCCGCGATTCCAGCGGATTCTGCAGTCGATCGAAAGCCGGCGGCAGGGGCGGCGCTGAGGACGTGAGCATCGAGATCGGGTAGAGTGTCGCCGGACGCGCCCGGCTGGCGCGTGGTCAACCACAGAACGAGGAGTTCATATGTGCGATCAGGATCATTTTGAACAGGATCGGGAAGAGTTCGAAGCCCGCGGGATGGTCACCCGCCGGCAGTTCGGCGCTCTCATGGGCGCCGGCCTCATGATGATGCTGCCCACAGTGGTGGATGCGGTGGCGGTGACGGACGGCGAGGTCACGATCACGACGCCCGACGGAACCTGCGACGCCTACTTCGTTCACCCGGCCAGCGGTACCGCACCGGCCGTCCTCCTGTGGCCGGACATATTTGGACTCCGCCCCGCGATGCGCCAGATGGGCAAGCGGCTGGCCGAGTCGGGTTACTCGGTGCTGGTCGTGAATCCGTTCTACCGCCAGAAGAAAGCGCCGACCGCGGAAGCGGGCGCCGCCACGCCGATCAACCAGCTCGTGCCAATGATGCAGGCGCTCACCGAAACGACGCACATGACCGACGCCAAGGCCTTCATCGCCTGGCTGGATCGTCAGCCGTCAGTGAATCGGACCAAGAAGATCGGGACCCAGGGCTACTGCATGGGCGGGCCGATCGCGTTCCGCACGTCGGCTGCGGTTCCGGATCGCGTCGGCGCCGTGGCGTCGTTCCACGGCGGCGGACTCGTGACCCAGAATCCGAACAGCCCGCATCTGCAGGCGTCGAAGACCAAGGCGCAGTTCCTCATCGCGGTCGCGCAGAATGACGATGCCCGGGCGCCGACCGAGAAGGACGTGCTCAAGGACACGTTTGCCAAGGCCAACCTCCCGGCGGAGATCGAGGTGTATGGCGGCGCTCACGGTTGGTGCCCGCCCGACTCCGGTGTGTACAACGAGGGCCAGGCTGAGAAAGCCTGGGCTCGTCTCCTGGCGCTCTACGGCAAGGCGCTGGCGTAGAGCCACCTCGAGCCTCTACGGCTGAGGCACCGTTCCTTGCAGGACCACGGGGTGGAGGACAGGATGCTGTACACCATCGCCGTGATTTTGCTGATCGCGTGGCTTCTGGGTATCGTCGGGACCTATACGATCGGCGCGTTCGTCCATGTACTGCTCGTGATTGCGATCGTGCTGTTCCTGGTCGGGATCATTTCCGGCCGTCGCACGATGGTCTGACGCCGGCAGTCCGGCCGTTGCAGCCGTCATCGCCTTGGCGATGACGGCTCTCACTTCGTCGCCATCGAGCGACTCTTCGAGCAGGAGAGCCTCGGCGAGGGCGCGGACCGCAGACCAGTGATCCGTGACGATGCGGTGCGCCGCCTCGGCTCCGGCCATCACGAACCGGCGGACTTCGCGATCGACGAGTTGTGCCGTCGCCTCGCTCATCGTGGTACTGCTGTCGCTGTCGGCCTGAGGGATGGCACACGCCAGCGGGCCGATGGTTTCCGACATGCCGAACTCACACACCATCCGGCGGGCAATGTCCGTGGCGCGCTCGATGTCTTGACGCGCACCGCTCGTTCGCTGCTGCAGGAAGATTTCTTCGGCGGCCCGCCCGGCCATCAGAATCGCAATCTGTGCCTCGAGGTAGTCGCGTGAATGGGTATGTCGATCGCCGATCGGCAGCTGCATCGTCACGCCAAGGGCGCGGCCACGCGGCACGATGGTCACCTTGTGGAGAGGATCGGCGTGCGGCAGGCAGGCCGCGACGACGGCGTGGCCGGCCTCGTGATACGCGCAGGTCTTGCGCTCGTGGCCGCTCATCACCAGCGAGCGGCGTTCGGTTCCCATCAAGACCTTGTCGCGGGCCTGATCGAAGTCGGCTGACGAGACGCTGGCGGAACCGCGGCGGACCGCGAGCAGCGCCGCTTCGTTGACCAGATTGGCGAGCTCGGCGCCAGAGAATCCGGGTGTTCCGCGGGCAATCGACCGGAGGTCGAGGTCGACGTCGGTCGAAACGCCGCGCGCGTGAAGCCGCAGGATCTGTTCGCGCCCATTCAGGTCCGGCGCGCCGACCGTGACCTGTCGATCGAACCGACCGGGGCGGAGCAGCGCCGCGTCGAGGATGTCGGGGCGATTGGTGGCGGCAATCACCACGACACCGCGCTGTGGCGCGAACCCGTCCATTTCGACCAGCAGCTGGTTGAGCGTTTGCTCGCGCTCTTCGTGGCTCAGCGAAGCGCCGCCGCGGCTGCGGCCGACCGCGTCCAGTTCGTCGATGAAGATGATGCAGGCTTCATGACGGCCGGCGTCGCGAAAGAGTTTCCGAATCCGCCTCGCCCCGACTCCGGCGTACATCTCGACGAAGTCCGATCCGCTGGCGAAGAGAAAGGGCACCTGCGCCTCGCCGGCGATCGAGCGGGCGAGCAACGTCTTGCCGGTGCCGGGAGGGCCGACGAGCAGCACGCCCTTGGGAATGCGTCCACCGATGGCGGCAAACCGCTGCGGAGCGCGCAGGAACTCGACGAGCTCGGCCAGTTCCTCCTTGGCTTCATCCACGCCGGCCACGTCAGCGAAGGTCACGGTCTTCTGATCGCGCGTCGCCTCACGCTGGGCGTCGCCGAGCCCGAGCAGCCGGCCGGTGCCGAAGCGGTGCATCAGGATGGCGCCGGACGCGAGCAGGGCGAACGTGATGAGCAATGGAACGACGGGCAGCGCGTCCGAGCTTTCGCGCACGTCGATGGAGACCTGGTTTTTCGCCAGGTCCGTGACCAGCGCGGCGTTCAGCGAGAAGAAATTGGCCGGAGCCACCGTCCGATACGACTCGCCGCCGACGAGCGTGAAGGCGACGCGGTCGCCGTCCGCGGCCATGCGCGCGATGTCACGGCGCTCGATGTGCTGCAGCAATGTGGAAAACGGTACGGCCGGCGGGGCCGAACGGCCGACGGCGCTCCACGTCGCGATTCCAGCGATGACCACGACGAGAACGGCGCACACGGACAGGGCCGTGCCGCGTGATTTGCGTACGAACACGTAGCGCTCCAGTTGGGCGAAGCCGCAACAAATCGGTTGTAAGAGGAGATTTCCGCGGACCGGAAATGCGCCGCTATTTTACCAAGGTATCGGACGCGTTCGGTCGCGATAGAAGTGTCGAGCGACGAAATTCTTGAAAGGACAGCCTAAAGGCTGTCCCTACCGCTGCGGCTACCGACGGCTCAAGCTGGACGGTGGGCGCGCAGGAACGATCGGATCTGCCGCACGGCGAGCGGAATCCGCTCTTTGGGTTCCTTCCACGGGAAGATGCTGACTTCCGCCCGCGGTGCCAGCATCGCCGCTTCCATCGCGACGGCGTATGGATGGGCTGGGATGTCGTCGGGCAGGATCAGCACGGGCGTCTGGCACTGACGCACGAAGTCGCGCGTGACGGTGAAGACGAAGTCGGGGTTGGTCTTGTACATGCGCGTCAGGTAGCGGTCAACCATCGCCATCGTGATTTCCGGCCGGCGCTTCACGAGGTCCGGCCCCCAGGCGCTCATGTTGTTGTCGTAGAAGTAGGTCGGCATCTCCTTGCGGAAGCCGCTCGGCTGCGCCAGGACCGCCGCGACGACGCGAGTGGGCGCGCGCTTCAGAAGGTTCCAGATGAAGGGCCCGCCGATGCAGAACCCCATCACCATGAACTTGTCGATGCCGAGGTGATCGAGCACGCCGAGTTGGTCGTCGGTATGCGCATCCCAAGGGCGATCGGCGTCGAGCGGTCCCGTGGACTGTCCGTTGGCGGCGTTGCGGAGATCGGCGGCGATACAGCGGTACTCGCCCTTGAATTCGTCAAAGGCGGGAAACGGATTGCCGCTCTTCAGTCCGGCGATCGTCGAATTCAGTCCGCCGCCGGCAATCAGCAGGAGCGGGAAACCAGAGCCCATGACTTCGTAGTGGATCCGCACCGGCCCTTTTTCGTAGAACGAGCCGCCGCCGCCCTGACCGGGTGTTTGAGCGAGCACGCGCGAGGCCGCCGCCATGGCGGTTGCCGCGGCGCCGCCGGCCAGGATCTTTCGCCGTATGGGATCCATCGATGTCCTCCGGTGAGCGGACATTCTATCTCTCTCTCCCGGTATTGCGCGCCGACTCTGCCGGGCGCATGATAGCGCGCGGCGGACACATGCGAAGAGCCCGCGCTCTCGTGGCGGTCACGATCCTGGCGCTGGCGGCAGTGTCGTGCCGCGACGACCGGGATCCGGCGCCGGCGCGCCTGCGCGTCGGCATCATCGCGCCGGTCGGCGTCGCGGCCCCGCCGGCCGATGCTGACACCCTCCGCGCGCGTTACCAGCCGCTCGTCGCCTATCTCGAACGCACTCTGCAGCTGCCCTGCGACCTTCACGCGACGCGCGATCTGAGCGCGCTCGCGGTCGACTTCGAGGCCGGCCGCTTCGACATTGCCTTCCTCGGCGCCGCGGATTTCACGTCCGCCCGCGAGCGGCGCGGGGCGATTCCGCTGGTCATGCGCGAAAATGACCGCCTGGCGACCGCTGTCTTCGTCGCCGCGGCGAACGACGCGCGCACCACGATTGAAGACTTCAAGGGCGCGAGCCTGACGTTCGGGCCGCGTTTCTCGTCGTCGCACCTCATGGCCCGCCATTACCTCGAGAAACAGGGGATCATCGTGGAGACGTTCTTCCGCCAGGTCGCGTACTCGGAGCGGCCGGAGGACACCGCCCTTTTGGCCGGCGACGGGTCATTCGAACTCGCGGTCACCGGCGCGGCCGCGCTCTTCCAGCTGTTTCAAGTGGGACGCCTGCGGCCCGACCAGGTCAAAGTGGTCTGGGAAACGCCGCCGTACGTCAGCACGGTCTGGGCCGCCGCGGCGGAGCTGCCGCCGGCGCTGGTTGCGAGCATCCGCGACGCGTTTCTGGCGCTCTCGCCCGACCGGCCCGGACACGCCGTCGTCCTGTCGGCGCTCGGCGCGACCAGTTTCCTGCCGGCGTCCACCGCCGACTTTCTCGAAATGAGCGCAATGCTGCATCAGATGGGGCTCGTGGACGGGGAGCGGGCGCGCCGATGAAGGGACAGCGCGGGTCGCCGCTCGATTCACTGCGCCGCCGCATTCTCGCGCTGCTCGGCGTCGGGCTGTTCACCGTCGTCGTGCCGGGATCCGTGCTCATGCTCTTCGAGCAGGACGAAGCGCGCACCCGTGATCGCATCACCGAGTTTCACGGCCCGACGCTGGCGGCCACGCAGGAAGCGCTGCTCGCGCTGGACGATCTGCGCCTGGAGCCCGCACCGCCGGCGGCCGATCGGACCGAGTGGGAGCGGCGCCAGCGGCTGCTCTTCAATCAGCTCGAGCAACGCCTCCGCCGGATCGCCGAACTGCAGGACGCGTTCACCTGGGCCGAAGCCGACGCGACGGTCCGCCGTCTCCGCGGACCGCTCGCCACCATCGCCGCGGCGCTCGACATCGGCGCCGAACCGCAGTTCGGCACCCTGCCGCTCACCGTGGCCAGGCTGCCGCTCGAGCAGCTGCGGCTCCTTCACCAGGACGAACAGGCCAACCGGCTGCGCGGGCTGGCCACGCGCGATCGGGTGTTCTACCGGTTCGTCCTGCCGGTGCTGGTGGCGCTGCTCGCCGGGGCGACGCTGCTCGCGTGGCAGGTGTGGCGGGGCATTCGCCAGAGTCTCGTCGCCGAGGGCGAACTTCGCGACGGCCTGGTCCGGGAAATCAGCGAGCGCCAGCAGGCGTACGACGCCCGCCTGCGCGCCGAAGCGGAGCTCCGGCTCAAGGACAGCGCGATCGCCACGTCGATCAACGGCATCGTGATCATCGACACCGCGGGCGCGATCGTCTATGCCAATCCGGCGTTTCTCGCGATGTGGCGGTTGCCGGATCTGGCGGCGCTGGCGGCGCTGCCCACGCGCGATCTGTGGCACTACGGCGAGGGCGCCGACGACCGCGCCGCCGGGATGCGATCGAACGGCTGGTCCGGAGAAGTCACCGCGATTCGCGGCGACGGCACGCGCTTTCCGGCGCTGCTGTCGTCGACGGCGGTCCGCGATGACGCCGGCCGGATGACGCACGAGATGAATTCGTTCGTCGATCTGACCGACGCGCGGGCGATGCAGGAACAGCTGGTGCAGTCGCAGAAACTCGAATCGGTGGGGCGCCTGGCCGGCGGCATCGCGCACGACTTCAACAATCTCCTGCTCGTCATCAAGGGCTATCTCGAGATGGCGCTGGCGGCGATTCCACCAGACAGCGAAACCCACCACGATCTGCTCGAGGTCGACCGCGCCGCGAATTCCGCGGCGATGCTGACGGCGCAGCTCCTGACCTTCTCGCGCCGGCAGATCATCGCGCCGGTCGTGCTCGATCTGAACGAAGCCGTCCACCACGTCTACGGCATGCTCAAGCGCGTCCTCGGCGAGGACGTGACGCTCAGCATCGCGACGGCGCCGAATCTCTGGCGCGTGCGGTTCGATCCCGGCCAGGCCGAGCAGATCCTGATGAACCTGGCGGTGAATGCCCGCGACGCGATGCCGAGCGGCGGGCGGCTGACGATCGAGACCGCCAACGTCTTTCTCGGCGAGGACTACGTCCGCGACCATCACGGGACGGCGGTCGGCGAATACGTGATGCTCGCCGTGTCCGATACCGGCGCCGGCATGAGCGCGGAAACGCTGGCGCACGTGTTCGAGCCGTTCTACACGACCAAGGTGTCCGGCCGCGGTACCGGGCTCGGCCTGGCGATTATTCACGGCGCGGTGTCCCAGAACGGCGGCCGCATCGAGCTTTACTCCGAGCCGGGCCACGGTACCTCGTTCAAGATCTATCTGCCGCGGACACTGGAGACCGACGCCGCGCCGCTGACCTCACCTGCGCGCAAGGAGCCGCCGCGCGGTCACGAAACCATTCTGCTGGTCGAAGACGACACCGCCGTGCGGACGCTCGCCGTCCGGCTGCTCGAGCGTCAGGGCTACCGGGTGTTCGCCTTTGACGGCGCGAGCGCCGTCCTCGACTGGCTGCCTGATGCGCGTGAGCCGATTCATCTCCTGCTCTCGGACGTGATCATGGAGGGCATGAACGGGAAGGAGCTGGCCGACCGGGTCACCAGCCTGCGGCCGGACACCAAGGTCTTGTACGTGTCGGGCTACACCGCCAACGTCATCGTCCAGCACGGTGTGCTGAAGGCGGGCATGGAATTCCTGGCCAAGCCGTACACGCGTGACGCCCTGGCCACGCGTGTACGCGAGGTGCTGGACCGCACGAATTGACCATTGACAATTGTCAATGGTCAATTCGCGTTAGCGCACGTATCTCTTCACCGCCATTTGACCGACTTCGGCGCCGTAGACGTTGCCCTTCGAATCGACGGCCACGCCTTCGGCGGAACTCGTGCCGGTGTGGAGCAGATCCGGATCGGCAATGAAGTACTTGACCTTGCCGTCCTTGGCGCTGCCGATGCGGATGCCGCGCTGCCAGCCGCCGGGATGCGTCGTGTTGTTGCTCGGTCCGGATTCCGAGTCGGCGACGTAGAGCATGTCGTCTTTGTCGATGAACACGCCGCTCGGGCGGCTGAACTGCTTCCACTCTTCGATGAACTTGAAGTTCTGATCGAAGATCTGCACGCAGTTGCAGCTGCGGCTGCCGACGAAGAGCCGGCCGCGCGAGTCCATCGCCAGCGTGTGCGGCTGGTTCAGCTCGCCAGGCGCCGGCTCGCTGCCGCCCTGGGGACGGCCGAACTTCGAGACGAACTTGCCGGTCTTGTCGAACTTGTAGATCCAGCCGCCGCCGGCGCCGTGAATGGTCGCGATGAGAATGTCGCCGGCTGGCGTCACGAGCACGTCGTTGGGCTGATAGCAGCATTCCGGATCCACCGCGCCGCCGGGCACGCCGATCGTCAACAGCAGCTTCCCGTCGGGCGCGAACTTGAAGACCTGATGACCCTTCGTGGCGCCGGCCGCCGCGCCGACCGGACCGCCGCGTCCCGCACCGCGGCCAGCTTCCGCTGCCGCACCGGCGCCGGCTGC
>CAZOAZ010000091.1:0-17897 GCA_964577955.1 uncultured Bifidobacterium sp. | reverse complement strand
TGGCGTTGATCTTGTCGATGACCGCGCCGGTGCCGCCCGCGCACTTGTCGTTCATCGACGGGATCTTCTTTTTGCGACCGGTCTCGGCCTCGGGCTTGAAGACGATGATCTTGGCGTCCTGTCCGCCCAGTTCGATGACCGAATGGACCTCCGGATGCAGTTTCTCGACGGCGAGCGACACCGCCGTGACTTCCTGAACGAACTTCGCGCCAAGGTGTGGCGCGATGCTGGCGCCGCCCGAGCCGGTGATGAAGACCCGGCAGCCACCGACGCGAAGACCCAGATCAGCTTCGATGCGCCCGAGAAACTCGAGCGTCTTCTCCGGCTGCTTGGTCTCGTGCCTCTGGTAGTCGGACCACAAGACGCGATCGGTCGCCGCGTCCACCGCCACCGCCTTGACCGTGGTCGAGCCGACGTCGATCCCGACGAGCACATGAGGCGCCATCGCTTTACCTCGCCGCCGCGCCGCTGCGCGCCACGAAGAACGGCGACCGCCTGCGGTCCCGATTCATGCGCCGACTGACGTGGAGCACGAAGTTGGCCGCCGTCCCGGTCACGCCGGCCGTGTGCGGCACACGGTAGAACGGGCGCCGGAGTTCGGGATGCTCGGCAACGTAGTTGCGAATGTCGTCGAGGCGCTTGCCGGTCGACTCGAGCCGTTGCTGGAATTCCTGCTTCGCCTTGGCCTTGGCTTCGCCGAGCGCCATCTGGACGCGGCTGTGCGCGTTGATCTCGCCTTCGCCCGAGGTCTCGATCGGCAGAAAGATCATGTCCTTGAAGTGGTTCATCACCGCCGACTGCGTGCCGTCGGACTGCGTCGACGGCATGCACCCGAACGGCTTCAGGCTCAGCACCATGTGCGCCTGCTGATGGACCGTGTAGTAGATGTTCTTGGCCACCTCGAGGTGCCCCTCGCCGCCGCGCGCGAAGCGGTGGTAGTACGGCTGCGCGAGCGCGGCCAGCTTCTCCATGTCGAGCAGCTCGTGCGCAATTCCGCCGAGGCCGTCAGCGGCGCGGCGATAGAGATGCGCGTAGAGCCGCTCACCGAGCGTGAACACCATCTGCTTCTGCCAGAACTTCAGCTCCGCGCGCGCCCGTTTGTGAACCGCCGTCCGCGGCGGCCTCGTCATGTCGAGCCACTTCCGGTCGTGGCGATGCGCCTTGGCCTGCCACAGCAGATACATGATCCAGTTGGCGATCGGCTCGACCTTGATCTCGGCGCCTTCGCGCTCGAGGAACTCGAACATGTGGAAGTTGCCGTCGCCCTCGGTCGTCTGGGCGAAGAACTCGCCCGTGACCTTCACGATCGGCTTCACGCGCAGCCGATCGACGTCGATCTGCGCGAGCTGCTCCCGGGCGGCGTCGAGCGCTTTCTTCGTCTGCGCGCCCCAGAGATGGTCGACGATCTTCCCGGTCGTGTGCGTGATCGATTCGAGCGTGCGGTGGCCGAGCACCCGCGCCGCCAGCCAGGCCGGCGCGCGGTCCGAGACATGAAACATCCGGCGATCGCGGAGCGCCGCCGCAAGGCCGTCCATCATCGTCCTCGAGATCCGCTCGGTGACGCCCGGCTCCACTTCGTAAGGCCGGATCTGACAGCAAACGTCGTTCAGGACATCGGCAAAGGTGAGCGCATTCAACGCACCGAGACCGAAGTCGACCGTGAATTTCAGCCCCGCCTCCCCCGACGCGGCCTTGATGCCGTCGTCCTGCTGGAAGAGGAGAACCCGGAAACCGTGGAACCCGGCGTTCTCGACCGCGAGACGATATTCCGCTTCGTACATGCCGAAGCGGCAGGGACCGCAGGAACCGGCCGTGAAGAACACATAGTCGTCCACGATCTGCTGCCGCGAGAGCCCCTTGGCTTCGAGCCCCTGCAGGTATTTGATCAGATGGCCGGTCATGAAGTACGTCGGATTGCACTGGCCGTTGTTGCCGAACTCCTTGCCCAGCTGAAATCCAGCCACGTCTGGCGTCGGCAGAAGCTCGACGCGGTATCCCGCCGATGCGAACGCCGAGCGAATCAACCACTCGTGTTTCCACGTGAGTCCTCCGAAGAGGATTGTCACGCGATGCCGTTCCGCCGCCGTAAACGGACGTTCAACGGACCGCCGGAAGTGATCCGGCCCCCCAGCGCGGCGCCCGCTCTCGAGACGCTGCCGTTCCGCCGCAACACGCCGCTCGACTTCGGCTTCGATCTCGGCTCTGGATCGAAGCCGCAGCGGGACCGCCTGCGGTTCCTCGTGAGACGATGCGCCGGTCGCCGGGCTCATGCGTGCCTCCTTCAATCACTCTCGCCCGGGATCAAGCCGGGATCAGGTCGTGAAACTCGGCCCGGAGCTGTTCGGCTTCCGCAGCAATCGCGCGGGCGATTGCACCGGCGAGCACGCCGGCATCCGCGACCGTTCGCCAGGCCTGGGATCGGGTCTTGTCGTCGGGTCGTGACGGCCCGGCGGTCAAGGATTCAGCCGCGCGCGCGTACTCCGCGAGCAGGTCGGCCACTTCGGCCTCGACGTAGTCGGCAAGCGAGGTATACGCGGTTTCGAAATAGGCGCGCAGTTCCTCGGTCAATTGCCGGGACTCCGCCAGATACTGCACCGACGTGCGAATCGCCGTTCTGATGGTGGACTTTGCGAACGGCAGCGCATCGAGGCGGCCGGGGTGCCGGTGGCGCAGGATGTCGTCCTCGAGCATCCGGACATACTCGACGACGATTCGCTGGGCTTCGCCTGGCACGTGGGCGTTCATGGCGGTTCGGGCGGAACAGGTAGCAAATCGCGCACCGTTTCGCGGCCCTCTGAGGCCCCACGAACCCGCGGAATATGCCGCGCCGAGACCCGCGCGGGCCGCAACCCCGCGGATTTTTCAGTGGAGGGCGCGGACTTTTCCGGGGGAGCCGTTCGAATCGGCTAGAAAGTGACCCGGACGCCGCCGTTAATCGCGCGGCCGTCGAGCGGCGCCCACGAATCCACGGCCCAGCGGCCGTCGACACCGCGTGTGGGGCGGAGCAGCGGATCCCAGTGCGTCTGCCTCACGTCGGTCAGGTTCTCGCCGTTCAGGAAGAACAGCGCGCCTCTCACCCGCCGGCTGATCAGAATGCCGAATACCTGATAGGGCTCGCTCTCGGCGCGGTACGGGTTGGCTTCGAGCCGCTGCCGGCCCGTGTAGTACCACTCGACGCCGAGGCGCCAGCGCTCTTCCCATTCCCAGGCGGCGTCCACGCCGATGCTGTGCTCGGGCGTGAGCGGCACCGCCACCGGCCCGCTCTCGCCCTCTTCGCGCGACCTGACGTATGCGTAGTTGCCGACGACCGACAGCCCCTCCGACTTCCAGACGCCGAGCAGTTCGAGCCCGGTATTCGTCGTCGGCGACGCGAGATTGGCGAGTGTGAAGCGACCGGTCCGTTCCACTTCGATTGGATCCTCCACGCGCGAATGGAACAACGTGAGCGTCAGCGAAAGCGGTCCGGCGGCGCGCGTGACATCGAACGACTGGCTGATACCGCGCTCCGGCTCGAGGGCACCGACATTCGTCAGCCGCGAAAGACCGGCGGCCTCGGTTTCTTCGGTGATCGGGGTCGGCGCGAAAAAGCCGCGGCCATAAGACACCCGGCTCGACCACGGACCGCGGCGAATCAGCCCGGAGATCCGCGGGCTGACAAACACGCCGAAGGCACTGTGCCGATCCAGACGCGCACTGGCGGACACGGACAGCCAGCGCGCCAGATCGACGTCGTCTTGCACGAACACGCCCGGCGTCGTGAAGGTAAAGGCAAACCGCGGCGTGTCGATCGGGTCAAAGCGGTCCCGCTCGATCGCCGCCCCGGCGACGATCGTCTGCGGCCCGACGCTCCGCCGCGCGGTGAACTCCGCGAACCCGGTGTCGCGATCGTCGCGCTCGACGACCTCGCCGAACTGATGCTGCTGATGCCGGGACGACCACGAGCCGCGGACACTCCAGACCCAGCTGCCCGACAGCGACTGGAACGCCGCGCCGACGTCGTAGCGGCGCGTCTCGAGCCCTTCGACGTACGGGCCGCCGGCCGGGAGCGCGGCCTCTGGCAGCGTGCCGCCGATCCGGTCTTCCCAGGTTCCGCCAACGGTCGCGAAGAACGTGCGGCCGTGTTGATCGTCCCAGAACAGCCGCGGCCGCGCGACGACGCGCTCGTACTTCGGCCGGTCCGCCCACCCGTCGTCGTCCACGTCCACCCGCGGCTGCCCGTTCACGCTCCCGAGAAACGTCAGGCCCCAGCGCCCGGACAACGGCCCCGAATGCCAGGCCGCGACGTCGGTGGAGCCGAATGCGGATCGATTGAACAGGAACTGACGCTCAGATCTCTCGCCTGGCCGTCGCGACACCAGGTTGACGACGCCGCTCATCGCGCCGGCGCCGTAGAGCGAGGACGCGACGCCTTTGATCACTTCGACGCGGCCGAGATCGAGCGGCGGAATCTGCATCAAGCCGAGCGAAACCTGCTCACCGAAGAGCGGCAGGCCGTCTGACAGAAACCGCGTGTAGCGCCCACGCATGCCCTGAATGCGCACGCTGGCCGCGCCGAGCGATGGCGATGTCGCCTGAACGCGCATGCCGCCCATCTCGTTCAACATCATGACGACGTCGCCCGGCGTCATCATCGCCTTCTCGTCGATCTCCTCTTGATCGAGAACCTCGACCCGCATCGGCTGATCGTCGATCCCGCGATCCGTTCGCGTCGCCGAGACCGTGACGTGCTCTTCAACCGCCGCGTCGCGCGTGAGCTCGAGCCGCACGGACTGCTGGCTCGAGTTGAGGTCGGCCACCGCCGACGCCGGCGCAAATCCCGGCTTGACGACGACAATCTCGACGCGGCCAGGCGCGAGCGTGACGAGCACGACGCCTTGAGCATCAGTGGCGTGCCGGGCGCCGTTAAGCAGGACCTCGGCGTCGCGGACGGGCCCGGTCTCGCTGCGAACTTCCACTCGCAGCGTCGCATCCTGAGCGCCGACCACTCTGACGCCGAGCAGGAGCATGATGGCGGCAACAGCCAGCAATCGTCCCGTCATCGTCGGTTATGCCTCATTGAGCAATCGTTCGAGAAGATCCTGTACACCGAGCAGTGGCGCGTTGGCGGTCAAGTAGCCGCGGTCGAGGTGTGCGCCCTGCGTTCGGACGATCGCCAGCACGTCCCGCCATTGCCGGTCCGATACTTCGCCGCCACTCCGGTACCACCGAAGCTTCTGCAAGAGGATGTCCTCGGGTGGATGAATGAAGAGTGTGCGCTCGCCCAAGCGGATCGCTCGACGCCGGGCAAGCTGCTGCGCGTCGAGCGGCGTGCCGCCGGCGACGAAGAGATCCACCTTGTACTGCGTCTCGTGATGAATCAGATTCGTACTGCCGCGCGTCCGGATCGCGCCACGCAGCGCCTCGGGATCGATATAGAAGTCACGCTCGAGCGCGGCCACCAGTGGTTCGACATGACGGTCATCGAGGGCAGCGACAATATCGATATCGACGGTAGAGCGAGGCTCGCCGGCAAAGGAGGCCGCGAGCGAACCGCCGATGGTGGAAATCGCGCCGAGCTGTTCAAGCGCGTCAGTCACCCGCAGAGCGACTGCGAACGGGTCGGCGGCGTGGATCACTCAAGCCCCAACCGGTCGATCTCAGGGTAGGCGCGGGCGGCGAGCTCGCGTCCGTAGAGGACGATGGCGCGCCGTAGAAGCTGCTCGCGCAGCGAAGCGTCGGGATATCTGGCCCTGACACCGGCCAAGGCGAGATCGAACGTCGCCCGCGTCAGTCCCGTGATCGCTGCGGCTTTCTGCTCCGCGGTCATCCGCCGCCAGCCTTCGACCTGTCGGTGCTCGATGTCGGGCCCGGTGTCTTGGGCGAGCGGCGGCCGGGTCATGTGGGGATTATGGCAAAGTAGACGCTTCCTATGATCAACGGCGGTTTTCTTCATGCACGACTTCTGCATGTACTCATTGCGCCTCTTTCGGTGACCGCGTTGGCTGTGCCGGCCTTTGCCCAAGGGGCCGGCAGCCGCCCGACCGCCGTCGCGACACGTGTCACCGTCCCACCGACGATCGACGGCGCCCTCGACGAGGACGTCTGGCATCGGGCGGCGGCGCTGACCGGATTCGTCCAGGCCGAGCCGCTCGAAGGGCAGCCGGCCAGCCAGCGGACCGAGGTCCGCCTCGCCTACGACGACACCGCGATCTTCGTCGGCGTCGTGCTTCACGACGACGATCCGTCGCAGATCGTCGTCACCGACACCAGCCGCGACGCCGGCCTCGGCGATCAGGATTCCTTTCAGATCATCTTCGATACGTTTCGCGATCGGCAGAACGGCTTCGTCTTCGGCACCAACGCGTCCGGCGCGCAATACGACGCGCAGGTACGCAGCCAGGGCGACCCGAGCTCGAGCTGGGACGCGAGCTGGGACGTGACCACGCGACGCACCGACAACGGCTGGACCGCCGAATTCCGGATCCCGTTGCGCACGCTGCGCTACGGCCCGCCGCCGCAGGCGTGGGGTGTGAACTTCATGCGCAACATCCAGCGCGCCCGCGAACGCACGTACTGGGCGCCGCTGCCGCGCCAGTTCGAGCTGTCGCGGCTCTCATCCGCTGGCGAAGTCAGCGGCCTCGAACTGGCCGAGCCGAGGAACTTCAAGCTCCTTCCTTACGGCGTCAGTTCGGCCGACCGCAACTTCACCCCCGGCGCCGAAACCGACCTCGACGCAGCCTTCGGCATCGACGCGAAGGTCGGCGTGACCAACAGCCTCAACCTCGATTTGTCGTACAACACCGACTTCGCGCAGGTCGAAGTCGACACCCAGCAGATCAACCTGACCCGCTTCAACATCCGCTTCCCCGAGAAGCGGCCGTTCTTCCTCGAGAATTCTGGACTCTTCCAGGTCGGATCCGACGGGCTCGATCTGTTCTTTACACGCCGGATCGGTCTCGACAACGACGGACAGCTGGTGCCGATCGCCGGCGGCGCGCGCCTGAGCGGCAAGGCCGCGGGGTACAACGTCGGCCTCATGAACATGCAGACCGAAGACGCCTTTGGCCAGGCGGGCAACAACTTCAGCGTCCTGCGCATGTCCCGCGACTTGCCGAGCCGCTCCGGCCTCGGCGCGATCTTCGTCAACCGGACGGCCACCGGCGATCGTTCCGGTCCGGACGATTTCAACCGCACGTACGGCGTCGACGGCCGGATTGGCGTCGGTGAGCGTCTCTCGACCAGCGCCTACGTCGCCCGCACCGAGACACCGGATCTGACCGGACGCGAGTACGCCTGGAATACGACCTCGCGCTACGACGACGGCAAGACCGCGGTGGATTTCCACTACGGAGAAGTCGGCGAGGACTTCAATCCGGAGGTCGGGTATCTGGAGAACACGCTCGGCTATCGCCGCTGGTACGTGCGCGTGCAGGAGACGATGCGCCAGGAACGAATCCGCGGCTGGGGCTTCCGCGAGTTCCTGCCGCACATCGGCTATACACGCTACGACTATCTCGATGGCCAGGGACTGCAGAACGCCGAACTGCACGTCGACAACCATTGGGACTGGGAGAACGGCTACTTTCTGAGCGGTGCGCTGAACGGCACGTGGGAAGGACTCGACCGGCCGTTCGAGGTCTACCCAGGTGTGATTGTCCCGCCCGGCGAACACGGCGGCCTGCGATTCACACTGCGGTCGAACACCGACCGCCGGCGTTGGCTCTACGGGCGCCATCAGTGGGACGTTGGACGTTTTCTCAGCGGGAACCAGAACACGCACACGTTCCAGGCGATCATTCGCGACGGCGGAACGTTTGCGGTCGACACCTCGTGGACGTACCGCGGCATCGATCTCCCGCAAGGCACCTTTCAAACGAACCTGGGCAGTATGCGGGTGACCTACAACTTCACGCCGTCTATCTTCGTGCAGAGCCTCGTTCAGTACAACGATCGCACCGATCGCTGGTCGACCAATCTGCGCTTCCACTGGCTGCAGACCGCGGGCACTGGACTCTTCGTGGTCTACAACGACACCGAATCACTCAACGGTCTCGGTCCGGTGAACCGCGCATTCGTCGTCAAGTACGTGCAGCAGTTCGATCTACTGCGCTGAGGAGTTTGTGGGCTCCGGCTTCAGCCGGAGCCGGACAAATCCGGCTGAAGCCGGATTCCACGATAGCTCGACGCGTTGCGGACAATGGAAAGCCCGCAGGTTGGTGCCGGGAGTGAAGTGGCGTCGCGGCGCGAAACCCTTGAACGTAGGCGTCCTGGCCGCCGTCCTTTGGTGTAGGCTGCGAGCGACTTGTGGCGTCCGGCTTGAGCCGGACCTCTGAAGGTCCGCCTGAAGGCGGACCCCACATCCGTCAAAAATCGAGGCGTCGATGAAATCCACGGTCTTCGCGTCGCTCGCCGTTCTCACCGTCGTCTCGCTGATCGCATCAAGCTCCGCCGCCCAACCCGTGTCGACGCCCGTCGTCAGCGGGCCAGTCACCGGTGGAACGCGTGGTCAGCCCTTCGCCGCGCTCACCGCACCGATTCCGGGCTTCGTCGAGGAAGAGCGCTTCATCGCGGGGAGCGCGACCGCCTTTACCAAGGCCGGCGCATGGGGCGTCGATGGCCGGTGGTCGATGACGCCGGGTCCGACCGCTCAGTACAGAATTCGCCTGCTCATTCGCCGGCCCACGAACGCTGCGCGCTTCAACGGCGTGGTCGTGGTCGAGTGGCTGAACGTGACGGCGCAGTCGGAAGGGGCCGCCGACTTCATGCACATGCAGGAAGAACTGGTGCGCGAGGGATACGCCTGGGTCGGCGTCGGTGCGCAGGCCGTCGGCGTCAACAGCGCGACCGGGCTGAAAGCCTGGGATCCGGCACGCTATGGATCATTGATCCATCCCGGCGACGCGTATTCATACGACATCTATTCGCAGGCCGCGCAGGTGATCCGGCATCCACCCGCCAACAATCCGCTCGCCGGCCTGACGGTTCGACACATCCTCGCCACAGGGCGTTCGCAGTCGGCATTTCGCCTGGTCACCTACATCAACGCCTTTCATCCGCTGACGCACGCCTTCAATGGCTACTTCGTCCACAGCCGCGGCGGGAACGCGGCCGGTCTGTCCGCGGATGCGCTCGGGCGTGATGCCGAGACGCCAATCCCGGTTGGCGCGCACATCCGGACCGACACCGACGTTCCGGTCCTGGATGTCCAGACTGAAGGCGACATGCTCACGCTCGGTGCGCACCTGACCCATCAGGATCCAAATCCGCACTATCGGCGCTGGGAGATTGCCGGTGGGGCGCACGCCGAAACACCGCGCTGGGTCGTCGAGGTTCCGCCCGCGCTCGACATGGGCCAGGGCTGCAAGGAGCCGCTCAACTCGGCGCCCCATCACGCGGTCGTCAAGGCGGGCCTTCACGCGCTCGTTCGCTGGGTGAAGGACGGTGCGGTGCCGCCACAGTCGCCCGCGATCGAACTCGGCGACCTCAGATCTGCGGATCCCGTTGCTCGCGATCGCTTCGGGAACGCCAAAGGCGGGATCCGGCTGCCGGAAGTCGAAGCGCCGACGGCCACGATCGACGGGCGCCGCAATGATGTCGCGAACCCTACGCCGGGCGCACAGAATTTCTGCTTCCTGTTCGGCCATACGATTCCGTTTGACCGAGCGACGCTGGCATCGCTCTACCCGTCGCATCAGGCCTTCGTCGATGCGTTCACGAAGGCGGCCGACGCGCTCGAGCGCGCGGGGTACTTGTTGAAGCCGGAAGCGGACGCCGCCCGCCAGGCGGCCGTCGCGTCGGGGATCGGCCGCGGCACGCCCTAGCGGGCTGTCCACTGGATCAACGTAAGATTTCAGGACGCTTGTGAATAATCGGCACGGCTCGGGTGTTAAGAGCTCGTGGAGGAATAGGATGCTGCAGTTTCGCGGACGTTTCGTGCTCACGCTTGCGGCCGGCCTGGTGCTGGCCGGCACCGGTCTCGTCGCCCAGAACCCCGCCCCACCCCGCCCGCAAGGAGCCGCACCGGCGCCCACGATTCCGACCGGCCGCCAGGGCCGCGGCGGCTATCCGCTGCCGACGCTGCCGGCGGTCTTCGAGACCTTCCAGCAGAAGGTGCGGGTCTCGGTCGTGGCGCGCGGCATGGATCGGCCGTGGAGTCTGCTGATTCTGCCCGACGGCGACATGCTGGTGAGCCTGCGGAACTCGAACGAGATTCGCGCCATCCGCAAAGGCGTGCTGGATCCGAAGCCGCTCGCCGGGCTGCCGCCGATGCGCCGCATGCTCGACCTCGTCGCGCATCCGCAGTTCGCGCAGAACAAGTGGGTCTACTTCGACTACGCCAAGCCGCTCAGCGAGACGACGCAGGCGATGGTGCTCGCGCGCGGCCGCTGGGATGGGACGACGCTGACCAACATTCAGGAACTGTACGTCAGCAATCCGTCGACAGCCGGCGGCTCTCGCCTGGCGTTCGCCCCCGACGGCACCATCTACATGACGGTGAGCGGCGCGGCCGGCGGTCCGGGCCCGCGCAGCCTCAACACCGTCGCCGGCAAGGTGCTGCGTCTGAAAGACGACGGCACGATTCCTCAGGACAATCCATTTGTCGGCAGGGCCGACGCCCGGCCGGAGATCTTCTCGATCGGCCACCGCGACCAGTTCGGCCTCGCCGCGCATCCGGCAACGGGACAGATGTTCCATGTCGAACTCGGCCCGTACGGCGGCGACAAGATCAACATCCTCAAGGCCGGCGGCGACTACGGCTGGCCCGACTACGGCTGGGGACGTAACAACGACTCGTCGCCAATGGGCAATCCGACGACGGCCGGAATCGAACAACCGCTGCTCATCTGGGTTCCGGGGATTACACCCTCCGGGCTGCTCTTCTACACCGGCGACAAGTTCCCGGCCTGGAAAAACAACCTGATGACCGGCATCGTCATCCGCGGCCGCGCCAACAACGGCGCGACCGGTGTCGAGCGAGTCGTTTTCAACGACAAGATGTGGGAAACGCGCCGCGAAACGATCCTGCCGGAGTTGAAACAGCGGATTCGGGATATCCGTCAGGGTCCGGACGGTTTGATCTATCTTCTGACCGAAGAAGTCGACGGCGCGGTGCTCAAGATCGAGCCTGCGGAGTAAACGGACAGGCTAAAGCCTGTCCCTACCGGAGACATCCGGCTGAAGCCGGACGCCACCGAACGGAGTAAGCAGATGAAGTCACGTCACGCGTTCACCATGACCCTCGGCGCCGCACTGCTCGCCGGCGCGTCGCTCGCGCAGGCGCAGGCCCCGGCGCCGCCCGACTACAGCAAGATGGAAGAACAGGCGACGCAACTCGCGCCGAACTTCTACCGGCTCGAGGCCGTCGGACCGGTGCTGGTCGGCAACGCCGGCATCCTCGTCGGCCCCGACGGGATCTTCATGGTGGATGCGCAGACGCCGCAGATGCACGAGAAGCTGATGGCGGCGATCAAGAAGATCTCCGACGGCCGGATCCGCTTTCTCGTCAACACGCATCACCATCCCGATCACACCGGCGGGGACGCCAGCTTCGCGGCGATGGGCGTTGCGCTGCTCTCACGCGACGAACTGCGCGGGCACCTGGCCGGCGGCAACAACCCGCCGCCAGCCGCGAACCTGCCGGTCCTGACGTATCGCGGCGAAGTGACGATTCACATGAACGGCGAAGACGTGCGGCTGATTCCGGTCAACAACGCCCATACCGACGGCGACACGATGGTCTACTTCCCGAAGGCCGACGTGCTGATGGTCGGCGACTTCTACCGGTCGATTCAGTATCCGAACATCGACCGCAACAACGGCGGCAGCCTCAAAGGTGTCATCGACGCGCTGAACGGCGTCATCGCGCTGGCCAAGCCGACGACGAAGATCGTGGCCGGACACGGGCCGGTCGTGGACAAGACGGCGATCGCCGCCAACCGCGACCTGATCATCACGATCCGCGACCGCGTCGCGGCGCTCATCGCGCAAGGCAAGACGCAGGAAGAAGTGATTGCCGCCAAGCCGCTCGCCGATCTCGACGCCAAGGTCCAGCAGATTGGCACGACCGGCGACCGCTTCCTCGGTCAGGTCTACGCGGAGCTCAAGGCCGGCAGGTAGGTCACGACCTCAGCGCCGCGTGAGCTGAAGGTCGAGCTGTGTGTCCCCGGTCAGCAGCAGTTGGCGTGATTCGCGCTGATAGCCTTCTTTGCCGACCGATACCTCGTCAGTACCGGTCGTCAATCCCCGGATCGTGTAGAGACCGTCTTCGTCGGTGTAGGCGCTTTGCCAACCGGCCGGGACACCTCGCGACACGAGCGCACCAGCAACCGGGACCCGGCCGGCCGGCGTCATCTCGGTGATGGTGCCGGACAGCGTGGGCGTTCCGGGTGGATAGGTAGCCGTCTGCGTCACGGCAACGGCGCCGTTGACGACCGCGACGTCAACGCGCGTTCCGGGATTGAAGTGGCCGTAGTCCACGGTCAAATACGCGCGACGGCGCCCGCCGTCGGCACCGAACCGTACTGACAGATCGCAGGGGTCGTCGCACATTTGCGTCTGGGAAGCGATGAAGTAGGTCGGCGGTCCATAGTAATTGGAGTACGCCGCGACCGCCGGACCGTGGACTCGAACGCCCGTTGCCGAAAAAACGAGATCGCCGCCGTGGGTCAATTGAATGACCTGGTCATGTGCATCGTAGAGATCAGAGGACGAGAATCCGGTACTTGGTTCGTGGAACACCATCAGTGTCGGTGTCTCGGCTGGCGGCGGATTGGTCGAGGGCGGCGTCGGACCGAGCGGCGACGGATCGCCGGCGCACGATGCGATGGCGAGTGAAAGCGCGCTGACGGCAACGAGGCGTGCAAGAGAAGGCATGTCGAACCTCCACATGCACCTTAGCGAGCGCCGCCAGCGCGAGTCTCAGGCGAACTCCAGGGATTTCGCAAGGAGGTCCCGCCGAACCTTCCCGTTCGAGTTTTTCGGCAGCGAATCAACGATCCGGATGGCGCGCGGACGAGCCGCGGCCGACAGATGGCGGCCGCACCATTCCGACAACTCCGATGTCGTTGCATGGGCTGCGGTCGCGGCGACGACGATATAGGCAACCGCGCCCTCCGGTCCGCCAATCACGGACGCCGCCTCGACCGCCGGATGTTGCATGAGCACCCGTTCGGAAAAACCTGGATGGATGACCTCGCCGCCGGACTCGTAGGCATCGGCCATCCGGCCGGCGATGAAGAGCCGGCCGTCCTCGTCACGATAGGCGGCATCACCCGTCTTCAACCAGCCGTCCTCAGCGAACGTACGCCGGGTCTCGTCAGGTTGCCGCCAGTAGCCGGCCATTACGTTCGGACCGCGGACGCGCAATTCGCCAACCTGTCCGGCGGCGAGGGCGGCTCCGTCTGGCGCAACGACCTGCGTATCTACAAACAACACCGGTCGCCCGGACGAAGCGAGCCGAGTCGACGCACTCGCGGCATCCATCACGCTGACGAGCGGTGCCGCCTCGGACAGCCCGTAGCCTTGCCGCACATCGATGCCGCGCTCCCGCCAGCAGCGCAGCAGGCGCTCAGGGACCATCGTCCCTCCGGCAACCAGGAGTCGAAGGCTGGACAGATCGGCGTGCTGCCACTGCGTCGAGCGGCGCATGCCTTCGAGCAGATCTGGATTCGTGAACGCCACGGTGACCTTCTCGCGTTCGATGACCTGCAACAGATCGTCAGGACTCGTCGTTTGCGGGATGACGACTGTTCCGCCGCGAAACAGCACCGGCAGGACGAGCGCGCCGGTCCCGCCGGTCCGATGGAACGGCGGGAGCGCGATCGTGATGTCGTCTTCGCGGAGATCGAACGCTGCGACGGCGTTGATGGCATTCCAGGTGACGTTCGCCTGCGTCAGCATCACGCCTTTCGGCACCCCGGTCGTCCCCGATGTGAACGGCAGCAGAATGAGCGCATCAGACGACACTTCGTCGTCGATGGCTTCGTCGCGTGATGCGGCGAGGATCCGCTCGTATCCACAACGCGAATCGTCGGAAACATCGATCGGGCTTTCCTGTGGTCCGGCTGAAGCCGGACGCCACGACTGATGTAATCCGGCGGAAGCCGGACGCCACTGATGCACAAGCGACACTCGCGGCTGGATGTCGTGGAACAGGAGGTCGAGCACGGGACGATCGAGCCGCTCGTTCACCGGGGCCACGGCGGCGCCGAGTTTCGCGGCGGCAAAGAACACCTCGAGAAACGCCGGATGGTTCGGCCCCATCCAGGCGATGCGGTCGCCCTGCTTCACGCCAAGGCGGCGCAACGCCTGCGCCAGCCGCCGGACTCGGCCTGCGAGCTCGGCATACGTGCGGTGCGTCTCACCGTGAACGATCGCCAGTCGGTCGCCGCGCACTCTCGCCCACCGCTCGATCCAGCTGCCCACGCCCGCATGATTCGCGTTCATGGCCAGGCCTCAGAAACCGACCGCCAGCGCCGCCGACATCACATGGCTCATCTGGGTGCGATCCGGTCCCGTCCGCGCGTAGACGTTCAGGTAGCCAATCTCCACGGCGCTCTCGCGTGACACTTGCCGCGCCACGCCGACAAAGGCGCGGTTCTGTTCGAAGCCCGCCGGGATTCGTGACGAATCATTGAGCTGGACGAAGAGTTCGCCCGACGCGACGCCGCGCAATCTGCCGCGCGACACGAGCGGCCAGGACACGCGCGCGAGCTGACGCGCGCGCAACACCACGTCGTCCTGCCCGCTGATGAATCGCTCTTCGAAGCGGGTTTTGAGCGCCACGCGGCGCCGGCCGCCGCCGTTCCAGGCGTACTGCTGCACCAGGGCGTGCTCGTGGATCGTGCCACCAGCCGGGAAGCCGACGCCGAAGAGATACCCGAAGCCGAGATTCGCGCGCCGCGTCAGGTCGCGCGTGACGACGACGCGCTCGAGCAGCGCGTCGAGCGTCGCGGCGCCGTCGCGCGAGCGCACCATCGAATCCGAGATCCATCGCCACGGCGACTCCGGACGCAGACGGCCCTGCAGCGAGAGTCCGGTCCACACGCGTTCGTCGATCACGGTCTGCGCCGTCGCTGGCACCGCGACCAGCCACGTCGCCACCACTACCACTGCCAATCGATTCCGTCCACCGTTCCACATTGCCGCCATGACAGGCTCCTTTCGGTTACTCTCATTGGGCGCGATGAGGGTGGACGGCGTCCTTGGACGGACCTGAATCCTTTTTGAATTAGTTCTGAGATGACGACCGGCGAGGCTCGCGTCTACGAATTCAGCGATTTCCAGGTCGACGTCCGCGAGCGCCGGCTGCTCCGCCAGGGGCACGCCATCCCGTTGACCATCAAGGTATTCGAGACGCTCACGGCGCTGCTCGAGCGGGCCGGCCGGCTGGTCACGAAAGACGAGCTGATGTCGCACATCTGGCCCGACACCGTGGTCGAGGAAAACAACCTCAATCAGAACATTTCGATCCTGCGGCGCGCGCTCGGCGAACAGCGCGACGGCCAGCGCTTCATCGAGACGGTTCCGCGCGTCGGCTACCGGTTCGTCGCGAACGTGACCGAGCCGGGCAGCGAGAGCCGGCTGGTGCTGCCGACACCGCCGGCGGCCGCCGTGCAATCGCTGCGACAGGAGATCCGGTTCTGCACGACGCCCGACTGCGTCCGCATCGCCTACTCCGCGGTCGGTGCGGGGACGCCGCTCGTGAAGACCGCCAACTGGCTGACGCACATCGAGCACGAGTGGGACAGTCCCGTGTGGCGGCACTGGATTGGTGCGATCTCCCAGCGGCATCAGCTCGTGCGATGGGATGAACGCGGCTGCGGCCTGTCGGACTGGAACGTCGAGGACCTGTCGCTCGATGCCTGGGTGCGCGACATGGAAACCGTGGTGGACACGCTCGGCCTCGAGCGCTTCCCGCTGCTCGGCATCTCCCAGGGAGGCGCGGTCGCGATTTCCTACGCCGTGCGCCACCCCGAACGGGTCAGCCATCTCGTGCTCTGCGGCGCCTATGCCCGGGGCTGGCGTCATCGGGCCGATCCGCGCGAAAAAGAGGCCCGCGGCGCGCTGCTCGACCTCACCCGGCTTGGCTGGGGGCAGAACAACCCGACCTTCCGTCAACTCTTCACGAGCCGGTTCATTCCCGACGCCGGCGCCGAGGAAATGGGCTGGTTCAACGATCTGCAGCGCGTATCGACGACGCCGGAAAATGCCGCGCGGCTGATGGAAGCCTTCTCAGGCCTGGATGTCCGGCCGATCCTGCGCAACCTGAAGGTGCCGACCCTGGTGATCCACGCCCGCGAAGACGGCGTCGTTCCATTCGAAGAGGGACGGCTCCTCGCTGCCGGCATCACCGGATCGACCTTCGTGCCGCTGGCGAGCCGGAATCACCTGCTGCTCGAACATGAGCCGGCGTGGCCGATCTTTCTCCGCGAAATCGGCGCATTCCTCGGCTGGGACGAAGCAACCGCCGTCCACCGCTGAACTACAATTTCCGCCACCGGAGGCGTCATGGCAGGACTGACTCGACGAACGTTCCTTCAGCAGATCGGAACCGCCGCTGCCGTTCCCGCGACGGCGGCCGTCGCGTCGCGCCTGACCGGTTCGCCGGCGACGGCGTTCGCGCAAGGCGCGGCGGCGGCACCCTTATACGATTTGCTGATTCAAGGCGGACGGGTGATCGATCCGTCGCAGCGGCTGTCCGCGGTCCGCGACGTCGCGATCGCCGGCGGCCGCATCGCACGGATCGCCGAGAACATTCCGGTCGCGCAGGCGCGTCAGGTGTACAGCGCCGCGGGCAAGCTGGTCACGCCCGGCCTCATCGACATGCACACGCATGTCTACCGCTACGCCATCAACCTCAGCGTCGATTCCGACATCGTCGGTTTCCAGAACGGCGTGACCACGGTGCTCGACTGCGGATCGACCGGTTCCGGATCGTTCATGGGGCTGCGGCGCTACGTGATGGAAGGCGCGCAGACGCGCATCTACGCGCTCCTGAACATCTCCTCGATCGGCCTCATCGTCACCAACGAGATTTATCTCGACCCGGCGATGATCAACACGCGGGCGGCGATTCAGATCATCACCAGCAATCGCGACCGCCTGCTCGGCGTCAAGGTGCGCGTCAACGGCAGGCACAGCGACCTCGCACACGACATCGGCGTCCTGAAGGCGGCGCGCGAAGTCGCCGACGCCACCGGGACGAAGATCATGCTGCACTGGACCACCGAGCCCGACCTGCTGAACATCCTGAAGGCGGGCGACATCCTTGCGCACCCGTTCAACCCGCCATCCGAGCGCGATTCGAACCTGTTCGGCGCTGACGGTCAGCAGTCCGACAGAGTGCTGCCGCAGATCCTGGCACTGAAGGACCGCGGCATCTTCACCGATGGACAGTTGACGACCACGCACCACTCGTGGGCGGTGTCGGAGAAGGCGGCGGCCCAGGGATGGTGGCCCGATACGATCTCGACCGACATCAGCCGTACGCCCGACGGCCAGCCGGCCAGCGTGCTGGTGCCGATGTCCGAGTTCCTGCACTTGGGGATGCCGCTTGAACAGGTCATCGCCGGCGCGACATCCACACCGGCCCGGGCAATGAACGCGCCGGAGAAGATCGGCACACTCGAAACCGGCGTAACCGCCGACGTCGCGATCCTCGAACTCGAGCAAGGGAGCTTCGAGTACAACGACGGCGCGCGTCAGATGCGGACGCTGAAGCAGCGGTTCAACGCCGCGGCGACGATCAAGGGCGGGATCTTCCTGAAGGGCGCGCCGCCACCAGCGGGCCGCGGCGCGGCTCCTCCACCCACAGGACGAGGCACAGCACCTCGCTGAATCGCAAGAGCAACGCTCTTCACACCGAGATGAGATGAAGCGGCTGGCTGCTACCACGTGGTAGCTTGCGCTCCACAAAC
>CAZOAZ010000090.1:0-18065 GCA_964577955.1 uncultured Bifidobacterium sp. | reverse complement strand
CATCATCGAAAACGCATTGACGTGGAGAGCCGCTTCATAGAAGCCCGCAGAGTTCTCTCTTTACAGAAGAATGCTCTGCGCGCTTTGCGGTCTCGCTGTGAGGCTTTGTTCGTTACGCGGGCTTGGCGCTTCGTGAAATCGTCATGCGATAGACGTCCGCGGGATTGGCGAGGCCGCGGATTGCGACCGATTGCAGGTGCTCCGCCGATACGAGATCGCGAACGAGGCTGTAGGTCGAGTCCGCGATGAGGATTTCACGCGGACCGGCCATCGAACAAAGCCGCGAGCACAGATTGACCTGATTGCCGATCGCCGTGTAGTCCAGGCGATCGCGGCTGCCGATGCTTCCGAGCAGCACTTCACCGGTCACGATGCCGATGCCGAGCTCGAGCGGCTCGCCGTCGGGCGCCGGCAGCTGTTCCATCTGACGCTGAATCTCGACGGCGCAGCGCACGGCATCGAACGCCATGTCCTCGCCGTCGAACAGGGCGAAGACCGCGTCGCCGACGTACTTGTCGACGTCGCCGTTGTGTTTGCGGACGAGATCGGCCTGCATGCCGAGGCACTGGTTCAACCACTCGACGGCGACTTCAGGCGGACGCTCTTCGGCGAAGCGGCTGAACCCGCGGATGTCGCTGAAGAGAATCGTCAGGCGCTTCCGCTCGCCGCTGGATGTCTTCGCCGCCGACTGAATCATCTCCATCGTCGACTGCGACATGAACTTCTGCATGTCCGCGCGCTCGCGGAGGCCGCGGGTCATCGAGTTGAAGGACGCGGCCAGGACGCCGAGCTCGTCGCCGGTGGCCACGTCGACCGTGACGCTGAAATTGCCCTTGGCGACCTGTTCAGTGCCTTCGACGAGACGCGCGACCGGCGCGGTCACTGTCCGCGCGAGGACCGCGCTTGCGCCCACACCGAGGCCGATCACGACGAGTCCCAGTGCCAGAAGGCCGCCCTGAATCCGGCGATACGGGGCGAGAGCCCGATCGCGCGACTGCAGTGTCAGGTAGAGCACCGACGGATCGCTGCCAGGCGAGGCATGCACCGCATATTCCTCGCCGCGGATGGTCACGCTCCTTTGACCTTTGGCGGGGCCGGCCTGGTCGGCCCAGTCACGCAGGTTCTTCCACGGGACCTCGCCGGCAGGCAGCGTCGAGCCGAGAGGTCCGGTGGTCGAGAGAATGATCACTTCCTCATTTGTCGCATTCCGCAGGCGTTGCGCAAAGGCGTCGTCCAGGCGCGCGCCGGCGAGCAGCACGCCGAACACGACGCCCCCGGCCTCGGCGACTTCCGCGGCCGCGTGATACACGCCGGTGTCAGTGACAAGTTGTCCACGGGAGGGTTGTCCGGCCCGGAGCGGCGCAATCCAGCGCTCCTGCGCCCCGGCCAGGGCGACGGCGGTAATGGCATCAGTCCGGGCGAGGGTCTGGCCGTCCGGCGCAAGGGCCACGAGGAGGTCGGCCCGGCCGGTCCGCCGTTGATAATCGGCGAGGAAGTCGCGAATCGTCGCCGCGTCGGTGTTTTCGAGGAGCGCGCGGAACTGCGGAAACGACGCGAGCACTTGCGCCGTCAGCTGCAGCGCGCCCAGGCGCTCGGCCTCGATCCCGGCGATGATCGTGGTACTGCCTTCCAGATCCGCCGCGATCCGTTCGGCGACGAAGCCGTTCGCCTGCCAGCGGACGTAGGCCAGCGTCGCGCCGATCATCACGAGCAGCGTGCCGGCCGAAGCGGCAAGAATCTTGGTACGAAGCGACCAGCCGCGCACGCGGTCATGTTACTCGATGGTGACGGGTATGATTGTCTGCCCCGATGAGGACACCGTCTATGCTGACTGCCGTCGCCTGCGCCTGCCGGCGATTCTCGCGTCCTGAAGTGATCGTGATCGGAATGGGACTCGCACTGCTGGCCGACGCGCCAATTGCGGCCGGACAGACGCCGGCGAGTCCCGCTCAGCCGCCCGCCCCGCAGGTGCTGACGACGCGGCTGACCGCCGACATCCTGGCGGACCTTCCGCTCGGCAACAACGTCTACACCGCGCTCGAGACCGTGCAGCCGGAACTGATTTCGGATCGTTTCAACAGCGCCGGACTCAACGTCGGCGGCGATGTGCGGATCGGCGGGTTTCTCGCCTCGCCGTCGCAGACGACGTTTCGAATCGGCGACCTCGATATCAGCGATCCGTCGGGCAGTGGCTCGGCGCTGCAGTTTCCCGAACTTCTGTTCTGGGAGCGCGCCGAGATCCTCAACGGCCTGATGCCCGTGGACATCAACACCCCCGGCCTCGGTGTGGTTCTCGAACCGCGCCGTCCCACGGCGGAGTGGACGACGATGGTCGAGGCCAGCGGGTCAGGCGGCGGGCTCATCGCGGAAGCGCCTGTGGGCCTGCCACCGCCGGTCGTTCGCCTCGCCGGTGCCGCGTCGGCGGCGTTTCTCGTGAGCGGGCCGATCCGCGAGCGGCTGGGGCTGGTCATCGGCGCGTCATCCGCGGAGTCGTCACGCTTCACGCTCGAAGTAAATCCGGCGCGGAAGCTGCATCTGGCCTCCGGGTTCTTACACCTGACGTATGCGCCGTCGCTGACCAGCGAATGGCGTCTGCTCGGCTTGATTCAACGCACGGAAGTGCCGTTCGCCAACCGGCTCCTGACGGGCGATCAAACGACGACCGATCACTCGACCCACATGCAGACCACGTGGTCGAAGAAGATGCCATCAGGCATGGAGTGGCGGATCGTCGGTGGCGTCACGAGGCGTGAGCGCGCCAACGACATCGGCTCACCGTCGACGTTGACCGCCGACCGTCTTCTGGATGGACCGATTCCGCTGATCGTGGACGGCACCGCCGATCGAACGACGACGAGGTGGAGCGTCGGCGCGCGGGCGACCGAGCGGTTCGATCGCGGCTCGACGCGACATTTCGGCATGGCGGGGCTGGACGTGGACGGCAGCCACGTCACGACGTCCGGATCCTTCGCCGGTACCATCAACGAGCTCGTCGACAACGCACCGGCGCGGAACTGGGCGTTCGCGCCGATGCCGGCGGAGTCCCAGCGTCATTCGACGAATGTTGCCCTCTTCGCCAGCGACCGGATGGAGGTCTCACCGTTTCTGACGGTGGACGCCGGCTTCCGCGTCGATGTCAGCCGAGGCAACGCCGAAGGCGCCGCAAACGGCGTCACGTGGTGGAACATCCTGCCGCAGGCGTCGTTCCGGTGGGAGTTCAACGAGATCAAGAAGCTGGCGTTCATCGGCGGGTACCGCCGCGCAGCCAACCGGATGAACCTGGATCTGCTGGCGTACGGCGATCCCAACGCGTCGACGGCCCTGGTGAGCCGGGCGCCGGCCACGACAGGAGTAGGGACACCGGTCATCATCGATCGAGTCGGGCCGGGCACCGGTGGCGATCCGACGTTCAGCGGCATCGATCCCGAACTTGGGCGTCCGGTAACGGACGAGTGGGTCGTCGGCATTGAATCGCGCGCCAAGGACTGGTTGCAGTACAACTTGATTGGCGTCGCCCGGCGGGAGGCGAGTCTCATCGCCGTCGTCGACACCGGGGTCACTGCCGCGAGTTACTCCACCTTCACCATCCCGGATCCCGGGCTCGATTTCGTCGATGCCGTTGACGATCAGGAGATCCCGGTCTACAACCGGTTGCCCGCAAGTTTCGGACGAAACCGCTACGTGCTCACCAACCCGGAACAGGACGCCGCGACCGGGTTCGCGCTCATGTTCACGGCGAAGAGCCAGTTCGCTGGACTGATGAGCGTCTTCGGGGCGACCGCGTCGATCGCCCGCGGTGTGGCCGGGAATCGCGGATTCCGGACCACGGAAAACGATCAGGATCAGATTGGGGAGGCCTTCACCAATCCGAATGCGGCGACCTTTGCCAGCGGACGGCTCTTCACCGACCGGGCGTTCACGATCAAGTGGACGACGACCTACCGGTTTCCGTGGGACTTCCACGCCGGCGTGATCGCGCGGTATCAGGACGGTCAGCCGTTTGCCCGCTATGTCCTGGCGCCGAATCTGGCGCAGGGCGCGGAAGTCGTACGCGCCTATCCAAACGCCAGCAATCGGTTCACCTTCACCGGCACGCTCGACATCCGGCTGCAGAAAGGATTCCGGGCGGGCCCGGTCAAGGCGGACGCAATCCTCGACTTCTACAATCTGGTCACCAGGTCGAACGAGGTCGAAGAGTACGTGATGACCGGCGACCGGTTCAGGACGCCGACCGTCATTGAGCCGCCGCACTCGATCCATGTGGGCGTCAGGCTGACGTTCTAGACAACCGCGTGATCGCGATCTTTGTCGGAGCGATCGTGCTGGCGCTGGCCGCCTGGGGATGGCCACGGTTGCAGCGCGTCCTGATTGTCGGCGCCGCCTACAAAGCCAAGGTCCTGACCTCGCTCATTTTCGGCAGTGGCCGGACGATTGACGCGGACCGCGTCGACGACATCCATGCCGACAGCTACTGGCCGATGCGGCTCTTTCAGACGCGTGTCGACGAGCAGACCCGAACAGTGACCGTCTCTATGTTTGGGCTCGGCCCGCGAACCGCTGTCTACCGCGATGTAAGTGGCGCGACGCTTCTCGCACCTGGAACCCGGAACCCTGCACCCGGCACCCGGAACCCGGCACTCGGAACCCAAGCGGTGCCGTTTCCGCGCAGTACTGGCGGCGCGGCGCTCGATGCGGTCGTCGCGGCGGCATTTGCAGAACCGAATCCCGATCGCCTTCGCCGGACGCGCGCGGTCATCGTGGTGCGGGACGGCGAGATCATCGCCGAACGCTACGCGCCTGGATTCTCGGAGACGACGCGCTTCCAAGGCTGGTCCGTCACCAAGAGTGTGACGAGCGCGCTCGTCGGCATTCTGGTCGGGCAGGGACGGCTGGCGTTGACCGATCGTGCGCTTCGGCCGGAGTGGCAGCCGCCGGATCCGCGTGCGGCGATCACGCTCGAGGACCTGCTGCGGATGCGGAGCGGTCTGGCGTTCGCGGAGGTCTACGAAGACCTGTCGTCAGACGTCGTGGAGATGCTCTTTCACCAACCTGATGCGGCAGCGTACGCGGCCTCGCGTCCCCTCGTGTCTCCGCCCGGCACGACGTGGAGCTATGCGAGCGGGACAACGAACATTGTGTCGTCGCTCGTCCGCCGAGTGGTGGGGGAGTCGGCGTACCCTGACTTTCCGCGCCGCGCGCTTTTCGATCCGCTCGGAATGAGCGGCGCGGTCATGGAAATGGACGCCGGGGGAAACTTCGTCGGTTCGTCCTTCATGCTGGCGACGGCGCGTGAATGGGCGCGATTCGGCCAGCTGTATCTGCAGGACGGTGTGTGGGACGGTCGAAGGATTCTTCCCGAGGGCTGGGTCCGCTTCAGCACGACGCCGACGCCGCAGTCACCAGACGGCATGTACGGCGCGCACTGGTGGCTCAGGCTCAAACCCGAACTCGGCGGCGCCACCGCCGCGGCGTCGCGCATCCCGGCGGACGCCTTCCACGCCGTCGGTCACGAAGCGCAGATGACTACGGTGATTCCGTCGCGGCGGCTGGTCGTTGTCCGTCTTGGTCTGGCGGTCCACATCGACGCCTGGAATCACGCGGCGTTCATCGCGGATGTCCTGGGTGCAGCGTGATTTCGGTGCTAGAAACGCAGCAGCCTGTTGATCTTCACCACGAAGGCGCGGTTCTTGAGATCCACCGGACCGAGCTCCGGATTGTCGCGCTCGTCGGTGTAGACGACGAAGAGTTCGCTGCCGGGCGAATATTCCCACCGCAGGCGCATGTTCGAGCTGATCGTGTGATTGCTCGAGTTGAACTGGACCAGGCCGGTGAAGAACATGCGCGGCGTGAACGAGAATGTCCCGCGCGTTGACACGAGTCTGGTCGTGAACTGCCCCTGGGGCAGATCGATGAAGTTCAACGACACGCCGGGTTCAACTGAGGAGCGCGGCGTGAGTTCGATGCGGCCGCCGGTGTAGCTGAGGACGGTTCGATTGCCGTCGTAGAAGCTGCCGCGGGTTACCGCAACATTGCCCGCAATGCGACGCTGGCTGCCGAGTTGCATCGAAGTGTTCACTTCGCCGAAGGCATAGGCGCCGGTCGGGATCTCCACGCCCTGAATGCTGAACGGCTTGGTCAGCAGTTCGTAGCTGCGGGTGGCCGTGAGGGCGAAGAAGTCGCCGCTCTGAAACTGGATGCCGAAGAAACCCTCCGCCTCCCGCGTCTCCAGTTGCCCGGTCCGGTCGGTGATGTAGTCGAAGGTGCCTGAGTAGATGTACTTCCGCACCCGCCGCGAACCTCGTGGGCGAGGGCTGAAGCGGAACGCCGCGAAGTTGCGCGCGAAGGCGCTGCGGCGCAGAAACCCGACTTGCGGGTTGAAATGTTCGCCGACGACGAGCCGCTCGTACTGCATGCCGTAGCGGTCGCCGTTGTACATCACCTGCCCGCGATAACTGGTGTCGTCGTCGCCGGCGCCCCCGGTGTCGGTCAGCGCGTAGTAGCCGTTGATCGTCCAGTTGTCGTACAGCCCGAGCGCGATGTCCGCGCCGTAAGACTGGCTGCTCTCAGTACTGCCGATGGCGTTCGAGCGGCCGGTGAAGAGCACGCCGACCGTGCTGCGCCGCAACAGATCGCGCCGGACGCGGACGACGGAAAAATTCGTGTCTGGTGTGGTCGCGGTCTCGCCGGCCCGCACATCGATCAGGCCGACCGTGTACTTGCCGACCTTCCCGGTCAGACGCCCGCCAACGTCGATGGGCACCGTGGTCCCCGCGTTGAGACCGATCTGACGGCTGAAGAAGAGAAGCGGCGTCAGGTTGTTTCCTCCGCCGCCGCCGAATCCGCCACCGCCGCCGCCACCTTGCGCGCTGGCCGTCGCGCCGCCGAAATCGAAGATGCCCTGACCTTCGAGGAAGAACTCGCGCTTCTCCGGGAAGAACAGCGGGAACCGGGTGAGGTTGACCTGCTGCTCGTCGACCTCGACCTGCGCGAAGTCGGTGTTGTAGGTGAAGTCCGCCGTCAGGTTCTGGGTCAGTCCGTACTTCACGTCGAAGCCGGCGTCCTTGTCGAGGTCGTTCGCGACCTGCGGCGTCGCGCGGAAGTCGCTCGTGAGGCCAGCAATGCCGTACGGCTTGATCTCGAGGTTGCGGCTGCCCGAGGGCGCGTCGATGCCGACCAGCGTCCCGCCGAGCGAAATCTGGAAGATCACGCTGCCCTGATTCGGCTCCATCCGCTGGATGAACGACTCTTCGTTCTTCCGCGTGACCCGGCGGCGCATGTTGATGCCCCAGACCTGGGCTTCGCCGGGCTTGTAGCGAAGCGAGCGAAACGGGATCGCCATTTCGGCGGTCCAGCCTTTATCGAAGCGCCCGACCTCCTGCTTCCAGATCGGGTTCCAGTCGATGTTGCCCGGGCCGCGTTCGTTGGTGACGTACGAGTCGTAGATGCCGCCGATCGGCGTGACCTCGAAGAGGAACGCGTTGCGCCGGTCGTAGAAGGTGTCGAAATAGATCGCGAAGTTGTCGTTCCGGATGATGTTGTTGCTGTCGCGGCGCATTTCGTTCGCCACCCAGTCCTTCTCGGGAGACGATTCGTAGAGACGGGCGCCAACGTAGATGGTGTCGGCGTCGTAGAAGATCCACACTTCGGTCTCTTCCGAGGCCGGCGCGCCGCGCAACGGTTCGGTCTGGATGAAACCGCTGATCGTCTGCGTCGACTGGTAGACGCTTTCGTCGAGACGCCCGTCGATCGTCAGCGGCTCCGCGATCCGCGTGGCGCGTAGCGTGACGCGCCCCTGCGCATCCCGCGCAACGCTCGCCGGGGCCGTCGGCGGTGCGGGACCGTTGATGGTGATGCCGTCGACGACGGTCACGCCTGGAGCGGAACCGACGGCGTCGCTTGACTGTCCGGCGACGGGGCCGGCAAGGGCAAGAACCGCGATTGTGAGGAACACTCCGGCCTGGAAACGCAAGCGGTCGGATTATACGTGTCTGAGGAATAATCTGCCCGTGGCCAAGAAGAAGCGGGCAGCGCGACGCAAGAAGTCCGAACCCAAATCGGTAGGACTGACTCCGGAACAGGTCCGAGCCGCTCCAGACGAGGCGCGGAAGCTGGCCAGTCAGGTCGAGGCCGACGGCGGGGCGGCGCTGGCCAGCTATCGCGATCCGTTTGGTGGAACGACTGTGTTGTTGGTGGCGGTCCCGATCGACCGCGTCGAACCGACGCCGTTTCAGCGCGATCCGTCAGAGCCGCACGTCAAGCGGCTGATGACCGTGCTCGAAAAAGTCGGACGCTTTCTCGACCCGATCATCATGGTCCGGCACGACGATCGCTACTGGACGCCCAACGGCAACCATCGGCTCCAGGCGATGAAAAGGCTTGGCGCGCGGACCGTCGTCGGCCTGCTCCTGCCGGAACCGGACATTGCCTTCAAGATCCTCGCGCTGAATACCGAGAAAGCGCACAACGTGAAGGAAAAGTCGCTCGAGACGATCCGCATGGCCCGGGCCATGGCGGAGCAGAAGGCCGGCCGGGAGAGCGACCATGCGTTCGAGTTCGAAATGCCTCCGTACCTGACGCTCGGCGCCGCCTACGAAGAACGTCGCGGGCTCAGCGGCGGCGCGTACATGTCCGTCCTCCGGCGCATCGACGATTTCCTCGACGAGACCATGACGGCAGCGGTGCGCGAACGCGAGCGGCGGGCCGCCAAGGTGCTGAAGCTCGACGATGCGGTGGCTGCGGTGGTGGCGGCGCTCAAAGAGCGCGGGATGACGAGTCCGTATCTGAAGGCGTTCGTCGTCGCGCGCGTGAATCCGATTCGCTTTTCGAAGTCGACAGACTTCGACTTCGACGAAGTGATGGACAAGATGATCGGCGCGGCGCAGCGCTTCAAGGTGGACAAGGTGCGGCAGGAAGACGTGGCGCGCGCCGGCGGGCCGCCCGACGAAGAATGAACTGACGATCGACAACTCGCGGCGTCGGTTTGAACCGCCCGCGGCCCCCCTCGGACGGCCGTCCCACAACGTCGCGTCGCATCTCTCTTCAGCTCAATCGATTGCGGTGTCAGATCCGCACGGCTACGATCGGGCGCGCGGCTTGCCTTGCTGAACGGCGACCCGGCCGGCGCCGTTCATCAACGCGGAACCCGACCTCACCGCGGGCGCCGGCGTCCGGGTCCTTTCCGGACAGGCTGAGGCCTGTCCCTCCCGAAGGAGGACCGATGCTGCGACAGGTAGTGTTCGCTCTCGTACTGGCGGTGGCGACCGTCTCGATTCCGCACGCGCAGAACAGCGCGCCGGCCATGGGCACCAAGCCGCTCACCATGGTGAATCTGAATACGGCTACGTCGGCCGAACTCGAAACGCTGCCCGGCATCGGCGCCAAGGTGGCGGCTCGCATCATCGAGTATCGGCAGAAGAAGGGGCCGTTCAAGAAGATCGAAGAGCTGATGAACGTTCAGGGCGTGGGCGAGAAGAGCTTCCTCAAGCTGCGCCCGCAGCTCACGGTCGGACCGGCGAAGCCCGACGCCGCGCAGGACTGAGGCACGACGTGGCGGCGTTCTCCGTGATCGAACTGCTGTTCGCTCTGGGGCTCGCCGCCACGCTGGCTGGCATCGCGGCGCCGCAACTCGCGGCGTCACTCGATGCGACCCGCGCCTCGGGCGCCGCGCGGTACATGGCCTCGCGCCTTCAGCAGGCGCGCATGGCCGCCGTCCGCCGCAACGCGTCGGTCGCGCTGAAGATCGTGCGCGTCGGCAGCGGGTTCTCATTCACCGAATACCTCGACGGCAACCGCAACGGCGTGCTCTCGGCCGACATCGTGAGCGGCGCGGACCGCGCTGTGTCGCCGCCAGACTCACTGTCGGCGCGGTTCTCGGGCGTGGAGTTCGGAGCGTCGCCGGGCACTCCGGCCATCGACCCCGGGAGTGTCGCGCCAGGTGGGGATCCGATCCGACTCGGCGCCAGCGACATGGCGGTCTTCTCCCCGGACGGCACGGCCACATCGGGCACGCTCTTCATCGAGGGACGCCGTCACCTTCAGTACGCGGTCCGGATCTACGGCGAAACCGGCCGCATTCGTATCTTCACGCTCGACTCACGGAGCCTCGCATGGACACTGCTCGGCCCTTAGAAGATCGCCGGCACTGGCCGCGTCGCGCGCCAGTACCGCTCGACGGCATCGTGTCGGCCCGGGTCCGGGCCGGATCCGCAGCCGAAGTCATCAACGTCTGCCCGCGCGGTGCCCTCGTCGAGACGACGCACCGGCTCCTGCCGGGGACCGTGCTCGATCTTCGCATCGACGGCCCGCATCGCGGCGCCGCTGTGCGCGCCCAGGTCATCCACTGTGAGGTCTTCGCCATCGTCAACGGCAGTTTGCGGTACCGCGGCGGTGTGCTTTTCGATCGGCCGTTGTCCTGGCTCGGATCACCCATCGATCGCCGGTTCGGTCCGGAGGATTCAGTTTCGATCCGCATGCTGAGCAGCGGCGCAACGGATCGGTAGGGACAGCCTTCAGGCTGTCCGTCATTCTCGCCGGACGAGGAACAACTACCCAATGAACGCTGGGCAGCGGAGCTGGTAGGCACGCGTTCTCCCGGCCGGACAGGCTAAAGCCTGTCCTTTCCGCGCTCCGTCGACGTGGCATCCGAATTGGTTCTTCGGCGCCCACCACTCTTCGGGAGGAACCAGACATGGATGCGACACACGCGAAGTCAGGCAGCGACGAGCGCTGCATTCGACCCAGACAGCGCGACCGCCGCCACGGGCTCAACGACGTTGTGGCCACGCTGGCGCGAATCATCGGCGGACGCGAGACGGCGTCCTTCCGAGGGGCCTTTGAAGAAGCGCTCCGGCAGGTGCTGCCGGTCAAAACCGTACGGCTGCGCGGTGCGGAGTCCCGCTGGCGCACGCGCGGTGCACCGGCGACGGGCGAATCGGCCGAATTCGAGGTGATGGGGCCGTCGCCGAAGACCCGCGGCGTGCTCGAAGCGCGGTTCGAGCCAGGCTGCCAAATCGGGGAGTGGGATTTTCAGCTGCTCTCCACGGCCGCACACCTCGGGTCCTTGGTGCTCGAGATCGATCGCCGCCGGGGAATCCGGCTGCGCGGCGATGGCCCGGATGCTCGGAATCACGATGGCGCCGCCCCACTCATTGGTTCCACGCCCGCGATGACCGAGTTGCGGCGGCAGATTGAGCGGATTGCGTGCACGGAATTCACGGTTCTCCTCGAAGGAGCAAGCGATCCACAGTAGATAAGCCGTCGTTGCGAATGTCTCGCGTTCCAGCGAGCCACGGCAGGGAGTTCACGACATCCGCTCGGTAGTAGCCGCGCCCTCGATCGTCACGCTTCGGGTGGAGCGTCACACGAAGCTCAAGTCGCAGAAATTCGGCTTTCGTCCGCTCGGGGGTGTCGGTCAACAGTCCCACCAAGTCTGCGAGTTGCTGCTGGACCCACGCCGGCATGACCGCGAGCCGCTGTTGGAGGGGCGCCGACAGGTCCGCGATCGTCGCGTCGAGGCGCTCCAGGTCGGCTTGGCGCTCTGCAAGCGCGGAGCCGACCGTGGAGGCGGGGATGCCGCTTTCAATCGCTGCAATGAGGCGCTGGACCCGTTGGCGGGCCTCCAGGCGTTCGCGTTCCGCGTCAGCAAGCAGCTGGGGCCGGTTCGCAATCCGATCGTTGAGGGCGCGCCCCAGCGCATCGGTGACGTACTGGACCGTCGCAGGCTCGAGGAGTTCGCGCCTGAGCGCCGTGAGGAGGTGAGCATCGACGATCTTCGCGCGCATCGAGACTCGGTTGGTACAGACCGCCGTCCCGTTGCGCCACGACCGGAGACAGCCGTACCGCGGACTGCCATGGCCACCGGTGACCGTGACGACGGCGCCTCCGCACGAGCCGCAGGTCATGAACCCGGAAAACAAGTGGGGTGAATGAAGGGCCGCGTTCTTCCCGCGCATGAGCGGCCGTGCATCAGCCGGCAGGGCCTGGCGAACGGCGGTCCTCCGGGCCAGCACTTGGTTCCAGAGGTCGTCGCTGACGATGCGGAGCTCAGGCCGCTCTTGCACGTGCCACTTGTCGCGGGGCTGTGGTCGTTCCACGAGCTGGCGAGTCCCAGGCCGTCGCTCCATGGACTTCCGGCCCCAGATCAACTTCCCGAGATACTTCTCGTTCGCGAGGACGCGCTTCACGGCGCCTTCGCGCCAGCGTTGACCGCGCGGTCCGCGGAATCCTTCCGCGTTCAGCCGCGCTACCAGCCGACCCGCGCCAAGGCCCGCGGCGTACCACTCGAAGATCTGCACGATCGTCCGCGCTTCCTCCGGGACCACTTCCACGCGCTTTCCGAGGAGGACCGGGTAACCGTTCACGTCACAAGCGCCACTCGGATCCGGAACGGGAACCGTGCGATAGCCGAACGTGATGGCGCCGGTGGCAAACCCTCGCTCAAGCTGCCCCGCGAGCCCCCGCTTGATCTTCTTGGCCATCTCCTTCAGATACAGGGAGTCGACGACGCCGTGGACGGCGACGAGCGTTTCGGCCTGCTCGTTGGCGCTGTCAATGTGTTGGCTGATGTAAATGACGCGTACGCCGTTGAATCGCAGTTCCTGAAGGAGCCGGATCGCGTCCGCAAGATCACGGGAAATCCGGGAGGAGTCATCCACGAGAAGCACGTCGAAGGGGAGCGGTCGACGCGCAGTCGCCGACCGCAGTGCCTGGATGCCCGGTCGGTCCAGTGAGGCACCGGAGATGGCTGCATCGGAATAGACATGCTCGGCGAGCACCGCCCACCCCTGCTCGGTGGCGTACCGCTGGGCAACGGCGAGCTGGTCGTCGATGCTGGTGGCGCGCTGAAGGTCCGAGCTGAACCGCGCATAGACGGCGACGCGCACGGCCGACATCTTACGCCGCCGGCCGTTCCGGGGTGCGCGTCCCTTGTTCGCGAAGCCACCGATCCAGTAACGCCGGCACAATTACCCGATCGATCCACGTCTGGAACTGCGGGTCAAGGCGAGGCATCACGTCTCAGTTCCTAAAATGCGCCAGCGAGGCGCCTTGCGGCTTGATGTAGAACGAGGCATCCGCCGCGGACAAGGTCGCCCGCAGCTCGAACGTCTGTCCCGCCGTAAAAGTCGGTGCGGTGATGGGGAGGCCTGAGCTTGCCGTCGTCACCAATGCCGTATCGAGGCGGGTCGGCGGATTGTTGCTCTCGAGGATGTAGGCGTTCGCTCCACCGCGTGCCCACACGATCTCGAAGTTCGAGGACCGTTCCGTCGCGTTGTCAGCGAAGGTGGGTACCAGTGTCAACACCGACGCCACGCCGCCAAACAACAGCTCAAACGTCACCGTCCCGGCCGATCCCTTGTTGTTCTTGACCAACGCCGAGACGAAGAGTGAGAACTTGTCGCCGTTCGCGACCGCGGCGCCGATGGTTGCCGATACAATCGCCGTCTTCGTCACAGTGTTGAGCACTTGCGCGGTCGTGCAGATGTACGTGGTGAGCCCAGTCGCGGACGTGGGCGGATTGGCGCTGATGTTGAGTGATGTGGTTGAGTCCGCCTGCCCGACATACCGGCTATTCGAGGGTGCGGTCGTCGTCAAGGCGCCCGCCGTGGTCGAACAGTAGTACTTCGCGCCCACTGTCAGGCTAGAGAGCCCCGTCGCCCGGCCAGCCTTGATGATGGTACCGACGGCCAGCAGTCCGGTCGCATCGAGCGCCAAGCCGATTTCAGGGAGCGTGCTCGAGTAGGTATTGTCCGCATCCCAGAGGTACCAGAGACCGGCCGTTTTCGACCCCGAGCCATCCGAGAGGTACACGCCTTGGCCAGCGGTAACGGCTTCCCCGAACGTGCCTTCGACGGCCGTATCTTGCGAACTCGTCGGAGCCGCGCGCAAGTCTTCGATCGGATAGCCGTCAAGCGAGACCCCTGCGGAGGTCGTCACGTTGAGGTCGTAGAGCGTTCCCGGTGTCAGGAAGACCGTGGGGAAGCGGCCAAAGCTATCAGCCGTCACGGGATTCGCGAGGGGGACGGCTCCCAGGTGATCCGCGTAGAGACTGACGCGCGTCGTCGTGCCGGCCACGTAGTAGTTGGCCTTCGCCCCGTTGACGACGGCGTTGGCCGTGGTCATGGCGATGAGCTGAGGAAAAATCTGAGCGGTTTTTTGCGGCATCGCGGCTCCTGGTGGCGACGCGGTTACCGCGTCCGCCGCAGCATGAGGTCGGCGAGCGTTCCCGATCCCGAGTCGGGTCGGTAGAGCGGTTCGCGCAACTGGGCGAGCGCGGCCAGGCCCATGCCGGCAAACGGTGCCAGGCGCTCCTGACGCGCGGCCGTTTGGGCGCGCGTATACGCCTGTCGCTCGAGAAAGTCCGTGCGCTCACGTTCGATGTCGGCGCGTTCCTGCTGATAGGCCTTGTTTTGGTAGGCCATCGCCGCTTTCGTCGCGCCGCGCTGGATCCCCGCCGCTTGATCGGCAGCCTGTGAGGCCGCATAGGTGCCGTAGATATTCGCCCCGGCGCCAATGGCCGCGGCGCCGATCTGCGCGCGTGGGCTCATGGGCACCACGGATCGACTCGACGGATTCGACTGGCTGCCTTGATAGGCACCATAAATCGCGGTTCCCGCACTGACCGCGCCGATTGCTAATGCCGGCATAATCGCAACACCTCCACAGTCTGGTCTTTCAGTTGTACGAGTGCGTCCCCGATGTCCACGACGAACGGATCCCAGGTGACCAGTTCGATCGGCACGTATCCGGCGATCCGGGCCCAGCGGTTGTAAACGGCGAGGCTTTTGGCTGGCTGACCCGAGTACGCGAGCACGATGGCCAGGCCGACCATGGCGTCATGGATCGGATCCTCGGGATGCGAATCGGCCTGTGAGTGCTGGGCGCGCTTCGCCTCGTCCAATAGGCGATGAAAGGCTCGGCCGGTTTCGTACGTTTCCGCCACGCGCTGCGCCCACCGTTCGATGGAGAGCGCCCAGAATCCGACATCGGACCCATCGGGCCACGCGGCGATGCGCGTGAACTGCCGCTCGAAGCCGGCGGCGCGAGCCAGGCCAAGGGCCGCGCGATTCCGTGCCGGGACTCGGGTCACCAAGGTTCTCGCGGGTGTGGCAGTGAAGAAATACCGCGCCGCTTCCGCCCTGGCGTGCATCGTCTCCACGCCGCGCCCTTCAGGGAGAAAGAGCGAATGACACTCGTAGAGGTCGTCTTCGAGACGCACGGCAATGAACCCGCCGTGCGCCGATTCGAGCGCGACGTTGTGCGGCGCGTCCAAGATCGGCTGGAGGTCCGCGAGACCCTCGCCGCCAATCCAGGGTCGGACCTCTGGGTGGTTCGCCACGAGGTTGAGGTGCGTCGCGTCCATCGTCCGCCGGAGACGCCCTGTCGCTTGGGTGCCGGGGCAGGTTGCCGCAATCACGAGACGCTCCGAACGACGAGTCTCGCGTTCTTCAGAAACATGGTCATCGTCCCTCCGCGGCGAGCTGCGCTTCGGCGTGTTGCCATTCACGCTCATCGCGAGAGAGCACACGAAGTGCGCTCTTATCTCTTTTCGTTTCCGATTCGGAAACACCCTGTTCCCGCAACTGGTTGATTCCTCTGACGGTTATCAGAGTCGCGACTACGAAGCCGGCGCTTCCGCTACGGAAACGCTCCGGCGCTTCCGTTTTGGAAACACTGGCGTTTCCATTTCGGAAACGCTCCCGGATGATCGGGAAGACGTCGATGACGCGCTTTTCGTTGAGTTGGGCGAGGTCGGCCACGAGGGCTTTGGGCGATCGGTACGCGGCCTCTCGCTGCAGGACACGGCTACTCGTCAAGACCTGGCCCGATTGCACAGTGAGTCGCTGGCGGTCGCTCAGGGTCCTAGGGAATGGCGCGTGTTGCGCCTTCATCGCCAGAAAGACCCAGAGCCGAAACGCCCGCGGCGTGAGGCTCCACAGCGGCGAATGCTGCAGGCGCGGCGACAGGCGGATGCCAAAGTCAGTCGCCATGCCGCGTTTCGTCGCGCTCCGCCATCTTCAACGTGACGGGATCGAAGCTCAAAAGCGTCGGAACGTGGGGGCCCCGGCGATTCTTCGCGAGCCGTAGCTTGATGAACGGCGCGTCGCCAGCTGGCTCTGTGATCGCGGAAAAGCTCAGGACGAAGTCCGCGTTTTCTTCGAAGGCGCCAGAATCGCGTGCCGCTTCCAGGTTGACAGGTTCCCCATCGCTCTTGATGCCCCCGCGGTTCGCCTGAACAATGCAGAACACCGGCAACGCCAAAGTGCGAGCCAGCTGCTTGAGGCCAATGGCGGTGGCGCTGGCGCGTTCGTACGAACTACCGGCGCCATGTTCGGGGCGGATGAGACCGGCGTGGTCGATGTGGATCGCCTTCAACGGGACATCCCCGAGCTGTTGCTGGAGATCCTTCGCGTACCGCTCGATCTGGGCGAGGGTGACGGCCCCTTGGTCGACGAAGTAGAGGTGTTGGTATTTCTCGCAGAACCGTTCAAGGTTGATGGCGCCAGCCTTGATGGCTGAATCGAGGAGTTCGTCGCTGCGGTTGAACTCCATCCGCAGGAGCCGCCGAATCAGCTGCGCCCGCGGCATCTCGAGCTCGACGATCAGGAAGGCCGCCTTCTCCCACGTCTTCACCTGAAAGCGAAGGACGTTCAGCGCGGCCATCGTCTTGAGGCTCGCCGTGCGGCCGAGGAGGAAGAACAGCTCTCCGGGTTCCACGCCTCGCGTGGCACGGTCGATCCGCGGGATGCCGACACGGAGTCGATCAGACTCATCCCGATCGAGCTGCTCGCGAAAACTCGCCATGGCCGAGAAAACGGAGGTCGCCCCCACGACGGTTTGAGCCGGTTTATCGAGAAGAGCTGCGGTCGCCTCAGGGCGGGGTCGGCTCAGGATGCCGAACGGCACTTCCCGCTGATCGACCATCTGGGTTGCCTTTTCGCTCATACCGGTGTGACCGCTCGACGGCGATCGACTTCAGTGATCAGGTTGAGGATCGGATCGCTCAGGTCAGACCAGCCCGCAAGTTCCGCGGCATAGACCGCTAGCCACAGACCTTCTCGGCAGGCCCGACGATCCATCTCGCGACGCTGCTGGCCGCGCTCCGTACTCCGCTGCGTTTCGTATACACTGTCGAACATTGGTATCGCGCCTCCTGCGCGTGACTTCCAAGAGAGGCTCTGCATCGCCTTGCCGCGATGGAGAGCCTCGCGTCGTTTAGGCTGCTGATTGGCTATTTCGAGCGCGTTCGCGGGCGAGCTGCTCGACATCTTTGCGATCGAACAGGCGCACGCCCGCCCCGGTCTTCAGCGCCGGAAGCTTTCCGATGCGCTCCCACTGCCGAATGGTTTCAGGTGCAACCGAACAAATTCGGGCAGCTTCTGTCGTGAGGACGGGGTCGAGGGTGGTGTGGTCTCGCATAGTTGCCCTTAGCATTGAGGACACCTAGATGCGAGCGCCACCTTTGCGGCGCTTTGCAGCGTTTCCCGGCGGGAATCGCGTGGGCTAGTGAGGTGAGAGAACTAGCGTTGGAACCGCGGAGTGGCGCGAAGGCGCTTCACTTCGTCGCGTGGAACCCGCCATGCTCCTCCGATCTTGTTGGCTTTGATCTTCCCGCTCCGAATCCACCTATGCACAGTATCTTCGTGCGACTTGAGAAGTCTGCCGACTTGCTGCACGCTCAACGCTTCTTGCCTGACTTTAGGCTCTGCTTCGTCTAGCGCGCACAGGAAGTCGCTAGGAGGCATGAGCAGGACTCTCTCGATTTTCGTCTGCGCCGTGCGCGTAGTGCGCTTGTCGTCGCGAAGCCACCGCTCAAGTTCGGTGGTATCGCGGTAGCCGGCGACCAAGGCGAACTGTTTTTTGGTGATGTCCCGGCCTGAAGTCTTCGAGACAAGAATCTGGAATTGCTCGAGAGCCTCACGGCCCAGTTCGCGAATTCGGTTACGAATCTGAGACTCCGCCATTCGAGAGTCCGCTCTCATCAACGCCGGCTCCAGCACTTCGGAGAGAAAACTCGTGGGCGCGCCGGTCGGAAAGTGATCCACTCGCCGCTCGGAAAGTGATCCACC
>CAZOAZ010000089.1:0-18261 GCA_964577955.1 uncultured Bifidobacterium sp. | reverse complement strand
TGGTGAGCTCGACGTCGTGCCGGCTCTTGGTCTGCTTCTGGATCTCCAGCCGCTTGTAGTGGTTGTAGACGGCGACCGCGAGCTTCTTCTTCGTCTGGTCCTGCCCGATGACGTACTCGTCCAGGAATTTCTTGATCTCCTGCGGCGTCGGCAGGGTCGTCCGCGTGCCCCGCAGCTCGAAGCGGTTGTCGTCGGCGATGATGTCGTTGCAGACTTCGACGCACTCGTCGCAGATGAAGACCGTCGGTCCAGCGATGAGCTTGCGGACGTCGTTCTGGTCCTTGTTGCAGAACGAGCAGCGCAGCACTTCGGTTTCGCCGGCCTTTTTCACCATTGGGGGCTCCTACGCCCTCTTCCGAATGACGTCATCAATAATACCGTATTCCTTACCCTGGTCGGCCGTCATGATGTAGTCGCGCTCGGTGTCTTCCTGGATCCGTTTTTCCAACTGGCCGGTGTGGTGCACCAGGATGCCGTTGAGGCGCTCACGCATACGGATAATCTCGCGGGCCGCAATATCAATATCGGTCGCTTGGCCGGCCAGGCCAGACATCAGGGGCTGGTGGATGACAATTCGTGCATTGGGGAGCGAAAACCGCTTCCCTTTCGCCCCCGCCGCCAACAGGACCGCCGCCATCGACGCCGCCTGGCCGATGCAGATGGTCTGCACGTCCGGCTTGATGAACTGCATGGTGTCGTAAATGGCCAATCCCGCGGTGATGGAGCCACCCGGGCTGTTGATGTACAGCTGGATGTCCTTGTCCGGATCCTCGGCCTCGAGGAACAGCATCTGGGCGATGACCAGATTGGCAATCGCGTCGTCGATGCCGGTCCCGATGAAGATGATGCTGTCCTTCAGCAGGCGCGAGAAGATGTCGTAGGCGCGCTCGCCACGGTTGGTCTGCTCGACGACCATCGGCACGAGTTGCATTCGCGGATCCGAAACGTGGTCACGCATATGGGCAGTGTGGTTCGAAAAGTCGGCTCGAATCTTCAAGCTCGAATCTGGCAATCGTGAATGTGGTCTAGAAGGAAGTGACGAGCGGGGAGACGTTCTCTAGTCTCCCGCGATTGTAGCACGCGCCATCACGAAGTCAATCGACTTCTCCCGTCGCAGACTTGAGTGCACGCGCGACAATCCGCCTTCCTTTTCCAGCGTCGCGCGCACTGACGCAGCGCTGCGTCCCATCCGCTCGGCATAGCGCGCTATTTCCTGCTCTATCTCCGCGTCGCTCACCTCGAGTTGCTCGCGCCGCGCCAGTTCGTCGAGCACGATCGCGCTCGCGACCGCCTCTTTCGCCGGCTCGCGCTGGCTGTCGCGGAACGCGCGCCAGTCGATGTTAGCCTGCCGCGGATCGATGTTCTGATCCATCAGCCGGCTGGCGAATTCTTCGAGCCGCCGATCGAGTTCGCGCTCGAGCAGCGACTCGGGAATCTCGAACGGCACGCGGGCGGCGAGCTGTTTCATCAGATCGCCGCGCACCGCGCGCTCGGCGGCGTGGCCGGCTTCGTGCTCGAGATCGTGACGCACGCGGTGGCGCAGATCGTCGAGGCTGTCGACGCTCAGATCCTTGGCGAAGTCGTCGTCGAGCGGCGGCAGCACGCGGCGCTTGATCCCCTTCACCGCCACCTTATAGGAGACGGTCGTGCCCGCCAACTCCCCGTTCGGGTAGTCGGCCGGATACTGCAGCTCGAACGCCTTGGACGCGCCGGTTTCGAGCCCGAGCAGCTGGGCGTCGAATCCCGGCGGATTGCCCTTGCCGCCGATGTCGACGGTGACGTCGTTGTGCGTGTCGGCGGCGCCGTCCGGATCGGTGCGTTCGAGGTCGAGCGTCACCTGATCGCCGTCGACCACGCCGCGATCGACCACCGGCTCGGAGCGTCCCGCCCGCTCGCGCAACCGCTCGAGCGCCTGCGCCACCGCGGCGTCGTCAACGCGGCTCGAGGGCCGCCGCAGGTTGACGGTCGCGAGATCGCCGATCTCGAACGCCGGCAGCGTGTCGAAGGACGCTTTGAAGGTGAGCGGCCGCCCTTCTTCGACGGTCACGTCGCGCACGTCCGGGGTGTCGACCGGTTCGACGCCGCGCTCGCGCAGCGCATCGTCGATCGCGCGCGGCACGAGATCGTGCGCCACGTCGTGCAGGATCTGATCCTTGAAGCGCTGCTTGATGACGCGGGTCGGCGCCTTGCCGGGACGGAAGCCGGGGATCCGGGCCTTGCGTGAATAGTCACCGGCGATGCGGTTGATTTCGGCGTCAACCACGTCGCTCGGAATTTCAATCGTGATGCTCTTGCGGGTGTCGTTAACGTCGACGAGCTCAGCTTTCATGACACTTGTGATTGCAAAGGGCAAATTGCAGAGGGCAGATTGATGAGCAGACGAGGCAAGATTTGCAATGTGCAATCCGCGATTTGCAATGTGAATGAATGCGAAAGGGGGGAGTTGAACCCCCAAAGCCTTTCGGCTACCGGATCCTAAGTCCGGCGCGTCTGCCAGTTCCGCCACTTTCGCGAACGGGAACCGGCTGAGAGTATCACGCCCCCGCGCCCCGAGGCGACCGCGAAGTGCCGGGCCGGGGTACCCGGTCGACGTGCAAATCTGTATCGGCACCAGCAGTTCGTACCGGTAGGGACCGCCGTCAGCCGGTCCGCGATTGGTGCGGCGGAATATTGGTGATCAGGTATTCGTCGACGTAGCCGCGCGCCGAGGCCTTGCTGTTGACCGCGCGGCGCGCCGGCACGCGGTGCGCGTGCAACCCGGCACGCGCGGCCTCGGGGTTGCCGTCGTAGAGATCGGCAATCTCCGACGCCGTCGAATTGCTCAACAGCACGTGGCAGCCGCGCGCCGCGAGCGCGACGACCAACGCCTGGAGCTGACGCTGCTCGGCGGCGTCGAATCGCGGTGACGTGTAGCTCGTGAAGTTGGCGGTGCGGCTGAGCGGCGCATACGGTGGATCGAAGTAGAGAAAGTCGCCGGGAGCGGCGAGTGCCTCGCAGTGCGCAAAGGATCCCCACACGAGTTGGACGTTCGGATCGGCGAGCGCGCCAGCCACCTGCAGGAGGCGCTCGCGGTCGGCGATCCGCGGGCGATCGTAGCGGCCGGCGGGGACGTTGAACGCACCGCGCGCGTTCACCCGGAACAGTCCATTGAAGCCGGTGCGGTTCAGATACAGCAGCATCGCGGCGAGCGAGGGCGTGTACTGGATCCGCCCGTCGGGCCGGCGCGCTTCAGCCCGTTCCGGATTGAAGAGGGCGTCCCGCACTTTGTAGTACTGGGTCCGGCCGTCGTGCGCGTGCGCCTCGGCCAGCGCCACGAGCTCACGGAAGACAGCCTCGGGCTGGTCACGGACGACTTCATAACATCCGACGAGATCCGCGTTGGAGTCGATCAGCACGACCGGCCGGGCCTTGAGGAGGCCCGAGCGATACAGGTCGAAGAACACCGCACCGCTCCCGAAGAACGGCTCGATGTATCGCCCGAAGGCCGGCGGGTAGTAGCGGCGCAGTTCCGGCAGCAGCTGCCGCTTGCCGCCCACCCACTTCAACAGTGGCTGAACGGACGAACGGCTGCCGCGGTCAGTCGATGGTTGCCGGTCGATGGCTCTGATCATCGGTCGAGAGTCCGGTCCCGCGTGACCGAGATTGCAGAAAACGCCGGCGATTTGCAAATCGAGGACAATCGGTGCCGTGCGGTGGCGGCTCCTCCTGATCGGCCTGGCGGCGCTCGCCGCCCTCGTTCCACTGCCCTCGGGCGTCGTCGAGTCCGTCTACTCGAACGGACTGTTTCCGCCGCTGCAGCGCGCGGTGACGACGGTCTCGAATCTGACGCCGCTCCCGCTGTTCGACGTGATTGTGGCGGGAGCGGCGGCGTGGTGGGGCTGGCAGCTGACGCGGCGGTGGCGCGAACGGCGCCGCCTCGGTCTCGGCGGGGTCGCGCTCCGCGTCCTGCTCCAGACGGCGACCTTATCGGCCGCGATCTATCTGGCCTTTCTCACCTTCTGGGGCTGGAACTATCAGCGCCGGCAGCTGCTCGAGACGCTGCCGTTCGATCGCGCTGGCGTGTCCACGGCGGCACTGCGCCAGCTGGCGGACACGGCCGTCGCCCGCGCCAACGCCCTCTACGGCGCGGCGCATCGCGACGGGTGGGTGGCAGCGGGCCCGACGATCGACCGCCGTCTTGCCGAAGGCTTCTGGGCGGCGCAGCGCGATCTTGGCGGCCGCCGGCCGATCGTTCCGGGACGGCCCAAACGGACGCTGTTCGACGCCTACTTCACCCGCGCCGGCGTCGCCGGGATGACCGACCCGTTCTTCCTCGAAACCTTCGTCGCTTCTGATCTGCTGGCGTTCGAGCGGCCGCACGTCATCGCCCATGAGTGGGCGCATCTTGCCGGCTACAACGATGAGGGCGACGCGAATTTTGTCGGCTGGCTCGCCTGTCTCAAGAGCGGCGTGCCCCAGCAGTACAGCGGCTGGCTGTTTCTCTACAGCGAAGTCTCCGCCGCGCTCGACCGTACCGAGCTGCGCCGGGTCAGCGCGACGCTGGCCGACGGGCCGCGCGACGATCTGCGGGCGATCCGGGCACGGCTCGAGGCGCACGTCAACCGCAGGGTCTCGGCCGTCGGATGGCAGGTCTACGACCAGTACCTCAAAGCCAATCGGGTCGAGGAAGGACGGCGAAGCTACTCTCAAGTCGTCACGCTCGTCCTCGGCACGATGGACACGACGACGAAGTGGGGAATCTGGAAGTAGGTTCGGTAGGTTCGAGCGGTTCGGAGGGTTCGGAAGGTTCTTGGTTCTCAGGTTCTGGGTTCAGCGAAGCGGCGTGGCGGCGACGAGCGACACTCCCCGCGCGTCACCTTTGTAGAAGACCCGCTCGAGAAACAGTCCTGAAGCCGGCGCGGTGAGTTTGGCTGGGAGTTCGGAATCGCTGCCGAGCAGCGCGGCCACCTTCGTGGGTTCGAGATCCTGACGGCCGACCGCGCCGAGCACGCCGACGATCCGGCGGACCATGCGCCAGAGGAAGTGCGATCCTTCGACGCCGATCAGCACGAGGCCGCCTTCTTCCTGAATGACGAGCGATTCGAGGAGCACCCGTGTTGATTGGTCCTCGGCCTCCGCGTCGGCGGCGGAAAAGGCCTTGAAGTCGTTCAGGCCGACCAGCGAATCAGCGGCCCGGCGCATCCGATCGAGATCGAGCGATTCCTTCACCCACCAGACGAACGGCTTGGCGAAGGCGGTGCGCCGCCGCGCGATTTGATAGAGATAGCGCCGTGCCACGGCGTCGTGGCGGGCGTGAAAGCGGTGCGGGACGATCTGCGCCGACAGGATGTTGATGTCGGCGGGCAGGTCGTCGTTCAGCCGCGTGCGCAACGTCTCGGGCGGCAGGTTCGAGCTGACATCAAGGTGTGCGACCTGGCCGAGCGCGTGGACGCCGGCGTCGGTGCGGCCGGACCCGTAGAGCTCGAAATCCCTGCGCCCCGTGACCGTCCGGGTCGCGCGATCGATTTCGCCTTGAACCGTGCGCGCGTTTTTCTGAATCTGCCAGCCGCTGTAACGCGTCCCCGCATACTCGATGACGAGCTTGAATCTCGGCACTGGCTGATTTTAGTCGGCGGGCACGGCCTGTGCTAATGCCGGAGACGTGGGTTACCGCCTGGTCCGCCGTGCGATTGTCATTGGTCTGCTGCTCGGTTTCGTCACGGCCGGATCCGCGCCGGCGTACTCCGTGCTCACGCACGAGGCCGCGATCGACGTCGCGTGGGAACCCACGATCCGGCCGCTCTTGAAGAGCCGGTTTCCCCAGGCGACCCAGCAGGACCTGGCCGCTGCTCGCGCCTTCGCCTACGGCGGGTCGCTGATTCAGGACCTTGGCTACTACCCGTTCGGCAACAAGTTCTTCAGCAATCTGCTGCACTACGTCCGCTCGGGCGATTTCGTCGAGGCCCTCGTGCGCGACGCACGGACGCTGAACGAACTGGCCTTTGCCATCGGTGCGCTGGCCCATTACGCGAACGACAACGCCGGGCACCCTGAAGCGGTGAACCGTGCGGTGCCGCTGACGTTTCCGAAGCTCCGCGCCAAGTACGGCGACCGTATCACCTACGTCCAGGCCCCCAAGCAGCACGTCATCGTCGAATTCTCGTTCGATGTCGTTCAGGTGGCGGCCGGTGCATACCTGCCGGACCGCTATCGGCAGGCGATCGGGTTCGAGGTGGCCACCGATCTCCTCGAGCGGGCGTTCGAGGCGACCTATCACTTGCGGATGAAGGACCTGTTTCCGGATCAGAAGCGCGCGCTGTCCACGTACCGCTATTCGGTCAGCCAGATCATTCCCGAGATCACTCGGGTCGCGTGGCGCGACAAGCGCGAAGAAATCCAGAAGCTGACGCCGGCCGTGCAGCAGCAGGCGTTTGTGTTTCAGTTCCGGCGCGCCGATTTCGACCGCCAGTACGGTCGCGACTACCAGCGCCCCGGTCTGTGGGCGCGGTTTCTCGGCGTGCTGTACCGGATCGTGCCGAAGGTGGGACCGCTCAAACCGCTGCGCTTCACCGCACCGACGAAGGAAACCGAGGCGCTCTTTGCGCGGAGTTTCGAGGCCGCGGGCGTTCGCTTCCGCGCGGCGCTTGCCGACCTCCGGCGCGGCCGCCTCGAACTGGCCAACACCGATTTCGATACTGGCCGGCCGGCGCGCCATGGCGAATATGTCCTCGCCGACCAGACGTACGCGAAACTGCTGGACACGCTCGCGCACGATGCACCGCCTGCGCTGTCGCGCGCCCTGCTCCAGAACATCAGCACCTACTACGGCCGGCACCCCGAGCCCGAGGCGAGCGACCGCCGCCAGCACAAGGCGTGGGTCGCCGAGCGGCGCAACATGGCGACCCTGCGGATTTCCACCGCGAACTGAGGGGCACGCGGTAAGCTGGGCCGCTGCCCGCTGACCCATGCGTATCGCAGTCCTTGCCGCCCTCCTCTGGTTCGCGAGCGTGATCCCGTGCGGGGCGTACTCGGTGCTCGCGCACGAAGCGGCGGTGGACGCCGCCTGGGACGCCGCTCTGCTGCCGCTCCTGAAGACCCGGTATCCCCAGGCATCCGCCGCTGAATTGAACACGGCACGCGGTTTCGCCTATGGCGGTTCGCTGATTCAGGACATGGGCTACTACCCGTTTGGCAGCAAGCTGTTCAGCCATCTCCTGCACTACGTCCGAACCGGAGATTTCGTCGAAGCGCTGATCCGCGAGGCGAATGACGTCTACGAGCTGGGCTTTGCGCTTGGCGCGCTCGCGCACTACGCCGACGACAACCAGGGCCACCCGGCGGTGAACCGTGTCGTGGCGCAGACCTTTCCGAAGCTGCGCAAGAAATTCGGCGAGTCGGTGACCTACCTTCAGTCTCGCAAGCACCACATAATGGTCGAGTTCTCCTTCGATGTCGTCGAAGTGGCAGCCGGGGTGTACCAACCGAACCACCTCCGCCAGGCGATCGGCTTCGAAGTCTCGAGGCCGCTGCTCGAGCGGGCCTTCGAAGGAACCTACGGGCTGAAGATGGCCGATCTCTTCGAGAACCAGGAGCGCGCGGTCGCGACGTTTCGTTACGCCGTGAGCCAGGTGGTGCCGGCCCTGACGCGCGCGGCGTGGCGCGAGAAACGCAAGGAGATCGAGGCGCTCCTGCCGAACATCGATCGCGACGCGTTTCTCTTCGAGTACAGCCCAGGCGATTTCGAGCGCGAGTACGGCGACGACTATCAGCGGCCGACAGGCTTCATCCGCTTCCTGACGCTCCTCTACCGCATCCTGCCGAAGATCGGCCCGCTGCGGCCGCTCCGCTTCACGCCGCCGACGCCGCAGACCGAGGCGATGTTTCTCCAGAGCTTTCGCGATGCCGGGACACTGCTCCGAGCGGCGGTCGAGGACATCGACGCCGGACGGCTCGACCTGCCGAACACCAATTTCGACACCGGGCGTAGCACGCCGCACTACGGCGACTATGCGCTGGCCGACGAGACCTATGCCGAACTGCTGCACGGGATGGCCCGGCGCAACTTCGCCGCCGTTCCGCCCGCGCTGGCTCAGGACGTGCTCGATTTCTACGGCCCCTCGCCGTCGCCGGCCGGTGCCGACGCGCGCAGCGCCGGCCGCTGGGCGGTCACCCTCGCCGCGCTGTCGGGCCTGCGGCAGGCCGCGCGTTGACTTGGGCGGGTCCGATGTGGTCTCGTAGAGTCGTGAACACCCTGAGCACCACCCTATTCACGCTAACCCCGCTCAGCACGCGGCTGGCGCGGCCAGCAACAGGGTGATGTAACCAGGCTCAGGACTGGAGCCGATAAACCAAGGGCCATCACCCAATGCGGGTGATGGCCCTTTTGTTTTCTGGGCGGTTCCAGCAGGGTGTCAGAAAACCGACCGGGCAGCGCAAGGGATTGAAGAGGCAAGGACATGACGACGAAGCACGACGAAGAGATCCAACCGCAGGACGACCACGACTGGCAATCGAACGACGAACGGATTCGTGTCCCCGAACCGGGCCACGAGTTTCTGGCCGACGCCGACGAACACGTCCCCGACGAAGCCGGCTACGGTCACGGCGTCTAGCACGAAGCGTGGTACGCTTCGACGCCGCTGACCGCTGACCGCTGACCGCTGACCGCTGACCGCTGACGAATGGCGACTGACGACTGATGAGGCACCCGTGACTTCGATCGGAAAAACTCCGAAGACGACTCGTGTCGCGCTTCTGGGATTTGGAACGGTAGGACAGGCCGTCGCGCGCATCCTGTGCAGCGGCGAAGTGCCGCATATCCGGCTGACGCACATCTTCAACCGCGACATCTCGCGCAAGCGCGTCGACTGGGTACCGGCGTCGGTGACCTGGACCGATCAGATCGACGACATCCTCCATTCCGACGCCGACATCGTCATCGAACTGATCGGCGGTTTGCGGTCCACGTACGACTGGGTCCGCGGCGCGCTGACGGCTGGCAAGTCAGTGGTGACCGCCAACAAGCAGCTGATGGCGCATCACGGCACGGAGCTCCTCGACCTCGCGCGTTCCAAAGGGCTCGAGGTGCGCTTTGAAGCATCCGTGGCTGGCGGCATTCCCGTGCTCCGCGCGCTGCAGGAAGGGCTCGCCGGCGATCGTCTCGTCGAGGTGCGCGGCATTCTCAACGGCACCTGCGCCTACATTCTGAGCCGTATGCAATCCGAAGCCGTGTCGTTCAGCGAGGTGCTCGCCGACGCGCAGCGTCTGGGTTATGCGGAAGCGGATCCCAGCGAGGATCTCGACGGCGCCGACGCGGCCGCCAAGCTCGCGATCATCGCCGCGGTCGGTCTCCGCCGTCCGGTCAAGGTCACCGACATCGCCACCAAATCGATTCGGCCGATCGAGGCCGTGGACTTCGAGTACGCGAAGGAATTGGGCTGCACCATCAGGCAGATCGCGCGCGCGTCGGCCGAGGATAACGGCGCCGTCTTTGCGGCGGTCCGTCCGGCGCTGGTGCCGCTGTCCTCCGGCTTCGGCCGCGTCGAGGGCAGCCAGAATCTCGTCACCGTGCGCGGCATCTTCGGCGGCGAGACCTCGTTCTTCGGCTCGGGCGCCGGCGGTTCGCCGACGGCGGTGGCGGTCGTCTCCGACGTCCTGTCAGTGGCCGCGCGCGGCAACGGTGCGCCGGAAAGCGCCGCGCCGACCAGTTTCCATCCGGTCAGCAGCGACTTCGTCGCCCCGCACTACGTGCGCTTCACGGTGAACGACAAGCCGGGCATTCTGGCGCAGATCACCACCGCCTACGCGAAGTACGGCATCAACATCGACGGCGTGCTGCAGCTGCCCAAGTTCCGCAAGGACCGCCTGCCGTTCGTCACGACGCTCGAGGAGTGTTCGGAATCGGTGCTGGATCGGGCGCTCGCGGAAGTGGCGAAGAGCGACTATCACGTCCAGCCGCCGCTCTCACTGCCGATCTTCAGTTAGGTTCTAGTGCTAGGTTCTACGTTCAAGGTCCGGGTGCTTGGTTCCAGGTTCTGGCGCCGGCATTTTTGAACCAGCACCTGGCACCTAGAACCTGGCACCTAGAACCACATGAGTCACGCCTTTAGCGAAGTCGTCGAGGCCGAGGGCCACCTGATCGACTCGCAGATCCTCAACGTCGTGTTCGACACGGTGGTCAAGCACTCGGCCACTTTCGACGTGCTCAAGTTCGACATCGGCCGCAGCAACGACGAGCCGTCATCCATTGCCATGCGGATCTCGGCGCCGTCATCCGCCATTCTCAGCAGCGTCCTCGAGGAGCTGGTCGCGCTCGGCTGCCGGCTGGCGGATACCCAGGACGCAATGACCCGGGTCACGGATCGCGACGGCTGCGTGCCCGACGACTTCTACTCGACGACCAATCACCGCACGCAGGTGCGGATCGCCGGCCAATGGATCGAGGTCGCGAAGCAGCGCATGGACGCGGTGATCGCGATCGAAGGCACGCGCGCGGAATGCCGCAAGCTGCGCGACGTCCGCACCGGCGATCGTGTCGTCTGCGGTGTCGGCGGGGTACGGGTCGTGCCCGAGTTCCAGGAACGCGACCGGCACGGCTTCGCGTTCATGACCAACGAGATCTCGTCGGAGCGCCGCGTCGAAGTCGGCGTGTCGCGGATCGCGACGATGATGCAGGAAATCAAGGCGAGCGGCGGCCGCATTGCCGTCGTCGCCGGTCCGGTCATCGTCCATACCGGTGGCTCGCTGTTCTTTCAGGAACTCGTGCGCGCTGGTTATGTGGACGTTCTGCTGTCGGGCAACGCGCTGGCCGTGCACGATGCCGAGCATGCGTTCTACGGCACCTCACTCGGCGTTGATCTGAACACCGGCAAGGCGATCGAAGGCGGCCACCGCCATCACATGCGGGCGATCAATACGATCTGCCGCGCCGGCGGGCTGAAGGAAGCGGTCGAGCAGGGCGTCCTGACGTCCGGCGTGATGTTCGAGTGCATCACGCATGGCGTCGACTACGTCCTCGCTGGCAGCATTCGCGACGACGGTCCACTGCCGGACACGATCATGGACCTCCGCGTCGCGCAGGATCGCTACGCCGAAGCATTGCAGGGCGTGAAGCTGGTGCTGGCGCTGTCGACGATGCTGCACGGCATCGGGGTCGGGAACATGCTGCCGTCGTGGGTGAAGATGGTCTGCGTGGACATCAATCCCGCAGTGGTGACCAAACTCGCGGATCGAGGCTCGTCACAAACAATCGGCATCGTGACCGACGTCGGACTGTTCTTGCATCGCCTGGCTCAGAGGCTCAAGTAAGTGCGAGGTTCGGAGTGCGAAGTGCGATCGGAGTGCGAGGTGCGACTGTCGCACCTCCGATCGCACTGCGCACTTAGCACTTGCTGCGTCAGTTCGCAGGTTTGGTCGCGACGAACTTGATCATCTTGAGCATTTCGCCCTGCGTCGGCAGCTCCGCTTTACCGGTCGGCACGTTCGCCTTGTAGAGCATGTAGGCGAGGATGTCGGCGTTCTGCTGGCGGCTCAAGCTGCCGGGCGAATTCTGCGGCATCGAGACGCGCATCCGCTCGAACAGGTCGCCGAGCGACAGGTCGTTCCAGTTCGAGCTGAACTCGCCGCCCGTGAGTCCGGGCGCCATTTCGCCGCCTGCCAGATCCGGTCCGTGGCAGCTGGCGCAGTACTGCGAGTAGAGTGGCTCGCCGCGCTTGGCCTGCTCCTCGGTGAACACGCCTTCCCATTGACTTTTTTCCTGCGCGGCGGCCAGTGTGCCGCGTGCGCCAAAGGCGCCGAACGCCGTGATGCCGGCCAGACTGAGAACCGCAACTGTGAACTTCATGTGACCTCGCTGCCCGTATTTTAGCAGTTGAAAGCGGTAGAGACAGCTTCAGGCTGTCCGTCTAAAGAAACGCGAAAAATTATCGTACTCCGAACGCCAGCAGAACGTTGCCCGGCTTGCCGCCCCACGTGCCGTAGCCGGAGGTCGTAAACACCATGCCGTTCGCGATCGCCGGACCGCCGACGTCGATCGATCCGCCCGACGCCCTCACGCCGTTCACCGTTTCGAATTCGCGCGCGGTATTGAACGTCCAGATGATCTTGCCGTCGGCGGTTGAATAGGCCCGCAGGTTCCCGTCGAGCGATCCGGCAAAGAGCGCACCGGGGATCACCGACGCCGGTGACGGCTGGGCCGGCGTGCAGGGCGCCGCGCATGGCGGCGCCGGCGTCGCCCACGCCGTGCTGCCGTCGGCGACACGGAGCGCAAAGACACCTCCGCCAACCGCCGGATCGACGCCGCCGCGCGCGTACAGCGCCGGATTCTTGAACGTGATGTCCGAGGCCGGGGCGAAGTAGAGCTGGCCATCGCTCGCCGATCCCCACTCGAGTCCGCCGAGCATCCCGCCTTTGGCAATCCTCACCGACCACAGCACGCGGCCGCCGTTGTCGGGATCGAGGGCGTGCACCTGTCCGGATTTCTGTCCGGCAATCAGCGCCCGGCGCCCGTTGCCGAGCGGGACGAGAATCGGCGGCTGGCCGAAGTCGTGGTCCGGGCCGGGATTGTCGGCGCAGTTGGCCGCCTGCGCGGTGCCGCACGCCATGTTCCACGCGTCGCCGGCGAGCATCTGGCGGCTCCACTTGATCGCGCCGGTCTCGAGATCGATCGCGATGATCGCGTCGGAATTGGCGGCGGCCGGCGCCGAGTACGAGTCGCCGGTCGCGACGTAGATCGATCGCGTCGACGGATCGAGCGTGGGCGCGTGCCAGATCGCCGCGCCGTTCGGCCCGAACATCTGCGTGCCGACGGCGTTCTTGATCGTGGGCTGCGGCGCTTCGGGAATCGTGTAGGTCTTCCAGACCACTTCGCCGGTGGCGGCGCGGAGCGCGACGAGGCTGCCGCGGAACGTACAGCACGGATAGTTCGGTCCCGCGCCGGTTGCTTCCTCGCCCGACGAGACCGGAGCGTAGAGCCGTCCCTGATAGAGCACCGGTGAGCCGCTGATGCGCGCGGCGCGATGATCCTCGACGCGCCGTTTCCATCTGACCTCGCCGGTGGCGGCGTCCAGTCCGTAGACCGTCGCCGACAGATCGCCGAGGAAGACCATCGGGCTGGTCGATCCCTCAACCAATCCGACCGTGACCGCGGCGCGGATGCCGCTGTCGGCGCGGAAGCTCCAGTAGACGCATCCGCTCTGCTGATCCAACGAGAAGAGGCGGCCGGATGCTGTGCCGACGTAGACGCGGCCGCCAACGACCACCGGCTGCACGGCGGCGGTGTTGTTCCCCTCGAACCCGAACGCCCACTTCAGCTGCAGATTTGGCACCTGGTCGCTCGTGAGCCCAGGGCTCCGCTGAAACCGATCGTTGGCGGCGCTCAGGCCCCAGCCGTTCCAGTCGCCAGTCGCGGCGTCACGAAGCGCTGGTCCTGGTGTCTTGCAAAGAGCCGCGTTGGGATCGCTCGCCGTTGCCGGTCGCGCCACGGACAGATACGCGGCGATCGCGCGGCGCTCGGCGGTCGAAAGCGTCGCGCCCTGCTCGCGCATCAGACCAGACTCGAGCGACTGAACGATGCGATCGGCCGGCAGCGCGGCGATCACATTGCGCGCCGGAGCCCGGGTCACGGCGCCGCCTTCGTGGCACGCCTGACACTTGGACGCATACAGCGCGGCACCGTCCTGCGCGCTGACCGTCGCCGCCGTCATCATCGCTGCGACCAGAACCGGAAGAAGGATTCGCATGCGCGAATCATAGGACAGGACGGGGTTCACGTTCGGACGATACCGCCCGGGGTCAGACACCCGGCGTCTAAAGACGTTCCGGTGTCTGACCCCGCATGGCCACCCCCACTCACCGGGGACCGCCGACCGTTCGCCGAAACGGCCGGACCCGCCCGGCGCGCCCACCGTAATGTGTCTCTGGAAAGGGGAGCGGCCCCCGAACCGGGCCGAAGCGGGAAGGACATGGAAATGACCGAACAGCGGACGCACACGGAGTTCTGGGTGGTGCTCGGCATCCTGTTGGCGGTCGTCCTCATCAGCCAACTGCCGCGACCGGTGTTTACGACCGATACAGGGCGCGACGCCGGCCTCTTCGGCGTTCTGGGCTCGCGCCGCGAGGCCGTTGCCGGTACCCTCCACGGTGCGGACGTGACGGTCGTCATGGGCGCCGGCGTCCTCGACCTCCGTCAGGCGACCATCGCCGCGGGCGATGAAGTCGTGATCGACGTGCTGGCGGTGATGGGCAGTGTGAAGATCAGGGTCCCGGACGGCTGGGTGGTCGACACCAAGGCGCTGCCGGTGCTCGGCGGTGTGCAGGACGCACGTTCCGGAACGGCCCGCGCGCCCGTGACGGCCGGTTCTGCGAGCCCTCGGCTGGTCTTGCACGGCGCTGTCGTCATCGGTGGGCTCTCGATCACGTCGTAGGGACTAGGGACTGGGGACTGGGGACTGGGGACTCGGGACTCGGGAGTAGGGGCTGGAGGCTGGGGACTGGGATGTCTGAACCGCGATTCATGCTGACGCCGCGCGTTGTGATCGGCTTCGGCATTGCCATCGTCGGCTTCACGCTGACGCTCGATCGGCTGCGGCTGGTTGACGCCGATCGGATCCTGCGCTATTGGCCGGTCGCGCTGATGGCCGTCGGCGCCCTGATGATCGCACAGGCTGACGACCCGCGCGGGCGGACGCGTGGCGTGGTGTTCACCGCGATCGGCGCCTGGGTGTTCCTGGGCATGCAGGGCTGGCTCCGTGTCTCGATTTGGGAGCTGTTCTGGCCGGTGATGCTCATCATCATCGGTCTCAGCCTCGCCTTTCAGACCGCGCGGCGGGACAACCGGTTCTCGCGCGGGAGCGGCCCGCGCGACTCGTCGGCGCGACTGTCGACATTCTCAGTCTGGAGTTCCTGCAAGCGGACCAGCAACGCGTCGCCGTTCCGCGGCGGCGACATCACGGCGATTATGGGCGGCGCCCAGATCGATTTGCGGACCGCCGTCATTCCGCCCGGCGAAGAAGCGACGCTCGATATCGTCACGGTCATGGGCGGTGTCGAGATCTTCGTTCCCGACACCTGGCAGATCCTGACGCCGATCGTGCCGTTCATGGGCGCGGTTGAAGACCGGCGCCTGCCGTCGATCGATCGCACGCCGAAGGACAGCACGACGGCGCCGCGGCTGGTGATCCGCGGCTTCGTCATGATGGGCGGCGTCCACCTCAAGAGCTGACGTGCACCCGATTCTGTCGAAGCCGGAGCGCCTCGCCGCGTACCTGGGCGCGTGGGTTCTGGCCGCATCGCAAGTCGCGTACGTGTTGCGGGGCGAGGATCTGCCGTTCCTCGAGTCGCTCCTGCTCATCGTTCCGCCGTTTCTCGCGTATGCGTTCGTCTGCCTGTCGGCGTTCTACGTCTGCTATGCGGTCCCGTTGCGGACGACGAGCGCGGTTCGCGTCCTGGTGGCGATGCTGCTTGCCAGCGCGATTGTCGGCGGGATCTGGCTGGCACTGGCCCGGCTCTGGATCGCGTTTCTGGGAATGGCCACCCGGTTCGGCTATCTCAGCGCTCCTTATGCCCGGCATTCCGGGACGCTCTTCGCCGTGGCCGAACTGCTCTTTCTATTCGCCCTTGCGGTCCACTACCTCGGGCTGGCGTTCGAGGAAACGCGCGAGGCCGAAGAACGGCAGTCGGCTCTCCAGGTCCACGCGCGCGACGCCGAGCTGCGCGCCTTGCGTGCACAGCTCGATCCGCACTTTCTCTACAACTCGCTCAATTCAATCGCGGCGCTCACGAGCATCGATGCCGGCGGCGCGCGCCGCATGTGTCTTCTGCTCGGCGAGTTCCTGCGGAGCACGGTCCGCGTCGGCGCGTTGTCGAAAATTCCGCTGGCCGAGGAGCTGGCGCTCACCGACCGCTTCCTGGCGATCGAACAGATCCGGTTCGGTTCGCGGCTTCAGGTCGAACGCGAGATCGACGAACAGGCACTGCCGGCGCGGGTGCCGCCGCTTTTCCTCCAGCCGCTCTTTGAAAACGCCATCACTCACGGCATCGCCGACACCATCGACGGCGGCGTCATCCGGCTGCGCGTGAACTGTGCCGGCGAGCGGGTCGCGATCGCGATCGAGAATCCGTGCGATCCAGACGCGACCGGACGCCCTCGGCCAGGCGGGGGAACCGGTACCGGCCTCAAGAACGTGCAGCAGCGGCTGACGGCGATGTTCAGCGGCAGCGCCTCGCTGACCGCCGGCGCCGACGCCGGCACCTATCGCGTCGAACTCAATCTGCCTTTTACGACCCATGACTGAACCCGCATCGCTCCGAATCGCGATCGTCGACGACGAAGACCTGGCCCGCGCCGTGCTTCGCGAGTACCTCACCGCCATGCCCAACGTGACTGTCGTCGCCGAGTGCGCCAACGGTTTCGAGGCGGTGAAGGTCGTGACCGAGCAAAAGCCGGATCTCCTCCTGCTTGACGTCCAGATGCCGAAGCTCACCGGCTTCGAGGTGCTCGATCTCGTCGGCCGGGAAGTGGCGGTGATCTTCGTCACCGCCTACGACCAGTACGCCATTCGCGCCTTCGAAGTCCACGCCGTCGACTACCTGCTGAAGCCGTTCAGCGCCGAACGGCTCGAAGAGGCACTGACGCGGGCGAGGGATCGTCTGGGCAAAGGCGAGGCGCTCGCGCCGGCGGAACTCTCGGCGGCGGCGCGTCCGGCGGCGGGCTTCGCCGCGCGCGTCCTGGTGCGGGACGGATCGAAGGTGCACGTGCTGCCGGTCGGGAAGATCGCGTTTGTCCAGGCCCAGGACGACTACGCGTGCTTCTTCTGCGACGGCAGGGAATATCTGAAGGAGCAGACGCTCGGCCAGGTCGAGGCGACGCTCGACCCGCAGAAATTCGCGCGCATCCACCGCTCGTACATCATCAACCTCGACTTCCTCGCGCGGGTTGAGCTCGACGAGCGCGAGAGCCGCGTCGCGGTGTTGACGGATGGGCGCAAACTGCCGGTCAGCCGCTCGGGCTACACGCGCCTCAGCGAGCGGCTGTAGCTGATCGCCAGCGGATAGTCAGGCAGGCAGGGCGGGCGGGGCAAGCGCGGCAGGCGCTCAGAAAAGAAAAGAGCGGGACGGAAGTGATTCCGTCCCGCTCTCGTTGTCTTGCATGCCAGCCTTGCCAGGCCAGCCTGCCCCGCCAGCCTTAGTTGGCCGGACGGATCTCCGACTGCGGCAGCGCGTAGGCGATGTACTCGCCCGTGTAGTTGCCGCCGCTGACCGCGACGATGATGTACTGACGGCCGCCGAGCATGTAGGTCATCGGCGAACCGCTGATCGCGGCCGGCATCAGGACGGCGCCGATTTCCTTGCCGTCCTTCTTGTCGTAGGCGCGCAGCATCGCGCCGCGGGCGCGTCCAGGCGGCGCGGTGATCTGCGAATCACCCGCGACGACCATCGTCTTGGTGATCATCACGCCGACGCTGGTGCCCTGACCGGTCTTCGGAATGTTGAGTCCGGCGAGGAGCGGGTTCGTGCGGACCGCGTCCGGCGTGTCGCCGTGCGGGACCTGGAAGAGCAGCTTCGGTCCGTTGCTCAGATCGATGGCCGCGATCACGCCGTAGGGCGGCTTGACGATCGGCAGACCGCCGAGCCCTTCGACAAGCGCGGTACGGCCCTGCGGAACCGGCGCCTGAGCAGCGGCCGGTGCGCCAGGAGGCGGCGGAGCCGCGCCCGGCTGGTTGGTGCCGCGGAGTCCGTAGTTCGGATCCGCTTCCCAACGCGGCTTCCGCGCCGTGCGCTGGTTCTCCACACGAACCTGCTCGAACTCTTCGTGTTCGTACTTCGCGGCGGTCACGTTGATCATGCTCGCCATCGTGTAGAAGATCCCGGTCTCCACGTCGAAGCCCGACCCCGGCCAGTTCACGCCGCCAGCGGTGTTGCCAATGTTGATCGCCCCGAGCTTCGGAGAGTCAGGACCGACCGGCGGAACATACGGCGACTGCTCCCAGCGGAACTTTTCGAGGTTCTTCAGTGCCTGCGCGCGGAGCGCCGGCGTGAAGTCGATCAGATCATCCGGACGGATGAACGTCCGCGAATAGGGCGGCGGGTTGGTCGGAATCGGCTGCGTCTTGGCCGTCCACTCACCCGGGATGTCGGTCTGCGGGACGGCCACTTCCGGAATCGGCCAGATCGGCTGCCCGGTGATGCGGTCGAACACGTAGAGCCAACCCTGCTTGCTCGGCTGCGCCAGCAGCTTGCGCGGCTGACCGTTGATCGTGGTGTCGATCAACAGCGAGGCCGACG
>CAZOAZ010000088.1:2305-18554 GCA_964577955.1 uncultured Bifidobacterium sp. | reverse complement strand
CCATGACGAGGAACGGCCGACCCTCGTGCTCGCCGATGTCGTAAATCGTGCAGATGTTGACGTGATTGAGCGACGACGCAGTCCGCGCCTCGCTCCGCAGCCGCTCGAGCGCGTGCGTGTCGTGCGCGAGCTCCTCGGGGACGAACTTCAGCGCGACCTGACGGCCAAGACGCGGGTCTTCCGCGGCGTACACGACGCCCATGCCGCCCGCCCCCAACTGGCGCACGATCCGGTAGTGCGAGACGGTCTGGCCAATCATCTGCGCTGTCCGGTCATCTTAATGCAGAAGGCCTTTGGTATCATCCGCTTCCAAGGAGCCAGACATCCCATGAACGCGCGCCGTACGACCATCCTCGCAGCGACGGCCACCATACTGCTCGGGCTGCCGCTGAGTGCCCAGTGGACCTCGACCGAGAAGGTCGACCTCGACGCGATTTATCGGATCAAGGAGGAAGGATTCCAGCGCTCCAAAGTGATGGAAATCGAGAGCTACCTCACCGACATCTACGGTCCCCGCCTCACCGGCTCCCCCAACTACAAGGAAGCCGGCGACTGGGCCGTCAAGACGATGAAGGAATGGGGGCTCGCCAATGTGCATACCGAGAGCTTCCCGGCCGTGCGCGGCTGGCAGACCTATCGCTTCGTGGCCAACGCGGTGGAACCGCGCGCCTATCCCCTGATCGGCTTCCCGCGGGCCTGGACACCAGGGACGAAGGGCATGGTGACCGGCGAAGCCGTCCTCGCGACCATCCAGAACGACGAAGACATCAACAAGCACAAGGGCAAGCTGAAGGGCAAATTCGTCCTGGCGACGCCGGTCCGCGACGTCCCGGCGCATTTCGAAGCGCTCGGCCGCCGCTACACGGCCGCTGAACTCGAAACGCTTGCGCGACAGCCGTCAGCCGTCGGACGCGGCGGGCCGCCGGTGACGACCGGACAACCGGCCTCCGCCGCGGCTGCCTTCGCGCGCAAGCTGACACAGTTCTGGGTCGACGAAGGCGTCGCCGCGGTCCTCGAGCCCGGACGGATGGACGGCGGCACCATGGCCGTTCTCGGCGGCGGGCAGCGCAACACGACCGATCCGCCCACCGCCCTCCTCGTCGTCCTGGCCGTCGAACACTACGGCCGCATCGCACGGACGCTGGCGAAAAACATTCCCGTGAAGCTGGAAATGGACGTCGACAACCGCTACATGGATGGCGCGGCCGGCAGCTTCAATGTGATCGCCGAAATTCCCGGCACCGACAAGGCGGACGAAGTCGTCATGGTCGGCGCGCACTTCGACTCGTGGCACAGCGCCACCGGCGCGACCGACAACGCCGCCGGGTCCGCGGTGATGATGGAAGCGCTCCGCATCCTGAAGGCCGCCAACATCAAGCTGCGGCGGACGGTGCGCGTCGGTCTCTGGGGCGGCGAGGAACAGGGCTACCTCGGGTCGCGGCAATACGTCCGCGATCACTTCGGCGATTCCGCGACGATGCAGCTGAAGCCGGACCATGCGAAGCTGTCGGCGTACTACAACGTCGACAACGGCACCGGAACGATTCGCGGCGTCTACCAGCAGGGCAACGAGGCGGTCGCGCCGATCTTCGCGGCGTGGATGGAGCCGTTCAAGAATCTCGGCATGACGGCGCTGACGATTCGCAACACGGGCGGCACCGACCACACGGTGTTCGACGGCGTCGGCCTCCCCGGTTTTCAGTTCATCCAGGATCCGATCGAGTACGACACCCGCACGCACCACACCAACATGGATTTCTACGAGCGGGTTCAGCCCCAGGACATGATGAACAACGCGGTGATTGTCGCGTCGTTCGTCGCGCACACGGCAAACCGCGAGGACCGGCTGCCACGCAAGCCGCTGCCCGCGCCGTCGCGGCGACCGTAGACGCTCTCACCGACAAATGGATTGCTCGCGATGAAACCTTCGAAGCTGCTGACTCTTGCAATCGCGATCGTGACGGCTGGGCCGTTGCTCGCGCAGTCCACCGATCCGATTCAGACGCTGGTTGGCCGGCTCGATCTGGAAAAGTACAAAGCGACGATCAAGGGGCTGACGCAGTTTGGCGATCGGCGCGAGGGAACGGATCGCAATCGAGCGGCGGTCGATTGGATTGAAGCGCAGCTCAAGAGCTACGGCTGCACCGATGTCTCACGCCTCGTCTACGACTACACGCCGAGGCCCGCCGCCCAGACCACGCAACGCCCGGCTACCACGCCGGCGGCGCCGGCTGAACCACCGCGTTCCGCGGGCGGCGGACGACCGCGCGGCGTGCGCACCCGGACCGGCGTGAACAACGACCCGATGAAGCAGCCCGACGAGAAGCTGCGCGCCCTCAATACGCAGCCGTCCACGCCCGGCCGTCGTGAAGAGGTCTACTGCACCAAGGTCGGCACCACTCGTCCCGACGAGATGTACATCGTCGCGGCGCACATGGACGGCCACGGCTGGGGCGAGGCAGCAAATGACAATGGCTCGGGTACCGCGCTGGTGATGGAACTCGCGCGCGTTCTCAACAGCCCTGACGTGCGTACGGAGCGCTCCATCCGTTTTGCGCTCTGGAACAACGAAGAGACCAACCTTGGCGGCAGCGCCGCCTATGCCGCGCAAAGGAAAGACTTGCAGGGCAAGGAAAGTCCCGCGGGGTCAGGGCGCTATCCCGAACCCAAGTGGCTCGGCATGATTCAGCACGACATGATGCTGTTCGATCACGGCGCCCCTCGCGCCGACGGCACGATGAGCCCCGACCAGCGGCCCGAAGCGGACGTGAACGTCGAATTCCAGTTGACCTCGAAATTCGCCGCCGAAGCGCAGTCGCTCGCGTGGGCGCTGCAGCGCGCGAACGAGAAGTACGCGACCGACTATCCCGTCGCGATCGGCAGCCACATGACGAACACCGACTCATCGTCATTCATGGATCTCGTGCCATCCATCAGCGTTCGTGAGAACGAGCGAGGTACGCAGATTGGCAGCGGCTGGGATCCGCAGTGGCATCAGCCAACGGATCTCTACAAGACCTATAACGACAAGGATTTCCGCCTTGGCCTCAACGCCGCGCAAACGACGCTCTCGGCGGTGGCGGAGCTGACCAAGGCGACCGTTCGTTAGCGCTTCATCGACATGCGCATCCGACATCGCGTCATCGTCGCGTTGCTGCTATTGATCACTGGGGCGCGCATCCTGGCTCAGCCACCCAATGAGCAGGTCGCGTTCGAGGTCGCTGCCGTCAAAGCCGACCCTGATGCGCGGATGTTCCGGTTCTCGTTCCTGCCCGGCAATCAGCTCATCATCGCCGGCGTGCCGCTGTCGGTACTGATTAGTCGCGCCTACAACCTGCAGCCGTTTGAGCTGTCAGGGCTGCCGGCGTGGGCCAACAGCGAACGCTACGCCATCACCGCCAAAGGACCCGAGGCGTTGGCGTCAAGCTCGGGGCAGACGCTGGCGATGCTGCGAGCACTGCTGGCCGATCGGTTCAAGCTGCGCGCGCATCGCGAGACGAAGGACGGCCCGACCTATGCGTTGACGATGGATCGTGCCGATCGGACGCTCGGTCCGCGGCTCCTGCCGCCGACCGAGGATTGCAGCGACTTCATCCTCGGCACGAGCGGCACTGGAGGGCCGCGCTGCAACATCGAGGTCAGCCGTGAGGGGGTTTACACATTTCGCGGCCGGACGCTGGCCAGGTTCGCCACTGACATCCAGCGCTTCGTCGGGCGGCCGATCGTCGATCGCACGCGACTCACCGAACGCTTCGACATCGAACTCCAGTTCGCGCCCGAAGGTCCGAGCGATGGGCCTAGACCACCCGCCGACGCAGCGACGAACATCTACACTGCGGTGCGCGAACAGCTCGGGCTGCGGTTGGAATCGTCTCGCGGGCCGGTGAGTGTCCTCGTCGTCGACAGCGTCGAACGGCCCACGCCGGATTGAGCGGACAGGCTGAAGCCTGTCCCTACCGCTGTCACGACCTGCGACGAACCCATTCCCGGTAGGGACAGGCTTTAGCCTGTCCGTCAGGGGCGACGCGGCCGAATCGCTTCTTTCACCATCGCCGCCGGCCGCCAGACGAACACCCAGAACGCGCTGACCATCATCACGATTGCGGCGGTGGTGGCATCGAGCGTCACGCGCCAGCGGCTGATCCAGGGTACCAGCGGGCCGGCACCGATAATCGCGACGAACAGCGCGGTCCCGACTGGCCAGTCGATGTAGCGGGACGCGGGATAGGCGAGCCGGCCGCCTTCAGCGAAACCCGCCATTGCCTGCAGAACGTTGAGCAATGGCGCGACGCCTGGCCCGCGCAGGACAAGCCAGCCGACGACCACGACGAGCAGCACGTAGACGTGCCGCAGAACGCGCGGCATCCGTTCGACGATCGGACTGAGCCACACCGCTTCGAGCGCCAGCCAGCCAGCGGTATACAGGGCCCAGATGAACGTCGTCGAACCGCCGCCGTGCCAGAGCCCGAGCAGCACGAAACCGATGACCATGTTCGCGAAGAGACCGGGCGTCGGCACGTCGCGGCCGGCGATGGGCAGCGACAGATGGTCGCGCAGCCAGATGATCGTCGTCACGCTCCAGCGGCGCCAGAATTCACGGATCGAGTCGGCCGTGTACGGACGGCGGAAATTTTCGGGATAGCGGAAGCCGAGCATCCGGCCAAGGCCGATCGCGAAATCCGCGTAGCCTGAAAAGCGGTAGTAGAACTCGAGCGCGGCGCACGTCGCGGCAAGCCAGGCGACGCCGGCCGAAAGCCGCGAGGGTGGAAGGGCGAACACCGCGTCGACCGGGCGCGCGAGGATGCCCGCGACCAGATCGACCTTCACCCAGCCGATGATCACGCGCCGCACGCCGTAAGTGAACGAACCGAGACCGGCGAACGTCGCGAGTTTCGGCAGACTCGCGCTGAAATCGCGAAACCGGATCAGCGGCCCGGCCGGAAACAGCGGAAACTGCACCAGGTACAACGCCGAGTGCAGCGGTTGTCTCGCCGACGCCTGACCACGAGCCACGTCGGCAAGATAGGAGACGACGTGCGCGATGACGACGACGGCGCCGGAGAGTGCGAAAGCGGCCGCCGGCAGGCGATAACGGATGTAGGCGAGTAGCGCCAGGCTGCCGGTAATGCACAGCGCGGCGAGCAGGCGCGCTGGGACGCGTCGCGCCGGATTGACCGTCAGCCGGCCGATCACATGCGCGGCAACGACCGCAACCGCGACACATGCGACGAGCAGCCCGCCCACCGGACTCCACCAGAGGACAATCACGCCGGCCGCAGCGACGATCGCCAGCGCGGCGTGCTCCGCCGGACCGGCCATCGATCGACGACGGCCCTTGTCCGCCGTAGCCTTGGCGGAGGCGGAAGCCGCTCGCGTCAGAAAGTAGAACGCGAGCAGCGCCGGAAGAAATTGAAAGAGGAAAAAGGGATCGTCGAACCGCACGGGATCAGCCCTTGACCGTGTATCCCTTCTTTGTCAGCGCCTCGCGCAGCCGCTCGCGCAGGTCGCCCTGCAGTTCGATGCGCCCCTCTTCGACCGTGCCGCCGGTCCCGCAGGCGCGCTTCAATTCGCCGCACAGATCCTTGAGGAATGCCCCGTTGTTCGGCAACCCGTCGACGACGCTGACCGCCTTGCCGCCGCGCCCCTTCTTCTCGAGGCGCAGTTTGGCGACGATGCGTGACGGTATCGACGCGGTCGCATTGCGGGAGCTGCAGCGGCAGTCGCTTTCGGGCCACCCGCAGCCCTGGCACACGCGGCCGCCGGCGGTCGAATAGACCACGCGGGCATTGCTGCGATCGGTCACCACGAGATCATGTGCGAGGTTCGGCCATGGCGGCAAGGGCGGCCCGTGAGATAATCCGCGGGCGGCAGGGACTTTGAGCTCGCGGCGATCGATCCGGGTTTCGGCGCCTCACACTGTGCACGCGCGGGCGGTGCTGCCAGCTTGTGTGCTTGCGGCCGTTCTCGCCGGGGTCCTTGTGGCCGTGGGTCCGGCCGGTCCGGCGAACGTGACGGCCGCGGAGCCACAAGCGAAGCCGCCGACCGCACCGGCGCCCCCGCCGCTCGCCACGCCGTTCGTACCGCCGAACCCGCCGGATGCACCGGTGTTCCAGCAAACCCCGTTGTCGGCCGACCTCGAAGCGTCGTTCCAGACGCAGAAGTTCAAGCTCGATCCGAAGTCCGGCAACTACCTGTCCCCGAAAGTCTGGGGCAAGACCGCGAAGGAGGACCTCGTCGCGGTGCGCATCAACAACCGCTACGCCAAGGATCTCCGCGGCCAGGTGGTGTTCCTGCGCCAGTCGCTGCGCGACAAGATCGTGCTCGCGGACGCCGAGATGTTCGCGAAGAAGCAGAAGCACATCGCCGTGAACTACGGCTTCCGGTCGAATGCGCTGCAGGCCGAGTTGTACCGGAAGCTCCATGGGAAGGGCGCGGTGGCGCCGGCAGGCAGCTCGTTTCACGAAACCGGCATGGCCGTGGACATCGGGAACTGGCGCGAGGCGCAGAGCTTTCTCATCGACGCGGGGTTCGTGGGCGGCTGCTACGGCATCGAAGAAGACCTCGTGCACTACTCGATTGGCGAGCTGACGAAGGCGTCGAACGGCGCGGCGTTCAAGCGCTGCACGCTGCGCGAAATCCCCGAGGCGATCCTGAAGGGCCTCAAAAAAGTCGGCCGCGTCGGCGATCTGTTCAAGCGAGATCCGAAATAGCCCCCCCACGAACCCTCACGCTCGATCGCGGCGACATCGGACGCCGCATCGACCTCGTCGTCCGCCGGCATCTGGCGGACGTTCCCGAAGCGACACGCACGCGTGTCCAGGCCTGGATTGACGACGGGCGCGTGTGGGTCAACGGCATGCCGGTCCGGAAGAGTTCGGCGCGGCTCGGCGCCCGCGATGTCGTCACGATTGCCCTGCCTGCGATACGCGAACGAACCAAGATGTATGGCGAGGCGTTGGCGCTCGATGTCCTCTTTGAAGACGACTGGCTACTGGCGATCAACAAGCCGGCCGGCATGGTCGTCCACCCCGCCTTCCGGAATCAGACGGGCACGGCGATGAACGCGCTGCTCTGGCACGCGCGCAACTGGCCGGCGGAGCACCGGCCGTCGCTGGTTGGACGCCTCGACAAGCTCACGTCCGGCATCGTGCTGGTCGCCAAGACGCGCGCGATCCATGGCGCGCTGCAGAAAGTGCTGTCGCACCCGCGCAGCGAGAAAGACTATCTGGCCGTCGTCTACGGACGGATGCCGAAGGGGCGCGGGTTGATCGATCGGCCGCTTGGGCGCGACGCGCGCGACCGCCGCCGCGTCGTCGTCGATCCGTCAGGGGCGCCGAGCCAGACCGGGTTCGAACGCCTGGCACGCGTGGCGGCACCGAACGTTGGTCTGACGCTCGTCCGATGCCGGCTGCTCACGGGTCGTATGCATCAGATCCGCGTGCATCTGGCAGCTGAAGGATTTCCGATCGTCGGGGATCCGCTGTACGGAACGCCCAGGTGGTCTGAGATTGAGGATGCCGATCTGTCAGCGCTGGTGCGCGCGCTCGACCGTCAAGCGCTTCACGCCTGGCGTTTGTCATTCGTGCACCCTGTCACGCGGACGCGAATCCAGATTGAAGCGCCACGACCGGACGATTTCCAACGGCTCCTTGACGTGAGCGGCCTTATCGATCGGGCTTGGTGATCTCAGACCACTTCGTCCTGGGAACCGGGAACGATCTCGCCGTCCTCGGTTCAGTCCGCCGGCCGTGGCGCATGCTTGTTCAGCAGCGCGACGTCCAGCAGGTCCTGCGGCCGGCCGGCAGCAAGCTTGTTGCGCAGGAGTTCGGCTCGCCCGATCACCCAGATCGCGTCATCGCCGTAGGTCGTGGCGACGCGAGTCGGCCAGGCCTCGCTGAAGCGAACGCCGTCGATCGTCGTGCACACATCGATGCGGTTGGGCGCCACCCCGATCTGCAGCGTGACGCCTGGCTCCGTGAAGTCGCTGACGGTCACGTCCCGCAACGGCGCCCCGAACTGTTGGAGGGCGGCCATCACTCGGCTGGCGTTGTCAGGCGTGGCGTCGACCCAGATGTCGAGATCCTTGGTGAAGCGCGGCTCGGCGTGGAATGCCACCGCGTGGGCACCGACGACCAGATAGTCAGCGCCGGTCGCGTTCAATGCGGCAAACAGATCGCTGAAGTCTGGATTCACCATCGCTGGCGGCGCTCCAGGCGCCGGACTCGCACACCATATCCCAGACCAGCGCCAATCGCTCCGCGGGAGCAACGGTCTGCCAGAACTGGCGGTCGAATTCACCGTCGTCTGCGCCGTGCACGAGGCGTGACGAGCCGGTCAGGCGCCTGGCCCGATGGTCCATGAGATTTAGTCCGCAATTGTACCGCGGCACCCCGCACCCACAACCGCGAGCGGCCTCACGACAGCCTCGGCCGGAAGCCGCCGCTCACGTTTCTGCCGAGGTCATCATCAGTGGTGCCGTCTGCGAACGAGCTGTCTGCTTGACGGGGAAGCTTACGCTTCGAGGGCCAGCACCGTGCCGGTCTTGCCGGCGGCGCCAGCCGAGGCGCGCGCGTTCCACTGGGCGGCCAGCCAGGAAGCGTCGCCGAGAGTCGGCTCGTCGGCGAACGCGAAGACGTACGCGGCGGTCTCAGCGGTCTCGTTGTGAAGGCTCTTCTTGCGCTTTCGCCGTGCCCCCTTTGGGCAGGTCATTCCAGAACAGGATCGTGTTGAACACCATCGCGTGTTCGCCGAAGGTCTGCCACCGATAGATCGGGTTGTTGGCGAAGAGGACGACGTGGCCGTTGCCGGATGGGGCATCGACGACCATGGCGCGGTTCCGGATCTGGTTCGCGCCGCGCATCATACCGCTGAGCACTGCCCCGTCGCCGCCGGTGAACCGCGCGATGACCTGTGGGCGATAGGGAGCCGCGTTCGCGACCGCGGCAGGCGTGTCAGGCGCTGGCCCGGCTTCGAGAAACGGACCGCCGGCGTAGCGGACCGGCAACGTCTTCTGGTCGTACCCGAACATCACCGGGTGATTCGGCAAGAGCACGTCGCTTTGGACATAGGGACCCGGCGCATAGAAACCAGGTTCCGCTGAACGGGCTTCGACGCCTTTCGCGAGGCCGAACTCCGCCGGAAAACTGCTGGCGATGCCCATGGTGATGAGCGTACCGCCCTCGTCCACAAACTTCTGCAGCTCGAGCGCGCCTTCGAGCCCCATCCCGCCGCGCACATCGTCGGTTTCGGTGTAGTAGCCGAAGCTCTTGAAGCGCTCGTCCTTCTTGTACGGCAGCGGACGCGACAGCTTCGGCAGCTCATAAACGATGCTCTTGCCGCCGTTGCCCTGGTGCGGCATGACGATGACGTCGTAGTTCGCGCGCAGACCGCCGCGCTTCACGTGGTCCTTGTGGATCAGATCGAACGGGATCTCGAACCGATCGAAGGCCAGTCGGACCCAGCCAACCTTCTCCGTGTTCGACCATGTGGTAAACACCGCGAGGCGCGGCAAATCGACAGTCATCGTCTCCACATCTGGCGCCGATTCGACCGCCGTCGCGACCAGACCGAGCCGTTCGATTTCGGATTTCGCGCGGTCGGATGCCGGGATGATGAAGCTGCCGGCCGGATAATTCGTCTCTCCGATCTTGAACGCCGTGCGGGCGGCCGCGACCGCGACGTTCGCGAGCCGGTAGCGCAGGGTGACGAGGTTCAGCGCACCGTTCTGCGTGACGACGAACACAGCGCCTGGAATCCGGCTAAAGCCGGACGCCACCGGAGATGTGACGCGACCCGCCGTGACGACGTCAGCGGTGAGCAGATCGGCGGAAGCGTCGAGCACGGTCTTGTCGCCGATCGTCTTCACCTCGACGTTGCTCGCCAGCCCCATCGTCCACGCGCTGTCGTCGTAGGTGTTGAGCGCCTGATCTGGATACACCTGCTTCTCCAGCAGCGTCTTGGCGAGCGGACCGTACGGCTGGTTCATCTTCACGAGGTACGTGCCGGCGGGCAGCTTTCCGTCGGACAGCGTGAGTTCGGCGGACGTCTTCCGAACCTCGATGCCTTGCAGCCGGAGCAGATTCGCGACGCGGTCGACGCGGGTCTGATCGCGGGAGTCAGGCGGAATCGCAAAGGCGTAGGGCGCCTGGCTGGCGCCGCGAGTGACGGCGTTTTTGGCGCGGTTGTAATAGTTCTCGACCAGCATCTGCGGCATCTGCGATGACAGGTCGAGCGCGGTCAGGACGGCGGTTTCCGAGTAGTTGATGGAATTTCTGATCGACCAGTCGACTTCGCCGACCGGCACGGGATTCGGCCGATACCACTGCCTGGTCGTCTGCGGTCCAGAGAAGCGCGCCTTCTTCGTGCTGGCGCCCTGCTGGTTGAAGATCTCGTACATGCGCAGCATGCCGTTGTGATTCTGGGCGGCGATGGCGAGGTAGCCGGGCGACCAGGCGTCCATGAAGCCGAAGTGCCAGACGCCGGGCATGCCGTAGCCGGTAAGCCGGTTGACTTCGTAGTTCGCGAAGAACATCAGATCGCTGTAGAGCGTCGGATCCCAGTTGGCGTTCTGCGGCGCGCCGCCGCTGTAGGTGTAGAGCAGCGTCTGCGCTTCGTGGAGGTCGTGCCAGACCGGGGGCACCCAGTCGAGATACCACTTCAAATAGGTGCGGAGCGTGTCGACGCCGTAGTTGATGTCGCGGTTGTTGTCGTGGAAGACGTACTTGCCCCAGTACGGCGGCTCGCCGTAGTTTTCGCCACCTTCATACGGCTCATTGATTTTGTAAGCGTTGTACCAATCCACGTAGCGGTCGCGACCGTCGATGTCCGTCGTCGGAATCATCGACACGATGACGTTGTCGCGAATCCGTTTGATGTACGGTTCGTCGCTGACGGCCAGCCGATAGGCGAGCTCCATCAGCATCTCGGAGGTATTGGTTTCGCCGCTGTGCAGCCCGGCGCTCAGGTGATAGTGCGGTTTGGTGGCAGCCAGCAGTTTCGCCGCGTCCGAAGCGCTCAGGCCGCGCGGGTCGGCGAGCCGGCGCATGTTGGCCTTGTTCTGCTCGAGGGTTTTGAGATTGGCGTCGGAGGTGATGTAGACGACCATCATCTCGCGCCCTTCTTCGGTCGCACCGATCACGCTCGTCTTCACACGACCCGGCAGCGCTTTCTCGAGCGCCCGATACCACTTCTGCTGATCACTCCAGTAGGTCAGCTTCTTCTCGGTGCCGACGTGGTAACCGAGCACGTCCTTCGGCGTCGGCACGCTGACCAGGCGCGGTAGATGATCGATGAGCGGTGACGAGTACTCGGTCCGCGTGGTCGCCTGCTTGACGAAGGCCGCGAAGTCGGCATCGTCTGCCGGCAGCGCCGCGGGTCGCGAGCGCTGCGCGGCCGGGTGCGTCGCCAGGGCCATCGTGATGGCGATGGCGATCGGCAGGGCCACTGGAACACGCAAAGGCATGGGCAAGACTCCTGGAGGCGCGATGCTAGCATCAGATCGCCCAGGAGGTCTGATTCCGTGCGTGACCGGCTAACGCGAGTGGGATTGTGCGCGACCTGTACCCACGCGGAGCAGGTCGTGTCGTCGAAGGGCTCGGAATTCTGGCTGTGCAAACTGGCCGCAACGGATCCGCGGTTTCGAAAATATCCCGCTCTTCCGGTGATCCGGTGTGAAGGATACGTCGAAGCGCGGACCGGCTAAAGCCGTCCCTACCGACGTCTCACGGTACGAAGGGAACGACTGATGTGGCGCCCGCGTAAGGACGTGACCGCTGGAGCGGCTCGCTCATCGAGAAGATGAATCGCCAGCCTTCGGCGCTGTGCGCGAGGTCGGCGCGGCCGATCATCAGGCGATCGCTGTGGAAGCGGACGCCGCCGCCGTACGACTGCTTCAGATCCGAGCGCCACATGTCGCCAAGCGTCGGACCGATCCGCCCGTATTCGGCGAACAGCGCCACGTCGAGGTGCTTGAGCAGCGCCCACCGCGACTCCACCTGCGCCAGCGTCATCTGATCGTCGTGGAAACGGTAGTCGCCATAGCCGCGGAGCGTGGTCTTTCCGCCGAGGCTCGGCGTGAGGTAGAACGGGACGCGGCCGCCGGGCGGTGTGTCGGTCAACGCCGCGAACCCGCGCAGCGAGAGAATCCAGTTGTCGGTGCCAGCCGACAGATAGTGCGTCGCCGACAACTCGTAGCGGTCGAAACTTTCCAGGCCGCCGCCCGGCTCTCGATCCTGGTCCTGATAGCGTGCCGCGGTGACCTGGTACAACCCACCACTCGTCGGATGCCCCGGCTCGTTGCGCCGATCGACGGCGAGGCCCAGCTCCGTATAGACGTACGCGGGCTGACGAGCGATGCCCGGAGCCGACTGGTTGTCGAAGGTTGCCCGGGTGTTTGGGTATGAAACGCTGAAGCCGGCCATGTCGGTGACGCGCAATCCGGCCAGCGATCCGAGCCGCCCCGTCAACCGGACGTCGTTCAGATTGAGGGAGAGAAACGCGGACGTATCAGTCGTTCGCAGACGGTAGCCGCTTCGTGCGGCGATGTCGCTCTCTGCGCCAAGCCCGTAGTAGTTCACGCGGACGGCATCCTGATAGAGCATCTGCCCGCCGCCCGAAAGATGTTCGCCAGCGAGTTCGGGAAATTCGAGACGCAGCTGCACGGAGTTGTACAACCGCGCGGAGACGGTCGCCGCGGCGCTGAAGAGCGCGCGATCGTTGAACAGATGATGGCGATAACCCGGTCCGGCTGAAGGAAACCCGGCGCCGGTAATCGAATTCCCGAGCTCGACGTAGAACCCGTTGCCCGGGCGCCGCGTCGACGACGTCCGGCGCTCGAACTCTTCCGCGGCGCGCGTCAGGATCCGCGGCTCGTCAAAGATCCCCGGCGGCAGATGCGAGTCGTCCACCTGTTCCGTAGGCGGTGGTGGATTGCGCGGCCGGATTTCTGGCGCTTGCGCTTCCAGATCGAGGCACGTGAGGAGCAAGAAGGCGGCGCCGGCGCCGACGGCACGAGCGATGTCGCGGCTCATGCACGTTCATAGTGCACGGCGCGTACCGGCTCACCAAAGGTCCGGCTGAAGCCGGACCCTACGTGCAATCCGGCTGAAGCCGGACGCCACCGCTAGGGTACGAAGGGAACCATCGACGTGCTTCCCGCCGAGGGACGCGAGCGCTGGAGCGGCTCGGTCATCAGAAAGATTACGCGCCAGCCTTCGGGGCTGTGCGCGATCTCGGCGCGGCCGATCATGAAGCGATCGCTGTGGTAGCGGACGCCGGTGCCGATGGAGCTCTTCAAATCGTTGCCCCACAAATCGCCGAGCGTGCGGCCGACGGTTCCCACTTCCGCGAAGAGCGCCAGATCGAGATGTTTCAGCACCGCCCAGCGCGATTCGATCGATCCCATCGCCATCTGGTTGTCGTGAAAGCGGTAGTCGCGATAGCCGCGCAGCGTCGTCTTGCCACCAAGACTGGGCGCCAGATAAAACGGCAGCGTGTTGCCGTCGGGAATCCGCGACAGCGCCGAAAAGCCGCGCATGCCGAGCACCCAGTTCTCGGTCCCGGCGAGATACTGCGTCGCCGAGAGCTCGAACCGATCGAACGTGTGATGCTCTTCGTCGCGATCCGCGTAGTGGGCCCAGTTCACTTGATACAGTCCGCCACGCGTCGGATGCCCGGGCTCGTTGCGCCGATCGGACGCCACCGCGACCTCGCTATACAGGTACGCCGGCTGATGATCCAGACCGGGCGCGGTCGCGTCGGTGAACGCGCTGACCGTGTCGGGATAGTCGACGTCGAAACCGGCCATCGTGCCGACCTGCACGCCCGCCAGCGACCCGACTCGTGCCGTCAAAACAAAAGGCCGCAAGTCGACAGCAAGAAACGCCGACGTATCGAACGCCTGCAGGCGGTAGCCGCTCCGCGCCGCGAGGTCACTGTCGGCACCGAGTCCGAAGTAGTTCACGCGGACGGAATCCTGGTAGGTCGACTGGCCGCCGACGGTCACACGATCGTCCGCAAGGTGCCGGAACTCGAGCCGCGCTTGCGCCGCGGTGTACAGCCACGACGACACCATCCCGGACGCGCTGAAGAGCGCCGCGCCATTGAACAGGTGATGGCGGTAACCCGGACCCGCCATCGGAAAGCCGGCGCCGGTGATCGCGTTGCCGAATTCGATGAAGAACCCGTCGCGCGGACGGCTGACCGGAGCGATCCGCCGTTCGAATTCCTCGGCGACGCGGCTGACGAGCGGCGACTCCTGCCAGATGCCGGGCGGCAGCGGCGGCACTTCGTTCGGCGTGGTGAGCGCCGATGGCACCTCGCCAGCGGGCGGCGTCGGCTGCTGGGCGCCGGCGGCGCCGGCGCCCAGCCACAACGTCAGAATCGCCGTCGTACGAACAAAGGGCGTCGCCATCGTCGCGACGCCCTCGAGTAACCCACGCATGCGGTATTTACGGCGTGACCGTGACCTTCACCATCGCGGTCGTCCAGCAGCAGACTTCGCCGCCGCCGCCGTTGCCGGAGTAGTCGTTCGCCGTCACGTGCAGCACATATTCACCGGGCTCGGTGAACACGGCAGACGATGACGCCTTGCCGGCGTAGGGCTCGTCGACTTTGCCGCCCTTGAGCACGTCGAGCTTTGGCTTGGCGTTTTCGATCTTCACGTCGCCCGGGCCGCGGTACTTCGCCCACGCCAGCGTGACCGGCGGCGGCGGGTTGCGCATCGGGGCGTTCGTCCCGCTCGTGTACTTCGCGTCGTCCATCACCCACACTGGCAGCGCGAGCGGCGTGTTGACCTTCGCGGTCCGCACGGTCGCCGTGGAGAGCATCGCCAGCGGTCCCTGGATCGCCGGCGCGTTCTCGGTGAAGAGATGCACGATCGGCGGGGTGTTGCCGACTGCCGCGTCCCTGAACGGGCTGACGTTGTAGTCCGTGTGCATCCGCAGCGGAATCTGCGTCGTCTGACCGTTGACGACAATCGTCCAGATCAGGCGCTGGTCTTTCGCAAATGTCTTGGGCACCGTGATGCTGAAGACGCCGACCTGCCGGCTGCGCAAAAAGTGCGTCGGCTGCCCCATGTCGGGACCGCCCGGTTCGATCCGGTTGTTCGGCCCGATCGGCACGTCGATGTCCTGGTTGATGTTGCGGTTGTAGTAGCCGACGAGGAAGACGTGCGTGCCGTCGGGATTGTCGTACCAGCCTTCGTACGAACCCGTGATGCTGCTGCCAAAGCCCTTGGCGGGCGCGCTCGGCAGGATCACCTGCTGCGCAGAGAGCACGGCACTACAAGCGAGCGTTGCCGCCACCAGGCTCGCGACCATCAAGCGATTCATTTGAAAACTCTCTTCTCGAAAAAAAGAACGGCCGCCCGCGAGGAACGGACGGGGTTGTCAGGGGAATTATAGACGGTCGGGGAGAGCGGTGGCGACTGCTCTCCCCAACCCAAGCGGGGTGCCTTACTGCTGCTGATTCTGCGTCGACGCGGCCTTCGGCTTGTGCGACGCCTGATAGGCCTGGTACTCCGCATCAGACAGGTAGTACACGTTCATCCACGCGTGCGCCATCTCGTCCACGGTGCGATCGCCGTAGCCCACCCACTGATCCGGATCCGGATTGTTCTTGTTGGCCTTGGTGTTGTCGTAGAACGCGCTGACGTGAATGATGGTGCCCTTCGGGAAGGCCGGTGCGGCCTCGTCCGAGTAGATGTAGTTCGTCATCCAGTTGAAGTTGAAGTTGTCGACGTAGCTGATGACCTGGGTCTCGCCCGTCGGCAGAATCGCTTCGACCTGCATCGCCTTGCCGCGCAGATGGAAGTGCGGCTGGAAGTTGGTGATCACGGTGTTTTCTTTCAGCACCGTGAAGCCTTCGGTGTGCGCGATCGAGTTCGGCGGAATGTCGAGCGGCGGCGCGCCGGGCTGACGGCGGATACCGGTGAAGCCGACGAGGTAGATGCGCTTCTTCGGCTCCTGCCCCTTCGGATAGAACCAGAGACCGATTTCCGAGCCGCCGGTGACTTCTTCGCCAACCGCGTGCACGTGCTCATCCCAGGAGAGTTTCTCGCCCGGCATGATCAGCTTGCCGGTGCCGTCCGGGAAGCGGTCGTAGCCCTTGCCAATCGCCCATTCCATCAGCTGCGGACGGCGGTTGACGAGGTCGGCCGGGTCGACATCGCCGCCACGGCCGCCAAGACCGGTGTTCACCGCCTCGACGTTGTCCGGGTTGAGAATCATGTAGGCGATCGAGTGGTGCAGGA
>CAZOAZ010000088.1:0-2269 GCA_964577955.1 uncultured Bifidobacterium sp. | reverse complement strand
CCTTCATGTTGGACGGACGGATTTCGACCATCCGGACCCAGCGCGGCTCGGTGATCGGAATGTCGGAGAGCGGCCGCCACCATTCGTCCTGGTGCACGGCGGGCATCGTCATCTCACCCGAGGCGATGACCAGGTCCGGCTTGCCGTACCCGTCCTTCACGCCCTGCCATTCGTTGTCGGCGATGAGCGGCTTCGGCGCCGGGAGATCCTTCGGGTCGCCCTGCGGCGCGCCCGCGTCGACCCAGCGGACGACCGTCGCGATCTGTTCCTGCGTCAGCGACATGTCGTTCTTGAAGTGCTGGACGCCGACGCTCGGATCGATATGCCACGGCGGCATCTGGCGCGAGCCGACACGGTCCTTGATCGAGCGGGCCCACGGCCGCGCCTCCTGATACGTGATCAGCGACATCGGCGCGATCGAGTTGGGCTGATGGCACGCCTGGCACTTTTCCTGAAAAATCGGCGCGATGTCCTTGCTGAACGTCACTGCCTTCGGTGCGTCGGCCGCCGCGGCCAACCCCGACGACAGCAGCACGGCGCCGATGCTCAGCACGCCTGCCCTGTTGAATCCCCGAGAACGCATGTATTCCTCCTCGTAACCCTTTGATCGTCTTGACGATCGAGCGAATAGTTGGTCGGTCAGCCGTTACCGGCTTCTGGCCGTCTCCTATTATCGTCCACAGGCCTTCGGACCGCGATATCCGAATCCGGATACCTATCCGAACCTCGACCGGCCACTTCGCTCGGGGTCGACACCCGGTACCAACCACGTGGCCCGGGGTCAGACACCCGGCGATCGTTCCGGTGTCTGACCCCACTTGGCTTGCCTCACCGGTGTCCGACCCCGCCTGCCTCGACCTGAACCGCACCCTGAACCTTGCACCCAGAACCTAGAACCAGCTCTGTTCCAGTATCATCCCGTCAGTTATGGTTGGGCGAACCATTGGCAAGTACCGCGTCGTGGAACAGATCGGCCGCGGCGGGATGGGCACGGTCTACAAAGCCATCGACGAGACGCTCGACCGCCAGGTGGCGATCAAGGTTCTGAACGGCGACGTCCTCGAGCAGGACTCGATCGAGCGGTTCAGGCGCGAAGCGATGACGCTCGCGAAGATGAACCATCCGCGCATCGGCGCCATTCACGAACTGACCCGCGACGGCCACGACCTCCTCATGGTCATGGAGTTTCTCGAGGGAGAAAGCTGCGAGAAAGTGATCGAACGCGGCGCGCCGCTGCCGATCGCGCAGTCGGTGAAAATGTGCGCGCAGGTGCTCGACGCACTCCAGTACGCGCACGGCGCGGGCGTCGTGCACCGCGACCTGAAGCCGGCCAACATCATGGTGGCGGCGTCGGGCGATGTGAAAGTGATGGACTTCGGCATCGCCCGCGTCCAGGGCAGCGAGCACCTCACGACCCACGGCTTCATGGTCGGCACGCCGGCCTACATGTCGCCCGAACAGGTGCGCGGCGAAGAAGTCGACCCGCGCATGGACGTCTACGCGATCGCGGTCGTGCTCTACCGCATGCTCACGAATCATCTGCCGTTTGCCGGCGACACGGCGATCGCGATGATTCACGCGCAGCTGACCAATCAGCCGACCCCGGCGCGCCAGTTTCGCAGCGACCTGCCGGACTGGATCGTCGGCGTCCTCACGCGCGGTCTCGCAAAAACCGCCGCCGATCGCTTTCAGTCCGCCGCGGAATTCCGCGCCGCGCTCGAAAACGGCCTCACCGGCAAGATGCCGGTGCTCACGTCGCCAGACGTCGAAATCACCGTCGGCCGGATGGAAACGCCGCGGCCGATTCCGATCCCGCCACCGGCGCCGGCCGTGTCAGGGATCGCGCCGGCGGTCGGCGCCTCGACCGCGAGCGCGCCGATGCCCGGGCCGGGCGGCACGGCGAATCTGACGCTCCCGGGCGCGACCGGCTCCGCGCCAGCGGCGGCGATGCCTCCGCCGCCGCCCGCGAATCAAGCCACCGTCACGCTGCGGGCCCCGCATCTTGCGACCGCGGGCATCGTGGTGCTCTTGCTGGTCGTCGGCATCATCGCGCTGGCACTTGTCGCGCTTCGCCGCCCGTCTGGAGAAACCGCGCCGCCCGCCACCGAGCAGGCGGCCGCGACCACGACGCCGGGAACGCTCGCCGAGGCCTCGGCACCGTCACCGGCGCCCGCGACGACGCCTGCGCCGGCGCCCACGCCGTCCGCGCCGGCGCCTGCCGCAGCGCCCGCACCCGCGCCAACGCCCGCCGCAAGCCCGGCGACAGCGC
>CAZOAZ010000087.1:0-20413 GCA_964577955.1 uncultured Bifidobacterium sp. | reverse complement strand
GCGCCAAGAGCGAGTTCCTCGCCAACATGAGCCACGAGATCCGCACGCCGATGAATGGCATCATCGGCATGGCGATGCTCGCGCTCGACACCGAGCTCAACGACTACCAGGCGGATTGCATCCGCACGCTCCAATCGTCGGCCGGATCGCTGCTGACGATCCTCAACGACATCCTCGACTTCTCGAAGATCGAGTCGCGCAAGCTGGCGCTCGAGCGGATCCCGTTCGCGCTGGCCACCATCATCGACGAACGCCTGAAGCCGCTCTCGCTGGTCGCGGCGCAGAAAGGGCTCTCGTTCGAGATCGACATCCACGATGCGACGCCGGCCCGCCTGATGGGCGACCCGGTTCGGGTCGGACAAGTGCTCATGAACCTGGTCGGCAACGCGCTCAAGTTCACGGCCGAAGGCCGTATCGCGCTGCAGGTGACGCTCGAAGAATGCGACCAGACGACCGCCACGCTGCACTTCTGCGTGTCGGACACCGGGATCGGGATCTCACCGACGCAGGTCAAGGCGATCTTCGATCCCTTTACACAGGCCGACGGTTCGACCACCCGCCGGTTCGGCGGCACCGGCCTGGGCCTGGCGATCTCGTCCAGTCTCGTCGCGATGATGGGCGGACGGATCTGGGTCGAAAGCACTCCGGGCGAAGGCAGCCAGTTTCACTTCACAGCGCGCTTCGATCTGGCGACCAACCATGCCTTCGGGCCGGCGGCCGCCAGGGTGGCCACGGTTCCGGCCACCCGTTCCAGCAGCCCGTCGATCCGCCCACTGACAGTCCTCGTCGCCGAGGACAATGTCGTCAATCAGCGCGTGGCCAAAGGCCTGCTCTCAAAGCGCGGCCACGACGTGACGATTGTGGCGAACGGCCGCGAGGCACTCGACGCGATCGAGCGCCGCTCGTTCGACGTGGTGCTGATGGATGTCCAGATGCCCGTCATGGGCGGGTTCGAGGCCACGACTCTGCTCCGCGAGCGCGAGCGAACCACCGGCGGGCACCAGCGCGTCATCGCCATGACCGCGCATGCGATGAGCGGCGACCGTGAACGCTGCCTGGCCGCCGGGATGGACGGCTATCTTTCCAAACCGCTCGACACGCACTCGCTGATCGCAGTCGTCGAAGACGGCCGCGTCGCCGCCTGATCCCGCCCCCTCGATTAGGATGAGGCCAGGCCGGCCTCGTCTCCTTGCCGGCTGTCGAAAACGCACTGCCTCGTTCGACTACGGCTCAGAGGGCGATACCCGCCCGGCACAACCGCGGAGGTTCGACGTGAAATTCATGGTGATGGTCAAGGCAACGAGCGACTCCGAGGCAGGGGTGATGCCCAGCGAACGGCTCCTGACCGAAATGGGCAAGTTCAACGAGGAGATGGTCAAGGCGGGGATCATGCTCGCGGGCGAGGGGTTGCAGCCGAGCTCGAAGGGCAAGCGGATCCAGTTTCCGCACCGGACCGTCGTCGACGGGCCGTTTCCGGAGACCAAGGAACTCATCGCCGGCTTCTGGATGATCAAGGTCAAGTCGCTGGACGAGGCGGTGCATTGGATGAAGCGGTGCCCGGCACCGTTCGACGGCCCGTGCGAAATCGAGATTCGCCAGGTCTTCGAAGCCGAAGACTTCGGCACTGAGTTCACTCCCGAGCTCAAGACTCAAGAAGAGCGAATGCGCCATCAGATCGAGAAGACGCACGGCAAGTCGTGAGCGATCTGATTTTCAAGCTCGTGACCGGCGACGAATGGGCCCGCGCTGAAGCAGTGGGAGTCTTACACGGGTCCGCAGTCGATCATCGCGACGGCTTCATCCACTTCTCGACCGCTGACCAGGTGCGCGAGACCGCCGCCCGGCATTTCGCTGGCGTTCAGGATCTGTTGCTCGTCGCGGTCGACCCCACGGGCCTGCCGATCCGCTGGGAACCGTCGCGCGGCGGGGCGCTCTTCCCACACTTGTACGAGCCTCTTCGCCTCACCTCGGTGCAGTGGAAAGCACGTCTCGACCTCGGCCCGGACGGGCACACATTTCCATCGATGATTGATGATTGATGATTGATGAACGATGAATTCATCGATGCATCGATGGAATCATCAATCATCGTTCATCAATCATCAATGGTAGCGCCCCATGCCACAGCGTGTGCTTGCCGATCGCGGCAAGATGTTCGAGGCCAGAGGTCAACGTGAGGAAGTGATTGCCGGCCAGTTGTCCGGCCTTGCTCGCGAACCGCGTTCCGCCGTAGGGAATCAGAATCTCGGTTTCGCTGATCCCGCCCGGATATAGCAGCACTTCTCCCGGCACCGGATAGCTGGTCGCACTCTCCGGCGGCAGATCGAGCGACATCTCTCCCATCGGCACCCACACCGCCTGGCCGCTCCAACGGACATGCACGACGTGGCTCTTGAACGGCAGCATCCTGCGAAACGCATCGACGGTGCGTGGCGCCAGGGTCGGCTCGAGGCGGCCGGTCAGGTTGTACGTACCGATCGTGATCACGACTTCGGACATGACGCGCTCCTGTTTCGGTAGGGACGGGCTTCCGCCTTCGCCAAGGCTCCGGCGGACCGCCGTAGCTTCAGCGGAGGCTGGTTCGCCTGTCCGAAAATCACGACGGCCTGACCAGCCGTCCGGCGGTCTCGGCGGTAATTCTGCCATCGGCGAAGATGGTTTCGCCGCGGCGCATGGTCCGGCGGACGATGCCGCGGAACGATCGTCCGAGATACGGGCTGGTCTTGTGGCGCTGCTGCAAGTGATCCTGGTTCAGGATGAACGAGGCTTCGAGATCGACGAGCGTGAGATCCGCGTCGAACCCTGCGGCGATCTCGCCCTTGCGGGCAATCCGAAACCGTCGCGCCGGAGCCGCAGCCACAAGCGACGCCACGCACTCGAGCGGAAGGGCGCGGCGGAAGTGCCCGGCCTCGAGCAGGACCGCAAGCGACGACTGCACGCCGGCAATCCCGCCCCAGGCCGCCGTAAACGGCTTCTCTTTCAGTGACGGAATGGTCGGCGAATGATCGGACGCGACCAGATCCACATGGCCGCGCAACAGCTCCGACCAGAGCGCTTCCTGATCCGTCACCGATCGCAACGGCGGCGCGCACTTGGCGATCGTGCCCAACCGTTCCATATCCTCCGCCGTAAACGTCAGATAGTGCGGACAGGTCTCGATGGACACGTTCACGCCACGAGACTTGGCCTCGAACGCCATCGCCACGCCGCGGCCCGAACTGATGTGCACGATGTGCAGCGCGGCTCCGGTCTCCTGGGCAAACAGCAGCGCACGCTGAATCGCGTCCAGTTCGGCGACGATCGGCCTCGCCTGCAGAAAATCGGCAGCGCGCTGCCCGCGCGCGTGCTGCGTCAGGATCCGTGTCAGCTCATCGCTCTCGGCGTGGACCGCGACCGGTAGTCCGAGCGCCGCGGCCTCACGCATCCCGTCGAGCAGCGTCGCGTCGTCGGCGTGTGGAAACTCGGGAAGCCCCGAGTCGCACATGAACGCTTTGAACCCGACGACCCCGCGCTCCGCCATGCCGGCCATTTCACCGACACGGCCGGGGACCAGTCCTCCCCACAGGCCGAAATCCGTGACCGAGGTGGCGGCGAGCGCCGCGCGCTTCTGATCGAAATCGCCGACGCCGATGGTGCACGGCGTCGAGTTGAGCGGCATGTCGAAGAACACGGTACCGCCGCCCGCCGCGAGCGCACGGCTGCCAGTGGCCGCGCCCTCCCAATCGGTCCGGCCCGGCTCGTTGAAATGCAGGTGCGCGTCGACAACCGCTGGAAGGACGGCGAGCGCTCGCGCGTCCACTTCATGTCGGCCGCCCGGAAGTTCCGGCGCCACATCGGTGATCGTGCCGGCTTCGATCGCCACGTCGACACGGCGCAATCCGCCCGGCGTCACGACCATGCCGCCGCGCACGACGACATCAACCACGAGCGAACTCCTCGAGGCACTCGACGCCAACGCTCAGCGCCGCCGCGACGTCTTCGACGATGACCGATTCGTCTGGATGGTGACTCAATCCGCCGGGACTCCGCAGCAGCAGCATGGCCACCGGCATCCGCCGGGCAACAATCATCGCGTCGTGTCCGGCGCCGCAGGCCATCCGATGGACGGGGAATCCACAGGCGTTCACCGCCCGTTCGAGCCGGCCGCGCAGCGCGGGATGCATGGCGACGGCGGGCTGATCGAGCCGTGACTCGACGCTGACCTGCAGCTGCCTCGCTTCGCCGATGCGGCGCGCCCGCTCGAGGAGGTCGCCCACCGAATCATGCCGCGTCGCGTCGTCGCCGTGGCGAACATCGAGCGTCAGTCGGCACCGTCCGGCAATGACGTTGGACGCGCCGGGCTCGGCCTCGACGCGGCCGACAGTCGCCGCCAGTCCCGGCGTCTGCTTCGCCTCGCGCTCGACTTCGATGATCCATTCGGCGGCGCCGGCGAGCGCATCGCGGCGCAGATGCATCGGCGTCGTTCCGGCGTGATTGGCAAGGCCGGTGAACGTCACCGCGTACCGGCTTTGACCGACGATGGCGTCGACGATACCGAGCGGGAGATTGAGCGACTCGAGGATCGGACCCTGTTCGATGTGAAATTCCAGATAGCCGATCAGATCGCCCGACGCGCGCACGTGCGCGATCTGCGAAGGATCCAGACCATAGGCACGGATCGCTTCTTCGACCGTCCGTCCCTCGGCATCCTGACGTTGCAACAGCTCCTGATCGATCTCACCGGCCAGCGCCCGGCTGCCAATGAACGGCGCACCGAATCTGGTGCCTTCTTCGTCCGAAAATCCGATTACGTCGATCGCGAACGGCAACCGCCGGCCCTGGAGCTGATCGACGAGGGCCACGGCAAACACCACGCCGAGAATGCCGTCGAAGGCGCCGGCATTGGGGACGGTGTCGAGATGCGATCCGATCAAGAGACGGGGCGCTTCGCGGCGATCGTCGGCTCCCGCCGGCGCATAGAGCCCTCGTAGGTTGCCCGCGGCATCGACGCTCACGCTCATGCCGGTCCGCTGCATCCACTCGGTCAGCAGCCGATGGACGGTGTGCATCGGCGGCGAGAGGAACGTACGAGTCGTGACGCCGGGAACTTCGGTACAGTCGGCCAGGCGGCGGCACCAGCGCACGATGTCGTGCGCCTGCTCGAGTGGCGTCATGTGCCGCGGTAGGTGCTGTAGCCGTACGGCGAGAGCAGCAGCGGCACGTGATAGTGGCCGGTCGGCTCGGCAATCCCGACGCGGACGACCACGATGTCGAGAAACGGCGGGTTCGGCAGCACGAATCCCGAGCGCCTGAAATAGTCGCCGGCGTGGAACGACAGCTCGTAGACGCCAGGGTCGATCCGCTCGGCGTTGATGAGCGGCTCGTTGGTTCGTCCCTCGCCGTTGGTGCGCATGGTCGTGATCAGATGACGATCGCTGCCTCGGACGACATGGAGATCGATCGTCATGTTGTGCGCCGGCGTGCCGCGGGCGGTGTCGAGGACGTGCGTGGACAGGCGCGCCATTACCGTTTGAGCCTCAGTCCGAGACAGCCATACGGCGGGCGCGGGTCGGTGTAGACGCCGAGGTGGTCGCCGCGCTCCTCGACCGTGTCCCAGGTCCGGTTCTGCGCCTCCAGGTGCACTTCCGCCAGCGTCGGAATCTGGTCGAGCAGTTTCTCGCCCATCCGGTAGATGACTTCCTGAATGCTGCCCGATTCGAACGTCCGGAAGACCTCGTGCACGATCTGCCGCGCCTTCGCTACGGCGTGGCCCTGATTGAACGCCGCCGCATGAGTCGTATAGGCCCACTCGAGATCGAGCCACATGTGGAGCGGCCGGTTCCTCAATTCCGGAAGCGTGGTGTATTCGTCGCGAACGAATCCGGTGAAGGCGCTCCCGCCAAGACGCAGGAGTCTGAAGCCGCGGAGTCCGGACACCGCTTCGACAATGCCGTGGGCACCGATTTCGACGCGGGCCGTCGCGCGTTCCGGACCCGCGGGCGTGAACGCCTGACCGCCCACCATTTCGTCGTAGCGGATTTCAGCCGCCGACACCTGAAGGCCTTCGACCTGCGGGTATTTGTTCTTGAACGTCGCGGCGAGAAACCGGCAGTACTCCTCGAGGTCCCACCCGTCGAAGTGGTTGGTCTCGCGCTGGATGAAATTCTTCATCGAGTCGGTGGCGATGAGACCAGTGTTGTCGCCCGTCGTGTAGGTGGGCCAGAACGCCTCTCCATAGAGGAGCATCAGGACGTTCGCGCCGAACACGGCGCGGCGCCCGTGCGGCACCTTGCCGTCCCGGTGCAGACGATAGGCAACGACGTCGCCCTTGCCGTAGTAGCTGCGCTTCCACCCGCTCGCGAACTGCTCCATCAGGTCACCTACTCGGTGTGCAGACTGCTTTCGAGCCGGAAGCGGGCGATTCGTGAAGCCTGTCGCATCGCTTCGCCGAACTCTTCGTCTCGGGATCGCGGCAGCCGCTCTTCGAGGGCTTCGAGAATCCGATCGATCGTGCTTCCTTTTACCGCAAACAAAAACGGGAAGCCGAATTTTTCGCGATAGGCCGTATTCAGGTGCTGCAGCCGCTCGAACTGCGCTTTCGACAACTGGTCGAGGCCGGCGCCGGTCTGCTCCGCGGCGGAGGACGCCGTCATGCGGGCGCGCGTGCCGAGGTCGGGGTGCGCCTTCAGCAGCTCCAGTTGTTCGGCCTGTGTGGCCTGAAAGGCCTCGCGTTCGAGCGCGTGGTGCAAGGCGTCCAGCGACGCGAACGGCCGCCGCACCCACGCCCGTTCGGCGATCCACGGCGAGTGTTCGAAGACCCAGCCGACGGCATCGATGAAGCGGTGACGATCGGCGGTATTCAGCTCTGAAAGTGTCATGGTTCGGTTGCCCGGTAAACGACCGCGCCTTCGACGCGTACTTCGCGAACGCTTTCGGCGCCGGCCAGCGCAAACACGCCGGCCAACGCCTGGTCGAGCGTGTCGGCGCGCTGAACGACTTCGGCCAGGACGCTCCCGGCCGGTGGCCGCAGGTAGACGAAGTCAGCGGCCTTGCCGGAGCGGAAATCTCCGGTCGTCGCGTCCAGATTGAGCGCTTCGGCGCCAGCCAGCGTCGCAAGATACAGAAGATGCGCGGGCCCGAGATCAGCGCCGTCCGGAGCGACCCGCTGCAGCATGTACGCCTGCAGCGCCTCTTTGGCCATGCCGAACCCCGTCCCGCCGCCGACATCCGTGCCGAGCGCGATCTGCACCTCCGCGGCCAGATGGCGCCGCATCGGAAACAGTCCGCTGCCGAGCGTGGCGTTGCTGCACGGGCAGTGAGCAATCGCGGTGCCGGCCGCCGCCAGCCGTTCGAGTTCGCCGTCAGTCGCCCAGACATTGTGCGCCATCACCGCGCCGCGGCCGTGCAGGCCGTAGCGTTCGTAGACGCCCAGATAGTCGGTCGCCCACGGAAACAGCCGGAGCACCTCGGCCACTTCGCTGCGGTTTTCGTTGATGTGGGTCTGGAAGCGGACGCCGGGGTGTTCGCTCATCAGTGTCTGACAGACTTCCAGCATCGCTTCGCTGGCCGACAACGCGAAGCGCGGCGTCACCGCATAGAGCAACCGGCCCTGGTTGTGAAACCGCCGAATCAACGCCGCACTCGATCGATAGGCGTCGTCGGGCGTGCGGTGCAGCTCGGGCCGGAGCAGCCGATCCGACACGACCAGGCCGCTCGCGATGCGCAGACCGGAGGCGGCGGCTTCCTGAAAGAACGCGGCCGTCGCTGCTTCGAAATGCGCGCCGAACACCAGCGCCGTCGTCGTCCCGTGCGCGGCGAGCGCGTGAAGAAATCCGCGCGCGACGTCGAAAGCGTAGGCAAGATCGCCCATACGCGCCTCTTCGGGCAGCGCGGTGTGCTCCAGCCAGTCGAGCAGCCCGCGGCCGAGACCGCCGATGACGCGCAGTTGCGGATAGTGCAGGTGAGTGTCGACGAATCCGGGCAGCAGAAACCCGCCGCGCCAGTCGACCACCGCCGCGTCCGGATGCTGCGCGCGCACGCCGGCGAAATCGCCGCACGCCACGATCCGGCCGTCCCGCACGAGGAGCGCGCCGTCTTCATACGTCGCGAGCGCCTGCGTCTGGCGGAAGGGGTTCGCCGGTGTGTGCAGGACCGAGGCCCGGAACAGTTCGGCGACGCTCATCCGTCTTCGCCAAGGCTACGGCGGACAGGTCGCAGCGCCGCGCGGGCGGCGCGCACGCGCTGAACCGCGAAGAAGACGCGCTCGGGCGTCGCCGGGCTGGGAAACGTCACGACGGCGTCGTGATCGGCGAAGGCGCGGACCGCCTCGCGCAACGCCTCGCGCACCGAAATCGCCAGCATCAACGGCGGCTCGCCGATCGCTTTGCTGCCGCCGATGACGCCCGGCTGCGTCGCGTGCGGCAGGAAGTCGACGTTGAAGATCTCCGGCATTTCCGACCACGAGGGCAGCTTGTATGTCGAGGCCCCCCCCGTGGCCAGCCGGCCCTGGTCGTCCCACACCAGTTCTTCGAGCGTCAGCCAGCCGACGCCCTGGATGAAGCCGCCCTCGGTCTGGCCGCGATCGACAATCGGCGAAATCGAGTCGCCGACGTCCTGCAGGATGTCGGTGCGCAGCAGACGATACGCGCCGGTGAACCCGTCGACCTCGACTTCCGAGACCGCTGCACCCATGGCGTAGTAGTAGAAGGGCCGGCCGCGGCCGACCTTGGGATCGAATTGAATGTCCGGTGTGCGGTAGTAGCCGTTCGCGAAGAGCGAAACGCGCCGGCGGTATGCCGCTTCGCAGACCTCGGTGAACCCGAGCGCCTTCCCCCGACCCGTTACACGATCCGCGGCGAATTTCACCTCCGCACGATCGCACGCCATCAGATCCGCCGCCACCTCAGTCAGCCGCGCCCGGAGGTGGCCGCAGGCGTCCGCCACGGCCGCGCCGTTGAGATCAGTTCCCGACGAAGCCGCCGTCGCCGATGTGTTGGGAATCTTGTCGGTGCGTGTCGACATGACACGGACGCGATCGAGCGTCACACCCAGCCCATCGGCGGCGACCTGCTGAATCTTGGTGAATAGCCCCTGGCCCATTTCGGTGCCGCCGTGGTTCACCTGGACACTGCCGTCGCGATAGATGAGCACCAGCGCGCCGGCCTGGTTGAAAAACGTGGCGGTGAACGAAATGCCGAACTTGACCGGCGTGATCGCCAGCCCACGTTTGGTGTGCGGATGACTGCGGTTGAAAGACGCGACCTCGCCCTGACGGAGGGCGAACGCGCTCGTCTCCTTCACGCGCGCCCAGATCGTGTGCAGACGCTCCGCGCCGTCGACGGCCTGGCCGTAGTGCGTCGCGTCACCTGGCCGATAGAGATTGCGTTCGCGCACGAGGTCGGCCGGAAGACCGAGCCGCTGCGCGGCCTGCGCCAGCACTTCTTCGATGACCAGCATGCCCTGCGGTCCGCCGAAGCCGCGAAACGCCGTCTGCGAGGTCTTGTGCGTCCGGCAGACGCGGCCGGTCACCTCCACTGCGGGGAGGTGATAGGCGTTGTCGCTGTGGAAGAGCGCGCGCCACAGGATCGGCTCGGAGAGATCCAGGCTCCAGCCGCCGTCGGAAAAGAGCTGGAGCTTCACCGCCTCGAGGCGTCCGTCGAGCGAGAAGCCGGCGCTGTATTTCGCCAGAAACGGATGCCGTTTTCCGGTCAGCGCCATGTCGAGGTGACGCGGCAGCCGAACGCTCACGGGGCGTTTGGTGATCCAGGCGCCGAGCGCCGCGATCGCCGCCCACGGATTGGCTTGCACTTCCTTGCCGCCGAACGCGCCGCCCATCCGCAGACACTCGACGATGACGCGGCTGCGCGGCACGGCGAGGACGCGCGCGACGACTTCCTGCGTTTCGGCGGGGTGCTGCGTCGACGCGTGAAGAGCGACGTTGCCGCTTTCGTCCATCCACGCGATCGCCGCCTGGGTCTCGAGATAGAAATGTTCCTGGCCGCCGATCGTCAGTTCGCCGTCGAACTTCACCGCGCTGGATCCGAGCGCCGCCAGATCGCCGTCGGCGAGCCGCAGTTCGCCGGTCAGATAGCTCGCTTCCCTGATGGCCTGCTCGATCGTCAGGATCGCCGGCAGCGGCACGTACTCGACGGTCACGCGGGCCGCACCGCGTTGCGCGGCGTCCAGGCTCTCGGCCAGCACCCACGCCACCGGCTGCTTGTGGTACAGCACTTCGCGCGGAAAGAGCGGCTCGTCGTGCCGGTTGCTGCCCGAATCTCCTTCACCAGGGACATCCGGGCCAGTCAGCACGCGGACAACGCCGGACTCCTGCAGCGCGGCATCCGCAGCGAGCGCCGACACCGCCGCGTGGGCGTGCGGCGAAAGTACCGGCCACGCATGCAGAAGATTCGGAAAGCGCCCGGCCAGATCGTCGGTATAGAGCGCGGCGCCCGTCACATGACCGTGGGCGCTTTCGTGCGGAATCGGCCGCCCGGTGAAGCTCATGACCCGGTCTCCCACAGAAACTTCTCGACGAGCGACTTCGTCACGTCCAGCCGGTATTCCTTCGACCCGCGATGATCGCTGAGCGGCGTCAGGGTTCGATCGATCACGCGCTGCACCCGCGCCACGGCCGCGGCATTCCACGGCTGGTTGACGAGCGCGGCCTCGGCTTCCGCCACACGGAGCGGCGACGCCGCCACGCCACCGAATGCCAGACCGGCGCGGCGGACGACCCGGGCCGCGTCGAGGTCAATGGCCATCGCGGCGGCCACCGTGCTGATGTCGTCCAGCCGGCGCTTGGCGATCTTGTAGAACCGGACCATCGCGGGAAACGGTTTCGGAATCTCCACCGCGACGAGCAGCTCGCGCGGCCTAAGCGCGGTCGTGCGATAGCCCGTAAAAAACGTCGCCAGCGGGGTCGTCCGCCGGCCCGCCGGTCCGGCGAGATGGACGATCGCATCGAGCGCGAGCAGCAGCGGCGCGGCATCGCCAATCGGCGACGCGGTCGCGAGATTGCCGCCGAGCGTGGCGCGGTTTCTGATCGAGGGCGACGCGAAGAGCTCGAGCCATTCGTGGATGACCGCCGGCGCGCCGCGCCAGCGGCGGCCGATCTCGGCGAGCGGCACACCGGCGCCAATCCGCACTGCGTGCGCGGTTTCGGTCAGTTCCCGCAGCTCGCCGATCGCATCAAGACCGACCAGATGGGTCCAGCGGCGGCCTTTCAGATTCATATCGACGCCGAGATCCGTCCCGCCGGCAATCAGCGTCGCGTCGGGATGGCGGCCGACCACATGCACGTACTCCTCGATGCTCGCCGGCCGCGAGAAGCCCGGAGCGTCGAGCGCGACGAGCTGCGGCGCTGGATCGCTCAGACGGTCGCGATGGCGGCCCGGTGGTGGCGCACCCAGCGAGATCGCGGCGTCGCGAATCGGACGATACCCGGTGCAGCGGCACAAGTTGCCCGCAAGCGCGAGCGGATCGCACGCACCGGAACGCCCCGGGCGGTACTGCTCCGCGAAGAGACTCATGACGAAGCCGGGTGTGCAGTAGCCGCACTGCGATCCGCCGGCTTCCGCCATCGCCCGCTGTGCCGGCGCGAGGTTCTGGCCGTCGGCCAGATCTTCCACGGTCACGATCTCGTGACCAGCGGCAACCACAACCGGCATCAGGCAACTGTTGACGACGCGATAGGCGCTGCCGCCGCCCTCAGCCGTGACCAGCGCCACTGCGCACGCGCCGCACTCGCCCTCGGCACACCCTTCCTTGGCGCCGGTCAGACCGCGCGCCCGCAGGAAATCGAGAAGGGTCGTGCCCGCTCCGGCGTGCTCGACCACGACGGGCTTGCCGTTCAGCACGAACGTCAATGGGGCTATGGCGACGGTGCTCATCAGTGTCCCAGAGAGTCATTCTCCGCGATCTGACGGACTCCAGACGCCGCCAAATTGTTCAGGTGCGGCCTCGAAGTGCGTTCACAAAAACGCCGCGCCGCCCGCGCCGTTTCGTCCGATTGCACCGCCCGCTCGTTGTCAAGACTCGACATGGAACGCCGATGAGGGGAAAAAGCGTCTCGCGACGCGCGTGGATTTCGCTGGCGTTCTCACTCTCGTGCAGATCCGGAAGGCGGTTTGACGTGGCGCGCAACACGGTCGGACAGCAGTTCACTCGGCTGGCGGCGGTTGGAGTCTTCGGCACGCTGATCCTGGCAGGCATCGCCTATCGCGTGGTCAGCACGGTCAAAGTCGGCGGCCCGATCTTCAAGAACGTCGTCCGCGGCAAGGACATCGTTGCCGACATCCTGCCCCCGCCGGCGTACATCCTGGAAGCGTATGCCGTCGTGCTGCAGGCCGCCGGAGAGAGCAGCGGTCCGGTCCGAGAAGAGCTGATCTCGCGACTCGGCCAGCTCGAGAAGGACTATCGCGTGCGCCACGAGTTCTGGACGGTCGATCTCGCCGAAAGCGAGATGAAACGGACCTTCCTGGTCGACAGCTACGAACCGGCGCAAGAATTCTTCCGCATCGTCAACGGCCCGTTCGTCGCCGCGCTGCGCGCCGGCGACCTGCCGGCCGCCACAGAGATGTCGCGCGGATCGCTCAAGCAGGCGTACGACACGCACCGTGCGGCGATCGACCGGGTCGTCGTGCAAGCCAATCAGTTCGCGGCGGACGCCGAGGCGGACGCCGGCGTCCGGCTGCGCAACGGATGGTGGCTGTTCGGCGGCACGCTGGCCGCCGTGTTTGGCGTGTTGGTCGCGCTGAGCATACTCGTCACTCGCAACGTGGTAGGCACGCTCCACGGCCTGGCGACGACGCTGACCGAGAATGCGCACCTGCTGGCGCAGACCTCGCGCCAGTGCGCGCGGTCGAGTCAGGTGCTCGCGGACGGTGCGCAGCAGCAGGCGGCGGCATTGGAGCAGACCGGCAGCGCGATGGAAGAAATGCGCAGCATGACCGCGAAGAACGCCGACGCCGCGCGTCAGGCCGCCGCGCTCAGCCACCAGGCCGAGCAATCCGCGGCACGGTCGCGCGAGGTCACCGGCCGCATGGCCACGGCCATGAAGGACATTCAGGATTCAGCCGCGGCGACGGCCAAGGTGCTGAAGGAGATCGACGAGATCAGCTTCCAGACCAACCTGCTGGCCCTCAACGCCGCGGTCGAAGCCGCTCGCGCCGGCGAGGCGGGAGCCGGGTTCTCGGTCGTCGCAGAAGAAGTGCGCGGGCTTGCCGTCCGCTCCGCCGCGGCTGCGAAAAACAGCGAAGCGATGATCGCCCAGTCGGTGTCGCTCGCGGCGCTCGGCGTCACGCTGACTCAAGATGTGGCCAACATTCTCGGCGGTATCGCCGGCTCGTCAACCGAGCTGCGCTCCATGATTGACGACATCGCGATGGCCTCCGTGCAACAGGTGGAAGGCATCGCGCAGGTCAACGAAGCCGTGAGCCGGATGGATTCGGTCACGCAGTCCGCGGCCACCAATGCCGACCACTCGGCGGCGTCGGCCGACAGCCTCTCGTCGCGCGTCGATCAGATGGCGGATGTCGTGTCACGTCTGCAGGCGCTGGTCGGAGCAGTCACGACGAGTGCCCGGCCCCTCGCCCAGCAGACCTCAGTCGAGCACCAGCCCACACTCGAGGCTGCCGCCTAGTCGGACAGGCTAAAGCCTGTCCCTACCGGCTCGAAGACACGCACTGCGGTAGGGACGGCCTTCAGGCTGTCCGCGGCGCTACTCCCAAATCAGGGTAATCAGGCGGACCTCGTCCTCGGTACCACCGAGGGCAACGGGCCATTCGAGCGTGCTGCGCCAGGCGAGCCGGACGCGCGGCGGCGGGACTTTCTTCTCGGGCTGCTGGGTACGGCGGCGATCTTCGGCGAGCTGCCGATCGATTCTCGCCAGCGCGCTCTTCAACTCATCGACGTTGGGGCCAGCGGCCTTGGGCTTGGCGACGGGCTCTTTTTCCGCGGCCTCTTTGACCGCTTCCGCCTGTGGCGCGGCCGCGGCAGGCGCTGGCGCGTGGGCGTCAGGCTTCGCGGATGCCGCAGGCGTGGGCTTTGACGGCGCCGCCGCGGGCCTGGTCTCCTGCGCCGCAGGTTTCGCGGCGTGGTCCGGCTGAGCGTGCTGAGCCGCGGCTGATCCGGTCAGGGCGAGTCCAAGACCGACGAGGACAGACGATCGCGAGACGCGGCTCACTGATGATGGTCTCCCGTTGGTGTCGCAGCGGCCGGCGCTGGCGCGCCACCGAGATCCGCCGGCTGTGAGAAATAGACCTTCCCGCTCGCGAGCTCATAGTAGGCGCCGACAAACATGACGCGGCCCGACTTTCCCATCTCGCGCAGGATGGCACTGCCCTCGATCATGTCGTTCAGGGTTTCTTCGACGTTCGCGAGAATGGCCGCGCGCATCCGTTCGGACTCGGGCTTCGACAGAGCGGCCGAAGTCGAGGGTCGAATCGCCTTGAGGAGATAGTCGAGGTTTGGTCCGAGCGACTTGGTGGCCGGCGTGTCGAACGTCGCCTTCACCGCGCCGCACGCCTCGTGGCCCATCACGACGATGAGCGGGGTGTGCAGATGTTCGGCGGCGTACTCGACGCTGGCGAGAATCGCCTTGTCGGTGATGTTGCCGGCGGCGCGGACGACGAACAGGTCGCCCAGGCTGGCGCGGAAAATGATCTCGGGCGGAACACGGGAGTCCGCGCACGAGAGGATCGTCGCAAATGGCGTCTGTCCCTGCGCGAGCGCGCTGCGCCGCGCGGCGGTCGGCAGCAGCGCGTCCTCCGGATTCGCCACGAAGCGCGCGTTGCCGGCTTTCAGCCGGCTCAGCGACTCAGCGCCCGCCGACGCCGCGCCGACCGCGTCGCCTGCTCCTGCCACGAACGCGGCCGCGACCATCGCCGCCGCGATACAGATCAATCCTCGTCGGGTATGCACACGTCCCTCCGAGTCCTAAGTCGGCAGGGACGGAAAAAGCGTGAGCGCGGCCTACACAGGATTGCGCAGCCTACTTGGGCGCAACCGCCTTGAACGGCGTGCTGGCGAGGGTGTTGCCCCACATCAGCGCGATGCGGCCGCTGTCGGTCTTCATGTCGAGGAACGACCAGGTCAGCTGGTCGACTTCGAACGGCAGTTTGTCGAGCTTCATAGGCACCCGCACGACGTCCTTGGCAGCGGTGTAGTTGTAGGCGCCCCAGAGCGCGTCCTTGTTGTTCGGATCGAAACGCTCCTGCGCGCCCCAGGTCGAGACGATCAACGTCCAGGCCGGCAGTTTCAGATCGACGAACAGGCTGTACTCGCCCGGCGGCACGGTCTTGTCGCCGAGCACCAGCGCCACCTCGGTCTTGAGCCGCGTCGACTTGTTCGCGCCAGCGCGCCAGACCGGTGGCGCCGGCAATCCCTGTGTGCCGACATCATTCGCCGCTTTCCCGTAGTCCGCTCCCGATCCAAACAGGTCACGACCGCGCTGCAGCGGGCGGCCGTAGGTAATTTCGATCCACTTTCCGTTCAGATACGTCTCCCGGCCAAGCGTGAAGGCCGGACGCGCGGGCTTCGACCATGTTCCCAGAACCTGCGTCTGCGCCGACCCCTCAGGACTCATGGGACGCGCCGGTGCCGGCTGCTGAGCTTCGACAACAAGTGTCAATGCGACTGAAGCGAGTGACGCGAGCCCGACACCGATCCACGTAGCCTTCATACCGCCTCCAGGAAATTTCGACACGCAGCGTGCAACTTCGATCCGCGCGGAGGCCGAGTATAGCCCGCCCGGGAACGGCCGCCGTCTTGCAATACCGCGTGGCGGTGGGCAATCGATGGACCTCATTATCCTTTCACTGACGCTGCTCTTTTCAGTCGCCGTGGCCTTCGCGGCGGGACACGCGTTTCTCGATCTGGTGTTCTTCTTTCTGCTCAAGAACACCGTGCGCCCGGCGGCAACGCCGCGGAACGCCTCCGCCGATCTCGGCACCGGCACCTTCTCGGTAGAAACCGGTCTCACCGGCTCCTAGTGGCCTGTCCACTAGCGGAAGTACACCGCCAGGCCCAATCCGACGATCAAGCCGGCTGACGTCGTCCGGCCCGCCGTTCCGTCGGGCGTCGTGAACGCCGAACTCTGATACCGGAGCGCGGTTTCGAACGACAGCTTCGGCCCGAGCGCGATCCCCAGTCCGCCTCCCGCCATCCAGTACTGCCCGATCCCGTGGACGTTGATGTTGTCGGCGATGCCGGTGTTCTGGTTGATGACTTCGGTACGGATGCCGCCGCCAGAACCAAGCAGCGTGAAGGTCGTCCGCGCATCGATCGGCAGCCGGATCTGCACGAGCGGACCATAGTACCCGCCGGCCAGACGGGCCTGGGCATCGCGTTCGGGAACGTCCAGCGAAATCCGTTGATAGCTCACCAGCACACCGACACCCACACGCGGGCTGATGAAGTACGTGCCCTCGACGCCGACCGTGAATGCCGTGAACCCGACGTCCCCGGCAAACGGTTGATCGACGGTCGACCGTGTCTCGGTCGTGATGGTCTGGCGGTTGCCGTTGACGCCAGTCAGGGTCGCGACTTCGAACGTGCCCGCCGACACCGTCTGCGCGTGCGCGACAGTGGGGCCGAGACCGCTCAGGATCAGAAGTGCCGCAGCAATGCGCAAGGATTTCGGTCCGGAATGAGCATGTTACGATGAGGCCCCCGAATTTGCGCTGAGTGTTCTGGTGCCACCCGCGCTGCTCTTGTCCAACGTCACGAAGGTGTACCGCAAGCGGACGCCGGTGGCGGCGCTGCACGACATCTCGCTGCGCGTCGAGCCGCGCGTCCGGCTGGCGATCAAGGGGCCGTCGGGCTCCGGCAAATCGACGCTCCTGAATCTCATGGGCGGGCTCGACGTGCCAACGAGCGGATCGGTGGCGCTCGGCGGGATCGAGCTCGCCGCGTTGAACGAACGGCGGCGCTCGTTGCTGCGGCGGACGGCCGTGGCGTATGTCTTTCAGGCCTACCATCTGCTGCCGACGCTCTCTTGCGCGGAAAACGTCGCCATGCCGCTCTACCTGCAGGGGCGTCAGGGCGCCGACGCCCGCCGCCGGGTCGATCGCGTCCTCGACGACGTCGGCCTGGCGCAGCGCGCCGATCATCTTCCCGACGAACTCTCGGGCGGGGAACGCCAGCGCGCCGCCATCGCCCGCGCGCTCGTCACCGAACCACAGGTGCTGCTGGCCGACGAACCCACTGGCAATCTCGACGGCGATGCCGGCGCGCAGGTGCTGGCGCTACTCTGCGACATCACGCGCGCCCGTGAAGCGACGCTCGTCATCGTGACGCACGACGACCGGGTCACGCGCCTGTGCGACGAGGTCGTGCGACTGCGTGCGGGGCGCCTCGACGACCGCGTGACGGCATGAACGCGCTGCTTCGCGTCCTCTCACCGTCGTACTTGCGGCGGCACTCGATTCGCATGGCGCTCGCCGTCGCGGCGATCGCGGTCGGCGTCGCGACCTTCGTCTCGGTCAGCCTGGCCCAGCAGACGCTCGCTGCAGCGTTCGTCACGAGCGTCGCCCGGCTCGCCGGCCACGCCGACCTTCAGATCACCGCGGTCGACGGCGTTCCGGAGTCGCTGCAGGAAACCATTCGCGCACTTCCGGTCGTCGCTGCCGCCCAGCCGGTGATCGAACAGGTCGTGCAGCCGGCGCAGTCCGGACTGGGCGGACTCCTCGTCATCGCCGTGGATCTCGTCGGCGATCAGGAAATCCGGGACTATCCGGTCAGCATCGACGGCGTCGTCGTGGACGACCCGCTGATCTTTCTCGCCAAGCCTGACTCGATCGCGCTCGCCGGTACGTTCGCCGCACGCGCCGGACTGGCGGCCGACGACCCGCTTCGTGTGAAGCTCGGGGGCACCACGCGCGACCTCGTGGTGCGCGCGCTCTTGCCCTCACGCGATTTCACGCGCGCCTTCGGCGGCAACGTCGGGGTGATGGACGTCTACGCGGCGCAAGATCTGTTCGGCCGGGGACGGCGGTTCGATCGCGTCGAAGTGCGGCTCAAGGAGACAGTGCCGGTGGCCGCTGGCGCCGCGGCCATCCGCACCGCGCTCGGTCCGGGCTTCCAGGTGGACACACCGGAGCGGCGCGGCGCGGAACTGCAGCGGCTCGCCGACACCACCATCGAAGCGCTCGACGTCGTCACGGCGATGGCCGTCAGCGTCGGCGTGTTTCTGGTCTTCAACGTGTTCAAGATCGCCGTCGATCGGCGCCGCCGCGACATCGGGATCCTCCGGACGCTCGGCGCCACGCCCGCGCAGATGACCGGACTGTTCCTTTGCGAAGCCGCCGTGCTTGGCCTGGCCGGCGGTGTCGCCGGCGCCGGGCTCGGCCGGCTGCTCGCCACGCAGACGCTCGCGGCCGTCGGCGCCGTGCTTCAGGCGACGCGCGGACTCTCGGACGCGGGATCGATCAGATTCGAAACGACGACACTCCTCGAGGCGATCGCGCTCGGCGTTGCCGCCTCGCTGGCCGGCGCCTGGAGTCCGGCCCGGGAGGCGTCCCGTGTTCCGCCCGTGGACGCGCTCGCGACCGGTGCCTTTGCCGCCACGCCGGATCGCGATTCGCCGTGGCACGCGTTGACCGGAGTCCTGGTGATTGCCGCCGCTTATCTGGTCGGCCATTTCAGTCTCGTCCCACGCCATACCGTGCTGCTGGTCGTCACGCTGGCCGGCGCCTTCGGCGCGATCATCTTTGCCGGTCGCGCGGCGCTGCTGCTCATCGCCCCGGTGGTGCCGTGGCTCCGTCGGCTCGCGCCGGCCGCCGGTCGCGTCGCCGCTGATGCGCTCCTGCAGCACCGCCGTACGCGCGGAACCGCCGCGGCGCTGACGGTTGCCGCGGCCTTCGTTCTCGGCACGGCGGGGTTTCTTCAGGCGGTTCGCGCCAGCTTCGACGGCTGGATCGCCAACGTGATCACGACGGACCTGATCGTACGGGCGACCACCGGATGGGGACCGTCGGCCACGCATCTGCCGGCCGCCCTCCAGGAGACGATCGAGCGGACGCCGGGCGTTCGAAGCGTGGATGGCGTCCGATCGGATCGGATCGACATCGCCGGCGATCGAGTGACGCTGATGAGCGTCGACCGCGCGCGCTACTTTGCGCGAGTGCACACACGCCTGCTCGCCGGCGCTCACGACGGCCTGGTCGATTCGTCTCGGCTCGAGCGCACCGCCGTCGTCTCTTCGGTCTTTGCCACGCGCCACCATGTCGCGGCCGGCGATACGGTGATGCTGCCGGCGCCAACCGGACCGCTCGCCTTTACTGTCGTCGCGGTCATTGCCGGCGACCGCAGTGCGGTGACGATCGAACGGACGGTCTTCGCGACGGCATGGCGGACCGATCGCGTGGACGCCTTCTACGTAGGACTCGAGCCTGGCGCGAACCCTGCCGCGCTCCGTGCCACGCTCCAGACCCGCCTCGGTGACGACACGCCGGCGCTCATCTCGACCCGCGAGGAGTTCGTCGCCGAAATCACCGATCTGGTCGGCCTGGTCTACGCGATGATCCGCGGCACGGTGCTGGTCGCGCTTCTGGCGGCGCTGCTCGGCGTGGCGCTGTCGCAGCTGGTCGTCGTCGCCGAACGCGCGCGTGACATCGGCATCCTGCGGGCGATCGGCGCCGTCCCGCTGCAAATCGGCGGCGCGGTCGTCCTCGAATCGATCCTGCTTGCGGCGGCCAGTCTCGTGCTGGCGGTGCCGCTGGGCGACCTGCTGTCGTGGCTGCTGCGCGGATTCGTCGCGGAGAGCCTCGCCGGATTCCAATTCGCGCGCGCCTTTCCGGTATCGACGCTGCTGACGCTGGTGGTGGCGTTGCCGCTCGTCGGTATTGGCGCGTCGCTCGCGCCCGCGCGGTGGGCGATCCACCTCCGCGTCCCTGAGTCGATCGGCTATGAGTAGGCGCGCGCTGATCGCCCTCGCGATGGCGCTCGCGCCGATCGGTGTGTCGGCGGCGACGGCATCCGCCGCCGATCGCGAGGCCGGCCGGGCGATCCTCCGCGAGCGCGACCAGCGCCAGCGGCCGCGATCGGAGGAATATCTCGGCGAAGTCATCGTCATTTCGAAAGACGGCCGCGAGCGCCGCAAACTGTGGCGCAGCTTCCGCAGCGGACCGCCGGCGACCTACGACCGCTTGATCCGTTTTCTGTCGCCGCCCGATGTCCGCGGCGTCGGCTACCTGGCACACTTTCGCCCCGGCAAGAACCCGGACGAATGGCTCTATCTCCCTTCGATGAAACGCGAGCGCCGCATCAGCGCGCGCGATCGTGAAGGAGCGTTCGCCGGCACGAGCTTCAGCTACGAGGATCTCGACCTCTTCGAGATCGATGAGTCGCGGTACGACGCGGCCCTCCTGTCATCCACCGCCACCGGCGGCACGCCGGTTCACCTGATCGAACTGATCCCGCGAACGGCGTCCGCCTA
>CAZOAZ010000086.1:19944-20472 GCA_964577955.1 uncultured Bifidobacterium sp. | reverse complement strand
CTGGGGCGACGGCTCGACCTATAAAGGCAACGACATCGAGCGGTTCTATCGCTACGGCCTGCTGACCAATCCGAATCTGAAGATCTACAAGCCGTGGCTCGATCAGCAGTTCATCGACGAGCTCGGCGGCCGCAAGGAAATGTCCGAATACATGCAGGCGGCCGGATTCACGTACAAGATGAGCGTCGAGAAAGCCTACTCGACCGACTCGAACATCCTCGGCGCCACGCACGAGGCCAAGGATCTCGAGTTCCTGAACAAAGGCATCACGATCGTCGCGCCGATCATGGGCGTCGCCTTCTGGCGCGACGACGTGCACGTCAAGCCGGAAGTCGTCACGATCCGTTTTGAGGAAGGCAAACCCGTCGAGCTCAACGGCCGGACCTTCGCGGACGCCGTCCACCTGATGCTCGAAGCCAATACGATCGGCGGCCGTCACGGTCTCGGGATGAGCGACCAGATCGAGAACCGGATCATCGAGGCGAAGAGCCGCGGGATCTACGAAGCGCCAGGCATGGCGCTGCTGTT
>CAZOAZ010000086.1:0-19934 GCA_964577955.1 uncultured Bifidobacterium sp. | reverse complement strand
GTCACCGGCATCCACAACGAGGACACGATCGAGCAGTACCGCCACAACGGCCGCGAGCTCGGCCGGCTCCTATATCAGGGCCGCTGGTTCGATCCGCAGGCGATGATGCTCCGCGAAACAGCACAGCGCTGGGTCGCGTCGCAAGTGACCGGCGAAGTGACGGTGGAGCTCCGTCGCGGCAACGACTACTCGATCCTCGACACCACCAGCCCGAACCTGACCTACAAACCGGAACGGCTGACGATGGAAAAGGGCGAGGCCTTCTTCACGCCGCAGGATCGCATCGGCCAGCTGACGATGCGCAATCTCGACATCACCGATACGCGGGAGAAGTGGCTGACCTACGCAAAGACCAAGACGCTGCGCGGCACGACCTCGGAGTTGCCGCTCCTGCCCGCCATCGAGACGGAGAAGAAATGAAGCGCACCCGCCTCGCCCTCATGCTTGTCGTCCTGACCGGTACGGCATGGCGGTTTGGCGCGGTGACGCCAGTGGCCCAGGCACCGGCGCTCGCAACACCGGGCTTTCATCATCTCCATCTGAACTCGGTCAACCCCGACCTCGCCATCGACTTCTACACGAAGGAGTTTCCCAGCACGTCGCGCGTGACGTTTGCCGGACAACCCGCGGTGAAGTCGCCGAACAACGTTCTGATCCTGTTCACCAAGGTTGCGACGCCGCCGGCGACGATGCCGCCGAGCGCCTTCTGGCATTTCGGCTGGCACGTCACCGACGTCCACAAGGCGATTGAAAAATATCTCAAGGACGGCGTGACGATGCTGCCGCTCTACGTCGAGGAATCGGGCGGCACCGTCTTCACCAGCGCCGACACGTGGCCGAGCACGGGGGGCGGACTGGGACTGACCAAGGCTGGTATCGCCGACGCCAAGGCCAAGGGGATCAAGCCGACCTACGACGCCGGCTTCTCGTACCTCCGTGGGCCGGACGACGCGATGATCGAGTCGCAGGGCAACATGCCGGCCGAGCGCTTCAACCACATTCACATGTGGCACGAGCAGCCGTACTGCGCGCAGCTCTGGTATCAGAAGCATCTGAATCTCGCGGTCAGCGGCCGCGGCAGCCAGCCGGCGCGGACTGAAGCCAACTGCACCGTGACGCGCTCGCCCGACAAGACCTGGCCGGCGCTCGACTGGAACGGCATGTATCGCACGCCGTCGGTCACCAACACGACCTTCAGCGACGTGTCGTTCTTCAGCTACATGAATCAGTGGGAGGCGCCGCTCGTCAGCACGCGCGGCCACCTGATGGATCACTTCGCGCTGAGCGTCTCCGCTCTCGATCCGTGGATCGCGAAGCTGCGCGCCGAGGGCGTCAGGTTCCTCGAGGAACCCTACAAGATCGGCGAATCGCGCGCGATCATGATCGAAGGGCCAAGCCGCGAAGCCATCGAGATCATCGAAATCAAGTAGGCCGCCCAGTTACAGAAAGCGCCCGCGCTCCCTCAACTGTGTCGTTGGAGTCGTGCCGCGCTGTATCTCGTCGTGCAGCGGCGGCAAGGTCCAGAGCTTGCACCGCCTCGCGCCAGACCCATGGATTTCGAGGCCTTTGTCGAGCAGGAGCTCGCCGACCTTCGACACCGCCTGGTCGAGGCCGGCAGCCGCGTCTCCGACGCCGCCTCGCACCGCACCACGCAGAACTTTCAGCACACCATCGAGACGCTCCGCAACGATCAGGCGCAGATTGCCTCAGACAACGAGCGGCTGACCGCCGAAAACGCGGCGCTGACGTGGGAAAAGAACGCGCTCATCGAAGAGGCGCAGCGCAACCACCGCGCGGCACTGCTCGACCGGCTCGCCCAGGTCTTCGACCAGGTCGACCGCGCGGGTTCGGTGACGGCCGTCCTCGCCGGCACGTCACACGGCCTCGACGGCGATTTCACCCGCGTGGCCGTCTTCGAAGTCCGCGACCACCATCTCGAAGCCACGGAAGCGCGAGGCTTCGATATCCCGAACAAGGTCGTCGGCCTGGCGGTCCCGCTTGGCGTGGACTCGTTCCTGACGCTGGCGGCGCGCCACCGCGGCGTCCGCGTCCTCGGACCCGAAACGAAACAGTCGTCTGGTGCGCCCCCATTTGGCGGCGAGCCGACCGTCGTCCTCACAATCCCGATCGCCGTGCGCGGCGAGCTCACCGCCGTCATCTACGCTGACGATGCGGCGGCCGCCGGCCTGACGGTGAACGCCGACGAGTCGCTGAAACTCGGCGGACTGCTGCAGCGTCATGCGGCGCTCCGGATCGAACGGCTGACGATCGAGCTGAAGGCGGTGGCCGAGCTGAAGGCGTACGCGCAGATGCTGCTCGACGAGGTCGAATACGTCTACGAAGCCGATCGGTCAGGGTCGGCGGCCCCGGCCGACCGCGAACGCCGGCTGCAGGACAACCTGCGCTGCGCCCGTCAGATCTTTCAGCAGCGCGTCACGCTCGAGGGTCCCGCGGCGGCGGCGCTCCTCGAAGACATCATCGCCGCCACGGTCGTCAGCAAGGGCACAACGCCCTTCGGTCAGGAACTCGCGAAGGTCGCGATACCCGAGACCCTGGCCCCAGCCCAGGCCTAGGTCAGAAGTACCCAGCACGTGGGCTCCGGCTTCGGCCGGAGCCGCGAATCCGGCTAAAGCCGGATTCCACGATGGCTCAGGTCTACCGTTGTAAGAGGAAGTTCAGCTTCACGACGAACTGCTTGTCGCTCGGCGCGAACGCGTCGGTGGGCAGCCCGGTCTGGCGCAGATCGTTGTAGACGATGTAGAGGTCGCTGCCCGGACGGTAGATGTAGTTGAAGCGGACGCTGTTGGTGAACTCGTTGGTCGACGAGTTGTACTGGGTCAGGCTGCGAATCGTGGCGCGGGTCGTGAACGTGTAGTCGACGCGCAGAATCGCGAGGTTGACCAGAAAATCGCCATACGGCAGCTTCACGTCGTTGCGACTGAACTGCAGCTCCGAGGACAGCTGATCGCTGGCGCGCACACCGATCGCCGCCGACACGTTCTGGCGCGTGCCGCCGTAGAACTGCTGCGGCGAGTAGGAGAGGCGCGAATAGACGCGGCGCGCCGGCGCGGTGTTGTAGGTGAGGCTCAGGTCGTCGAATTCGTAGGTGCCCACTGGAATCGTGACGCCCGGCTGAATCCGGAACGGCGCATCGAGCACGTCCAGGTTCTTCTGGTAGATGACGTTGATGAACGATCCGTCGTCGAGCCAGGTGCCGACCATGAAGTGATGGACTCGGTTGACCATCCGGTTGTTCTGGTCGGTGATGTAGGTGAAGACGTACATCGGCTCCAGCATCCGGATGTTGTGGACGCCCGGCCGCGGCGTCGGACTGAAATACAACTTGGTCGCCCGCACGCCGCGGCGTTGAACGAAGCCGACGTCGGCGTTGAAGTTGTCCTGCACGTCGAGATAGTTCACCCAGACGTTCCAGAACGGATCGCGATAGGCGACGCGTCCGTAGTAGGCGAAGTCGCTGCCCTCGAGTCCGGGCGTGTCGGTCTTGGCGACGAACGTACTGATCTGCAGGTTCCGCCCCACCGCCAGATTCGCGTCCACCCCCATCGTCCGGTTGTACTGATCGGCATTGTCGGCCGACTGCCGGTTGATGAAGAGCGCGCCGACGCGCGAGCGGCGCAGGATGTCGCGGCTGTAGCGGCTGACGAGGAAGTTTTCGCTGGGCCGGCCGAAGAAGCTGTCGGTTTGAATGTCGAGGACGCCGATGTTGTTCGCGCCGGACTTGCCGGCCAGGCGGGCGCCGCCGATGATCGGAATCGGCGTGCCGGTGTCTGACAGGCCGATGCGCCGGCTGAAAAACAGATCGGTCTCGACCGGCGCGGACGTAAAACTCGCGCCGGTGCCCATGTTGAAGAGTCCGGCGTTTTCGAGGAAGAAGTCGCGCTTCTCGGGAAAGAACAAACTGAATCGCGTCAGATTGACCTGCTGCTGGTCCGCTTCGACCTGCGCGAAGTCGGTGTTGTAGGTCACGTCCAGGTTGACGCCCGAACTGACACCGTAGCGCGCGTCGAAGCCGATGTCGGTCAGCCGCTCGACGGGGCTGGCCACCGTCAACTGATTCTGGCGGGAGCCCGCCACGATGAACGGCTTCAGCTTGAGATCCAGTCCGTGGCTCAGCGACCGCAAGCCTTTGAGCTGCCCGGCGAGGCTGACGCGCGTGAGCGTGTAGGCCTTCGGGATCGGCGCCCAGAAGACGATCTCGTTCTTGCGGCGGATGGTGCGCGAGAAGTTGATGCCCCAGGTCTGTTCGTCGCTGGCGGGAAACCGGAGCGTCGTCGTCGGAATCACGATCTCCGCGATCCAGCCGTCCTCGGTACGGTGCGCGGCGACGTCCCAGACGCCGTCCCAGTCGCGATTGATGTTGGAGTTGTTGCCGGTACCGCGTGAATTGCCTTCGCCCTCTTCAGAGATCTGTTCCTCGAGCTTGGCGCCGAGCGGCGTGGTGACGAACATGTAGCCGTTGCGCGAGTCATTGAAGGTGTCGAGGATGATCTGAAAGCTGTCTTCGCTCAGCAGCCGGTCGGCGTCGCGGCGCATTTCGGTCGCGGTGAGCGACTCGGGCTGCGAGTCGAAGGCGTGAACGCCGATGTAGAGATGCTGGCGGTCGAACAGCACGCGGACTTCGGTGCGCTCGGTCGCAACCGAGCCAAGCCGCGGCTCCTGCTGCGTGAATTCGTCGATCATCTTCGCCTGCTGCCAGGCCGGCTCGTCGAGGACGCCGTCAACCCGCAGCACCGCGTCGACCGGCGTCGCCGTCAGGATGAAGCGTTCGCGGTTGGACTGCGCGCCGGCGGCCGCGGGGAGGAGGACGAGAAGCGAGAGAATCGAAAGATAGAGTCGGCTCACGTGCCCATGATACGGGCGAATCGGGTGACTTTTCTGAGACATGGCCGGAATTGGCCGGCCTATGGCGACTATGGATGGCGACTGTGGGGTCAGACACGTGTCTGACACCGTGTCTGACCCCGACTTGTGGCGAGCAGGATAGGAGACCGGATATCTAGTGACCGGGCGCGCCGAACCGAGCGCGCTATGCCAAAAACTGCCGTCGGAGCAGCTACCGATGCGGAAATTCTTGCCACGGTGTCAGACGGGGTGTCAGACACGTGTCTGACCCCTTGGCGCCTCGGCTGGTAGGATACCGGGCGTGATCAGCGTCTCCGTGCCGATTCAACGCCTCTCGACCGCCGTTCCTCTGCCCCAGTACGTGACGCCGGGTGCCGCAGGCGTGGACCTGCCGGCCGCCATCGGTGAGCCGATCACGCTGGCACCGCGCGAGTTCCGGCTGGTGCCGTGTGGATTTGCGCTGGCCTTGCCCGACGGGTTCGAGGCACAGGTCCGGCCGCGCTCCGGACTGGCCAGCAAACACGGCATCACGGTGCTCAACGCGCCCGGCACTATCGACTGCGACTACCGGGGAGAGGTCAAGGCGCTGCTCATCAACCACGGCCCCGAGGCCTTCACCATCACGCCCGGCATGCGCATCGCGCAGCTGGTCATCGCCCCGGTCGTGCGGGTGACGTGGGAGACGGTGGACTCGCTGACCGAAACGGCGCGATCCGCCGGAGGATTCGGAAGTACCGGTAGGGACAGCCTTTAGGCTGTCCGTCGCGGACCGGCTGAAGCCGGTCCCTACCGATGTCAGCGCTTGCGGGCGATGACCTGGAGTCTCGTATAGTCCGCGGTCCAGTTGCCGGCGCTGTCGCAGAGCGATGGCCTGAGGAGATCGAGGATCTCGGCTTCGATTGATACGCGCTCGTCTGGCGCGAGCGCGCTCAGCGAGGAATCGACAAACGTGCGCAGCCAGCCGGCCATGCCGGTCGGCAGTGGCGTGGGCCGCGGGAAGAGCGTGATGAATTCGATCGCGAGCCCGCTGGCTTCGAGTCGCGCCTGATATTCGGCCGGTGTCGGAAAGTACCAGAACGGTTCGTGCGGGATGCCGCGGCGCGCGAGCGCTGCGCGCAGCGCCACCGAAATCGCCGCCACGCAGCCGTGTCCGCCGAATTCGGCGACGAACCGCCCCGAAGAGACCAGCGCGCGATACACACCGGCCAACACACGGTCAGGCTCGCGAATCCAGTGCAGCACGGCGTTCGAGAACACGGCGTCGAATTCGCCAGCGAACGTCAGGTGCGTGGCATCCATCACGTGCGCGTCGATGCCGCGCGCCCGCGCCGCCGCCACCATCGCCGGCGAGCTATCAACGCCGGTGACGCGGGCGCCACGTTCGATCAGCTGCACCGTGAGGACGCCGTCGCCGCACCCGAGATCCAGAATGCGTTCGCCGGCAACCGGCGCGAGCCGCTCGAGAATCCCCGCCCCGAGCGCCGGCACGAAGCCGGCATTCGTCGCATATCCCTCCGGTGACCACGTCTGAGCCATGAGGGCATCGTTGCAGGCTGGTCGAGAGCGTGTCCAATCGATAACGCCTACGAAAAGATGCATTTCGTCGATAGAAGATGAGGTCCGGCTGAAGCCGGACCCCACCGCTGTGCGCGCTCACTATCGCCTCATCACAAACCCGGTCAGCACGCTGACGCGCGTGCCGTAGCGCGACGGCACTACGGCCACGTTCATCGGCACGTTGACCGGTCCGGCGCGGAACGTGACGCCGGCCGACACCACGAGGCCGACGCCGCCAGGCGACACGTTCGGGCCCACGCCGAACTCGGCGCCTTCCTTCGTGCGCACGCCGACCACCCAGCTGAGACTCGGAATCGCGACGCCCTGATCCAGTCCGCCGACGAGCGCGACCCACTCGTTGAGCACGCTCACGCCGCTGTCGCGCGTGAAGAACTGGCGCTCGAACTGCCAGCCGAACTGCGAAATCGACGACGAGACGTGGATGTCGTGGCTGCGCAATTGATCGAGCGTGCGATCGTTCAGCACGGTCATGCCGAAGCGGGGCCCGGCCAGGCTGACCTCACGCGCGTACGGTGGCGGCGTCGTCAGCGGCGTGGTGGTCTGAGCGTGGACGGGAGCGGCGAGAACACCAACAGTCATCAGCGCGAACAGTGTGCGTTTCATGGATAACCTCCATGAGCAACGCTACAGACCGGGTCGCGAAGAGTCCTGACCGGGAAGCTGACAAATCCTGAAATCGTCCGCCTTCGCCAAGGTGACGTCAGGCGGCGCGCATACGGAGCCGCGCCAGCACGCCGGCCCAGACCTCGGGCGCGCGTGCGACACGCAGCAGCGGCTCGATCGGAATCAGCCATCCGGCACTGCCCGGATCTGCTTGCAGGAGCGCCGCTTCCAGGATCCCTGCGGCACCGCCGGCCTCGCCGTGCCAGACCGCGCGAGCGGCCCGCAAGAGCTCGGCGTCGAAGCTCCGGATCGAACCGGGCGACGGCGTTGGGTTGCCGCGAGCCAGCTCGAGGCCAAGCGTCGCCATCGGATGCATCGGCACCCGTTCCCGCGCTGCCTCGAAGGCGCTGATGGCCTCTTCGACCCGCGTCTCCGAGAGATGCATCGCGCCGATCGCGTACAACGTGTTCGCCGCGCACTCGCGCGCGTAGAGATGACCGCTCGACTCGAGCGCCAGCTCCCGCTGAAACGCCTCGAGGGCCTGCGCGCCTTCGCCGCGCGCCAGTAACAGCAAGCCGAGCAGCCAGTGCAGCGCGACGCCGGTGAAACGCGACCGATCCTCGCCGCGCCCCGCCTCCGACGCGACGGCCGTCGTCAGCTCGCGTTCGGCTTCGTCGAGCGCCTGGCGAGCCACATGGACCGAGGCCGCCAGCCAGTGCGCGAGCGGCATCCCGGGGAGCAGCGTCAGCGTGCGGCGCGCCTCGCGCAGACGCTCTTCACCCCACGCGACCGACGACAGCCGCAGGTGATGTCGCCAGTTGTCCCGCTCGAGGGACACGGCCCGCCTGAGTGCGGCCAGCGCGTCGCCGGCCTGCGCCAATCCGGTTCGCGCCAGCACGAACCCCAGCGTCGCCCACGCCTCGCCGTACGACGGATCGAGGCTGCACGCTTCGCGCGCGTGATGGAGCGCCCGTGCGAGCGCGGCCGTATCAGGAGTCACCGTCGCGCGTGTGGTTTCGAATTGCATCGCACAAGCATTCGCGAGGCCGACGTGGACCGACGCCTGGTCGGGCGTTTTGGCGAGCACGCCTTCGAAGACCGAGACGGCGCGGAGGATCTGATCGCGTTCGAGCGTTTCGAGCGCGGCGCGGCCGTCGAGCCAGGCGCGATGCGGCGCCAACAGGTCGTCCAGCGCCTCGCGGCTTTCGCGCGGCGCCTCGCGCGTGACCGCCGCGACGAACCGGTAGCCGCGGCGCGGCACGGTTTCGATGAACGGCGCGGTGCCGCCCTTCGCGAGTGTCTTGCGCAATTCCGACACGCTCTTCTCCAGGCTGTTGTCGGTGACGACGACGTCGGGCCAGGCCGTTTCAATCAGCGCGTCCTTCGACAGCGTTTCACCAGGGCGCGCGACGAACTGCTCGAGCAGTTCGAACGATCGCCGGGCCAGCGCGATCGGCTGTCCGTCGCGGGTCAACCGCCGGACGCGCGGCTCGAGCCGGAAGGGACCGAACACAAAGACGCCGCCTAACACGACGCCATTCTAGCGAGGCCGTGCCTCGGACCGGCGGCCGGGTGAGCGAAAACCGCGTGCTAACATCGGCCGCGAGGTTGCCAGTGGCCACGGAATCGGTTCCCATCGCCTGCCAGATCGGCCGCGAGATGCTCGTCTCGGAGATCACCACGTTTCTCGTCAACGAGTCGCCGCAGTCGCTCACTCACATCCGGAGCGTGATCGAGCGCGAAATCGACGACGCCGGACCGGACGCGTTGAGCCAGCTGGCGCAGAGGCTGGCCGCGGCCGGCTCGGACTGGGCGTACTTTCCTCCCGATCCACTGGCCCGACGGATCCATCACGCACTGGCAGAGCGGCTCCTCGATCCCGCGTCCACGGTCGTCGGCCGCGAGCATCTCGACGGGCTCGGCGACGGCCCGGTGGTCATGGTGGCCAATCACCTCTCGTACGCCGATGCCAACCTGATCGAGGTCCTGTTGCGGCGCGCCGGCGGCGGCGGACTGGCCGACCGCATGACGGTGATCGCCGGCCCGAAGGTCTACTCGGATACCGCCCGCCGTTTTTCGAGTCTCTGTTTCGGCACGATTCGCGTGCCGCAAAGCAGCGCCGTCGCCTCGGAAGACGCGGTGATGGACACGCGGCAGGTCGCGCGCGCCGCCCGCCGCGCCATCGATCGCGCGTTCGAGCGCTGCAGCCTCGGCGAAGCGCTGCTGGTGTTCCCGGAAGGCCGCCGCAGCCGCATTGGCGCCATGCAGCCGCTCCTCCCCGGCGCGAGCCGCTATCTCGACTACCCGGGCACCACCATCGTTCCGATCGGCCTCACCGGCTCCGAAGCGATGTTTCCGGTCGGCGACGACACGCTGCACACCGTCAAGATCACAGCGCACGTCGGTCGCGCGATGAGCGGTCACCGGCTGCGCGAAGCCGCTGGCACCGACCGTCGTCTCACCATGGACGTCCTCGGCGTCGCGATCGCGGATCTCATCCCGTCACCGTACCGTGGCGTCTACGCGGACGACGCGCCAGGGCTGGAGGAAGCGCGCCGCATCCGGCACGCGCTCAGTGACTGACAACCACCCACAGAGATCACGGAATTCACAGAGGCAAATTCGCCTCGAAAACACGAAATCACGAAACTGAAACCGCCTCGACGCGGCGCCGCGCAGCGGCGGCGTCAGCGTGAACGCGCGGCCTGCGTTGCAGGCCGTCCGCGTCGAGCGCGTCTGCCTTCCGTGTCTTCGTGCTTTCGTGGCGCATTTCCTCTGTGCGCTCGGTCACCTCGGTGGTTACATTTCCGGCCACACTAGCCCGGGGCAACGAATCTCGGCGCTGGGATCAAGCCTCAACCCGAAGTCGCGATCGAGGACGCCGATCAATTCATCGTACGACTGAATCTCACGGGTCTCAGCGCGACCCTTCCAGTCGCGGGTCGTCAGTTCGCGATTGACCAGCGTGCGGCGGGCGCCGTCCGGCAGGGCGCGCGCGACGACGAGACGGTGCTTGAAGCGTGAATCGGGATGTGTGCTGGTGTACCAGTTGGCCAGCTCGCGATCGATGGGCGGCATCTCCTCGAGCGTGAATTCACAGACGTCGTGCCACTCGGCGCCGAAGCGGACCTGGTGGAGATAGAGCGGGCCGTCGCGAACGATGCGCCGCGGCTCGTGGGGCGTGCGCTGTTCGTCGTGCAGCGCCAGGCGAATGGCCCCGGTCAACGACAGACCGCCGACACCGACGTCAGCGAGCCAGGTCTCGCCCTCAATCTCGACGCGCACGAACAGATGCGTGCGCGGCGGGATCACGCCGCGCGGCCGCTCGAACCGGACGCGGGCGCTGAGCGGGCGCACGGCGAATCCCATCGCCTCGAGCACCAGCAACAGAAAGCCGTTCTGCTCGAAGCAGTAGCCGCCGCGCTGACGGGCGACCAGCTTGTCTTCGAGCGCGCTCGCCGACAGGTCAATCGGCCGGCCGCACAGCACGTCGAGGTTTTCGAACGGAATGGTGGCGACGTGGCGCTCGACGATGGCGTTGAGCGTGTCGAGGGTCGGCGTCCGCGCACCGGTGTAACCGATCCGTGAACAGTACGCGTCGAGATCCGGCATCGATGACAAGCGGACAGCTGAACGGACAGGCTAAAAGCCTGTCCCTACCGAACATCACCGCGGCTCGACGCGCGAGGGCGGCGCCGGATCGGCGTGCACGACCCGCGACTTGAAACGCCAGCCTTGCGGTGTGCGGACGAGCGAATCTTCGTAGAGGCCGGTCAAGGCGTTGGTCGCGGGACGCGTGCTGATGTCGAGAAGCAGCAGATAACAGGACCCGCTGGCGCCATCGGATGTGGGAACGAAGGCCAGATTCGAGTTCAGGTGACGGCGGTTGGCGCCGTTGCGCTTCGCGCGCCAGTCCTTGACGAACTGGACCAGCGCGTCGCGCCCTTTGTTGGTGTTGTTGAAGACGCCGTCGGGGACAAAGGTCGCTGCCCACGCCTCGGCGTCGCCGCTGTCGATCGCCATGTTGTAGCGCGCGTACAGCTGCTGCAGCTCGACGTAGTCCTGCGTCGTCAGCGACGGGGTTTTCTTCATCGTTTGCGCCGCGGCGCCGGTGGCCAGGAGCGCCACCGCCGCCAGCGTCAGAGTCAGCCGTCGAGCGCTCATCGGTCCTCCCGCGGGGCGGATGCTACCACCCGATTTCCTTGCCCTTCAACTGTTCGTCGAGCCAGCTCTTGAGCGGAGCGAAGTAGTCGATGATCGCCGTCGCGTCCATCTGCTTGGACCCGGTGAGCGCTTCGAGCGCGTCGGGCCACGGCTTCGACATGCCCATCGAGAGCATCGCGTTCAGCCGATCGCCGGCCGCCTTGCTCTCGTACACCGAACAGCGGTGCAGCGCCGTCGTGCAGCCGGCGGCCTTGGCGAGCGCGCGGTGGAACTGGAACTGCAGGATGTCGGCGAGGAAGTAGCGCGCGTACGGCGTGTTGTCCGGCACGTGGAACTTCGCGCCCGGATCGAAGAACTCGTCGCCGCGCGGCGCCGGCGCCGCGACGCCCTGATATTTGAGCCGCAGGTCCCACCACGCCTTGTTGTACTGATCCGCCGTGACCTCGCCCGAGAAGACCTTCCAGCGCCACTGATCGATGAGCAGCCCGAACGGCAGGAACGCGACCTTTTCGAGCGCCCGCGTCATCAGCAGGCCGATGTCGCGTGACGCGTCGGGCGCCTTGTTCAGCAGGCCGATCCGCACCAGGTATTCCGGCGTGACCGACAGCGCGATCGTGTCGCCAATCGCCTCGTGGAACCCGTCGTTGGCCGAGTCGCGGAAGATGACCGGCAGATCCTTGTAGGCGCGCTGATAGAAGTTGTGGCCGAGCTCGTGGTGAATCGTGGCGAAGTCCTCGGCGGTCGGCTCGATGCACATCTTGATGCGTACGTCGGCGTCGTAGTCGACGTCCCACGCGCTCGCGTGGCAGACGACTTCACGATCCTTCGGACGGACGAACAGCGATCGCGACCAGAACGATTCGGGCAGCGGCGCGAACCCGAGCGAGGTGTAGAACCGTTCGCCGATGCGCACCATGTCGAGCGCCGTGGTCTGACGCTTCTTCAGGATGTCGGTGAGCGAGTAGCCGGCGTCGGACTTCGCGGGCGCCACGATCGGATAGATGTTCGACCAGTCCTGGGCCCAGATGTTGCCGAGCAGGTACGCCGGAATCGGCCCCTTGGCGGGCACGACGTCGCCGTACTTCTCGCGCAGCTTCATCCGCACGTAGGCGTGGAGCTGCAGATAGAGCGGCCGCACCTGATCCCAGAGCCGATCGAGCTCCTTGGAAAACTCCGCCGGCGGCATGTCGTACTTCGACCGCCACATCGCGCCGGTATCGGCGAAGCCGAGTTCGCGCGCGCCCTTGTTCGAGAGTTCGGCAAAGCGCACGTAGTCCTTCTTCATCGGCGGCGAGATGGTGTGCCACCCCTCCCACTCGCGCCGCAGCTCGGGCTCGCTCTTCTTCACGTCGGCGAGCACGCGCGTCACTTCGTCGATGTTGTGGCAGGCGTCGGGCTTGGCCGGATCCGGACACCATTTCCCTTTGCCGTACGTCGCGCGCATCCGCGACACGACCTGGGTCAGCTCTTCGGATTCCTTCGGATCCTTCGGCGTGGCGAGCACCAGCGACACCTTCAGCAGATCCAGCTGACGGCGCTGCTCGGGCGAGACCGACAACTTGTCGAACTTCGTGGCCTCCTTGGCGAACGAAGCGGCGGCGTCGGCGGCGACCTGCGTCGCCCGTGCGTCGATGGCCTCGGTGTCCTCGGTGATGAAGTTCTGCGCGACCCACCCGGTCTGCGCGTTGGCGACCCCGAGCTTCAGCAGCGTGGCGTTGGCATTCTCGAGAAATGCCCCCGCATCGGCCGCGGTGATCTCCTTCGGCGCGCCCCCCGGCGCCTGCACCGAACACCCGGCCAGCACCACGGTCCCCGCCGCCGCGACGATCGCACGTATAAGGGCTGTATTCATGCGCCTAATATAGCGCCGCACCTCGCACTGTGCATCTCGCACCCTGCACCAGCACTGTGCTCCGCGCACCTCGCACGCCGCACCTCGCACTTGATGCCTTGACAATCTACATATGCCTGATCCACCCTACGTGTCGAATGGCTAGGCATTCACGGTGAACGGCATCCAATGAACAGCAGCAAGTCCGACCTGTTGCAGGGCACGCTCGACATGCTGATCCTGCAGATCGCCGCGCTCGGGCCCCTTCACGGCTATGCGATCGCGCAGCGGCTGCAGCAAATCTCGAAGGACATCCTCCAGGTGCAGCAGGGCTCGCTCTACCCGGCGTTGCATCGCCTCGAAGCCCGCGGCTGGCTGAAATCCGAATGGAAGACCACGGAAACCGGCCGCGACGCGAAGTTCTACGTCTTGACGAAAGTTGGCCGGCGGCAACTCGACAACGAACGGGCCAACTGGGAACGTCTGACGCAGGGGATCACGCTGGTCCTTCGAACCGCCGGCTAGCTTTCCACGTATTGGGGAACACCAATGGACATCGCCCGTCCGTCCAACGCCAGACAAAAGCGCATTCGCCAGACGCTCTACGCCGCCATCGCCGTCCTCGTCGTCGGCGGGGTCAGTGTGGGGCTGGGGCGGATGAAACCGGCCGCGCCGACGGTGGAAGCCGCCACCTTGTGGCCCGACACCGTCAAACGTGGGCCGATGGTGCGTCAGGTGCGCGGTTTGGGCACACTCGTACCGGAAGACATTCGCTGGATTCCGGCGACCACCCAGGGCCGGGTCGAGCGGATTGTGCTCAGGCCCGGCACGAAAGTCACGCCCGATAGCGTCATCCTCGAACTGAGCAACCCGCAGCTCGAGCAGGAAACGCAGGAAGCCGCGCTCCGCGTCCAGGGCGCTGAAGCGTCGCTGGCCAATCTCAAAGTGCAGATGCAGAACGATCTGCTGCAAACGCGCGCCTCGGCGGCGAGCATCGAAGCCGACTACAACAAGGCGCGAATGCAGTACGAAATGAACGCGGAGCTCGCCAAGTCGCAGCTGGTGTCGGCGCTCACGTTGCGCCAGTCGCAGCTCGACTCCGAACAGCTCGCGATTCGTCTGGAGATCGCCAAGGAGCAGCTCGCGACGCGAGCCGAGTCGAGCCGGGCGCAGATCGCGGTCCAGCAGTCGTCGCTCGACCAGGCGCGCGCCATCCTCAAACTCAAGGAACAGCAGCGCAGCGAGTTGCGGGTCCGGGCCGGCCTCACCGGCACGCTGCAGCTCGTGCCGGTCGACGAAGGACAGCAGGTCGCGCCGGGCGCCAACGTCGCCCGCGTCGCCAACCCCTCGCGGCTCAAGGCGGAGATCAAAATCGCGGAAACGCAGGCGAAAGACGTCCAGCTCGGTCAACGCGCCGACATCGACACCAGAAATGGCATCGTTCAGGGCCGGGTCACGCGCATCGACCCGTCGGTGCAAAACGGCACGCGCACCATGGACGTGTCGCTCGAAGGTGAGCTGCCCAAGGGCGCCGTGCCCGACTTGAGCGTTGACGGCACCATCGAACTCGAGCGGCTCAACGACGTGGTGTACATGGGCCGGCCGGCGTTCGGTCAGGACCAGAGCACCGTCGGCATCTTCAAGGTGGATGCGTCCGGTGCCGAAGCCAGCCGCGTGCAGGTGCAGCTCGGACGAAGTTCGGTCAACACCATCGAGGTGCTGTCAGGGCTGCAGCCGGGCGACCGGGTCATCCTGTCCGACATGTCGGCCTGGGATGCCTTCGACCGGGTCAGATTGAAATAGCCAGGGACAACCTTTGAGCGGGCGCCGCCGTCCAATGCTCGATGCTTTCTGAACGTCTTGTGGAGGAGCCATGGAGTCGCTGATCAAGTTGAAGGGTGTCAGCAAGGTGTTTCTCACCGATGAAGTCGAGACGCACGCCCTTGCTGATATCAACATGGGGATCGAGCGGGGCGAATATGTGTCCATCGCCGGACCGTCGGGGTGCGGCAAGTCGACGCTGCTGTCCATCCTCGGGCTGCTCGACACGCCGAGCAAGGGCGAATACACCTTGAACGGACGCGCCGTCGCCGACCTCGCGCCGTCCGAACGGGCTCGGGTCAGGAACCGCGAAATCGGATTCATCTTCCAGAGCTTCAACTTGATCGGCGATCTGAGCGTCTTCGAGAACGTCGAACTGCCGCTCACCTACCGCGGCATGGGCTCCGCCGAGCGGCGTCAGCGCGTGCACGCGGCGCTCGAGCGCGTCGGCATGGCGCATCGCGCCAAGCACCTGCCGAGCCAGCTGTCGGGCGGTCAGCAGCAGCGCGTCGCCGTCGCCCGCGCCGTGGCCGGCGAGCCGCTCATCCTGCTCGCCGACGAGCCCACGGGCAACCTCGACTCGAAGAGCGGCGAAGCGGTCATGGAACTCCTCGGCGAACTGCACCAGACCGGCGCCACGATCTGCATCGTCACGCACGATCCCCGCTACGCGCGCCACGCCGAGCGCCATATCCACCTCTTCGACGGACGAGTCGTCGATCAGCCGGTCGAGGAGCTCGCCGCCAGCAGCTAGCGCCGGTCGCGAGCGGCCGGCCGTCGCCTCCGAGTGTCCAGCGGTGCGCGGGTTGCGCTATGCTTCTTCGGCGCACCGCACGTTCGACAACCTTATCGGAGGAACGACATGAAGCACGTGTTCTTTGGCCTCTTCCTCGGCGCGGGGCTCGCAGGCCTCGCGGCCTGCACGTCCGAGCCCGCATCGACACCACCACCGGCAACCACGTCGGCACCGGCCGCCGCACCCGCCGCCGCGCCGCCGTCCGGGCCACGCGTGTTCTTCACCTCGCCGGCTGACGGCGCCACCGTCAAGAGCCCGGTGAAGCTCGTGTTCGGTCTCGAAAACTACACGCTCGCCGCCGTCCCGCCCGGCGAGGTCACCGAGTCACGGCCGAACACGGGGCACCACCACGTCGGCGTGGACACCGAGTGCCTGCCGCCAGGAACGGTCATCCCGAAGGCGGCGCCGTGGGTCCACTTCGGCAACGGCAGCAACGAGATCGACATGCAGCTGCCCAAGGGGCAGCACAAGCTGGCGCTCGAGATCGGCGACGACAAGCACACGACGATCGCCGGTCTCTGCACGACGATCACGGTCAACGTCATCGAATAAATTGGCCATTGCAGATTGCAAATTGCAGATTTGTTTGAGGATTCCTGAGTCCGAAACAATTTTGCAGTTTGCAATTTGCACTTAGCAATTCCCCCACGTGGCGCAGCGCTTTCTCATTACCGGCGGCAGCCAGGGTATCGGCGCGGCGCTCGTGGGGCTCGCTCGCCAGGGCGGGCACCAGGTCGTCTTCACCGGCCGCAACCGATCGCTTATCGAGAAGGTCGCCGCTGAAACCGGCGCGCACGGCATCCACGCCGATGTGTCGGCAAGCGCCGACAATTCGCAGACCGTCGCCACCTGCCTGTCCCACATGGGCGGGATCGACGTCCTCGTGAACAACGCGGCGTTCGGCTACGGCGCCGAGATAGGCGAGCTCGATGTCGCCAGGATGAAGGCGCTCTTCGACACCAACGTCTTTGGCGTTGTCGACCTCACCAATCATGTCGCGGCTCACATGAAGCGTCAGGGCTCCGGCGACATCGTCAACATCGCGTCGACGTCGGGGATGAAAGGCAACAAGGGCGGGACGGCGTACGCGGCGAGCAAATGGGCGATCCGCGGCATCAGTCAGTGCTGGCAGGCGGAGCTCAGGCCCCACGGCGTCCGTGTCATCTGCGTCTGTCCGTCCGAGGTGCAGACCAACTGGGCGGGACGCACCGGCCGGAACAATCCGAACAAGCTGTTTGCCCAGGACATCGCCGCCAGCATCATGGCGTCGCTCGAAATGCCGCGGCGGGTGCTATGGCCGGAATTCGCCGTCTTCGCAACAAACCCCTGGAAGGAAGACTGAAATGCGAAAAAAGCCTGCGTAAGTGGGCATTCGCAGGGGCGCCTTCCGCAAATTCAGGAACAATTCGGCGTAACGAGTATGGCCAGAGGATTGCACGCCTCATGGGCATGGCTGTCCGGAGGCCGCTCGATCGCACGCCAGGCACAGTGCCCGAAGTCCACGCGGAAGGCGACTCGTTCACCTTCCGCCTCGACGTTGCCGGGATTCTGGAGCCGGTCAAGCTGGTGCTGCGCTGCAACACCCGCGGCGAGATCTGGGCGTCGATCACCCTCGACAAGTCAGCCGCCCGTCCGCGCGAATAGCCCTCGCCGCCCGGGCCCGGCTTCGGCCCTTTCTTCCGCTCTTTCCTCCAGACTCGGTTTCGTGATTGCATTTTCACCATGAGCGACCCCGGTTATCCCGCCGCGCGGATCATCGCCCCGGCCATCCATCGCCACTTTTCTCGCCACATTGCCGCGGCGCATCCGGCACCGCCGGCCTCGGTCCTCGCGCCGATTGACGACATCGAAGCCGTGGTCGACGCCGCGTTCTGGGCCAGCCTGCGCCGCGAAGAGGGCTACGTGCCGAAGATTTCGCTCGCGCTCGTTCCGCCCGACGCCGGCACCCGGCCGCTCTTTTTCGATCGGCCGCTCTCGCTCAAGCCGACGACGCTGGTTCGGGTGGCGCCGGCGGTCGAACGCCGGGGCATTCATCTCGGCGTCTCGCGCATCAACGGCGAGCTGCGCGTTTGGGGCACCACGCGCACGATTCCGCCGTTCTCGTTCGTACTCGAGGTTGCGGCCCCGGGGCTGCTGGTCATCAAGCACCATCGCGGCGATGGCGGCAAGTTCGTCAACGTCGCGGTGCTCGAAGGGGATCAGATCAAGATCATCGACGAACAGGCCCGCAAGCTGCCCGACTGTCCGATGCTGCTCACCTCGCTGCTCGGCTTCGATTGCCCCGAGCGGCAGGAATCGATGAACGTGCTCGTCGAGCTTGCCGTGTCGATGCGCGCGCACGGGCGCGGCGGCATCCTGCTCCTCGTCCCTGCGGAAACCACTCACTGGAGGGAATCAATCGTCCATCCGATCCCCTATGCCGTCGTGCCGCCGTTCGAAGCGCTGGCCGATCTCATCCGGCGCGCGCCGCGGGAACAGGACACGCGCGACTGGCGCGACGAAACCGACGATGCCGTGCGGGCCATTGCCGGGCTGACCGCGGTTGATGGCGCGGTGGTCCTGACCGACCGTTGCGACCTGCTGGCCTTCGGCGCGAAGATTTCGCGCCGCGAGGGCTCGCCGCTCGTCGAAGAGGTGGCGGTCACCGAACCGATCGAGGGCGGTGAGCAGGCCGTCGTCCACCCGTCGCGGCTCGGCGGCACGCGCCATCTCTCGGCGACGCAGTTCGTCCACGATCAGCGCGACACGGTCGCGCTGGTGGCGTCGCAGGACGGACACTTCACCGTCTTCACGTGGTCCAAGAGCGAACGCCGCGTCCACGGCCATCGCGTCGAAGCCTTGCTGCTGTGACGATCTTTGTCGGGGCCGGCTTCAGCCGGCCCTTCGAGGTCCGACTAAAGTCGGACCACACCGAGTGCTGGGTAGTAAGATCGACGGCCTCATGTCGATAACGACGAGCTCGACGCACCAGGCGCTCCACGCCGCGATTGGCGCCGACGGATTCGCGTTCGTGCAGGGCGTCGCGATCCAGGCGCTGCTCGCTCAACACGGCAGCACCAGCGATTGGACCGCTTTCGCCGACAGCTGGAACCATCTCGCGCTCGATACCTACATGGCGGACGGCGGCCGGTATCGGCGGCGGCGGCACGCCGTCTACGAAACCGCCGAGGGCCTGGGCATCGTTCGCGCGCCCCACCAGCCGCACTTTCAGGCGCTGGACTACAACCCGCTGAACGGCGGCATCGCCCGCTGGTTCGAACCGATCGAGCCGGCGATCGGCGCCGGGCCCAGCCTGACCACGATCCTCGCCTTCTGCCGCGCGCTCTTCGACGGTCTCTCCGCCGCAACCGCGCCGTGGCGGATCGAAGTCCACCAGTTCCGCATCGAGGCGCGCCACAACGAACGCGGTCAGCCGACGCCCGAAGGACTCCACCGCGACGGCGTCGACTACGTACTGGTGCTGCTGATCAACCGCCGCAACATCGCAAGCGGCGTGACAACGATTCACGGCGCCGACGGCCGCGTGCTCGGCAGCTTCACGCTGACCGAACCGTTCGACGCCGCGCTGGTCAACGATCGGCGCGTCGCGCACGGCGTCACGCCGGTCGAGGCGCTCGATCCGGCCGTGCCTGCGTTCCGCGACGTCCTCGTCGTCACCTTCGCGCGGAGCTGAAAAACAAAACGGACCAAGAAAAGAAAAGGGCCACCGCGATGGTGGCCCTTTCTTCTTCCGAACTGACGGACAGGCTAAGGCCTGTCCCTACCGCTAGTCACGGAATCACTACCGACCGAGCTTGAACGCGAGCAGCTCGCCGCTGTATCCCGGTCCCGCGACCGAGACGGTGATGTACTGCTGCCCGTTGTGCTGGTACGTCATCGGCGAACCGGTTTGCGGCGCCGGCATGTAGACGGCGCCGACTTCCTGCCCCGTCGCCTTGTCGTACGCGCGGAGCATCGCCCCGCGCTGTCCGTTCGGCGCGGTGAAGAAGCCGCCTTCGCCCGCAATCACCAGCGTCTTGGTGACGAGCACGCCGATGCGGCCCTGACGGCCGGTACGCGGAATCGTCAGACCCTTGAGCGCCGGATGATTCTTGATGTTGTCCGCCGTCTCGCCGTGCGCGATCTGCCACACGAGATCGCCCTTGTTCAGATCGAGCGCGGTGATGCGTGCGTACGGCGGTTTGAGGAGCGGGAGCCCCTGAACCGTCAGACCGCCGCCACCTTCGCCGCCGCCTGCCGGCGGACCCGCCGGAGCCGCGGGCGCCGCGCCGCCCGCGG
>CAZOAZ010000085.1:0-21061 GCA_964577955.1 uncultured Bifidobacterium sp. | reverse complement strand
GGAGCCGATGTCGGCGATCTTGGTGAAGATGCCGCCGGCGATTCCGAGCGCCGCCGCGCCCAGCGACTCGCCGATGGCGAAGCCGATGAAGCAGGGGCCGGCGTACTCGCCCGGAACGAAGAGCAGAATCATCAGCATCAGGAACAGCTCGACGCTGATCAGGAGCATGCCGATGATCATGCCGGCGCGCAACGGGATGGCATAGATCGGAAACGGCTTGCCCTTCAGGCTGGCGAAAGCCGCCCGCGAGTTGGCGAACGTGTTCACCCGGATGCCGAACCACGCGACCCCGTAGCTGCCGGCAACGCCGATCAAGGAGAAGATCAGAATGATCGGCAGCGTCACCGCGATCGACTTGTCGGGAATCGGCGCGAGCCAGCCGAAGTAGGCAGCGATGATCACGGCGATGAACAGCCACAGCCGCAGGATGAACTTGCCCTGCGTCACGAGGTAGGTCTTGCACGTCTCGTAGATCAGCTCGGACACTTCGAGCATGCTCGCGTGCACCGGCAGGTTCTTCAGAGCCGTAAACGTCGTCAGACCGAACAGCAGGCCGAGGGCGCACACCACCAGGCCGCCGAGCAGCAGCCGATCGCCGGTGATCCCGCCGAGAAACGTCACCGTCGACAGATCCGGGACGACCAGGCTGGCTTCGCCGCCGTGCCGTACCGCGGTTTCCGCCGCCTGCGCCAATACGGGGCTCGGCACCAAGGACAACGCACCCAGGAAGAGGACCAGGACGCTCAGTCGTCCGACAAATTTCTGCACGGTCGCGCTCATCACACCTCACCATTTGGGCCAACCGCAAAGTTCGCCCTTCGTACTGGCCCCTTGCGGGGGCACATCAAGCCAACAGAAAACGACGGATTATACTCGGAAGTCCTTGACGCGGTCGTCCCCGCGCATCCCCTTGAACCGCGGCGGCAACGCCATCCCGCCGGTCAGGAAGATCCGAATCGCGTCCTCGACCGAAATGTCGGGGAAGATCGCCTTGTCACGCTCGCAGATCACGATGTCACCCAGATAGAGGTGGTTGGTCGGGACATAGACGGCCACCAGATCCAATGAACCGACCCCCCGTTCGACGGTGAACTCCTTGGTCAGGAAGCCGAGCGCATAGCGATGCTCGTCCTGCAGCATCACCACGCGCTTGAAGCCAAATTCGTTATCCGGCGAGAACGCCGCGACCAGCTGCTTGACCGGCGCGTAGATCGTGCGAAACACCGGCACCCGCATCAACACGCCTTCGCCGCGCTGGAGAAAGCGCTTGCCGATGACGTTGGTCGCGAGCGTCCCCACCAGCAGCACGCCCACCGCCGTCGTCGCAATGCCCAGTCCGGGGATCGGACGGCCGAGCAGCCGCTGGTAGAAGGGACTGGTCAGCCCGTCGACGATCCCGAACATCCAATAGAAGGCCGCGACCGTGATGAACAACGGCACGGTCACGAAGAAGCCGGCGATGAAATTCCGACGAAGCCACTGCATGAAGGAAGTCCGCGGCGCTACGCCAGAAGTCCGCCAAACACCGCAGCCAGGAGCAGGGCGCCGGCGACGATCCGGTACCACGCAAAGGGCTGGAACCCCGCCCGCGAGACATAACGCAGGAAGGGTTTCACGACCACCGCCGACGATACAAAAGCGAAGACCAGCCCGACGGTAATCTCGAGGCCGCGATCGGCGGTGATCTCGTGACGGAGATCGAAGAGCTTCTTCGCGAACACCGCCGCCAGGGTCGGCATCGCGAGGAAGAACGAGAACTCCGCCGCCGTCGCCCGATCCAGGCCGACCAGCATCGCGCCGACGATCGTGGCGCCCGAACGCGACACGCCCGGGACCAGCGCCAGCAGCTGAAACAGCCCGATGCCGGCCGCCTGCGCCAGCGACGTCCGATCCACGATCCGCACCGTCGGCGGCCGGACCGTTCGCTCGACCGCAATCATCACCACGCCGCCGACGATGAACGCGACGGCAATCACCGTCAGGCTCTGATGGAGCACCTGCTCCACGTAGTCCGCAGCCAGCGCGCCGACGACGATGAGCGGCGCAAAGGCGACGAACAGCATGACCGCGAAGCGCCGCGCCTCGGGCCGCGTCGGCAGCCCGACAACCAGTTCAATGACCCGCGCGCGATACAGCCAGAGAATCGCGAGGATCGACCCGAGCTGAATCATCTCCGTGAAGACGCTACCGGGGTCGCCGAACCCCAGGAGATGCCCCGCGATGAGCAGATGCGCCGTCGACGACACGGGCAGGAACTCCGTGACGCCTTGCACGACGCCCAGAAGCGCGGCCTGAATCGGAGCGGACACAGCCCAGCCGGCTTAGCTGGCGCGGACCTTGCGCTGCGGCTTGGCCTTGCGGCTCGGCTGCTGCGGCGTGCCGGCGGCAACCGCCGGCGCCGGCGCATGCGCCGCGGCCCGGGTCGGGCCGTCGCCGCGCCAGAAGGTGACAATCGCGGCGGCGACGAACACGCTCGAATACGTGCCGGTGATGATACCGACGATCATCGTGAAGGCAAAGCCGCGCAGCACTTCACCACCGAAGAGAAACAGCGCGATCGCGCTGAGGAGCGCCGTGCCGGCAGTCAGCACCGTGCGGCCCAGCGTCTGGTTCAGCGAGTGATTGATGATGTCCTTCAGCGAATCGCGCCGCATGCCGCGCAGGTTCTCGCGGACGCGGTCGAAGATGACGATCGTGTCATTGGTCGAGTAACCGGTCACCGTCAGAATGGCGGCGATCACGTTCAACGACAGGTCGTAGCGGAAGAAGGCGAGAAACGCGAGCGTGACGAGCAGGTCGTGGATGGTCGCCACGACGGCACCGACCGCGAAACTGAGCTGATAGCGGAAGGCGATGTAGCCGAGGATGCCGACGAGCGACAGGACGGTCGCCCACGTGCCCTTCTGCGTCAGTTCCTGACCGACCGTCGGACTGACGATGGAGGTGCCGACAATCGTCGGGGTGCCGAGGTTCGCGGCCTGCAGCGCCGTCATGACCTGTTCCTTGGTCGTGCTGATCGCGTCGGCGGTTTCAGCGCCGGTCGTTGGCACCCGCACCAGGACCTGATTCAGCGACGGACTGCCGTAGGACTGGACGATGATGTCCTGCCCGCCGAACTTGCTGTCGAGCGCGGCCCGCACCTGCTGATCGGACACCGGCCGGTCGAACTGCGTGATCACCGCGGTGCCGCCGGCAAACTCGATCCCGCGCGGCAGGCCCTTGGTGGCGATGACGCCGACGCCAGCCAGGATCACGATCCACGAGAGCGCGATCGCGTGCCATTTCCAGCGGAGGAAGTCGAAGTTGGTGTTCTTGAAGATATGCATGGTGCTACTAGATGGAGAGCGTCGCTACCTGACGCTGGCGTGAGAGCGCCAGTTCAAACAGCGTCTTGGAAACAAACGTGGCCGTGAACAGATTCGACGCCAGGCCGAGAATCAGCGTGTAGGCGAAGCCGCGAATCGGCCCGGTCCCGAACTGAATCAGAAATGCCGCAGAGATCAACGCGGCGACGTGCGTATCGAGCAGCGTCAGGAACACGCGGCTGAAGCCGGCGTTGATGGAGGCGCGGACGCCGCGCCCGGCTTCCATCTCCTCCTTGATGCGCTCGAAGATCAGCACGTTCGAATCGACGCCGATCCCCATCGTGAGCACGAACCCGGCGATGCCCGGCAGCGTCATCACCGCGCCGATGTACGCCATGAGGCCGAGCAGAATGACCAGGTTCAGGACCAGCGCGATGACCGCGTTGACGCCGGACGCCTTGTAGTAGACCAGCATGAACGCGATGATCAGCAGCAGGCCGACCAACGACGCGATGATCCCCGAGCGGATCGAATCGGCGCCGAGGCTCGGGCCGATCGTCTGTTCCTCGAGGTAATTCAGCTTTGCCGGCAGCGAACCCGACCGCAGAATCAGCGACAGGTTCTGCACTTCTTCGTTGGTGAAATTGCCCGAGATGCGGCCCTCGCCGCGGATGCGATCGTCGATCCGCGCGACCGACTCGACCCGGCCGTCCAGCACGATCGACAAATCGCGGCCGACGTTCTTGCCGGTGAAGTCGGCGAACTTCTCGGCGCCTTCCGAGGAGAGCGTGAAGCTCACCGCCGGGCGGTTGTTCTCGTCGAGCGACGGCCGCGCGCTGCGCATGTCGCGGCCGGAGACACCCGCCGCCTTTCGCAACAGGTAGAAGCTGGTCGCGCCGGTGGCATCGCCCGCGCCGGGCACGACTTCGGTGCCCGCCGGCGCCTGACCGTTGACGAGCAGCGCCTCGCGCGACGCCGACGGACCCTGTTCCACCAGCTTGAGTTCAAGGAGTCCCGTCGACCGGATGATTTCCTTGGCGCGGTTCACGTCGGTGACGCCGGGCAACTGCACCAGGATCTGATCCCCGGCCGCCCCCTGCTGCGCGATGCTTGGCTCGGACACGCCCAGTTCGTTGACGCGGCGCTCGATCGTCTGCCGCGCCTGCACGACCGCTTCTTCGCGCAAGGCAATCTGCACGTTCGGCCGGATGGTGAAGGTGTAAGTGCCGTTCACGCCCGAATCGCGCTCGAAGTTGGTGCTGACGTTGTTGGCGGCGGCGCGAAACGCCGCGTCTTTGTCCGCCGTGATGCCTTCGACCTTGAAGGCCGCGGTACCGGCCGGCCCGATGCTCGTATAGGTGACGCCCGCCTCGTTCAACTTTTCGCGAAACCGCTCCGTCTCCGCCTCGGACTCGATCTGCAGCGCATCCTCGGTCTGCACGCGCAGCACCAGATGGACGCCGCCCTTGAGATCCAGCCCGAGCTTGAGGGCCCGGGACATCAGGAGCGCCGGCTGCGTGATCCCGAATCGCGCGGCAATCAGCGGGTAGACGCCGACTGACGCGAACACCAGCAGCACGGCGAGGACAATCAGAATCTTGTTGCGTAGGCTCATGGCACTGCTTCTCTGTTGATGGCGGCTATTCGCTCGGCGTCTCGGCGACCGGGGCCTGCCCCTGATATCCGCCGATGGAGGCCTTGGCCACTTCGATCTGAACCTTGTCCGCGATCTCGAGGCGGACGCTCTGGTCGCTGAGCCGCTTCACCTGGCCGTAGATGCCGCCGGTCGTGATCACCCGATCGCCCACCTTGAGGTTGCCCTGGAAGTCGTCCACCTTCTGCTGCTTGCGGCGCGCCGGCAACAGAATGATGAAGTAGAAGATCGCCAGAACGAGGACGAACGGGATGAACTGCACCAGGGGGTTGCCGCCTTCCGGCGACGCCATGGCGAAGAGAGGACCTGCGACCATCATATGAACACGACTCAGTCCGCAGGTTCCGAATCGGGGGCCTGACGGGACAAGCGCTGGTGAAACTCTATCCTGAAATCCTGAAACCGCCCAAACGCTATAGCGTCCCTAATCCGACTCAGCGTGTCAAGGTAAAAGGTCAGGTTATGCAACGTGTTAAGGGTGGACGCGTTGAGCTCGCCGACCTGATAGAGATGCCTGAGATACGCGCGTGAACAGGTCCGGCACGTGTAGCAGCCGCACGCGGGATCGGGCGGCCGCTCGTCTTCGGCGTAGCGGACGTTCTTGATGTTCATCTTGCCTTCGCTCGTGAACAGTTGCCCGTTCCGGGCGTTCCGGGTCGGCAGCACGCAGTCAAAGAGGTCGATGCCGCGCGCGACCGACTCCACCAGATCCGCCGGCGTTCCTGTGCCCATCAGATAGCGTGGCCGATCGGCGGGGAGATGCGCGGTGGTTGCCGCGGTCACGTCGTACATCACGTCGTTGGGTTCACCGACGCTCAGGCCGCCGATCGCATAGGCCTCGAATCCGATCGCCACGGTCTGGCGCGCGCTCTCTGCCCGAAGATCAGGAAACACGCCGCCCTGCACGATCCCGAATTGCGCCTGGCCGGGATTGGTGACCGTGACGCCGTCAACCGGCGCGGCTTTCAAGGTCTCGAATCGTTCCCGGCCGCGCGCTGCCCAGCGCAGCGTCCGTTCCATCGACCGCCGCGCCGCGTCCGGGGTCGCGGGATAGGCGAGGCACTCGTCGAAGGCCATCGCGATGTCGGACCCGAGCTGGGCCTGAATGTCGGCCGCTTTCTCCGGCGTCAGCAGGTGCAGCGACCCATCGAGGTGCGACCGGAAGCGCACGCCCTGTTCGTCAATCGTCCGCCGCTCCGCAAGGCTGAACACCTGATAGCCGCCGCTGTCGGTGAGCAGTGGCCGCTGCCAACCGATGAAACGGTGCAGTCCGCCCCGCCGCGCGATCAGATCGTCGCCTGGGCGGAGGTAGAGGTGATACGTGTTGCTGAGCAGGATCTCGGCGCCTGCCGCTTCGAGATCGCGGTGCGTCACGCCTTTCACCGCGCCCTGCGTGCCGACCGGCATGAACGCCGGCGTCTGGACGATGCCGTGCGGCGTGGCCATCACCCCGCGCCGGGCATGACCGTCGGTCGCGATCAACTCGAAGTGAAACGGAGCGGCGATCATAATCGGGACGGCCTTCGACGGCGCTCAGGCCGTCTTGAGCGACGTCGAAAGACGCCAGTTTACAATCAGCGCTCTGAAGACGCTGCTGGCCCTCGCCATCGCCGCGCTGCTTGGGTCGCTGTCGGTCCGCGCCGCCGGATTGACGGGCGGCGAACGGCTGGCGGCGGTCTACGACTCGATTCTGCGCGCCCGCTTCGATCGCGCATCGGCCGATCTGCAGACGGCCTGTCCGCCGGCGCCGGCCGAAGCCTGTCGCGATCTCGCCGCGGTCGTCTTCTGGTGGCGCATCCAGCTCGATCCGCACAACCGCGAACTCGATCCCGCGTTGATCGCGTCAGCCGAGGCCGCGATTACCGCGGCCGAGCAGTGGACGACGCGGGAGCCGCAGCGCGCCGAATCGTGGTTCTATCTCGCCGGCGCCTATGCGCCGCTCGCCGAGCTGCGCGTTCTGCGCGGCGATCGTCTCGCGGCCGCCCGCGACGGGCTGCGAATCAAGCGCGCGCTCGAGCGCGCGCTGGCCCTCGATTCGACGCTCCAGGACGCGCACTTCGGCATCGGGCTCTATCACTACTACGCCGCCGTCGCGCCGGCGGCGCTGCGCATGGTGCGCTGGCTGCTGTTGCTGCCCGGCGGCGACCGTGACCTGGGACTGCGTGAAATGCAACAGGCGCGGACGCGCGGTCAGCTCCTGCGCGGCGAAGCCGACTACCAGATGCACTGGGTGTATCTGTGGTACGAGCGTCAGCCGGAGCGGGCGCTCGAGCTGCTGCGCGGGCTCGACGCGCAATATCCGACCAATCCGATCTTCCTGCAGCGCGTCGCCGAGATCGAACGCGACTACCGCCACGACGCGACCGCGTCCGTCGCGGCGTGGCAGCAGCTCTTCGATCGCGCCCGCGACGGCGGCGTTGAACAATCGGCGCTGGCCGGCGTGCGCGCCCGCCTCAATCTCGCCGAGGCGGCGCTCGCGAGCGGCCGCGACGCCGCGCGCGCCGTCAATTTACTGCAACCGATCGTCGACGCACGGCCGGCGGCGCCGTACGGCGCGCTCGCGCGGGCCCAGTTGGTGCGCGGCCGCGCGTACGATCAACTCGGCGATCGCGATCGCGCGATCGCCATGCTGTCGGCGGCGATCGCCAGCGCGCCACGCGACGATCCCGACGCGATCCGCACCCACGCACGCGACGAGCTCGCACGCCTGCGCGCGCGTCGACGCTGAACGCGCAGAAATTTTTGACAATGCGGCCGCTTTTGTGCTTGACATCTTTTTTTTCTCATCCATAATCTACATCTGGTATGAGGGTGGTGAACTCAGGCCATCCCTTGTGAGGTGCGAAGTCTGACCTCGCCCTTCCGCACCCGGCCGAGAACGTGGACCCACAGGCGGCGCGGAAGGTGCCACGAAGCGACGAGCGGCGATTGTCGAGTGCGCGTGCCAGGCGGCAGCCACAATGACGACAAGCGGCGCGCTCGCGCCAGTCAAAACCCAGATGAAAGGGGGGATACAAGACAATGGCAAAGAAAGCCAAGGGCGGGAAGAAGAAGGCCGGCAAGAAGCGCTAAGCTGACCTCACCCGTCAAAAAAGGGGGCGGCCGTCGCCCCCTTTTCAATTTTCCGCCGCTAGTTTCTCGCCACGCCGTCCCAGATCGTCACCCGCCGAATCACATCCCACGGTTCGATCCGATCGACGACATCCATGCCGTCCAGCACGCGTCCAAACACGGTGTAGCGCGTGTCGAGATGCGGCTGCGGCGAGTGCGTGATGAAGAACTGGCTGCCGCCGGTGTCGGCCCAGTCGAGCGCCATGCCGACCGTGCCGCGCAGGTACGGCCGCTGGTTGATCTCGTCGCGAATCGAATAGCCGGGACCGCCTTCGCCGTCGCCGCGCGGATCGCCGCCCTGCACGACGAAATCCGGCACCACGCGGTGAATCGCGACGCCGTCGAAGAACTTCTGCCGCGCCAGGGCCACGAAGTTGGCCACGGTCAGCGGCGCGTCGAGCACGGCGAGCTCAATCCGAATCGTGCCGCGATCGGTCTCGATGAACGCCTCGGTCGAGTACGGCGGATTGACGAGCGTCGTGGCCTGATACGCCAGCAGCGGCGTGTTCGTCGGTGACGGGCGAATGCGCAGGCTCGAGTCGTTCTTCGGGTCGAGCGTGCGCAACAGCTCGGCGGCGCGAACCCGCACCGCCCATTCCCGGTCGGCCAGCGCCCGAGTCAGAACGGGCGTCGCGCGCTCGGCACCAAGGGCGGTCAGCGCCGCGAGGGCCGCGGTTCGCGCGACGTAGGTCGGATCGCCAGTGCCGCGGTCATAGGCGTCGGCCAGCGCCTGCGCGGCGCTGGCCGCCTTGAGCTCCTGCAGACCATGCGCCGCGGCCGCGCGGATTACCGGATCGGCCGACTTCAGCTGCTCGACCATGATCGCCGGCGCGTCCTCGGGTCGCAGCGTCGCGATCGCGGCGAGCACTGCGGGGACGACCTTGGGTTCCGGATCCGCGATCATCATGCGCAACCGCGGCAGTCCGGCTTCGGGGGGCAGCGTCGCGAGAACCGACGCGAGTTGGGCGCGCACGGTCCACGACTGATCGACATCGAGTCCCGAGAGCGTCGTCATGAAGCCGGCGGGATCGATCCGGGCGAGCGCGCGAATCGCCGCGGCACGTAGCTGCGGGTTGGCGTCGCTCAGGAGATCGATCATCGTGTCGTGGACGCCGGCACCGCCCACCGCGCCGAGGGCGATCACCGCTTCGAGGCGGAGGTGCGGATCGAGCTTCGGCATCCGTAGAACCTTGAGCAGCACCGGCGCAGCGGCGGCATCCCCCAGGCGCGCGAGCGAGCGCACGGCTTCGACCGCGAGATTCAGTTCCGGCGACTCGGCGAGCGGCAGCAGCGCGGCCACCGCCTCGGGACTCTTCATTGCGCCGAGTCCTTTGGCCGCGAACGTTCGCGTATAGGGATGCGCATCGCGGAGCAGCGTCAGCAGCGCCGGCAGCGCGCGCGGGTCTTCGAGCCGCTGCAGCGCAAAGGCGACCGGCCACCACGCGAGGCGCGGTTGACCCGAGGGATCGAGCACGACCGCAGCCAGGCGATCGTAGGCCTTGAGCCGCACGAGCGCGTAGAGCGCCATGCGAAACGCCGCCGGTGCACTGTCGCGCGCGGCGTCGAGCTCGCCGCCGGGCACCGGCGTCAGCGCACCCGCGGCGAGAATCGCCGCGGCCATCTCGGCGATCGGCTGCGCAGCGGCGGTGTCGCCGAGGAGTCCCAACGCTTCCGCCGCGCTCGCCTTCACCATCGGCGCCGGATCAGCCAGCGCGCCGATGAGCGCGTCGCGCGCCTGAGCATCGTGAATCAAACCCAGCGCGAACGCGGCCATCTGACGGACTTCGGGTTCGGCGTCCTTGAAGAGCGCGACGAGTGGCGCGACGCCTTCGCTCAAGCCAACCCGGCCGACCGCCAGAGCCGCGCGGCGGCGGATGCGCGCTTCGCCATCGGTCAAGAGACGGAGCAGGTCGGGCGGCGGCGGTGGCGGCACGGGCGCGACGACCGGCGTCCGTCCGCGGCGGCGCGGATCGGGCAGCGGCGGCGGTGGCAGCGGCGCCGGCAGCGGATCGTGCAGCGAGCGCTGATCCTCGAGCCGGATAATCCACGCCATCTTCTGCTCGAAGGTCGGTGGCGCGTTCACCGGCGCGACGGCGGGCTGCGCGAACGCCGACGCGCTGACGCCCAGTGCGAAGGCCAGCCCCAGCGTCAGACGCATCACGGCGCGATGATATCATCGGGGCGTCTTGCAGTTCCGCCACATCGCGGTTGAAGGTCCGATCGGCGCAGGCAAGACCCCGCTCGCCGACCGGCTCGCCACGCGCCTCGACGCGACATTGGTCCTCGAGGAAATCGACAACCCGTTTCTGGCGGATTTCTACAGCGACCGTCCCGGCGCTGCGCTCCAGGCACAGCTCTTCTATCTGCTGAACCGCCACCGCCAGCAGACCACGCTGCGGCAGGCCGATCTGTTCTCGCAGATCACGATCGCCGACTACTTGTTCGACAAGGACAAGATCTTCGCGTATCTCAACCTCGACGACAACGAGCTGTTCATCTATCAGCGCCTGTACGATCTGCTCTCACGCGATGTCCCGGCGCCGGATCTGGTCATCTATCTGCAGGCGCCGACCGAGGTCCTGCTGCGGCGCATCCGCGCCCGCCACAGCGAGCCGGACGATCTCGAACCCGACGAAGACTATCTGCGCGAGCTGAACGAGGCGTATCACCATTTCTTCTTCCACTACGACGCCACGCCGCTGCTCGTCGTCGAGACCTCGGACTTCGATTCCGAGGTCAGCGACGAGGCGCTCGACGACCTGATCCGGCAGATCGGCCAGATGGGCGCCGGCACCAGGTACTACGTGCCGCGCACGAAGTGAGTGGTAAGCTGAGGCCGCATGGCGTGGTTCAAGAAGGCGCGCAAGCCGATCGCCACGGCAGGCGAAAAGCCGAGCCGTGTGCCCGAAGGGCTGTGGGTCAAGTGTCCGGGGTGTGCGCAGGCGATCTACCACAAGGATCTCGCGGCGAACCTCAACGTCTGTCCGAAATGCGCGCATCACTTCCGGATCTCCGCGCTTGAACGGCTGCGCATCCTCTGCGACGCCGAGTGGACCGAGCACGACGCCACCCTCGCGTCCACCGACCCGCTGCACTTCACCGACACCAAGTCCTACAAGGCGCGGCTGAAGGCCGGCCAGGAAGCCACCGGCCTCAAAGACGCGGTCATCTGCGCCACCGGCACCCTCAACGGCATCACGGTCGAACTCGCGATCCAGGAATACAGCTTCATCGGCGGCAGCATGGGCGTGGTCGTTGGCGAGAAGATTACGCGAGCGATCGAGCGCGCGCTGGACGCCCGCCGGCCGGTCGTCATCGTCTGCGGCAGCGGCGGCGCGCGCATGATGGAAGGCGTGCTGTCGCTGATGCAGATGGCGAAGATCTCTGGCGCGCTGGCGCGCCTGGCCCGCGCCCGGCTGCCCTACATCGCCGTGCTCACCGATCCCACGACCGGCGGCGTGACGGCAAGCTTCGCCATGCTCGGCGATCTGCATCTGGCGGAACCCAAAGCACAAATCGGATTCGCCGGCCCGCGCGTGATCGAGCAGACGATTCGGCAGAAGCTGCCGGAAGGATTCCAGCGATCGGAGTTCCTGCTCGAGAAAGGCATGATCGATCTCGTCGTCGATCGCCGCGAGATGAAAGGGGTCATCGCCAGCGCGCTGCGGTTCATGGGCGCCGAACCCGTCGCACTGGCCGCGGCCGCCGACGCCGCGTCCGCCGCCCAACCGCAGGACGCTGCCGAAACGGCCGTTCGCGGATAGTCCCGTGTCGGATCCGCTCGAGTATCTGTTCAGCCTTGAACAGTTCGGGATCAAGTTCGGTCTCGACAACATTCGGACGCTGGTCGAGGCTCTCGGCCATCCGGAACGGACGTTCCGCGCCATCCACGTCGCCGGTACCAACGGCAAAGGCTCGGTCACGGCCCTGGCGGAGTCGGTGCTGAGGAGTGCCGGGTACCGCACCGGGCGCTATACCTCTCCCCATCTCGTCGACCTGACGGAGCGATTCGCGATCAACGGCCGGCCGATCGCCGAGCCGGCGCTGCGCGCCACGGTGGAAGCCGTCCGCCACACGATCCAGTCGCTTCGCGCGAAGCAGGTCCTCGAGGGTCACCCCACGTTCTTCGAAGTCACCACCGCGTGCGCCTTCGAACTGTTCCGTCAGGCCGGAGTGGAAGTCGCCGTCTGCGAAGTCGGACTGGGCGGCCGGCTCGACGCCACCAACGTCCTATCGCCGATGGTCTGCGCGATCACGTCCATCGCCTTTGATCACGAGCAGTATCTCGGTTCCTCGCTCGCGCAGATCGCGGCTGAGAAGGCCGGCATCATCAAGCCCGGCGTGCCGGTCGTCGTCGGCGACCTGCCGGGCGAAGCGGAGGAGGTCGTCCGCCGTGTCGCCGCCGAACGATCGGCGCCGCTCGTGCACGCGGCGCGCGTCGCAATCGCGGACGGCCGTGAAACGTCGGACGGCCACCAGTCGTTCGCCATGCGTTCGGCGCTCCACGACTATGGCCGCGTCACGCTGCGACTCGCCGGAGTGCACCAGCAGGCCAACGCGCGGGTTGCCGTCGCTCTCCTCGAGGAGGCGGCGGCGCGCGGCATGACGATTCCCGTCACTGCCGTCGCCGACGGATTCGCGAACGTCGCATGGCCCGGACGACTGGAACACCTGACATTCGCCGACGGACGCTCGGCGCTTCTGGACGCCGCGCACAACCCGGCGGGTGCCGAAGTCCTCGCGAACTATCTTCGCGCCCACGGAACACCGCGACCGCTGGTCTTCACGGCCATGCGTGACAAGGATGCACGCGCGATTCTCGGCGCGCTGATCCCGGTCGTCAGCGCGTTGGTCCTGACCAAGGCGTCGTCGCACCGATCGGCCGAACCCGCGGACCTGGCCGAGCTGGCTCGTGCGATCGATCCGGACATCTCACTGATTCTCGAACCGAGTCCAGCTGCTGCACTCGAGCGCGCCTGGCAACTCCATCCGCACGTCGTCGTCGCCGGCTCGATTTTTCTGCTCGGCGACATCATGAAGGCGCTGGGGCGAGCATGATACGCTCGACGGCGGACCTCTCTGACATGCCGCGCGTCTCCCTGATCGCCGTCGTGTTGTGCGTGACGGCGCTGACCGCGCGGCCGGCCAGAGCCCAGATCGGAGACCTCGGCAACCTCGCCGGCTGCAACTACAGCTCGGTCACGCAGCAACGGATCAGCGGCAAGCATCTGCTGCTCATCGGCAACGTCGTCGTCGAGTGCGAGGACCGGAAGCTCTACACCGACCAGATGGAGCTGTTCGAAGACGAGGACCGCGCGCTCCTCACCGGAAACGTCGCCTTTTCACAGGGCGAGAACCACATTTCGTCGGAGAGCGCCGAGTTCAACACCAAGACCGGGCTGGGCACGTTCTACCACGCGCTCGGGTACGCGAGCCTCCGGAACCAGCAGCGGCGACCGGTCAGCGTTGGTCTCGGCGCCGGAGGCATTCAGGCGCCGACCGGCCAGGACGATCAGGTGTATTTCTTCGGCGACGTGGTCGAGAAACAGGGCGCGAAGAAATACAAGATCACCAACGGCGGGATCAGCACGTGCCTGCAGCCGACGCCGCGCTGGGAACTGTCGGGGGACACGCTCATCCTGAACATCGATCACTACACGCTTCTGACCAACGCCATCTTCCGGGTCAAGGACGTGCCGATGTTCTACACGCCGATCCTGTACTTCCCCACCAAAGAAGAAGGCCGGGTCACCGGATTCCTGCTCCCCACGTACAGCTACACGGATCTCCGCGGCCACGAGGTCGACATCCCGTTCTTCTGGGCGATCAATCGCAGCCAGGACATGACGGTCGAGTTCGACAACTACTCGCGCACCGGCACCGGCACCGGCGTCGAATACCGCTACAACCAGGGCGGCGGATCGGACGGTGCGATCAACTTCTTCTCGCTGAACGAACACGAGACCACCTACACCCGCGACGACGGCTCGTCGTTCACGCAGGGGGCGCGAAACACGTTCTGGCTGCAGGGCGGCGCCAACCGCCTGCTTCCCGGCAATCTTCGGGCGCGCGCGCATATCGACTACTTCTCGGACTTCAGCGCGAATCAGACCTACAGCACGAACGTCTACCAGACGACCAACGCTCGCAGCACCTATGGCGGCAACATCGTTGGCGTCTGGCGCTCGTACTTCCTCAACGCCACGTTCGACCGAAACCGCACGTACGTGGGAGGGGCCAGCACGGATTCGTCAGTCAACGGCGGCACGCCACGCATCAACATCAGGCGGACCGAACGCCCAATTGGCCGCTCGCAGCTCTACTTCGGCTTCGCCGGCGATGCCGGGCACATCGAAAACCAGCGCGTGATCGGTGGCGTCGTCAGCCCGGAGCTGGATCTGTCGCTGGGGCGATTCGACTTCGCACCGACCATCCGCTACCCCTTCAAACGGTGGCAGTGGTTGACCGTGAATACGTCGGTCGCCTGGCAAGGGACCTTCTACTCGCGCAGTTATAGTCTCGCCGTCGGCCAGCAGAACGACCCCGACTATATCGCGCCGAGACCGATCGACGAGTCCGTCTACCGGCAGTTCACGACCGCGGGCATCCGCATCGACGGGCCGGTGTTCTCCCGGGTCTTCGACACTCCGAACAGCGCCTACGCGTCGCGGCTCAAGCACTCGATCGAGCCATATCTCGAAGTAGCTCGCACCACCGCGATTGAAACCTACGATCGGATCATCAAGGCCGACGGCAACGACGGAACCCGGGGTGATACCACGCGGGTGACGTACGGCCTGAACAATCGCATCTTCGCCAAGCGGAAGATCGGGCAGTTCGACGCACCGATGGAGATCCTGAACGTCTCGATCAGCCAGCAGTACTACAGCGACGCGTTGGCCGCGCTCTACGATCCGCGCGCGAACGCTAGCTCCACGCTCGTCGGGCCGAGTTCGACGCTCGTACCGCCATCCAAACTGCAGCCGGTTCTCTTCAACGTGCGCGCCACGCCGGCGAACGCCTTTCAGGGCACGATGTCGGCGGAATTCGACACGACGTTCAGGCAATGGCGTTCGCTGACTGTCGGCGGGACGCACGTTTTGAGTCAGCGGGTGAACTCATCGCTGAACTGGACCAGGCGGTATTTCATCGAAGGGTTGCAGGGATTCGAGGCCACTTCGGCGCGCAACTATCTGGTGTTCTCCACCAACGCCCGCACCATCGACAACAAGTACGTCCTGAACTACTCCTTGAACCACGACTTTCAACAGAATCAGCTGGTTCAGCAGCGGGTCTCGGCGTCCTACAATGCCCAGTGCTGCGGCGTCGCCGTCGAGTTCATGCGCTACAACTATTCCAACCCGAACCTCCCGCTCCCGGCCGACACACGCTTTTTCCTGTCGTTCACGCTGGCCGGTCTTGGCAATTTCTCGCCGTTCAGCGGCGGATTGACGGGTGTTCGCTAGCCGCGCGATGAATCGACCGACTCTGGTGACAGGCGCTGCCGGGTTCGCCGGCAGCCATCTCCTCGACGCGCTCGCCGGTCGTGGTGAACCGATCGTCGCGTGGCGTCGCGCCAACGGGGCCGCCGTCGCGGCGCACGATGGCGTCGAGTGGCAGTCGGTGGATCTGCTCGACAAGGCGCGCGTCCGCGATCTGGTTCGTGCCGTGCAGCCGGCACGCGTCTACCACTGCGCCGGCGCCGCGCATGTCGGCCAGTCGTGGGGTGAAACCACGCGGACGCTGTCGGTCAACGTGCTCGGCACCCACCATCTCGTCGAGGCGTTGCGCGACGAAGCCCCGGATGCGCGCCTGCTGATTCCAAGCTCCGCGCTCGTCTACGGCGCGTCGGACGCCGCGGTCGACGAACGCCATGCGCTGGTGCCGGGAAGTCCGTATGGACTGAGCAAGCTGGCGCAGGAACTGGTCGGTCGCGATCAGCTCGAGCATCCGGCGGTGACGATCGCCAGACCGTTCAACCACATCGGACCGCGGCAGGACGATTCGTTCGTCGCATCGAGCATTGCCAGGCGGATTGCCGAGATCGAGGCCGGACTGCGGGCGCCCGAGTTGCCGGTCGGCAATCTCGAGCCGCGCCGCGATCTGACCGATGTCCGGGATGTGGTTCGCGCCTACACTCTGATCCTTGAACAGGGTACGCCGGGCCGCCCCTATAACGTCTGTTCGGGGCACGCCATCGCCGTTCGCGAGCTGCTCGACATGTTCCTCTCGAAGGCCCAAACGATCATCCACATCGTGACCGACCCGGCGCGTTATCGCCCCAACGACCTTCCGCTCGTGCTCGGCGATCACACCCGCATCAGCACCGAGCTCGGATGGGCGCCGACGATTCCGCTCGAACAGACAGTGGCCGACCTCCTGGAGTACTGGCGCGCGCGGACCAGGACGACATGAACCCGCGCGGCTGGCTGCGGATGCTCGGCGCGACGCTCTTTGCCGCCGCCCTGGCCGTGTTCGCAACCTGGCCCCAGGCGCGCACGCTCGACACTACATTCATCAGCCACCAGGATCCGTACTTCAGCACCTGGCGCGTCGCGTGGATCGCCCACGCGCTCACCACCGCGCCGGCGCGCCTCTTCGACACCAACGTCTTCTACCCGACGACCAACACGCTCGCCTTCTCCGATGCCACGCTGCTCCAGGGCCTGATCGGCGCACCGCTCTTCTGGCTGCACTTCCCGCCGGTGCTGATCTACAACCTGCTCCTGCTCCTCGGCTTCGCCGGGTCGGGGCTGGCGATGTTCGTGCTCGCGCGCGAGCTGACCGGTGCGACCGGACCGGCGCTCGTCGCCGCCGCGGTCTTCACGCTCGCGCCGTACCGCATCGAACACGTCATGCACCTCGAACTGCAGTGGGCGATGTGGATTCCGCTCACGTTCTGGGCGCTGCACCGGTTGATCGAGACGGGACGCTGGACGTTCGGCCTCGCCGCCGGCCTGTTCGTCTGGCTGCAGATCATTTCGTGCGTCTACTACGGCGTCTTCCTGGCGATCACGCTGGCGCTCTTCGTGCCGCTCGCGCTCGTGACGATGCCGCGGCGGGCGCTTCCGTCGCTGCCGGGGTTGGCCATCGCAGGCGTCGCCGCCGGCGTGCTCACGCTGCCGTACCTGTGGCCCTACATGGAGGCGGCGCGATCGCTCGGCAGCCGGAACATGGCGGAAGTCGCGAACTACAGCGCGCATCCGATCAACTACGTTTCAGCCACCGGCTTCAGCTGGCTGTGGGGTTGGACGGAGGGTTGGGGTGGACCCGAGCTGCGTCTCTATCCTGGTATCGCCGCCCTGGTTCTCGGAGCGGCCGCCGTGCTTCACCGGGCGAAGCGCTGGGTTCTCCTCTACGTCGCCGTCGCCATCGTCGCGTTGATCATGACGATGGGACTCAACAGCGCCGTCTATCGATGGCTGATCGACCATGTCTCATTTCTTCGCGGACTGCGCGCTCCGGCGCGATTCGCGATCGTCGGCAGCGCCGGCCTCGCCGTCCTCGCCGCGTTCGGTGCCCAGGTGATTGGCGAGCGCGCGCGCTGGCGCGCGGCGGTGATCCCGTTGATCATGCTCGCGCTCGCGGTGGACTATGCGAACCGGCCCCTCGCGCTCACTGCTGTCGATCTGACGACGACGGCGCCGATATATCGAGTCATTCGTTCTGCCGGCCCGGGAGTCATCGCCGAATTCCCGGCGGCGAGGCCTGATCTGTTGCCTGGGCCGGACCCGTTCTACTCCGCCTGGTCGATCACGCACTGGCACCCGCTGCTGAACGGCTACAGCGGCTACCACCCGCAGGACTATCTCCGGACGCTCGCCCGGCTGCGCACCTTTCCCGACGATGCGTCGATCGCGCGGCTGCGTGAGCGTGACGTGCGCTACGTGGTGGTCCATGAAGCGCTCTTCGAGCCGGCGGATTACACGGCGCTCCTCTTGAAGATCGGCGCGCGCTCAGAGCTGAAGTCGTGGGGTCGCTACCAGGATCCGCTCGGCAACGCCGATCTCTTCGTTTTGGAGCGATGACGCTCGTCTTTCCGGCTTGACACCCTCGCCCGTCCCGCCCAATCATGATGGGCGAACAAAAGGCGAATATGTCCGCCGCACCACTCCTCTTTCATATCGCCGCCCCCAAGCCCACAACTCGTGAAGTCGCCGGGCTGGTCAAGAACGGCGGCGTCGACGCGCTGGTCGATGCGGAGACGCGGGCCGACGACGCGACCTACCAGGAAGTGACCTGTCGTTCGGCATTGAACCGGGTCCAGGGGATGCCGTTTCAGTGGACGCTGAATCCGTATCGCGGCTGCACGCACGGCTGTCATTACTGTTTCGCGCGCCGCTACCACGTGCAGTTCGAAATGAACGCGGGCGACGAGTTCGCGTCGATGATTCTGGTGAAGACCAACTTCGTCGATGTCCTTCGGCGCGAACTCGATCGTCCTTCCTGGTCGCGCGAGCAGGTGGCGCTCGGCACGGCGACCGACCCGTATCAGCCGATCGAAGGACGCTACCGCCTGACGCGAGACACACTTCGGGCGCTGGCTGCCGCGCGGACGCCGGTCGGGATCGTGACAAAGGGCCCGATGATCGTGCGCGATCGAGATGTGCTCATGGAGCTGAGCCGGGCCGCGAAGTGCACGGTCTGCATGAGCGTGCCGACGGTGGACGAAGATGTCTGGCGCCAGCTCGAACCCGGCACGGCGCATCCCCTGCAGCGGCTGCGCGCCGTGCGCGAGCTCGCGGATGCCGGGATCCACGCCGGCGTGCTGATGGCGCCGATCGTCCCGGGCTTCTCATCGTCTCGCTCGAAACTCGAGCGGACCATCAAGACGATTGCGGACCACGGCGCCCGCTTCGTCGGCTGCAACGTGATGTACCTGCAGGACGGGACGCGCCAGCACTTCATGTCATTCCTCGAACGCGAATTCCCGGCCATGAAGCCGCGGTTCGAGCGTCTGTATGCGAAGAAGTACCCGCCCGAGTCCTATCGCAAGGAGATCAAGGCGATGGTGCACCTGCTGCAGGCACGCTACGGGATGTCGCGTCGCGACGAGGCCGAAGGAGAATCGGTCGGCGGCTCAGACGAAAAGGCGGAACCCGAACAGATCGGGTTCCGCTGGTAGAGTGCGGCGGTCGTCGTCGTAGCGGTAGGGACAGGCTTTAGCCTGTCCGCGCGGCTAACGCTTACCGCCCGTGCAGCAGCGCGTTGATGCGGGCTTCGGTCGGCGGGTGGGTGCTGAAGAGCGACAGCGCGCCGCCGATCGAAAACGGCTTGATGATGAACATGTGCGCGGTTGCCGGATTCGCATCGAGCGGCACCGTGCGCGACGCCGATTCGATCTTCTTGAGCGCGCTCACCAGGCCCATCGGCGAGCCGGCGATGGCCGCGCCGCCGGCATCGGCGTCGTACTCGCGCGAGCGCGAAATCGCCGCCTGAATCAGCATCGCCGCCAGCGGCGACAGGATCATCATCGCGATGAGCGCAATCGGATTCCCGTCGCGATCGTCGCGGCGCCCGCCGCCGAAGAACATCGCGAAGCGCGCGAACATCATGATCGCCGCCGCGAGGGTCGCGGCGATCGAGCTGATCAGGATGTCGCGATGCTTGACGTGGGCCAGCTCGTGGGCGATGACGCCTTCGAGCTCGTCTTCGGTGAGCATGCGCAGAATGCCTTCGGTGGCCGCCACCGCCGCGTGATGCGGATCGCGTCCGGTCGCGAACGCGTTCGGCGACATCTGCGGGATCACATAGACCTTGGGCATCGGCAGGTTCGCCCGGCCAGCCAGCCGCTCGACCGCACGGAACAACCGGCCGTCGGCATCCGCCACCGCGCCTGAACGCGCGGCGTTGCCGTCGACCAGCCGGGCCCTGTACATCGAGAGGACGATCTTGTCGGAGAACCAGTAGGAGAAGAAGTTCGTACCGGCAGCGAACAGGAACCCGATCACGAGGCCCTGCGCGCCACCGAACGCTTGACCGAGAAAGAGAAACAGAGCGCTCATCGCGCCCAGGAGAAGTGCCGTCTTCATTGCGTTAGGCATGGTTCTATTCTACTCAGACGTGCTGAGCCTGCTTCTGGTTGCGCGGCGTATAATCCTGATATGACGGCAGTTATCCTGATGGTCGCGGCGGCGCTGGCCCAGCAGCCGGTGCTGCCGGCGCCGCAACCGTTCCCGCGACCGGGTGCGCCGGGCCGTCCCGGGGGTCAGCCGGTCGTCCAGCCGGCTCCGCCGCCCACCTCCTCGTCAACGCCGATGGAGGGCGCGCCGCAGGAAAGCGCGCTTGGCGTCCCGCTCTATCCGGGAGCGCAGTTCCTTGCCTCGTATGACGCCGGCCGCGGCCAGCGGTTCTATCTGTATGGAACGACGGCGCCGTTTGTTGATCTCGTGAACTACTACCGGACGACGCTCAAGCAGAAGGGCGAGCTGGTGTTCGATGCGCCGGCCACTTATCAATTCGACGTCGGCCGCTTCCGGGAAGAAACGATGGCGTTCCCTCCCGGCGTGACGATCAAGGATTTTCAGTCACAGATCTCGCAGGGCTATCCCAATCCGCGGCTCGGCGCGCAGCCGTCGCGGTTTCCGACCGTGATTCAAATCGTGCCGGTCGTCCCCGAGCGCTAGCGGTCAGTCGATCACCAGGTTCCGGCGCCGGAACTCGAGCGCCTTCTCCTCGAAGCCGGCGGCCACGGCCGCGCCGTCAGCCAGACCCTTTTCCTTCGCGTAGTCGCGGACCTGCTGCGTGAGTTCCATGCTGCAGAACTTCGGGCCGCACATCGAACAGAAGTGCGCGACCTTGGCGCCGTCCGCCGGCATCGTCTCGTCGTGATACGCGCGGGCGGTCACCGGATCGAGCGCCAGGTTGAACTGATCCTCCCAGCGGAACTCGAACCGCGCCTTCGACAGCGCGTCGTCCCACTCGCGGGCGCGCGGGTGGCCCTTGGCCAGATCGGCCGCATGCGCCGCGATTTTGTAGGCGATCACGCCGG
>CAZOAZ010000084.1:0-21624 GCA_964577955.1 uncultured Bifidobacterium sp. | reverse complement strand
GGGTGGATCACTTTCCGAACGGCGCACTGGATCACTTTCCGAGCGGCGTACCCAGGTCGCGAGCTGGTGTTGCGAATTTCGCTCACCCAATCGCCGCCCGAACGTCAAATTTAGGCAAGGGACCAGCTCGCAGCCTGGCACCAGCCTGGCACCTGTCTGACCCCTTTGATAGACTCATCGCGCGCGTACCAGGACGCCGCCCGTCCGCGGGAAGGGATGCTCCCACCTGTCGTCGGCTTCACTGATGTCGTAGCCAGACGAACCTCCGCCCGTCGATCGCGGACCACGGGCCAACTCCTTCTGGAGGTGTCGTCATGGCGTCCGAGTCCGATCGCTCCACGTTCGTCGAGCCGCTGCCCGCCCGTCCCAACCTCGAAATGCAGCAGAAGCGCGCGAAGGATCTCGCGCGCGCGGCGTGGGCTGGCGAGCCCCACGCGCTTCGCCGCATCCAGGCGCTTCATCCGAAGCCGCCGTCCGCCGCCGACCTGAGCCTCGCCGACGCGCAACTCGTCATCGCGCGAGGCTACGGCTTTGAAAGCTGGACGGCGATGCGCCGGAAGATCGAATCGCTGGCCCACACACCGGTCGAACAGTTCTGCATCGCGCTCGACGAACAGGACGTCGATCGCCTGCGCGAACTGCTCGCCAAGCACAGTGAAGTCCGCGCCGCCGTCAACCGTCCGCTGTGGCACTTTGGCGGCCGTCCGGTCGTTCCAGCCAAGAAGAATCTGCCGCTGCTGGACGTCCTGCTGCAGTACGGCGCCGACATCAACCTGAAGAGCGACTGGTGGGCAGGTCCCTTCGGCATCCTCGAGTACGACTGCACGCCGGCCGAGGCGGCACCGCTCATCGAACGCGGCGCCATCGTCGATATCTTCGCGGCGGCACACCTTCGGATGTTCGACCGTGTCCAGGAGTTGGTCGAGCAGGATCCGTCGCTCGTGCATGCCCGTGGTGGCGACGGCAAGACCGCGCTGCATAGCGCGGGGACCGTCGAGATGGCCCGTTATCTCGTGGAGCGCGGGGCCGGGCTCGACGTGCGCTGCGTCGACCATGAATCGACGCCCGCGCAATACCTCGTGCGCGAAGCGCCTGACGTGACACGGTTCCTGATCGAACGCGGCGCCTGGACCGAGATCTTCATGGCGATCAGCCTGGGCGTTCAGCCGCTGGTCGAGCGCTGTCTGGGTGAGGATGCGCACGTCTTCGACCATCGGATCGGCGAGCGACTCTATTCGGTCGCGCACGACGGGAAGCACGCGTCCCGGCCCGAGGATCATCGCCGCGGCGACATCTACCGCTGGGTCTTCGGCGGTTCCCGCAGCGTGATCGAGGTGGCCGCGCGCTTCGGGACGCCGGCGATCCACCTTCGCCAAGGCTCCGGCGGACCCGTTCTGGAGCGGCTGCTGGCGCGCGCCACTCCGGTACAGCAGTTTCTGGCGGCGTGCAGCACCGGCAATCGTCCGGTCGCCGAGCGTCTCGCCGCCGAACACCCGCGTCTCGTGTCAACGCTGACCCGCGATCAGCAACAACTCATCATCGAACGGGTGCAGGCCGACGATCTCGAGGCGGTTCGCCTGATGATCGATCTCGGATTCGACACGCGCATCACCGGACAAGACACCGGCGATGCCCTGCATTGGGCGGCGTTTCTCGGCAACAAGGCACTGATCGAACTGTTGCTGACGGCGAATCCTGCGCTCAATTCAAAAGATGCGACGCACGGCGGGACGGCGCTCGGCTGGGCCATCTTCGGCTCGGCGCACGGCTGGCGCGTGAAGACCGGAGACTTCGCCGGCGTCGCCCAGTTGCTCATCGACGCGGGTGAACGGATCGAGCCGGACATGCTGCCAACCGAACGGGAGGACCTGGATCGCGTCCTCCGCGCGCGATTTTGACAATGTGATCGGTGGCGTCCGGCTTCAGCCGGATTGCGTGCTCGCATCGGTAGCGTCCGGCTTCAGCCGGATTACACGCCGATCCGACGGAATTGGCGTAGGATTCCCGCCAGGGAGGTCTCCATGATGTGTCGGCGTCTTGTCCTCGGCGTCACCGCGGCCATGCTCGCGGCTGCCGTGCCGCTCTCCGCGCAAAGCAAACCAGCGGCGCCCGCGGCCACGCTCAAAACGCCGTGGGGCGATCCTGATCTGACCGGCACCTGGACCAACGAGACGATCACGCCGTTCGAGCGGCCGGCGAATATGGCTGGCAAAGCATTCCTCACCGAGGAAGAAGCCAAGGCGATCGAGGCGCGCGCCGCGCGCCAACGCGAGAGCTCGGAAGACGCTCCGCCGCGGCCGGGCGATGTCGGCAACTACAACCAGTTCTGGATGGACTCGGGGACGAAGGTGGTCGCGACGCGCCGCACGTCGCTGGTCATCGATCCCGCCGACGGCCGCGTCCCGACGCGAAAGGACGCCGAAGCCCGCCGCGACGAGTACGCGCGGCAGGAAAACGACGACCCCAACTTCATCAGCCCGTGGGATCGCTGCATCACACGCGGCGTCCCGGGCGGCCTCTTTCCGGCCGGCTACAACAACGCCTATCAGATCATTCAGACGCCGGGCTACGTGGTCATTCACTACGAGATGATCCACATGGCGCGAATCATCCCGACCAACAACCGGCCGCACCTGCCGGCCGACATCCGGCAGTGGGACGGCGATTCCGTGGGTCGCTGGGAAGGGAACACGCTGGTCGTCGACATCACCAACTACAACGGCCGCGGCTGGATCGCGACCAACGCGGCGTCCGCGCGCGTCAAGGGCATTCATCAGAGCGACCAGCTGCACGTCGTCGAGCGCTTCACCCGAACGAGCGCCAACACGATCGACTACCAGGTGACGGTCACCGATCCCAAGAACTACACCGCGCCGTGGACCGTGCAGATTCCAATGAACCGTGACGACGGGTATCAGATCTACGAATACGCGTGTCACGAAGGGAATCACGCCGTGGAACACATGCTCCGCGGCGGCCGCGCTCGCGACAGCGGCAAGTGATGCGGTGGCGTCCGGCCCTTCGACGATGCCCGGGCCGGAGTGCCCGCGTCAGCGCTCAGTGCGACGGGACGGGGAGCAATTCCAGGACGACGAGGACGGGCCGATGGTCGGATGCCAGTGGCGCGTCGACCACCCGGGACTCGACCACCCGCCAGCGCGATGCCGGCCGGACGAGGACGTGGTCGACGCGGAATGACGGCCGCCCTGAAGGGCCTGTCGTCGCCTGATCGACCGGCAGCGCCAAGGTCCACGCCACGCGCAGCGTCTGCATGACGCTGCTGTCGGCGGCGCTGTTGAAGTCGCCGGCAAGGATGCTGACCGTCGAGTCATTGCCGATGAGCCGTTCGTTGATCGCCGTCGCCTGAAGAATCCGGCCGCTTTCGTCGCGCCCTTGATCGAAGTGCGTCGACGTGAAGTTGATGCGCGGTCCGCGCGCAGCGGGTGGGACGGTAACCGTCAGCGCCGTGCGTGCTTCGCGATCGGTGGTGCCGGGAAGCGCACGATTCGTGACGCCGACGGGCGCCCACCGCGTCAGAATGCCGACGCCGTAGCGGCCGCTCTCGAAATCAATGGCGCGTCCGAACGTCGGATGAAGCCCAGTCAGCCGGCCCAGCTCCTCGAGTTGGCGTTTCCCGCCAGCGCGCTCGGTGCCGTCGTCCACTTCCTGCAGCGCCACGAGATCCGGATTGGCGCCGCTGATGATCGCGGCCTGTCGCGACAGATCGAAGATCCCGTCGGTGCCTTCGCCGTGGTGGATGTTGTAGGTCAGGACGCGGAGGGTGAGCGCCGGCGGTGGCTCGTCGGGCGCGCCGGCCAGCGAGACACCCATCAGCAACGCCAGCGCAAGGACGAATCGCTTCATGCGTGGTCTATCTTAGTCGGTACTCTGGCCGGTGTCGGACACCCGGCGTCTACCGACGTACCGCCTTTCGACCTTGCTCAAGGCGGCCTGAGCGAAGTCGAAGGCCGGTGTCCGACACCGTCAGTCGTGACCCAGCGACCAGCGCAGCATGGCCGCGTTCGGCGGCGACTTGAATCGCCACTGCCGGCCGCGAATCACCCTCTCCAGGTTTCGCGCCAGCGCCGTGCAATCGAAGTAGCGAATCGCTCCGGCCTCGAGCACTGGATAAACAGCGAGGCTGCACTGCGCGCAGCAGAAGGTGCCTTTCGGGGCGTCGTGCGTGAAGTTGGACCGCATGATGTTCAGGGCGAGGTCGCGTTCGACGGTTTCGTAAAACGGCGATCCGCCGCAACGACGGCCGAGCGCCTTCTGTCCGGCCAGGAGTAGGGCGCTTTTCATGAACGTGCCGACCGGTGCGCCCGCGATCGAGAAGCCGCCCGGATGCTTTGCCTTCGCCGGTGTCTTGATGCGCGGAAACTCCGCGAGCGCTAGTGGCGCCTCGTCGCGGATGAACCGGACATCGTCCGGCGCGAGCCGCGGTCCGCGCCGTGCGCGGTCCGACACTGCCCACAATCGGTCGAAATCGAAGTGTGGTTTCATATCAACTCTGTGGCCGGTGTCAGACACCCGGCGTCTACCGACCTACCGCCTTTCGACCTGTTCAAGGCGGCCTGAGCGAAGTCGAAGGCCGGTGTCCGACACCTCAACGCAACGTGACATTCCAGTCACGCAAGATCGCGGCTTCGTCCGCGGCACTGATCGCCTTCTTGAATCGCGTATTCGGTTGTCCCTTCACGCGCTGCTCGCATTCCGCCCAGGTTTTGTGGCGCATCGGCACGCCGCCGACGACGCTGAGATAGGAGTAGGCGGCTGCCTTGGAGCGGCTGCTCGATCCGTTGGATGACGGCGATCGTTCGGGAACCGAGATTTGATCCGGAACCGTGAGGATATCGATCGGGTACCCCGAGAGGGGACCGTGGTAGAGCGCCGGAGGTTTCTGTGATGCAAATGCCACCGAGATCTCGTCCGCTCGCTCGTTGCCGGGCGTGCCGACGTGACCGCGTACCCAGCGCCAGTCCACGCCTTTCGCACCGCGCGCGCTGACCAGCTCGCAGAGCTGCTGCCAGAGCTCCCGATTGAGCACGTCGCCGCCGCTCGATGTCCGCCAGCCGTTCTTCCGCCAGCCCCAGACCCATTTGGTGATGCCTTGGATGACGTAGGTCGAGTCGGTGTAGATCGCAACCGTTCCCGGCGTCTCCGCGACGTGATCGAGCGCGGCGATGGCGCCGCCCAGTTCCATCTTGTTGTTGGTGGTGTGCGGAGAACCGCCGCCGAGTTCGGTGACGATTTCATCCGGCGTGATGACGATGGCGCCCCACCCTCCGGGTCCAGGGTTGCCTTTGGCGGCGCCGTCAGTGAAAACCAGTGTCGGACCAATCATCGCTGTTGGCCCTACAGGCTATCGCATATGCGAGGATGACGGATCGTGCCGTACCGCGTTGACCTCGATCTCCTGTCCGAACGCTCACTGGATCGGCTGGTGATGCTCGGCGCGCTGGATGTGGAGACGACCGCGACGGGCGTTGCGGCGCTGATGCCAGATGGTGTGGATCCTGACCTCGTGGCCGCCGCCCTCGAAGTCGACGCGGTTCGCGTGTCGCCCGCCGAGGGGCGCGACGACGGATCGGTATGGATCCTCAGCCCGCGTCCAGTGCGCGTCGGGCGGTTATGGATCGCGCCGGCCGCGGCGGCCGCGGCGCCCGCGACGCTCAGGCTGTACGACGGTCCGGCGTTCGGGACCGGACTCCATCCGACGACGGCGCTCTGCCTCGAAGCGATTGAATCGCTGGTGGAGGCGAGTCCGGTGCGGCGCGTTCTCGATGTCGGCACGGGGTCAGGCGTCCTCGCCCTGGCAGCGCTGATGCACGGCGTCGAACACGCGGTGGGCATCGATCTCGATCCGGAGGCTTTGCGCGTAGCCGCCCAGAACACGTGTCTGAATGGATTGGCGGCGCGGCTTCTTCTCGTTTGCGGCGGCCCCGAAGCCATCGGCGGCGACTGGCCACTCGTCGCCGCCAACGTCCAGGCGGCACCGCTCATCGACATGGCGCCGCTGCTGATTCGCCGCGTCGCGCGTCGCGGCACTCTGGTTCTTTCAGGCATCGCCGTGTCGGTCGCATCGGACGTCGAGCGTGCCTATACCCGTCTGGGGATGCGGCATCTGCGCACCGACACGCGTGCCGGTTGGACCGCTCTCGTGTTCACCACGACGTGGTGAACAGCGTCCGGCCATGTCGGTAGGGACAGGCTTCAGCCTGTCCGTTCCGCTAGCAGTCGACGATACCGGCACCTTGGTTTCTCGCCGGAGAATTCGAGCAGCATCGTGGATGGCCGGCTGTTCTCGATCCTGGGTCTCTCGTTCGCCGGCGGCCGGATCTCGAAGAGCGCGATCGAGGAGACGCGTCTGCGCTTGGGAATCCAGTCTCTTACCAGCGCAGCGGCACAGTCCAGCCGACGGTGAGCGAGTGTGCGTCGAAATCCGCGGGGAAGCCGGCGGGATTCTGGCTGTCCACGATGAACTGCTTGAACGACCGTGCCGTGTATTCGAAATAGGGTCGAAGGAACGGATTGCCCGCGAACCCCACGTAGGCGACGACGCCGAGCATGAAGTGGCGGGAGCCGTCTTCCTGACTGATGTAGCTCGTGCCGCGGACGCGCGTGCCGTTGACGCGTCCCTCGTCGCTGACGTCGGCAGTGGCGAAGAAGTGGAACAAACCGTAGTAGAGCGCCAGATCGAGGTTGTCTCCGAGATTGAGACGCGGGCCGACCTTCAGAAACATCTCCGTATAGTTGGCTTCAGCGCGGCGGAGCACCTCCTGAACGCCCAGCGTTGCCGTGTGCGTGTAGGCAGTGGTTCCCGTCTTCCTGACGCCAGTCGACGCTTCCAGGCTGAAGAGGCCGCCAAAGTTCCAGTTCACCCCAGCGCCGGCGTCGATGGCCGGCGCCGCTTTGCCGCCGTCGCACGCGACGGTGACCGGCGCAGGAAAGTCTGTGCGCGCGGTCGCGCACGACGCGCTCGTCACATCGGTCAGGTCGACTCCGAAACCCACCTTGGCAAAGAACTCGAACGTTTCGGCGTCGATGTCGTCTTCGCCGGCCGGGCGGTTCTGGCTCTGAGCCATTGCGATCTGTGGCACCGCGCAGAGCATCAACGCCAGCGAGAGCGAGCGCGCGAGTCTCATCGTCAGCCTCCTGCTTGGTTGGAATCGGAATTCTGGCACGAAGCGGTGTCTTTCGTCAGGAGCCTGCCGGCTCCCGCCCTCAGCGGATGTGGAGCGCGACGAGTGCAACCAGCGCGGGCAGGGCCTGGACGAAGAGAATCTTGCGATTGGCGGTCAGGCCGCCGTAGACGCCGGCGACGATGACGCAGGACAGGAAGAAGATCTTGAGCTCGAAGGCGTGGCGGTCCGGGTCGAGCAGCGACCAGATCAGTCCGGCGGCGAGAAAGCCGTTGTAGAGCCCCTGGTTTGCCGCCAGCACCTTGGACGCCTTGGCGAATTCCGGCGTCGAGCCGAACACGCGCCGTCCGTACGGCGTGTCCCAGAGGAACATCTCCAGCGCCAGGAAATAGAGGTGCAGCACGGCGACAAGGGCAATCAGCCCAGTGGTCAGCGCAGCCATGTCTCGTGACTCAGGCGTGACGATATCACTTCGCTAACTACCCGTTGGTTCGGAAGGTCGATGGGTTCGGAAGGTTCGAAAGGTTCTGGGTTCTGTTTTGGTCGGGGCGGCCGGATTCGAACCGACGACCCCCTGCGCCCAAGGCAGGTGCGCTACCAGGCTGCGCTACGCCCCGACCCGACTGGTGACCCTCAGTCTACCGCGCCCACGCGCCGAACGTCGACCGCGGTCGCTGCCTAAAGCCCGTCCTCGCACACAGTTGCGGATTGGGATCCATTTACGAATGGTTTAAGCCCGGATTCATTGAGTGCGTGCGTTGTTTCTCTCAGACTCGCCGCCATGTCGGCCGCGAACGAAAAGGGGAACACCATGTCACGCCAACCGCGCAGCTCACCGAAGTCCCTCGTCCTGACCCTCATGGCCGTCGCATGCCTCTGGCTCGCCGGCGCCGCCCCAGGCCTCGCGCAGTCGAACGTCGGCACCCTCGAGGGCACGGTGACCGATCCCGCGGGCAAGCCCGTGTCTGGGGCGACGGTCACCCTGACCGGTGGTCCGGCGCCGCAGGAAGTGGTCACCGACGACACGGGCCGCTATCGCTTCTTGGGCCTCGAACCGCACGGCTACGTCCTCGATGTCCAGGCGCCTGGGTATGCCAGGGTCGCCCACCGAACCTACGTCAACGCCGGGATGACGGTGACGTTCTGGCCAAACCTGACCAAAGGCCCCGAGGATCTCGATGAGGTGGCCCAGTACATCAGGGGATCGTACGACGGAGTGTTGAGGCTTTCAGAAGAAGAAGAACGGGACCGCATCCCGACGCCCCGAGATCCCTGGGCCGTCCTTCAGTCCACTCCCGGCGTGCTGACCGACCGCATCAACGTCGGCGGCAATGAGTCCGGGCAGCAGAGCCAATTCGTCGGACTGGGTTCATCGCCGGATCAGAACACGTGGAGCGTCGACGGCGTCACCATCACCGACATGACGGCGATCGGCTCGAACCCGGCGTACTACGACTTCGACGCCTTCGAGGAGTTGCAACTGACGACCGGCGGCCGCGATGCCTCGGTCGCGACCGGCGGTCTCACCGCGGGCATCGTGACCAAACGCGGCACCAACGAGTGGCGCGGCAGCGGCCGCTATTTCCTGAGCGAGGGCGAGAATACAACCAGCCCGGCATTCGCGCTCGGCAACCGGATCGTCTCGGTCCAGGACTACGGTGCCGAACTCGGCGGCCCGATCGTCAAGGATCGGCTGTGGATTTGGGGTTCCTATGGTGCGCAGTCGAGCGATCTGGATCTGAACAACGCCAACGAACACAACCCCGCCGCCGAGGCCTCGACCCTGAACAGAGCCGCGAAGCTCAGCGCGCAGCTCAGTCCGGTCAACCGGTTCGTCGCCGCCTACTATGGCAGCGGCGCGGACCGGAGCAGCCGGCCGACGTTCGATACCGGCACGCCGGCCACGTGGGCCACGGATTCGGGCACCGCCATCTACAAGCTCGAAGACACCCACATATTCAGCTCGAACTTCTACCTCACGGGGTTGTACGCGCTGGTACAGTCGTCACAAAGCCTGACGGCGCCCGGCGGCGACCAGCCCGCCGTCTTCGACGGCAGCGTCTGGCGGAACTCCTTTCTTCAGGTCGACACCGAGCGTCCGCAGCAGCAGGTCAAAGCCAACGGGTCCTATTTCTTCGACACGGGCGCGCTCAGTCACGAGCTCAAATTCGGCGCCAGCTACCGCAATGCGGAAAGCACCGACGAATCACGATGGCCGGGCGATCGCATCGGCGTCGTGAGTCCGCAAGGCGATTACATCGCGTATCCCGCCGCGTCGAGCGTGGAGGCGCACAACACCTACGCCGGCAGCTATGTCGAATGGGCGCTCAGAACCGCCGATCTGGCCGTCGCTCTCGGGGTCCGATCCGACTCGCAATCAGGCCGGCTCGGACCGAACACGCTGACCGGCAACCGGTTCTTTCCCGTGCAGGTTCCCTCCTTCACCGAAGCCGAGCACGACACCTTCGAGTGGCAGGACATTACGCCGCGACTGGGACTGACCTACGCCCTCGGCGCGAAGAAGACGACGCTCCTCCGTGCCGGCTACAGCCAGTTTGTCGATCTGGCCAGCATTCCGATCACGACCTACGGCAGCGCCGTCCAAAGCGGATCGGTCAACGGCTCCTACGCCACGACCCCGCAGGGCGTCGCGCTCGGATTCCTTGGGACGCGCATCACCTCGCAACTCGCGCCGGTCAACCGCGTGGCTGCGGACCTGGTCTCGCCGCGCCACAGTCTGACCTACGTCGGCGGTCAGCACGGATTGCGTCCCGGCCTGTTCTTCGACTGGGAGTACCGGCGGCGCTCCACGAGCGATCCCGTGCAGCAGTACGACCTCGTCGTCGACGGGACGACCACGCGCGCTGCGAGAGCGGACGATTGGCAGCTGTACCGAAATGTTCCGGCCGCGCTGCCTGGCCACACGAAGTCGCTGCCGGCCTACACCCTGCGAAGCGGCATCAGCTTCGCGACCGGCGACGGGCAGATCCTGGACAACGGCCTCAACAGCGCCGCGGCGCAGGAGATCGCGTTCGGGATGAGCAAGCGGCTGGCGGACCGCGGACTGTTTCGTGCGTCGGTGAACGTCAGCGACTGGACGTCGACGGTTCCGGCGTCCGAGCTGGCGCGCCGAAATCCCGGCGCCATCCTCGGCGCCGCGCAAGACGGTCAACCGGTCGTGGTCGACGCCATCGGGCGCGACGTGCCGGATGTCTTCATCAACAGCCGCTGGTCGTTCAACGTCAACGGCTGGTACCAGGTCGGCGCGAAGACGCGGTGGGCGCTGGATCTCAGCTTCAACATCAATGGGCGCGACGGCTATCCGCTGATCTATTTCCAGCCGGTGTCGTCACCGGACGGGAATTCGGTGAACCTGCTGGCTGAACCGCTCGGCGAGCGCCGTCACGACCCCGTGTTCGTCGCCGACTTCGGTCTTCGGAAGACATTGAACCCGTGGCGGAACATGCCGATCACGCTGTCGTTCGACGCCTTCAACGTCACGGACAGCGCCACTGTTCTTGGCCTCAACGGCAATCTCGCGACGGGCGGGAATACCGTGCGCGAGTCGGTTTCGCCGCGCGTCCTCCGCTTCGGGGCGCGTGTGTCCTTCCGTTAGCCTTTCGCTTCGCTCGGCACCGCGGCCTTCGACTTCGCTCAGGCCCTTCGGCTAGAAGTTGACCGAGAAGTTGCCGTCCGCCACCTTCGGCGCGCCCTGAAGGCTGGTGGGCGGCATCGTCAGCGTAAAGCGGCCTGTGGCCGTCCGGCCGTTCCGTGTCAGGACCGTGATCGATCCGCTGCCCGAGGCGGCGTTGGCCGACCACGAGGCGCCGCTCGCGACGACCAGCAGGTTCGCGTTGGCGCCCGTCGGCGTCGTCACCCCGGAAATTGGGTACGTGCCTGCCGCTGCAGGTGTCGTCATGGTGAAGGTGTCGAGTGCGGCGTTCGAGGTCGAGACCGACAGGAGCTCCGGCGTCGTCCCGTTCGCCGTGTTCAGCACGGCGCTGACCGCGCCGTGATTGAAGAGCACGCCGTCGAACGTGACCGTCATGGTGTTGCCATTGGCGCCGTTGACGTTGCCGGTATTGCCGCTGTTGTCGGTCGGTTCCGTGATGGTGTCGCCGCAGCCACCCAACACCGCCGCCACGAGAAGGATGCCCAGCGCCCGCCCCATCATCAGCGACCTCGTTGCGTGAAACACGAATTGACCCAATAGTATTGACGGAAAAAATGCGGACGACGACCAGATCATGAAGCATGAAGGCGCCAGGCCGCCAGGTGTCAGACACCCGGCGAACGGTGTCGGACACCGGCAACTTGTGACGCTCAGTGGCCTCGTGGTCGCCCTGACCGCGATACTGAGCGCGGCGCTGCCCGCGCCGCAGGGTGTCGTGACCGACCTCGCCAACGTGCTGGGCGAGCCCGCGCGGCAGCAGGCGACCGCGCGCATTCGCGAAGTGGAACAGAAGACCGGCGCGGAGATTGCCGTCGCGACGGTGCCGTCGCTGGACGGGATGAGCGTCGAGGAGTACGGCACCAAACTGTTCAACGAATGGGGCATCGGCAAGAAGGGGAGCGACAACGGCGTGCTGATCCTGGTCGCCCCCGCCGACCGTCGCATCCGCATCGAAGTCGGCTACGGACTCGAGCCCATCCTGCCCGACGGACTGGCCGGCGAGATTATCCGGCGCGACGTCCTGCCGCAGTTTCGGACCGAGAGCTACGAGTTCGGCATTCTGGCCGCGGTCAACCGCGTGGCCGAGATCGTCGAGGCCCAGCATGTCCTGACCACACAAGAGCGGGCCCGATTCCTGCCCGCGGAGCCGATCAATGAGGTGTGGACGCCGTTTGCGATTCTGCTCACACTGCTCGGCGCCGCCGCCACTGCGTCGATCGGCATCGGACTGAAGTCGAAGGATCTGTCGCCGCTCTACTTCGGCGTGCCGACCTCGATCATTGCCACGGTGCTCGCGCTCAGGCCGCCCGTCAACGCGCCGATCTCCTACTTCGTTGTGACGCTGTTCGGGGCGTGGGCGCTGGCCTTCGCCCTGAAACCGCAGCGCCGCGGGCGATGGATCGCCAGCGCGCGCGGCAGTTCATCGGGGTCGTCGGGATCGAGCGGCGGCAGTTCCAGTTCGTCAGGCAGTAGCTTCGGCGGCGGATCGTCTGGTGGAGGGGGAGCGTCGGGACGCTGGTAGACCAGTCGTGGTTCAAGGTGCCGGGTTCAGGGTTCAGGGTGCCGGGTTCAGGGTGCCGGGTTCAGGGTTCAAGGTGCTAGTGCGAAGGGCAAAGTGTCAGGGGCGAGGAATGAGTGCGTAGTGCGCTGATTGCGCTCGCACTTGCTGCGTCGCTTCTGCGGCCGCAGGGACCCGTCACCGACGCGGCGAATGTCCTGACGCCGGCGGTTCGGGACGCGGCGGTGGCGCGGATTCGCGCGGTTCAGCAGAAGACGACCGCGGAAATCGCCCTTGTCACGGTGCCGTCGCTCGATGGGCAGTCGGTCGAAGAGTACGGCACCGCGCTCTTCAACGAGTGGGGGATCGGGAAGAAAGAGCACGACAACGGCGTGCTGATTCTCGTCGCGCCCAATGAACGCAAGATTCGCATTGAGGTCGGCTACGGGCTCGAACCGGTTCTGCCCGACGGCCTGGCCGGCGAAATCATCCGAACCGACGCGCTGCCGGCCTTCCGCAACGGCGACTACTCGAGTGGCGTGATGAACGTCGTCCGGCGCGTCGCTACCGTCGTCGAAGCGAACCACGTGGTCACGCCGGCCGAGCGCTCGCAATATGCCGCGGCGACCGAGCAGGCGGTCGCGCCCGCCTGGTTCAGGCTCTCGTTTCTTGGCGCCTTCGTGGCCGTGAGCGCGGCGCTCCTCGGCGCGTCATTCCGGATGCGCATGTGGCCGTTGGTTCTTGGCGGCCTGGCACTCAGCAGCGTGACGCTGGTGATGACGCAGATCCCGTTCTTCCACACCTCGCCGATCGTGCTCGGCGCGATCGGGTTCGGCGTGTTCGCGCTGTCTTTCGCGCGGTCGCGCCGCCCGGCCGCGCGAGTCGCTGCCGTCCGGCGTCAGCCATGGGACAGCCGGATTCATCCAGAGCCCACCGACCCCTCATCCTCCTCTGCGTCCTGGTCGTCGTCATCCTCGGACAGCAGTTCAAGCTCGTCGAATTCGTCGAGCGACAGCTTCGGTGGCGGGTCTTCAGGCGGCGGGGGTGCTTCCGGCAGTTGGTGATTTTTTACAACGAGATCGCCGAGTTCGCAGAAATTCTCTTGGGAAAGAAACTCTGCGCGTTCTGCGGGCTCGTTGTGAGATGTGTTGATCAGACGCCGCGCGGGTGGAATTCGTGAAGCTCGACGAGATCTTCGGTTGGCGGCTCGGCTGATCCGTCGTCACGACCGGAGAGGCGCGCTTCGGAGAAGAAATAGACGCCTGGCGTATTGCCGAGCGCCAGCACGCTGCCGGCGTGATAGCAGGCGAGAATCGTGGCGAACGGAATCCAGAAACGCTCGAGCCAGACGTAGACGATCAGCGCGAGCACCAGGGGCGTTCCGACATCCCAGAGCGCGGCCGCCAACCGCCGCGGCACGCGGCGCAGCAGTTGACCGCCGGTGAACGGCTGCGGATCGTCGGCAAGGATCAGCCGGAGCGCGGCAGTTGCCGCCGGAGCTGTCGGGACCGAATCTCCTCTTGCGAGACGGACCCGCGCGGCCGTTGGTGAGAGGCTGGCCGCCGGCATGTCTTCGAACGATGCGGAGGGTGCGGGGTCGGGATAACGCGCCAGGAATTCCTGCAGCACGTGATCGGCGTCGAGCCCGATCGCCGCGGCGTAGGCGCGAATGAACGAGCGGCGGAAGATCCCGTTCGGCCAGCGCGTCAGCTGATCGCGCTCGAGATCCCGCAGGAGTCCGATGCTGATCTTGGTTTTCTCGGCGACGCTCTCGAGCGCAATCTTGCGACGTTCACGCTCCGCACGGAGCCGATGCCCCAGATAGTCCTGTTCCATTTCCCGGATGCAGGAGAGTGATGCAAAGAGAGCGCCGCATACCTGACAGGGACGCTCGTGCGCCACGTGCATCATTCGCAGACAGCTCGCGGTGACACGTGCAGTGCGAGTTCGGAGGGTTCCGGGTTCCAGGTTCTAGGTTCTGGGTTCGAGCTGCGCCGGCGTGCACTCCCCGATCGGCGGAAGATGTCACGGCTTGCCGTGCAGTACAAGAAGAGATGGAGGGCGCATGAAGATCGGCATTCTGGGAACCGGCATGGTTGGCGAAACCATCGGGACGAAACTCGTAGAGCTCGGACACGAGGTCCGGATGGGATCGCGGTCGGCGGCCAACGAGAAAGCAGAGTCGTGGGTCGCGAAGATGGACGGTCGGGCGAGTCAGGGGACCTTTGCCGACGCGGCGGCGTTCGGCAACCTGGTCTTCAACTGCACGAAGGGAAGCATCTCGCTCGAGGCGCTGCAGATGGCGGGACACTCGGCGCTTGCCGGCAGGATTCTCGTCGACCTCGCTAACCCGCTCGATCCGAATCACCGGGGGCAACTGCTCTACTGCAACAGCGAATCGCTCGGTGAGCGGATTCAGGCGGCGTTTCCGGACACACGAGTCGTCAAGACGTTCAACACGATGTGGTGCGGGATCATGGTCAACCCGCGCCGGCTGGCTGAGCCGCATGCGGTGTTCATGTGCGGCAACGACGCGGCCGCCAAGCAGGACGTGACCGAGCTCGTGACGACGTTCGGCTGGACGCACGAGGAGATCGTCGACCTCGGCGACATTACCGCGGCTCGTGGGACCGAAATGGTCTTACCGTTGTGGCTCAGGCTTTCCGGCACGCTCAAGACCGGAACGTTCAACTTCAGACTGGTAAAAGCCTGAAGTGCGAAGTGCGAGGCGCGAACTGAGGTGCGAAGTATGCCTCCGCACGTCCGATCGCACTTCGCACCCGGCACTTCGCGCTACGCGCTTGCCTCAGTGTTTCCTGGCAAGCGCACGGTAGTACTCTTCGATAGCGGTGCGGAATCCGGCCGGGACTTCGTCGGATCCTGAGAGCGCGAGCGGCTGATCGCCCCCGTCCACCTTCTTGCGCAGCCCGAACTCGAAATTCTTCAGCTTGTCGAGCGCGGCCTGTTGGAGCGCCGCGATGTTGGCGCCGTCGAGGAATGCCCGATCGGTGTCCATCGTGCGCAGATCGCGCAGCACCTGATCGAGATCCTTCACATCGACGCCCTGCCGCTGGAGTTCGCCGCGCAGTGCCTGCGCGTCGTTCAGCCATTCGCGGTAGTCGCGGCGGAACTGACGGATGTCGTCGGGGTTGTAGCCGCCGACCCAGCGCCCGCCGTTCCAGTAGCCGTAGTTGCTGCCGTTGTACGAGCCGCCGCCGGCGTTGCGGTCGCCGCCGTTGGCCGAACCGCCCTGCTGGCCGCCCTGCTGACCAGACTGACCCTGTTGGCCTGACTGGCCTTGTTGACCGGACTGACCCTGTTGGCCAGATTGCCCCTGCTGACCTGACTGGCCCTGCTGCCCGGACTGCGCCTGCTGACCCTGCTGGCCCGACTGGCCCTGCTGGCCCTGTTGACCCTGCTGGCCGGACTGACCTTGCTGGCCCTGCTGACCGGACTGACCCTGCTGCCCGCGCTGCTGGCCGTTCTGGCCCTGCTGGCCTTGTTGACCCTGCTGGCCGTTGCGCTGGGCGTTCTCACGCGCGCGATCGCGCATGCGCTGATCGAGCGACTCGAGGCCGCGCACCATGTCGCGCGTCTTCTCGGCGCCGCGGCCGAGCGCGTCCTGCTTGTCGGCCTGACCGAACGCCGACTGCGCGTCGTTCAAGCGGTTGCGCAGCTGTTCGAAGTTGGTCTGCAGATCCTGTTCGATCGATCGGGCGTACTCGCTGCCCTGACCCTGGAGCGTGTTGCGCGTGTAGCGGATCTTCTCGCGCATCCGCTTGTCGGTGATGCTGCCGGCGGCCTCGTCCAGCTTGCGCGCCGCGTCCTTGGCGTCGCCGCGCGCTTCGTTGGCCAGCTTCTCGATCGAGTCCTGGAGCTGCGCGACCTGGTTGTCCATCGCCTCTTTGCGCTGCATCAGGTTCTGCGCCTTGGCCTGGCGCTGTCCGCCCTGCTGCATCTGATCGAGGTTCTCGACTTCCGAGGCAATCTGCTTCTGGTCGTCGGCGAGCTGCTGCGCCTGCTTGATGACGCTCTGCACGTCGCGCTCGCCGCGCCCCTGCTGATTCTGCTGGAGCTTCTGCTGCGCCTGGCGCAGCTTGTCGAGCGCGGCGGAGGCCATCGCGCCGCCGTCCTTCGAGCCGTTCGCGGCCGCCTGACGCATCGCATTCGCGGCCTCACGCATCTGACGCGCCGCGTCGGCGAGGTTTTCCTGCGGCCGATCGCGGGTCAGCTCTTCGAGGCGGCGCGCCGCTTCCTCGAGCTCCTGCGCCAGCTGCCGCTGTTGATCGCCGCTGCCGCCGCCGCTGCTGCCCTGATTGGCGGCCGACAGCCGGCGCTGACGTTCGGCTTCCTGCTGCTGCCGCCGCGCGAGCTCTTTCAGCTTCTCGGCGAGCTCGTCGATCTTCTTGTCGCCGCCCTGCTCGCCGGCGCGCTGCTGCATTTCGTACTGGTTTGCCAGCTTGTCCATCTCGAGCTCGAAGAGATCGGCGAGATCCTCGGACATCTGCTGGCTGCCGCCGCCGCCACCGCCGCCGCCGCGCTGCGAGGCGACCTGGACCTCGTACTCCTGCTCGGCGTCCTGCAGCAGCTTCAACGCCTTCTGCTCCGGCGTCAGCGCTTCCTTGGCCTTCTGGCCCTTCAACTGCGACTCGGCGGCCTTCATCTCTTCGGCCGCCTTCGGCAGCGCCTCGGCGATCTTCCTGAACGCGGGATCGACCGAGTCGAGCCGGCTGTTCATCTTGCCGGAGAGCTCTTCGACCTGTTCACGCAGCTTCGCCTGCGCCAGCGTCAGGAACACCACGTTCTCGCGGTACTTTTCCGGCTTGACCTTGTCCTTGTCGCGCACCGCGTTGAACGTCGCGGCGACGATCTCGCGCTGTTGCTGCGACAACTGGCCGACCTGGTTGGCGCCGCCGCCACCGCCACCGCCCCCGCCCATCGACTGGGCCGGCTTGTAGTCCTTGCGGAACGGCTTGATCTGTACGAAGTAGATGTCGCTCGTCGTCGTCTTGTTGCCGGCGACGGCATCGTTGTCCGACGCCTTGGCGTAGTAGGAGACGAAGTCGCCCGGCTTCAGCCCCATCTCTTCGAGATAGATGGTGTGGCTGGCGGTGACTTCGGGCATCGTCCGTGATCCGCCGAACAGGTTCACGGTCTTCTCGGCGCCGCCGTTGACCGAGTAGAACATCTTCAGGTCTTTCACGCCGAAGTCGTCGTCGGCTTTCACCTCGGCGAAGACTTCTTCGACCGGGCTGGCCTGCGTGTCGCGTCCGGGCTTGTTGAAGTGGACCGACGGGGTCTGGTCGCTGAGGACGTCGATCGTGTACTTCGGCGAGGCGTTCACCTTTTCGCCGTGCGGCCCTTCGAGCTCGATCTTGTAGAAGCCCTGTTCGTTGACCGTGAAGTTGCCGACCAGCGTGCCGTCCGCCTCTTTGGTCAGCGCGGCGGAGGAATTCTCGTTGAGCAGCACCTTGCCGCCCGGCGTCGCCATCGTCGGCGAAATCTTCAGCCGGACTTCGGTTCCCTTGATCGCCGCAATGTCGCCGCCCGGGTCGACCGTGCGCGGCTCGAGGCCGGTATAGCTCGGGAAGCGGTACTCGAGGACGAGCTTGTCCACGGTCGGGAGATCGAGCACTTCCATCGTGAAGCGCGGCGACTCGACGCCGTTGGCGACGACGTAGTAGTCCGACTGCTTCTCGACGTGGAAGAGGACGCCTTCAAATGAGTCAGGTTCCGTGGACGGGACGAGCGGCACGCGCTCGAACTGTCCGCCTGGATCCATCCGGACCATCAGCGTCGCGTCTTTCGCGGTGAAGCCCTGCAGCGTGGCTTTCACGTTCTGGTCGGCGCCGCGCGGAATCTTCGCGTTGCCCGGCGTGACGGCGATTTTGTATGGGCTCGCCGCTTCGGCGCTGCGATACACGATGAGCAGGGCCGACATGCCGCTGCGCAGAAAGGCGGGGCCGAACGTAATCAGCGCGGCCGCGCCGACGACGATCGCGGCGAGGGCGTAGAGCTGACGCTTGAGGCCGGCGCGTTCGATGGTCAGACCGTTTTCAAGCGCGCGGCATTTTTCGATGGCCTGATCGACCAGCTTCTCGACGAGGTGCGGCGACGGGCGGTGATTCGGATCCGCCTGGTGCATCTCGTGCGACGAACTGTGCACCGCGCTCAGCAGCGCGGCTTCGAGCGACGGATCCTTTTCTTCGAGGTAGAGCGCCACCTGTTCGTCGGTCACACGGCGGCGGAGCGGCTGAACGAACCCGATGAAGACCAGGGCGGCGAAGACGAGGAGCGCGATGATGCGGAAGGAGATGATGGCGGACGGACTGAAATGGAGCGCCTCGAGGCTCGCGGCGGACGACAGCAGGGCCAGGAGCGTGCCCGCGACCACGATGACCGCGCCGCGGAGCGCCAGCTTCAGGCGCCACCGGTTACGCACGCGGTGGATAACGTCGACGAGCTCCGCGCGCCGGTCGGAGCCATACGCTTCGAAAGCCATCGTGGGGTCCTCCTCCCACTACCCGTGTATCGTCTTTACGACAATCTGAGAATACACCCGGCCGGGCGGTGTTTCTCGCGTAATCCACGGACTCAACGGACAGCCTGAAGGCTGTCCCTACCGCTGTGCAGTCGACTTCGACGGACAGCCTAAAGGCTGTCCCTACCGCTGTGCACGCCCGCTCCGGTAGGGACAGGCTTTAGCCTGTCCGTCTTCTAGTTAAACCGCTCGTTCACCGACAGGCGGTTGGCGATCACCATCTCCGCCGCCAGGAGCAGCAGACCAGCAATCAGCAAGTACCACCACAGCCCCTGCCGCTTCTCGAGTTCTTCCCGTGAAATTTCTGTGGCCGCCTCCGTGGGCAGGCTCGCGGTGGGGGCCGCGCGGCCGGTCACCGACGCGACGAGCTCCGCCGGATCGAGCGGCGCGAGGTCCGATTCCGCCGCGTCGAGATTCACCGCGATCCGGTCCGGTCGCGCCGAGGGATTCGACGCCGACCGGATCTCGTAGACGCCGTGTTCGTTCAATTCGACGATCCCCGGGTCGCTCGCCGCCAGGCGCGTGCGCTCGCCGGCCGGCGACATGACGACGCGGTCGGCTTTGGCCTTGAGCAGCGTGTTGAGATCGACGACCTGACCGACCGTCGACCACGCCGACGACTGCTCGAACTGCGACAGATACCGGGTGAACTGGTGCACGAGCGGCAGGTAGACCGGCTTGATCGCGAGGTCGTTCCACGAATCGTCGAGCGTGGTCGTCCAGGCAATCACGTGTCCGGTTCCCACGCGGCGCTCTGCGGCCGCCACGCCGCCGTCGTCGTAGCGCGCCAGCACGCGGTCGGTCGGGCCGGGCTCGAGCGCCCGGTACCGCATCACGCGCGCCGCGGAGAAGTCGCCGCTGCGCGGCGCCTTGAACACTTCGAAGACCGGGTGGCTGTAGTCGCGGAAGCCGATCGTCGCGCCGCGGCCGTCGGTCCGATCGACGATGCCGCCGGCTTTTCCAGGCAGCACCTCAGTCTCGTTGGCCGGCCAGGTGCTGCGATCCCCGAACACGACCAGCAGACCGCCGCCGCGCTCGACGTACTTCTTCAATTCGCCGCCAGCCAGGGCAGGCGGCAGCACGGCGTTGTTCAGGACGACCACCGAGCGCTTCTCGAGCGACTGCGGCGTGACGCGCGCCGCCGGGATCGTTTCGATGTGGAACGCCGGTGTGTTGCCGATCGCGAGCGCCTTGGACAGGTAGAAGCTCGAGTCGACCGAGGTGTCGTTGTTGACGATGAGGATCGACACCGACTGGCTCGGGTTCAGGATGAAATCGAAGGTGTTGTCGGCCGGAAAGCCGTCGCTGCCGGCCTTGACGACGCCGTGGGCCGACGGATCGGCGAGCGTGAACGGCGCGAAGGCGACCGACGCCGAAGCGTTGGGTCCGACAGTCACCGTCTTGCTTTCGATGGCGTGGCCGTCGATCTCGAGGCTCACCGGCACGTTGGTGACGGCTTCGCCGCTCTTGTTGGCGACGCCGGCGGTGACGGTCACTCGCTCCTGATTCGAAAACTGCGCGCGCGAGAACGACACCGACGGGACGGCGATGTTGGCGGTGTTGTCTGACGCGACCGACACCGGCGTGAGCGTCACGCCTTCTGGGAAGTGCACGTCTTCGGATCCGGTCCAGCCGGTTTTCTGGAAGTCCGAAATCAGCACGACCTCGCGCCGCGGCAGCGTCGAACGGGTCAGGATGCTTTCGGCGAGCTTGAGGGCCGGGCCGTAGCGCGTCGCGCCGGCGGTCACTTTCGCGGCACGGAGCGCGCCGTCGAGGCGCCCGCGATCGCCCGTGGCACGGACGTTTTCCTCGGCGTTGCGGCTGAAGAGCACCAGCGTCGCGCGGTCAGTCGTGCCGAGCGAACCGATGACGCGAGCCGCTTCGTCCTGGGCGCGCTGCCAGTGGTCGCCGAAGCCCATGCTGGCTGACTGATCGAGGACGACGACCACTTCGCGGCTGCCGCCGAGCGCGGCGCTCGCCGCGGCGGCGCCCTGCGGCATCAGCGGCCGCGCGAACGCCGCGACCAGCAGCGCGATCGCGGCGGCGCGCAGGAGGAGCAGAAACCAATGGCGGATGCGGCGCCGCTGCACCGACTGATACGGAATCTTCTGCACGAACATCAGCGACGGGAAGTTGACGACGCGCTTCCGCTCGCGCTGAATCAGGTGGACGACGACCGGCACCGCGATGGTCAGCAGCCCGAAGAAGAAGAGCGGAGCCAGGAACGACATCAGCGTACCTTCATCATCTTCTCGCGGCTCGACATGTAGCTGAAGAGGGCGCGATCGAGCGGTTCAGTCGTCGTGATCTGGGCGTAGTCGATCCGCTGTTCGGAGAACTTGGTCTGCAGGGCAGCGATGTGCCCCTTGATCAGCTGCCGGTACTGCTCGCGGAACGAGTCGGGCACGACCGGGATCTGCTCGCGGCTCTCGAGGTCCTCGAACGCCGAGGCGTCCTTGTAGTCGAAGTTGATCTCCTGCGGATCGAGCACGTGGAAGACGATCAGGTCGTTGCCGAGGAACCGCAGCGGCTTGATCGCGTCGAGGATCGCTTCCGGCTCGTCGTAGAAGTCCGAGATCAGCAGCAGGATGCCGCGCCGCTTGAAGTACTCGGACATCCGATGCAGCGGTTCGCTCAGCTTGCCGGGGCGTTCGGGCTTCACCTTGTCGAGCGTATGCAGCACCATGTCGAAGTGCTTCGCCGAGGGCGGGACGTGCGTGACGATCTCGGAGTCGAACGTCACGATCCCGACGCGGTCGCGCTGACGGGT
>CAZOAZ010000083.1:0-22120 GCA_964577955.1 uncultured Bifidobacterium sp. | reverse complement strand
GCCGCGCGGCGTGCCGCAGATCGAGGTCACCTTCGACATCGACGCCAACGGCATCGTCAACGTTCAGGCCAAGGATCTCGGAACCGGCAAGGAGCAGAAGATCACGATCACGTCGTCCAGCGGCCTGAGCAAGGACGAAGTCGATCGGATGATGCGCGAAGCCGAGTCGCATGCCGATGACGACAAGAAGCGGCGTGAGGAGATCGAGACGCGCAACCGCGCCGACCAGGCCGTGTACGGCGCCGAGCGGTTCATCAAGGATTCAGGCGACAAGCTGTCGGCCGGCGATCGCCAGGCGATCGAGCACGCCGCGGAGGCGCTGAAGAAGGCGCTCGAGTCGAACAACGCCGCGGCGATCACCAAGGCGATGGAGGATTTGACGCAGGCGCAGCACAAGGCGGCGCAGGCGCTCTATCAGCAGCCCGGTGCGCCGGGCGGCGGGCCTGAAAGCGGTGGTCACGCCGGTGGTCAGGGTGGCGGCGGCACGCATTCGGCGAAGGGCGACGGCAAGACCGCGGGCGACGTCATCGATGCAGAGGTTGTTGACGACGAGAAGTAGGAACGGGGAAGTGCACATTGCAAATTGCACAGTGCCATGGATCTGTACATTCTTCTCGGCGTAAGCCGGGCGGCGACGCTCGATGACATCAAGCGCGCCTACCGGCGGCTGGCGCGGAAGTATCATCCGGACATCAATCCGGGCGATCGCGCCGCGGCCCTGCAGTTCCGGCAGATCGCCGAGGCGTACGAAACGCTCAGCGATCCCGATCGGCGGCGCCGCTACGATGCCGGCGGTGTGGCGGTCGAGCCGCCGGATCGGCCGGCGTACGGGTTCGAGGGATTCGACTTCTCGGTGAGCGTCAGCGGCGAGTCGGCCACCAATTTCGGCGATCTCTTCGCGGACGTCATTCATCAGCAGATCGAGGCGGTACGCGGGGCGATGGGGGATCGCGGCGCGGATCTCCACGCGACGATCAGATTGCCGTTCGAGGCGGCGATGCGCGGCGGGCCGCAGCCGGTCACCGTCACGCGGCAGGAGCACTGCGGTGTCTGCCGAGGCCGCGGCTACCTCCCGGGCGAACAGCGCACCTGCTCGCCGTGCCATGGCTCCGGCATCGTCAAGTCGGCGCGCAACCACATGGTGTTTTCGAAACCGTGTCCGTCGTGCGGCGGCACCGGACTGCTCGCTGATACGCGCTGCCCGGCGTGCCACGGCCGGCAGATGGACACGCGGGTCGAGACGCTGTCGGTTCACGTGCCGGCCGGTGTGCCGGACGGCGGGCGGATCCGCGTGGCCGCGAAGGGACAGGCCGGTGCCAACGGCGGGCCATACGGTGATTTGTACGTGACCGTGGCCGTCGAACCGCATCCGGTGTTCCAGCGGCAGGGGGACGATCTGCTGGTCGTCGTGCCGATCGCCATCGACGAGGCCGCGCTGGGTGGACGTGTCGAAGTTCCGTCACTTGACGGGACCACGAAGGTTCGCGTGCCGCCCGGTACGCAGTCGGGCCAGCGCTTCCGCGTTCGCGAGGGCGGTGTGCCGTCGCCGCGCGATGGGCGGCGCGGCGATCTGATCGTCGAGGTCAGACTGACGCTGCCGAAGTCGCTGGACGAACGTTCGAAGGACTTGCTCCGCGAGTTTGGCCGGATCAATCCGGCGGCCGCGATCCGGACGGAGCCGCTGTCATGAAGAAGAACAGCAAGGCCTACTACATGATCAGCGTGGTGGCGGAGAAGTACAAGATCCATCCGCAGACGCTGCGGCTCTACGAACGCGAGGGGCTCCTCAAGCCGTCGCGGACCGACGGCAACACACGCCTCTACTCCGAAGACGATCTCGAACAACTCGAAACGATTCTGTCGCTCACCCGAGACCTCGGCGTGAACCTCGCCGGCGTCGAGATCATTCTCAACATGCGCCGCAAGATCGAGCGTATGCAGCTCGAAGTGAACGACTTCATGGAGTACGTCAAGGGCGAACTCGTGCGCGGCATCGGCGATTGGGAACAGCGACTGTCCACCGCGCTCGTGAAGACGGCGCCGACCGACCTCGTCCGCACGCAGCCGCCGGCCGACGATTCAGAATCAAAATCCTGATCGACGCGTTCGGATCGGAGCGGTCGCTGGTATACTGCTCGCGACTTCTTCTTCCACCGACTTCTCTCACACCGATCTGAATGCCCTGCGAACTGTGCAACGACACTGGCTGGAGACCCGTCGACGAGCACGGGGTCCAGGCGGTGACGCGCTGCGAGTGTCGCCGTGAAAAACTCGGACAGCAGCGGCTGCTCGACGCGAACATCCCGAAGCGCTATCAACACTGCACGATCGCCAACTTCACCGCCTACAACGAGTCGCTCGAAAAGGCGGCGGCCAAGGCACAGGCAATCGCCCAAGCGTTTCCGGTTGTCGCGAAGGGACTTTTTCTGGAAGGGCAGCCGGGCGTCGGCAAGACCCACCTGGCGGTCGCGGTACTCCGCCAGGTGATTCAGACCACCGGCGCCCGCGGATTGTTTTACGACACGCGCGAACTGCTCAAGCTGATTCGCAGTACGTATGACGCGTCGATCCGGACGACCGAGACCGAGGTTCTTCGGCCGGTCATGACCGCGGACCTGCTGGTCCTCGACGACCTGGGCGCCGAGAAAACGTCCGAGTGGGTCGAAGAGACGATGAATCTCATCGTGAACACGCGCTACAACGAGAGGCGCCTGACGCTCTTCACCTCGAACTATCAGGACATCCCGGACGACACCGAGCCCAATTCGCTCATTTCGCGAATCGGGTACCGGATGCGCTCCCGCCTGCACGAGATGTGCGAGTTCGAAGTGCTCGACGGAGCCGACTACCGCGAGTTGCCGGCCAACGGCGGCGTGGACGATCTGGTCATGCTCTGGAAGGCCCGCCGGAAGCCGAACCTTCCGACTCCGGGACGATCAGGCCGGCAGGCGCGCGCTCAACTCCGCGACGACCGCGCCGATTTGAAATGGCCGGGCGGGCGGGCCGGCTCATGACCGCCCCCATGGAATGTTCAATTTTCAATTCAGAATTATCAATGCGTGTCACGAATTGATAATTGACCATTGAGAATTGACAATTTTGTGTCCCCCCTCGGCCTCTACCTCCACATCCCCTTCTGTTCCGCGATCTGCAATTACTGCAACTTCAACCGCGGACTGTTCGATCCCGATCTGAAGCCGCGCTATGTCGCGGCGGTGCGGCGTGAGATTGCCGAGGCAGGCGACGGACGGCCCGCCGACACGATCTATTTCGGCGGCGGAACGCCGTCGCTGCTGCAGGCCGACGAAGTCGGTGCGCTGATCGAGAGCTGCCGGTCGGCGTTTGTCGTCGCCCCCGATGCCGAGGTGACGCTCGAAGCGAATCCCGAGACCGTCTCGGAGGCCAGTCTCGCCGCCTTCCGCCAGGCGGGGGTCAATCGCGTCAGTTTCGGTGTCCAATCCTTCAGGGATGACGAACTCCAGAGGCTTTCTCGTCTCCACGGGGCGGCTCGAGCCCGGGCGGCCTACCACGAGGCTCGCGCCGCCGGCTTCGACAACGTCAGCCTCGACCTCATGATGTGGTTGCCCGGCCAGCAGGTTTCGGAGTGGCTCGAATCCGTGCACGCCGCCCGCGCGCTCGGACCGGAACACCTCTCTATGTACATGCTCGAGGTGTATCCGAACGCCCCCCTGAAAGATCTCATGGCCCGCTCCCGCTGGTCACAGGCGCCGGACGACGATGTGGCCGAGATGTATGAGTCGGCGATGACCGAGCTCGAGGGGGCGGGCTACGAGCAATACGAGATCTCCAACGTCGCGCGGCCTGGCCGGGCGTCCCGCCACAATCTGAAGTATTGGACCGATGGCGAGTGGCGCGGCTTCGGCTGCGGCGCGCATTCGACGATGGGCGGCGTCCGGTGGAAGAATGTCGCCGGTACCGAGGAATACGTGGACCGCGTGCAGCGCCGCGAGTCAGTCGCGACGGACCGTCTGGCGCTGAGCGGCGATGCCCGGCTCGGCGACGCGATCTTCACGGGCCTCCGTCTGGCGGACGGTATTGACGCGGCCGCCCTGGGCACCCGCTACGGTGTGGATCTCGAGGCGCGCTTCGGGGATCGCCTGGCACCCTTCGTGGAAGCGGGACTCGTCGAGGTTACGGGCCCGCGTTGGCGTCTGACCCGTCGTGGCATGCTCCTGGCACACGAGGTCATGGCGGTTTTCGTGTAGCCCTGAGTACGATACAGTAGCGCGCATTCGCTATAGGAGGCCGAGATGGTTCGAAGTGACGTGCTGGCGAAGGGACGCCGGCGAAGTGTGATTGCTTTCGGAGTGCTGGCGGGTCTGCTGTCAGTCTCAGTCGCCCAGGCGCAGGCCGCTCCTCCGGCACCCCAGGCGACGCCCGCTCCGAACCAGCGCCTGTTCAACCAGGACGGCGCGATGTGGCTGAACTTCGTGAAGGCCGATAAGACGGCGGACTTCGAGTTCGTCATGACGAAGGTCAAGGAAGCGCTCAACAAGAGCGACAAACCGGAGCGCAAAGCGCAAGCGGCGGGCTGGCAGGTCTACAAGTCCGCGGATCCGGCCGGTCCGGATCGCGCGCTCTACGTCTTCATCATCTCGCCGGCCGTCAAAGGCGCCGACTACCAGATTTCCAACATCATCACCGAAGGATTCGGCAACACGCCCGAGGCGAACGACATCCTGAAGAAGTACGCGGAGTCGTACGTCCCGCAGGGGGCGATGAGCATCGCCAATCTGATTCAGCTGTCGAAGTGAGCCTGCGGGCCCGATCTCAGAACTTGAGATTGAGCCCGGCGTAGATGCGGTGCGCTGGCGAATACAGCGCACCGCTTCCCAACCTGAAGACGCGATAGTCCACCCGCAACCGGATCGGTCCCGCCAGCGAAATCTTCACGCCTCCGCCAGTATTCGGCGCCAGTCCCGTGTCGGTCTCGGTGTTGAGGCGCTCGCGATAGACCCCGTCGCCGAAGGCGAAGTACGGCTGAATCCCGAAGATCGGCACCGGCGTCTGCAGCAGCACGGCGCCGACGAATGTTTTGAGCGACGGCAGATTCTGCGCGAGGTCGTCGCTCGTCTCGGAATACTCAAATTCGAACGACACGATGAGGAAGCCCGCGCCCAGCGAGAAGCCGGTCGCGGACCGGTTGGCGGGCGTCGTCGTGGCACCGATGAAGGCGGTCGCGTCGGCGAACGCGGGTGCCGCCGCCGCACCGGTGAGCGCAAGAGCGAGGACGAGCGGCCGCAGTCCGTGCATTGAGCCTCCAGATGTCGATAATAGTACGGAACCGCTGGTCTGCATGGACTTTCGACTCTCTGACGAACAGACGCTGCTGAGGCGCTCGATCCGTGATTTTGCTGAGACGGAGATCCGTCCGCACGTGCGCGAGTGGGACGAGCGTCAGCATTTTCCGTCCGAGCTGGTGCCGGCCCTTGGCGCGCTGGGGCTGATGGGCGTCCAGGTGCCCGAGGCCTACGGCGGCGCGGGGATGTCGTCGATCGATTACTGCATCTGCATCGAAGAGCTGGCCCGCGTCGATCCCGGGCTGGCGCTGTCGGTCGCGGCACATAACGGTCTCTGCACCGCGCATCTGCTGATGTTCGGTGACGAGTCGCAGAAACAGCGCTGGCTGCCGCCGCTTGCCCGAGGCGAAAAGATCGGGGCGTGGGGCCTGACCGAATCGACCTCAGGCAGCGATGCGGCGGGAATGCGGACAACAGCGGTCAGACGCGGGTCGGAGTGGACGATCAACGGCGCCAAGACGTTCACGACGCACGGGCGGGTCGGCGACGTGATGGTCGTGATGGCGGTGACCGATCGCGCCGCCGGCAGCAAGGGCACGTCGGCGTTCGCGGTCGATCGCGGCACCGCGGGCATGACGCCAGGCAAGAAAGAAGACAAGCTCGGGATGCGCGCCAGCGATACGAGCGAAGTGCTCTTCGAAGACTGCCGCGTGCCGGCCTCGGCCCTGGTCGGAGAGGAAGGGCAGGGGTTCGTCAACGCCATGCAGGTGCTCGACGCCGGGCGGATCGGCATTGCGGCGCTGTCGGTCGGACTGGCGCAGGGCGCGTACGAAGCGGCGCTGCACTATGCGAAGGAGCGCAAGGCCTTCGGCAAGACGATCAGCGCGTTCGGGGCGATCCAGTGGAAGCTCGCCGACACCGCGACGCGGATCGAGTCGGCACGGCTGCTCACCTACCGCGCGGCGTACCTCAAGGATCAAGGCGGCGGCCGAACGACGCTCGAGTCGTCGATGGCCAAGCTCTATGCGAGCGAGATCGCCGTCAAGGCCGCCGACGACTGTGTCCAGATTCACGGCGGGTACGGCTTCGTCAAAGACTATCCGGCCGAAAAGTTCTTCCGCGACGTGAAGCTCACCACGATCGGTGAAGGCACGAGCGAGATTCAGCGCCTCGTGATCGCCCGTCAGCTGCTCGCGCGATGACCCAGTCTTCGCTAGCCGACCGCGTCCTGGCCGGCGACGCCCGCGCGATCGCCCGCGCGATCTCGCTGGTTGAAAACGACGATCCGTCGGGCGCGGCGCTGATGGCGCAGATCTTCAAAGCCACCGGCCGCGCGTATCTCGTCGGTCTCACCGGGCCGCCGGGTGCCGGCAAGAGCACGCTCGTCGACCGCCTCACCGCCGAACTGCGCCGCGACGGACGCACGGTCGGTGTGCTCGCGGTCGATCCCTCGAGTCCCTTCACCGGCGGCGCCGTGCTCGGCGATCGTCTGCGCATGCAGCAGCACGCCGCCGATGCCGGCGTGTTCGTGCGCAGCATGGCGACTCGCGGCCATCTCGGCGGTCTCTCACGCGCGACCCGAGACGCGGCGCTCGTCCTCGACGCCGCCGGCAAGGACATCGTCATCGTCGAAACCGTCGGCGTCGGGCAGGACGAAGTGGACATCATGCGGACCGCGGACGTGACGATTGTCGCGCTCGTGCCCGGCACCGGCGACGATGTCCAGGCGCTGAAGGCCGGCATCATGGAGATCGCCGACATCTTCGTCGTCAACAAAGCGGATCGCGAAGGCGCCGATCGGCTGGTGTCGTCGATCGAAGCCAACCTCGCGCTGCAGACCTACGGGCCGGACGCCTGGCGGCCGCCGATCGTGAAAACAGTGGCGACGAGCGGCGAAGGCGTGGCCGACGTGCTGCAGGCGGTCGAGACGTTCCGGCGGCGCCATGCCGACACGCGGGCGGCCCGCACCCGCCAGCACAGCGAGTTCCACCTCCGCGAGCTGCTCGCGCACCGGTTCATGACGATGCTCGAAACCCACGTCCTCGCGCCGGGGGAATTGCGGGAGATCGTCGCGCGCATCGCCGCGCGGGCGGTTGATCCCTACTCGGCGGCGGACGACCTGCTGCGCCGCGCGCTCGAATCCACTAGAATTCCCGGCGGCCTGTGACTGACGCCCGCACCGCGACCCGATGAAAGCGGTTCTCGACCACATCGGCATTGCCGTCGCCGACCTGCCCGCGGCGCTGGCCTTCTACCACGACGCACTCGGACTCGAGGTCGAGGGATCGGAAGTCGTCGCGGCGCAGCACGTGCACGCGCACTTCGTGCCGGTCGGCGGGCCGGCGCTCGAACTGCTCGAGGCGACCGCGCCCGAATCGCCGATCGCGCGCTACATGGAGAAGCGCGGCCCTGGACTCCACCACATCACGCTGCGCGTCGACGACATCGAGGCGGCGTTGACCCAGCTGAAAGCCCGGGCGGTCCGCCTGATCGATCAGCAGCCGCGTCCCGGTGCCGAAGGCGCGATGGTCGCGTTCATCCATCCGTCGGCGGCGCACGGTGTCCTCGTCGAACTGAAGCAGGCCCCGGACACCTATCCGCCGCTCGCCGTCCAGCGTCATCAGGTCGGCGATCTCCAGCTGACTGTGCTCTATGACGGCGTCTTCCGGCTCGACGGCGGCTCGATGTTCGGGATCGTGCCGAAAGCGTTGTGGGAGAAGAAGGCGCCCGCCGACGATAGAAATCGCATTCATCTCGCGATGCGGCCGCTGCTGGTCCGCGGGGTGCGGACCATGCTGATCGATGCCGGTATCGGCGACAAGGAGAACGCGAAGTTCACGGATCTCTACGGCGTCGATCGGCGCCGGCATCTCGATCATGCGCTCGCCGAGGCCGGCGTGTCGCCGGCGGACATCGACATCGTGCTGGCCACGCACCTGCACTTCGACCATGCCGGCGGGTTCACGGTTCGCGATGCATCGGGCGGCGTCAGGCCGCGTTTTCCGCGGGCGCGCTACGTCGTCCGCCGCGGCGAGTGGGAAGACGCCGCGCACCCGCACGACCGCAATCGCGGCAGCTATCTGCCGGACAATTACCGTCCCCTCGCCGACGCCGGAGTCCTCGAACTCGTGGACGACGATCAGACGATCATGCCCGGCGTCCGGGTGCAGCGGACCGGTGGGCATACCGCGCATCATCAGATGGTGTGGATCGAGTCGGGTGGCCAGCGCGCGGCCTATGTCGGTGATCTCATGCCGACGACCGCGCATCTCGGCGATGCCTGGGGCATGGGCTTCGACCTCTTCCCGATGGACACCATGGCCGCCAAGCGGCGGTTCGTGCAGGACGCACTCGCCAAAGAGACGTTGATCTTCTTCGGACACGATCCCGCCGTGGCGGCGGGCTATCTCACGGAGCTCGACGGCAAACGCCGTCTTCAGCCGACACCATGACACATCCCACGATTGGCATCATTGGCGGCAGCGGTCTGTACGACATGGCCGAACTGACCGACCGCGAAGAACGGACGATCTCGACGCCCTTCGGTCCGCCGTCGGGCAAATACGTGGTGGCGACGCTGCGCGGCAAGCGCGTCGCGTTTCTGGCGCGCCACGGCGCCGGCCACACGATCCTGCCGTCCGAGCTGAATTTCCGCGCCAATATCTACGGCTTCAAGGTGCTGGGCGTCGAGCGCATTCTGTCGGCGAGCGCCGTCGGCAGCTTGAAAGAGGAATACCGACCGCTCGACATCGTCGTGCCCGACCAGTTCTTCGATCGGACGAAGGGCCGCATCAGCACCTTCTTCGGCCGCGGGATTGTCGCGCACGTCGCGTTCGCACATCCGCTGTGCCACGACCTGTCGAAGATTGCCGCGGACTCGGCGCAGTCGGTTGGCGCCACGGTCCATCGCGGCGGCACGTATGTGAACATGGAAGGCCCCCAGTTTTCGACGCTCTCCGAGTCGCGGCTGTACCGCTCGTGGGGCATGGACGTGATCGGGATGACCAACCTGCAGGAAGCCAAACTCGCCCGCGAGGCCGAGATCTGCTACGCGACGCTGGCGCTGGTGACCGATTACGACTGCTGGCACCCGGACCACGACTCGGTGACGATCGATCTGATCATCGCGAACCTGACGCAGAACGCCGCGACCGCGCAGAAAACGATCGCCGAAGCCGTGTCGCGGCTCGGCCACCATCGCACGTGCAGCTGCAAGGATGCGCTCGCGACGGCGATTGTCACCAGGCCGGAGCATGTGCCGCAGCAGACGAAGCATGATCTTGAGCCGATAATCGGCAAGTACATGAGGTAGGTTCGAAGGGTTCGACAGGTTCGAAGGGTTCGATGGGTTCTAGGTTCTAGGTTCTAGGTTCTCGCGACCGGCTATCCGGGTGATTCAAAATCAGTCGCTCCAGGATCAGGGGCTCGGGCGTTGAGAAGATATCGAATCAAACGGGTCGTCGCGCGAAACGCGCGTAGCGCCAGACGAGTCAGCGGGACGAATTCTTGTTGCGATATGTAGCCGCGGTTTCGGGCGTCGAGCAGGTGCCCGCGTGTTTCCTGGAGGGACCCTGCGGCGATACGCAGGAATCGGGCGAACTCCCTAGGGTAGTAGCGCGCAAATCCTTCGGAGATGTTGCTCGGAGCCGATCGGGCGGAATCTTGGAGCTGTTCGCAAAATTTGCCATCCCGTTTGAGGGCTGGTCTGGCAGTAATTGCCATCACCGATTCTTGAAGTTCGTGTGCGAGCTGCCAGGCAATGAGATCTTCGAATCGTCGAACACCCATCTCATGCCCCTGAGCATGATTCGCGCCACCAGTCTCAAGAACCTTTCGAACCCGAACCTTTCGAACCCGAACCTTTCGAACCTTTCGAACCTTTCGAACCTTTCGAACCTTTCGAACCTATCGAACCTATCGAACCTATCGAACCTATCGAACCTATCGAACCCATGAATATTGTGGTGACCGGCTCCATCGCCTACGACTACCTCATGTCTTTTCCGGGCAAATTCACCGAGCACTTTCTGCCCGAGCACATGAATCGCGTCAGTCTCAGTTTTCTCGTCGACTCCATGGACAAGCGGCGCGGCGGGTGTGCGCCGAATATCGCCTACACGCTGGCGCTGCTCGGCGAGCGGCCGCACGTCATGGCGACCGCCGGCGAGGACTTCGGGGACTACCGCGCCTGGCTGGAGTCGGCGGGCGTCGATACGCGCTACGTGAAGCAGGTGGCCGGTAAGTTCACCGCGTCGTTCTTCTGCAGCACCGATGAGCACAACAACCAGATCGCGTCGTTCTATACCGGCGCGATGGCGCACGCCGGCGAGCTGTCGTTTCGCAGCGCTCCGGACTGCCGTCTGGCGATCATTTCGCCGAACGATCCGCTGGCCATGGTGCAGTACGCCGAGGAGTGCCGGACGCTCGGGATCCGCTACATCTTCGATCCCGGCCAGCAGTGCGCGCGGATGTCAGGCGAGGAGCTGCGCGCCGGCACGCTTGGTGCCGACATTGTGATCTGCAACGACTACGAGTTCGAGATCCTCAAGCAGAAGACCGGTCTGGACAAGGACAAGATTCTGGAGCGGAGCGAAGCGCTGATCGTGACGAAAGGAGAGCACGGATCGTCGATTCTGACCGGCGCGGGTCAATGGGATGTCCCGGCCGTGCCGCCGACGCATGTCGTGGATCCCACCGGCGTCGGCGATGCGTTTCGCGGTGGGCTGATGAAAGGGTTGGCCATGCAGCTGCCTTTCGACGTCGCCGCTCGTCTGGGCAGTGTCGCTGCCACCTATTGCCTGGAGCACCTCGGTGGCATGAGCCACTCGTATTCCATCGACGAGTTCATGGACCGTTACGAGGCGCACTTTCCAGCACTCGACGTTCCGATGGCGTAGGCAGGGCCGAGCGATCGGGGAATCCGGCTTTAGCCGGATTCATCCGGCTCCGGCTGAAGGCGGAGCCCACGTAATAGCTACGCAGAAGCTAGAAAATCCCAGCCGGGAGTCCGCTCACTGCTGACGTCGACGACGTGCGAGCCGCGGCGCCACCGGTCGACGGTGTCGCGGACGCCGTTGCGGCCGCGGCAGCAGCAGCCGCGGCCTCGGCACCCGCCGCGCTCGCCGGCCCCGCCTGCTGCAGCGCCTCGAAGTCGACGAGCGATAGATCGTAGGCGAGCACGGCGGCGAGTTCGCCGGTCTTGGCCTGCGACAGATCGCGCTGCGCCTGAATCACCAGGAAGCTCGTCGACATCCCGACCTCGAAGCGCTTTTGCTCCGCATCGAGTCGCTGCTCGGCGAACTGCCGTGCAAGACGCGTCGTCTCGATGCGTTTGGCGTTCATGTCCACCTTCCACGCGGCGTCGCGAATCTGCTGAATGGCGCGGGTTTCGGCGCTCTTCACGCGCTGTTCGGCCTGCCGCGCCTCGAGCGTCGTGCGGGCGGCGTTGGCTTCGTCGGTGCTGTGCCCGATCGGATAAGAGACGCTCAGGCCGACCGCCCACGTCGGGTAATCGCGCGTGAACAGCTGATCGACGACGGTGCTGAAGGGGGTGATGCTGCCGGCGCCGACGACGGTGCCTGGGAACCCGCCCGAGCGCAGGACCTCTGTGCCGCCCAGGCCGCTGGCCTGGTAGCTGACGTTCGCGCGCACATCGGGCATTCGCTGATTGCCGGCGAGCTTGGCGTTCAAGCGCGCGTTGTCCACGTCCGTTCGCGAGCGCCTGAGATCGCCGCGATCGCGCAGCGCCGCGGCAATCGCCTGCGGGATGTCGAGCGTCACCATGCCGGTCGGCGGAGCGTCGACGGGTTCGATCTGAATGTTCCACACTTCGGGCTTGGTGGCGTCGAACATCAACACGCGCAGGCGGTCTTCGGCCTGATGCACCGCGGTTTCGGCGACGATGACCTGCTCCTGGTTGGCCGCGACTTCGGCCTGCGCCGACAGCATGTCGAGCGGCGGCGATTGGCCAACGTCGACCTTGGCCTTGTTGACGCGCGTCAGTTCCTCGGCGAGTTGGAGCGCCGTGCGGCGCGCGTCCACGACCGCGCGAGCCGAGACCAGATTCCAGTACGCCGTCTTCACCGCCGCGGTCGTGCGCACCATGCTGTCCTGCAGCCGCGTCCCGGCCGAGTCGCGGTTGTTCTGCATGACCTTGACCTGCAGCCGCGGCGCGTCGATCGCGCGATCCCGGAGCAGCGGCTGTGACAGGTTCAGCCCCAGTCCAGACCGCAGCAGAGGGTTGTAGCTCTGAAGGAAGCTGTCGCTGTTGGTGTGCGACGTATCCCAGGAAATGCTGTACGACGTGCCGAGCCAGGGCAGGCGCTGGGAGAGCGCGATGTTCGACGTGACGACGTCGTTGCGGGTCGGCGTCGGGACCAGAAAACTGGACGGCGGCTGCAGCTGGTTGTTGCGCTGCGCCGTCGCACTGACCGTCGGACGGAACAAGCCCGACGCGCTCGCGACGCGCAGGTCGCTGATCTGCGGATCCAGCCGATCGGCGGTCAGGTCGACGTTGTTCTCGAGCGCGAGACGAACGGCGTCCTCGACGGTCAGCCGGAGCGGGGCCGTGGGTGATTGGGCCGCGGCCGTGGCCGCCGCGGCAAGGACGATGAACGTGAGAGCAGTCTTACGCATGACCACACCTAAATCAGGACGCGGACGGCTGCAGCGCGACCGATTCGGCCTTTGCTGCGCGGCGTCCGAAGAGACGGACTTTTGACATGTCGTCGAAGAGCGAATAGGCGACCGGCGTCACCAGCAGCGTGAGCAGCAGCGCCAGCGACTGGCCGCCGAAGATGACGAACCCGATCGCGCGGTTGGTGCCCGAACCGACGCCGCTCGACACAATCAGCGGAATCATCCCGGCGACGAACGCGAACGTCGTCATCAGAATCGGGCGCAGCCGGTCGCGGCTCGCCTGAACGATGGCCTGATGCGGGTCGAGGCCCTTTTCCTGCAGCTGATTGGCGTGATCGATCTGCAGAATCGAGTTCTTCTTGACGACGCCGAACAGCACCAGCAGGCCGAGCGCCGAGAAGATGTTCAGCGACTGCCCGAAGATGATGATCGACAGGAGCGCGAAGGGCAGCGTCAGCGGCAGCGACAGCAGAATCGTGATCGGATGCAGCCACGATTCGAACTGCGCCGCGAGGATCAGATACATGAAGACCAGCGACAGGACGAAGGCGAGGATGAAGTTCTGCGCCGCGCGCCCGAGTTCCTTCGAACGTCCCGTGAACGCGCCCCGATATTCACCGCCTGGATTCAGCCGGTTGAATTCCGCCTGAATCGCATTCTGCACTTCACCTTGCGAGGCGCCGGGCAGCAGGTTGCCCATCACCGTCACCTGGCGCTGCCGCGACAGGCGGCTGATGTCGGCTGGAGCCAATCCCGGCGCGAAGGTCGCGACATTCTCGAGCGCGACGCTGCCGAGGCGAGCCGACGGGATCGTCAACGCCGCGATGGCCTGCTCGGTCGACCGGTTTTCGGCGCGCGCCCGCAGGTGCACCTCGTACTGCTCGCCGGCTTCGTTGTAGGTCGTCACCTGATCACCGCCGACCAGCAGCCGCAGCGCCTCGGCGGCGTCGCTGATCTGGACGCCGAGGTCGGCGGCTTTCGGCCGGTCGATCTGCACCGAGAGTTCGGGTTTGCCGATGCTGAGAGAGCTATCGACGTCGACGAGCCCCTGGAGCCCTTTCGCCTTCTCAACCAGCGCCCGGCCGATCGACTCGAGTTTCTGGAGGTCGGGACCGTTGATCAGGAACTGGATGTCGGCGTTCTGTGCGCCGCCGCCGCCGACGGTCGCGACCGGCTGCACCGAGGTCCGCATTCCCTTGGTCAGCGCCGGCAGAATCTCGCTCCGCACGGCGTTCATGATCTCGAACTGATCCCGTGACCGCTGATCCATCGGCGTCAGCCGGATGTAGATCGAGCCGAGGTTGCGGGTCTTTGCCGGGTCGCCGCCGATCGTCACCAGCGTGTAGTCGACTTCCGGCGCGCCGTTCCGGATCGCCGCGGCGACGCGGTTCGTGATGACCTCGGTCGACTCCAGACTCGTGCCTTCCGGCGCGCGCAGGTTCACTTCGAACTCGGACTGGTCGTCATTCGGGATGAAGGCGGTCGGTGTGATCATGAAGAGCGGAACGCTCGAGAACAGCACCAGGATGGCGAAGCCGGCGACGATCGCCCGGTGCGCCATCGACCATTCGAGCATCCGCGTGTAGACCACGTCGATCGCGTGGAACAGCCAGGAATTCTTCGACGAGTGTTTGTCCTTGCCGTGCGGGTCGACCTTCAGCCAGCGCGCCGACATCATCGGTGTCAGGGTGAAACTGACCACCAGCGACACCATGATCGCGAAGGCCATCGTTAGGCCGAAGCTCTTCATGAAGCGCCCGACAATCCCGCCCATGAAACCGACCGGCACGAAGATCGCAACCAGCGAAAGCGTCGTCGCGAGCACGGCCAGCCCGATCTCACGCGTCGCCTCGACGGCCGCTTCGGTCGGGCTGACACCTTTCTCTTCGATGAACCGGTAGATGTTCTCCAGCACGACGATCGCATCGTCGATGACGATGCCGACGGCCAGCGTCAGCGCCAGCATCGTCAGCGAGTTGAGCGTGAAGCCCATATACCAGACGAGTCCGAAGCTGGCGATGATCGACGTCGGAATCGCGATCGCCGCGATGAGCGTCGAGCGGAGGTTGGCGAGGAAGAAGAACACGACGATCGCGGCGAGGAGCGAGCCGACGACGAGGTGTTCCTCGACGGCGTCGATCGAGGCTTCGATGAATTCCGAGAGGTCGCGCACCACGAGGGCGTTGTAGCCCGGCGGCAGCGCCGCCTTGGCTTCTTCGAGCCGCTCGCGGACCGCCTTGACGACCTCGACGGTGTTGGTCCCCGACTGCCGGCGCACGTCGAGAAGGACCGTCGCGGTGCCGTTGAGGTTCGCGACCGTTTCGGGTTCGGCTTCGCCGTCCTCGACGCGGCCGACGTCGGCGATCCGGATCGGGTGTCCGTTGCGCTCGCGTACCACGATGTCGTTGAAGGCGTCGACCGAGGCGATGCGGCCCCGCGTCCGCAGTGTCACCGACTGGGCCCCCTGATCGACGCGGCCGCCGGGAATTTCGATGTTCTGCGTCTGCAACGCCCGGGAGACGTCGGTGACGGTCAGGTTGTAGGCGCGGAGGCGATCGGCATCAAGCCAGACGTTGACCTGGCGCTGCCGGCCGCCGAGCACCATCACCTGGCCGACGCCGCTGACGCTCTCCAGCTGACGCCGCAGCATCTTGTCGGCGTACTCGGTCACTTCGCGCACCGTCTTGTTGGCCGTGAGCGCGATGCTGAGCACCGGCGCGGCATCGGTGTCGAACTTGTCGACGCGCGGCTGCTGGATCGTCCGCGGCAGGAACGGCAGCACGCCGTTGACTTTATCGCGGACTTCCTGGGCGGCGACGTTGGTGTCCTTGTCGAGCAGGAAGCTCACCATGACCAGCGACACGCCTTCAGACGACGTCGAGCGCAGTTCGTCGATGCCGCTGATGGTGTTGACGGCTTCTTCGATCTTGTCGGTGATTTCGGTCTCGATCTGCTCGGGCGCGGCGCCCGGCTGGACCGTGGTCACGACGATCATCGGGATGTCGACCTTCGGAAAGCGGTCGACGCCGAGCAGCATGAAGGAGAAGGCACCGATGACGGTGAGCGAAAGGATCAGCACCGTCGCGAAGACGGGTCGTTTGACGCTGAGCGCGGCAAGCCATTGCATGACTAGGACACCTTCGCGCCGTCGGCAAGTTTCGCGACGTTCGCCGTGGCCACCTTCTCGCCGGCTTTGAGACCGGTGGCGATTTCAATCTGTGAACCGACCGTCAGCCCGGTCGTGACGATGCGTTCCTCGACATGGTCTCCGCTGACGACGTAGACGCGGCTCGTGCCGCCGGCGGTGTGAACGGCGCTGGCCGGAACCAGGATGGCGGGGGTCTTCTTCGGCTGTTCGATCGATGCCGTGGCGAAGAGTCCAGGCTTCAGCTCGTTCTGCGGGTTCGGGACGAGCGCTTCGATCGTCAGCGCGCGCTGGTTGGCTTCGAGCGCCGGCGAGACGTAGCGGATGATGCCGGTGAATGGCCGTCCGGGATAGGCGTCGACTTGGAACGACACCGTCGCGCCGACCGCGCCGGCGGCAATGAACTGCTCGGGAACCGTCAGCTGAACGCGCAGCGGGTTGACGCGGACGACGACGGCGACCTTCATCCCCTTGGTGACGTAGTCGCCGACGGACACCAGGCGTTCGGCGACCTGACCGGCGAAGGGAGCGCGGACGGTGGTGTCGGCGAGCGCCTTGTGCGCCAATGCGACCCGGGCGCGGGCCGCCTGGAGCGCCTGGTACTGCTGTGCGGCGCCGTTCTTCGCGGCTTCGTACTGTTGACGCGCGGCTTCCATTTGCGTCCGCCGTTGATCGAATTCAGCCTGCGAGACGACGCGCTGTTCGAGGAGCGACTGGATGCGTGAGAAATCGCTCTGGGCGAGCGCCGCGGCGGCCTTGGCGTTCTGCACTTCAGGCACCGCGTCGAGGTTGAAGGCGCTGCCGGCGGTGATGCCCAGCCGCGCCTCGATCTGCGCGGCGTTGGCTTCAGCCTCTCTGGCCTGCGCTTCGGTTTCCTCGGACGAGAGCCGGATGAGGATCGCGCCCGCGGCCACGGTCGTGCCGCGCTCGATCGGCGCTGCGACGACGCGTCCGGCGACTTCGGCGGCGACTTCCGCCTGGTCTTCCGCGACGAGCGTGCCGCTGGCGCGCACGTAGCGCGCGATCGGTTCCTCGACGGCCGCGGCGGCGTTGATGGCGATCGGCGCCGGGGCGTCGGGCTTCTTGTCGGTGGTCTTGCCGTCCGCCGCCGAGCAGGCCGACCAGGCCAGCGATCCGGCGAGCAGGGCGACGAGCGGTCCTCGGGTCACGAGATGATGCATGGGGGCTCCTGTTATGAAGTCTTCGCGCGCGCAGGCACGCCGACCGGTTCCTCGTCGACGAGGCACGCCGCGGAATTCGAACGAAGGGTGACGCCGGTCTGCAGACCGGCAATCGTGAGATCGAGGACGTCGCGCGCCAGCAGTTCGGCGCTCTCGTCGGCGCCGAGGCGATCCGACAGGCGCATGACCGCGACGCCGAGCAGGCCGGCCATCACCGAGCGAATCGCCACCATGGGCTGAAGATTGGCCGGCAGGACGCCGTTGTCGACGCACAGCTGGAATCGGGCGAGCAGTTGCGCTTTTCCCTCGCGGGCAAATGCAAACCGTTCGTACTCGCGGCTGATCCGCGGCACCGAGCGGTCGACGAACATGAGCGCGAAGTACTGCGGATGCTCGACACTGAATTGATACACGCGCCAGAACATCGCGCGGATCTGCTCGAGCGGCGGCAGGGCATCGAATGCGGTATCGCTGGTGGGGTCGCCGTGGAGGAGGCGGAATCCTTCCTCCGCCAGCGCGAAAAAGATGTCGTCCTTCGACGGGAAGTAGCCGTACAGCGCCGCCGGGCTGTACTCAATGCGCTCGGCGATCTTCCGGATCGACACGTTCTGATAGCCCTCGCTGACGAAGAGGTCGCGTGCCGCATCGAGGATCGCGCGGCGGACATTCTCGCGGTCCCGTTCCTGACGTTCTCGAATGCCCATGTGGTGCTTAAAGGAAAAAGCCGAAGTTTGCTGTTGCACTGAACGGTGTTCAGCGGTCTAACGTCGTTAGACGCCACGTGCCTTCAAACGGTTCACTTATTCGTAACGAACTGATATCAAAGGTGTTGTGTGATATTGTCCAGGCCCGTGACGCGAGGAGGGGGCGGACCCTGGGCGGTCGGACTGGCCGGATTGGCGGTCGTCTGGGCGCTCGCGATTCCGTCGACGGCGGCCTTAGGGGAGAAGCCCGATCGGCTCTGGACCCGCGCCGTCGTGGCCGGCATGGACCGTCTTGGCGCGGTGATCTGTCATCAGAAGGACGAGCGCTCGTTTCATACAGCCGGTGTGCGGTGGCCGGTGTGTGCGCGCTGCAGCGGCCTTTACGCCGGTGCGGCGATTGGGGCGATTCTCGCGCTGCTCGCGTGGCCCGGGCGCCGCTGGGATCACTTCGTGCGCCGGGCGCGTCAACTGCTGGTCATGGCCTCCGCGCCCACGCTCGCGACGATCGTCATCGAGTGGGCGAGCCATGCGATGCCGCCGAATCCGGTTCGCGCCGGCCTGGCGGTGCCGCTCGGCGCGGTGATCGGGTGGATCCTCACGCGCGCGGCGGGTTGGCCTGCGCGAGACGCGCTACACTAACGGATTGTGTCTCCCAAGGAATCCGAACAGATGGAACCCGGTCGGCTGGTGCTGCTGTGCCTCACTGCATGGGCGATTCCCGGCGCCGGCCACTTCTGGCTCGGAAAACGTCAGAAAGCCATGGTCTTCCTGCTCGCCCTGCCCATGATGTTCGCCATCGGGCTGGCATTGAAGGGTCCGCTGCATCCGTTCACGCTCGCCGAACCAATCGTCTTTCTCCAGGCATGCGCCAACCTCTCGATGGGGATCCCGTACTTCCTGGCGAGCGCGCTCGGCTTCGGACTGGGCCAGATTCGTGCGGTGACCTATGAGTACGGCAACGCGTTTCTCGTCGTCTCGGGCCTCCTGAACCTGATCGTCGTCATCGATGTCTACGACGTGGCGAAGGGGCGGAAGTGATGCAAAGCCATCTGCTGCTGCTGATGCTGTTTGCGTTTTTCGTGTCGCTGACCTTCGCGACGATCGCGCGCGATGAACTGTCGTCGCAGCTTCGCCTCGGCGGCATGATGTTCGCCGGGTTCCTGGCGGCGGGCATCGTGCTCGGCTGGCTGATGTTTCCGTTTCCGTTCTAGTCCGTTTCCTCGCCACCGCTCGATGGTCGGTTCGCGCCGGTTGGTCGTCCTCTGGCTTCCTGTCGCCGCGTACATGGCGCTCATCTTCCTGCTGTCGTCGATTGCGGAAACTCCCAGGCTCGCCGAAGGCATGGACAAGAACGTGCACGCCCTGCTGTACGCGGGCCTTGGCGCGCTCTTCGTGCGCGCGCGCGCCGGCGGCTGGAACCAGCCGGTCACGCCGGGCCTCGTCATCGCGACGGCCGGATTTTGCGCGGCCTACGGTGTCAGCGACGAATTTCATCAGTGGTTCGTGCCGCCGCGGCAGGTCGACGCCTTCGACGTCCTGGCCGATACGATTGGCGGCGGCGCGGCGGCGCTGGGACTCTACCTGTGGTCGCGGCGATCCGCGAAAACCCGTGGGGTATAATTTGCGGCTCCATGGCCTTTGACAATCTCCTGGTCGATCGCGACGGCGCCGTTGCGACGCTCACGATCAACCGGCCGAAGGTTCTCAACGCGCTCAACCGTCACACCCTGCAGGAACTCGACGCGGCGCTCCGCGAACTCGCGGACGACGCCGCCGTCCGCGTGGTGATTCTGACCGGCGCGGGCGAGAAGGCGTTCGTCGCCGGCGCCGACATCAACGAACTCGCCGCGCTGTCGCCGGTGGCCGCGCGCGAGCAGGCGGCGATGGGGCAGCGGGTCTTCGATCGGGTCGAGCGTCTCGGCAAACCGACCATCGCCGCGATCAACGGGTACGCGCTCGGCGGCGGTTGCGAGCTGGCGATGGCGTGCACGCTGCGTCTGGCCGCCGAGACCGCGCGGCTCGGACAGCCCGAAATCCAACTGGGGTTGCTGCCCGGTTACGCCGGCACGCAGCGCCTGCCGCGGCTCGTTGGCAAAGGCCGGGCACTCGAGATCATGTTGACCGGCGCGCCGATCGGCGCCGCCGACGCGCACCGGATCGGTCTGGTGAATCGCGTCGTGGCCGCCGACGCGCTGGCGGCGGAAGCGAAGGCGCTCGCCGCGCTGCTCGCGGCGCAGGCCCCGCACGCCGTGCGCTTCATCCTTGACGCCGTCCAGCACGGACTCGACGGATCGTTCGCCGACGGCTGCGTGCTGGAGGCCGCGCTCTTCGGCGTGGCGGCGGGCACCGAGGACATGAAAGAGGGAACACGCGCCTTCCTCGAGAAGCGCAAACCGGTGTTCCATGGCCGATAAGGGGCCGCACGTGCGCGTCATCGACTCGTCGGGGGCCGCGGCTCCCGACATGCGTTTTGCGCTCGTCGTGTCGAAATATCACGACTTCGTGACCGACCGCCTGCAGCGCGGGGCGCTCGAAGCGCTCGCGGCCGCCGGCGTGAAGACCGAACATGTCACGATCGTCAGAGTGCCGGGCGCGTTCGAAATTCCGACCGCCGCGCGCTACGCCGCCGAAACCGGCCACTTCGATGCCATCGTCTGTCTCGGATGTCTGGTGCGCGGCGCGACGGTCCATTTCGAAGTGATTGCGGCGGCGGTGGCGCACGGCCTCACGACCGCGGCCGGGGAAACCGGCGTGCCGATGACCTTCGGCGTGCTGACCACGAACTCGATCGAAGAAGCGCTCGAGCGATCGGGGGAGGGCAGCGCCAACAAAGGCTGGGAAGCCGCGACCGCGGCCGTCGAAATGGCGGTCGTGTCGGCGCGGATTGCGCGCACCGCGGCATCATGAGCCCGGCGCGCCACGATCTGCGCCACCGCGCGCGTGAGGCGACGCTCCAGATCCTGTATCAGTGCGAGGTCGGCGGGCTCCCGGTCGATCGGGCGATCGAGACCTTCTTTGATCTGCAGTGGGCGACGAGCGACGCGCCGCCACAGGCCCTGCGGTCCTTTGCCGCCGATCTGGCGCGCGATACGATGAACCGGCTGGCGGAGATCGATGCGTTGATCGCCGACACCGCCGAACGCTGGCGGCCCGAACGGATGGCAGTGCTGGACCGTCTGATCATCCGGATGGCCACGGCGGAACTGTTACGCGGCGACGCCACACCGCCGGCCGTGGTCATCAACGAAGCGCTGGAGCTCGCCAGAACGTTCAGTACCGAGGATGCGGTGAAGTTCATCAACGGCATGCTCGACGGCGTCCGCAAGAGATTCAAATAGGTTCGATAGGTTCGAGAGGTTCGAGAGGTTCGATGGGTTCGATGGGTTCGAAAGGTTCGAAAGGTTCTACGAGACATGTCGTCGCAGGATGAACAGACCGCACAACGTCAGGCCAACCTCGAGGCGCTGGTCGCGCTCGGTGTCCGTCCGTATCCGCACAAATTCGAACGCCGCCATACGGTGTCGGAATTGGTCGCGGCGCACGGCGGCCAGTCGCACGACGAGCTCGAGGCGGCGCGGCCGGAGACCGTCACGAGCGGCCGGATTCTCGCGATTCGTTCGTTCGGCAAGGCCAATTTTCTTGCGATCTCGGACGGCCGGCTGCGGATTCAGATCTACATCCGCCAGGACTCGCTGCCGCCGCTCGATTTCGAGATCTTCCGCCGCCTCGATTTCGGCGACTGGGTCGGCGTCGAGGGCCGGCTGTTCCGCACCAAGACCAACGAGCTGACGATCTGGGCCTCACGGCTGCATTTCCTGGCCAAGTGCCTGCTGCCGCTCCCGGAAAAGTTTCACGGGCTCACCGACGTCGAGATCCGCTACCGGCAGCGCTACCTCGATCTCGCCGTCAACCCGGAATCGCGCCGCGTCTTCGAGGTCCGCAGCAAGGTCGTCGCCGCGATTCGTGAATTCATGACCGCGCGCGACTATCTCGAAGTCGAGACGCCGATGATGCAGCCGATCGCCGGCGGGGCGCTGGCGCGGCCGTTCACGACGCACCACAACGCGCTCGACATGGATCTCTACCTGCGCATCGCGCCGGAGCTGTACCTGAAGCGGCTCGTCGTCGGCGGCATGGAGAGGGTGTTCGAGATCAACCGCAATTTCCGCAACGAAGGACTCTCCCCGCGCC
>CAZOAZ010000082.1:0-22812 GCA_964577955.1 uncultured Bifidobacterium sp. | reverse complement strand
ACCCTCGCAAACCGGGAGGTCCCGCCACGACGAGTCACTTTTTCAGCAGCCTGTTTAGGATTTAGGGCAACGAAATGCTAATGCATACCCTGGAGGATGGTGATGACGACCTCAATCGACATGCTTGTCGGTCAATTTGAAGCGCGCCGGATCTCGAGGCGAGACCTGGTGGGAGCGCTCACGGCGCTGGTGGCGGGCGCGGCGGCGCCGGCGGCCGCGCAGGCGCCCGCCGTGAGTCAGATGGCGCAAGGCCGCACGATCAATCACGTATCGCTCGCGGTCACCGACGTTGAACGCTCGGCGGAGTTCTACGGCAAGCTGCTCGGCCTGAAGGTCGTGAGCCGGCCCGGCAACGGCGGGATCAACCTCGGGCTGAGCGACGGCTTCCTCGGCGTCTACAAGCTCGCGAATCCCGGGACGGTCAATCACTTCTGCATCGGCGTGGACAACTTCGACCCCGACGCGATGGCCGCGAAGCTGACGGCGATGGGCATCACCGCGCGCGTAGATCGGAATCCCGCGAACCGCACCAGCGGCGGCGACCAGCTCTACTTCAGGGATCCGGACAACACGAACGTGCAGCTCGGGGCGAACGGGTATCAGGGGTAGAGCGGGGGCGGGGCTGGCTAGGCGGGCAAGGCAGGCTCTGACGCTACTGTTGCGTCACGTCCTGCGTCGCCGCACTCTGGCCATTGACGACAACTTGCAGAGGGCCTGAGCGAGCGGCGCCAGTCTGATTGGCAAGCACGGTATACGACACGCTGCCCGAGCCGACGCGACTGCGGGGCGATCCGATGCGCACCCAATCTTCCGTGCGTGAGCTTTCTTCGAGCGACCAGGCGCAGCCGGCTCCGGTCGCCACCGTGACACTTCCGTTGCCGCCACTCACTCCGAAGCTTGCCGCTGACGGACCGAGAGTGTGCCGATTCCGTCTGTCTGTGTGACTGACAGTGTTCCCCCGCGGATCGTCACGGTCGCCCGACGGGTCGAAGCGCTGGGGTTGGCATCCACCGAAACTTCGTAATTGCCATTCTTGTCGGGTGCCACTGAAATCCAGGCGGCGCTGGCCGTGTACGTCGTAGGACACGTGCCGTGTGTCGACGCCGCGACGCTGAACACGCTCCGCATCGCGGGAACGACGCGTACGGACGGCTGCAGTTCGGTCGAACAGGATGTTGAGGGAGCCGCGGGGGTTCCGGCACAGGCAACGGTCAGCAGAACCGCCGTCAAGACACCAAGGGCGCGTCCAGCGGCAGGAGCGCGCTCTCGTCGGAACATTGCGGCGGCTTGTCGGAAGCGGTCTGACTAGCGTCCGGGTGGCGGCGTCGGCGCTGCGCCTCGGCCTCCCCTTCCAGCCGGATTGCCGCTGGCGTCCACTTCGGTCTGCACCGTCCGCACCGGGCCCATGCCCATGATCTGGACGATCACTTCTTCGTCCTTGGCGCCGTCGTAGTGGTGATAGTTGGCGGGGTGAAACATGAAACCGCCGGCCTTGATCGGAATCATCTTGTCAGGGCGGAAGACGTCGCCTTCGTCGGTCCACCACGTGCCCTTGATAACCGTCACGTAACGATCCTGATCGTGATAGTGCGGCCGGCTGGTGGCCGCTGGAGTCGTGGCTGTCGGTCCCGCGAATCGATTGCGGATGACGTAGATGCCCGGCTTGCTGGGGTCACCGAATACGGTGACACTGGTCATCCCCTGCTCGGGCTGCATCCGCTTGTTGTTGGCATCAACGAGCGGCACGACCGGTCCGCGCTGCGCGTGGCCATCGACCGAGAACGCCATCAGGGTTCCGACCCACGCCGCGCAGGTGCCGACGATGAACCGACGAGAGATCTTCGTGGACGCTCTCCTTCGGCCGCCAACTATAGCGCAGGTGCGTCACGTCCTATGGCTGACTGACAGTGAAGGTTGCGGATGGATTGAGTCCGCTCACTCCGCGAATCACGATATCGCTGCTACGCCCTGCCCCTTCGTTGCTGCTCACTCGGTAGTTAACGGTGGCTGCTCCAGCAGCGGAAGCGGGAGTCACGGACGCGATCCACGGTGCAACGGTGCCTGCCGTCCATTCACAGCTCTCGGGCATCGCCGTCACGGAAAAACTGCCGCTTCCTCCTGATGCTGGGACCGTTGCCCCGACTGGGTCAACTCGATATACGCAACTCGCTGCCGACTGGGCGATCGTGTGCAGCCCCACTTGACGACCTAGATCCGCGAGCAGCGGCAAAGAGCTCCCGACGTTCGACAGCGTCCGGTTCGGAGGCACCGTATAACTGCGACTGCCGGGTCCCGTCTCCTGCCGATGGTCTACCAGCACACTGACCTCGCCGGGACCCGATATGCCAACGGACCAGGCACAACCGACTCCGGTATCCACCGCCACCGTCCCGGTCCCGCCCAGAGCGCCGAAAGTCGCAGAAGACGGTACCATGCGGTATTCACACAGTGAGTTGCTGGTACCGTCTTGCACTACCGTAAGAGTTTGTCCGACGATCGTCGCGGTTCCGGTGCGCGACTGTGCAGAAGAGTTGACGGCGACGGTCGCCTCGATCGGGCCGTTCTTGTCCGGAGAGAGCGTCAGCCAGGGGACGTGACTGATCGCATCGGTCTCGCGCATGTAGGGACAGCCGGACTGGGTCGCGATCACAATAAGAAACTGAGACGAGGCTGCCGGAACGTTGCGGACGGAAGGACGCAAGGAGTACACACACGAAGCCGGAGGCACCGTACCTGCCTGCGTGATAACCACCGAACTCTCGGACACGAAAATCGCACCGCTCCTCGGCGACAGCCCGAAGGTCTGACGTGCCAAGAGGGCAATCGAACCATTTCCTGTTCCTTGCGCTCCGTTCGTCACTTGCAGCCAGTCAACGTGGGACTGTGCCGCCCAATGACAGGATGCCGGAGCCGCAACCGCGATGCGAAGCGAGCCCCCTTCAGCTGAGATCGATTGGGTCGCTGGCGAGAGCACCACCTGCGCACAATTCAGGTTCGAAGGGTCGGTCGGAGTCCCGCTCGCGCGACACCCCGAGAAGAAGCCCGCTACCAATAGCGCCCCTACCACTCTTCCAGCTGCGCCAGCGCTGATGAGCCAACGCACGCCAGCGATCCGAACTACCATCGGAGATTATCTTCCTATATAAACGATGCAGTTCGGATCGTTGCCACGCTGATACACGCGAACGTATAACGCGTTCTCGAGTTCAGTGTGCCGTGTTGCCGTGCCGACATCCTGACAGTGAAGCGAGACTGAATTCGCACCTGCCACCCAAGCCGCGGCATCAAGCTCATCCTCAGGCGACCACAGCGCCGACACTCGCCCAGGAACGCTGTGGAAAGCCGAGCCGGCCGCGAGCAGCGCAGCCCCCCCAGATCGAAACCAGCAACGGCTCCGTTGTTGCCTATCGTCAGGCTGGGGCCGCTGATCGATACGTTGCTCCCGTTTTCGTAGATCGCCGAAGAGACGAGTGTTCCCGTTGACGTGTACTTCGTCAGATTGTTTGTCGTCGGCGCGTCCTTTCTCGAACGGGACCGGCACACGAGGCCCTGCATTGATCTTGGAACGCCGTCCGAATCCAACGGACTGCGGCGCTAATAGTGACTCGCGATCAGTTCGATGTCGCGATGATGTGTGGTCAGGAATTGCTATTCGCCGTCAAAGATTGCTCTGGCAACAGACATCCGACATTGACGCAGCGATGAACGCGCGGCGGACGGGTTCAGGGAGAGGGATCAACGGGCAGGAATGACGAGGCCCACCGCAAGGCCAATCGCAGTGGGGACCGTCAGGTCGCGGACTCGGCACGCGGTGGTCTCGCACTGAAGGCTATAGAACCAGCCAATCCCAGCACCGACGGCGGCGCCGATGATCGCGGCCTTCCTGTTACAGCACAATCGCCGCGTGGCACAGCACCCATTCGCTTCTCGTGCGGTGGCAAACGGCGACGGACGCCCCTGTTGCGCGATGAACCGAGACACATGCGGCCCATCGACGACGAGCGAGCTCTGAGCGGAGAGAGTCATCCCGCGGAGAAGAATCAGGCTCAGGCTCGCCGCACAGATCTTCGCCGCAGCGCGCAAAGAGCCGCTACCGCGGCCACCGACGCCTCCACATGGATTCATTGGCAAATCGCGAGCGTGAATACCGAAGTGGTTCCTGGCACGATGTCTGAGTCGTCCCAGATTCCGCGGCGCTCAAGGGAATAGGGTGCCAGATACAGATCTCGGCTGATGACGGCGGGGCCACCCAAAAAGCCATCACAGCCCCATGCTTGCTGACCATTGAATTTCTTATTCACGACTCTGAGATCGTTGATCATCCGGGTTTGACGCTCACCGACATTGTATAACTGCCAGGACATGCCGACGCCGACTTCCGCGCACGAGTTGATCCCGGCGCTCTCGGCAAACCCATTCCCCCCCGCATCGATCGAACTCGACGACATTTCCGTGCTTGCTGTATCCCACCCACAAATCAGGCTTGCCATTCGCGTTCAACGTGTAGCCGACGGTTTCGATTTCGTACACCGTCCCAGCGTGGGCGACGGCCACGATGCGATCGAACACCCACGATCCATCGCTGGCGCGATTGAGAAAAATCACGAACGGCTCGCTGTCGCCGGCATGCGCGCTCAACCACCCCCAGCTCGGATACGGAAACGTCCCCCTAGGAGGACCGCAGTCTTCGCGGTAGAGCATCGTGTAGTTGATGGCCATGTGATTGGTGTCGAGGACCCCACCAACCGACAAATAGCGAGCACGATCGAGCACCGGTTGTCGTAAGCCTTCGGGCATGTTTCCAAGATCGATCGTGGTCCCACACTCCCCAGCCCGATAGTGGACCGTCGGGAAGAACGTGTTAGCGAGCAGGTTTTCAAGATCGTCCGGTATTCCGTCGCCATCGCAGTCGGCGCATAACGTCCTTACGTTCGAGAACGGAGTGCGGAAACAGCGCGGCTTGGCGCCACGAAACGAATAGATAGTCCAGGATCGCGGTGACGAGATCGCTACTAAGGATGGTCAGCGGTTGCTATTGGTGGTCATGCCGTGCTGTCGCGACAGGCGGAACTGCGGGCCGCCGAAGTGGCGGGACTCGGTTCGCTCGAATTCCCTTCGAACCTGACCTGGCGTCTTCTTCAGGACCAGATGAAAGTGACGGTCCAGCTGCCGAGTGTTCGAACACCCAACCGCGACCGCGATTTCCTTCACCGAGAGAAACGTAGTCCTTAACAGTTCCTGGCCTCGTGCAACACGTGCCCGCCGCAGGTGATCCGAAAAGTCACGCCCGGTCTCGCCCTTGAGCAGGCGCGACAAATGCCAGACCGAAAGGTTCACAGACCTCGCAACCTCGCGCGTTGTCAGCTGTTCCTGGCAACGCTCGTGATTACGCGCAGGATTCTGTCGATCCGCGGATCGAGGCCTTTTTCCGGCTTCGACGGTATGCGGTAACACGCGACGATCGCCTCGAAATCCCGTTGAAGGTCCGACCCTATCGCCAGCTCCGCACACTGTTTGAATATCGCGTCATTCGCAATCGCGAACCGCGCGGCGAGGCCCGTGAACACGTTGATCACAATTCGTCGGACAGCACTCTCCGCCGCCACCGACATTGGCGGCAGTGTGCGCGTCGCCGCCTGAAGGTCATCAAGACAGCCGCAGAGCCCGCGCGAATGGGACAACGCGATCAGTTGACACCGATCGACGAACTGGGTGAACCAATGGGGAGCCGCTCCCGCGTAGGCCGAGCGAGCGAGATCATCAGGGAGAGTGAGGGACACGGGGAGTCGCCGCTGCGAAGTCAGCAGCGTGCGCGAAAAAGCCGGCGAGCGTCAATCGGAAAGATAAGTAGCGTGCAGACTCCTTGCGCAACGCTACTCATCGATGTAGGACAAACACGCATCCGCGGTGAGACCGAAGCCGGCGAAGTTAGGACATGCTGGCGTGCGGCTCATCTCGACGAGATCGGCGGAAACTCGACGACGCAGCGTGAGTCCCCCATTCGTTCGTAGCGATCGTCACCCACGCGGACGACCGGCAATGCCTGGCACTCGAGCGGAATCGAGCGCGCTCCCGCCACCCACCTGTCCGCCTGTGCCGCTTCTTCCGCGGTGAACACTTCGGAAGATTTTCCGGACGGGCTGTGAAACACGGCGCCGGCGGCCAGCAACGCCGCCCCTTTGGCGGCAATCGCCGCTCTGCGACCATCGAACAGCGGCCTGTCACTCCGGGTGTTTTCGCTCGCCAGGCACGGCCGCTTGACCGCTTCGTCCTTGAACAGCTCGTAGCACCCTTCACCCGCGAGGCGCTCCCATCGCTCGTTGTCGTTGGTATGGAAGTCGACATAGTCCCAGTAGGGGCGAACCGGAGTGGCGCCCGATCCATTCGAGCCATGTGACGCCAGCACGCCGGTCGGCCGCGCCAAGCGGGCCAACGGAAGAAGGGGCGCATCGGCATGCTCATTCTCGTTGGTCAGCTCGAGGATCACATTGGTGAGGGGTCGAAGCTGTCTGACGACCGCATTCCAGAAGCGCACTTCCTCATCGTCGGTCAGGAATGGTCGTTCGTACACCGGCTTGTCTCTCGGACTGAACGGAAAGGCGAACGCGGTGAGCTCCAGGTAGAGGCCGAACGAGGCGACGATGGTTGCGAATTCGGTGATCTTCTCGAAGTAGCGATCGTGATGCCGTGGAATCAATCGGCCGATGCGGTCCGCCGGCTCATTACACGTGGCAGCCGCTCGATCGATCGTCGGGCAGACGTTGTACGACAGCCAGACCCGCAACAAGTTGAAGCCATGGTTCTTGCGATCCTGAATGATCGGCCTGACGTCCTCTCCCATCAGATGGCGCGCAAACAGATTGAAATCCGACGCGCCAATCACGCTGAAGCGTTCGCCGTTGGCCTTTCTGAAGAATGGCTCAGCGCGGGAAACGGTGAGACGCGGCAACGCGGTGGCGGAGCTCAGATCTTGCGCATGAACCGCCAAGCCTGGCATGAGTAAGCCGGCGACAAGGAGGGCGCGGAAGAGGACGGGCTCATGCACTTCCCAGCCACCGTCCGAGCTCGGCGCCCAGCGCCTTGCCCCGATTCGTGCCGCGGGCTTCGATGCGCGCGACAGCGTCGAAAGCCCGCTTCCGGTCCGCCGGCGTCAACTGCGACACCAGCGCCTGAAGGTCGACGCCATCCTGGGGGCGATCCGGCGCGAGTGCCAGGAGCTTCATCGCCACCAGATGTCCGGCTTGCGCCATGGGAACGGTCAGTCCCGGTGCGATCTCCAGCCGCTCGGCTTCCCGGCAAATCTCCGGCTCGATGCCGGAGGACGTGAACAGCAGATCGATCATTCGGCGCCCGGACGTTCCTGGAGCCAGGCCAACAACAGGTCGTCCACCTCCGCGTCAGTGGCGTCCGGCCGGTTGCGCCGAATCGCCTGACGGCGGAGCGTCAGGCCTGTGGCCCACAGATCGATCGCCGTGCGGAACCGCTCGATCACGCGCCGGGAATCGGACACGGCCGTAGTCTACTCTCGTGGACCACCCCCGGCCACAGCCCTCAGGGAATGACGGCGATCGGTGCCCGCCAGAAATTGACTTTCTGCCCCGTCGGCTCGATGACAGTGACTTGACACTCATACCCGCCAGGCGGCACGTCCTTCAACGGAATCGTCAGCCGCATCGGGACAGCCTTCGACCGTTCGTTGATGCCGTCCAGGACGGTCGTCGGCGTGCTCTCGAACACCTTCTCGTCGCCGCGATAGAGCGTCACGAACACCATCATCGGTTGCGTCGTCGTCGCACCGCGCTGATACGCCTGGAGGTAGACGTAGAGCTCCCGCGAGCGGCTGAACACGCGCGTGACGCTCGGCAGCAGCTTGTGGCCGTCATAGACGAGCGGGTTGACCTGCAGCGCGGCGTTCTTCTGCACGGTGTAGATCGCGTCGCTCAGCGGCTCGCGCTGGCTGCCGAGGACGACGGAGCTGATCGGCAGCTTGGTCTGCTCGCGATTCAGATTCGGGATCGTGAAGTTGGACTGGTAGGTGCCAATCCGCCCGGTCTCTGAATCGCGCGCCAGAATTTTGATGACGTACTTCCCCGGCAGCAGCGTGAAACCGGTGTCGTAGTGCACCGGCCGCGAGGTGAGCTGCGCCGCGGTCTGATCGCTCAGCCGGATGTCCAGCCGATCGCGCACGTTCTGAATCGTGATGCCGAAGTCGTCCTTGATCTCGCCGATGAAGTCGATGAGCGTGCGCTGCGCGCCGCCCTTCCTCGCCAGCGCCAGCTCGCTGCCGGGAATCTTGACCGACACCGGGATGAAGTACTCGGCGCTGCTGATCTGGAAGAAGTTCACCTCCATCGCGATCGTGATGTCGGTGACCGGATTCTCCAGCATCAACGCTTCTTCCAGCTGACGCTCCTTGTCGGCGGCCGTGAACTTCCCGAATTCCTTGTCCGCGAAGTAGCCCTGGCGGTACGAGAGCTCGCCTTCGAGCCCGGGCCGGAGCGAGACCTTGACTCGCCGGAACTTGCCGTCGAGCGCGGTATGCGTGCTGTAGTAGCCGAGGACGTAATAGCTCGTAATCGCGTCGGCCGCCTGGCGGATGCCGCGCGAGAGATCGTTGTAATCGAGCAGCGCCTGACCGCCCGTATCCTTGGCCAGCGCATACAGCGAATCCTGCGACCGCTGGAACTGCGCCGCCATCCGCTCGACCGCGCCGCCGGTGAAGAGGTTCATGCCGCGCGGGGATGCCGTGGACGCGTCGCCGAGGGGCGCCATCGCCACGAGACCGCGCGCATCGATCGGATAAATGGCCACGTTGGCGCGGAGCGCGGCGTTGGTCGTGGCTCTCAACTGCGCCTGGTTATCCACGCCGTTCAAGCGGAGACCGCTGGCGAAATAGACCAGCGACTTCCGTTCCGGCAGCGACCGCAGCATGTTGGCCGCCGTCTGCAGCGCCGACAGCTGCCGATCGGTATTGAGCAGATTGAACTCGGCATCGTCCTGCCCGAACGCGGTGCCGGTGTCGGTCTGGTCGGGGATGCCGTCGCCGTCGACGTCCTCGCCGAAGATCATCTTCTGCAGGTTGTCGAGCAGTTGCTCGCGATTGGCGGAGAAATCCTGTTTGACCTTGACCGCCCCGCTCTCGAACGACATCAGCGCCAGGAGATCGGCCGGCTGCGCCTGATCGCGGATGAAGTTCTTGGCGCCGTCATACGCGCGATAGAGATCGCTCGGCGGCATCGAGGTCATGTCGAAGTAGAGAACGATCAGCCGCCGATCGCGATACTTGATCTCGCCATTCGCCGACGGCGTAATGCGCGCTTCGAGCGGAGCGGTTGGAGCGGGCGTGTCAGGCGCAATGGCGGCAGGTGCCGCGGCGGGCGGTGGAGCCGTTGGCGCGGCATCACCGGCGATGCGTGGCTCGGCCTCGATGCGCTGGTACTCGAATAGGCTGATCTCCTGCGGGACGTTGTCTTCGACGACGATGAAGTCTTCGGCCTTGAGGCCTTCGATGGGCTTCCCGTCCTTGTCCTTCACCGTGACGGTCTGGACGACCAGGCGCGCGCCGGAACGGAAGATCGGCACCGCCGGCTGTTGGGCGGCGACCGTCGCGACCGCAAGGACTACGCCGAAGGCTGTCAGTGTCTTGTTCATGGCTTCATCTCGGACCGGCTGAAGCCGGTCCCTACCGTTGTCGGCGTCACTGTCTTCGGTAGGGACCGGCTTTAGCCGGTCCGCGTCACGTCTCTAGAACCGGAACCGCATCGTCGACAGAATCTTGCGCATCGAGTTCGCGCGGTCGGGCAGACCGAACTGCGGGCTGCCGACGATCGTGTTGATGCTCGAGTAGGTGACCTGATTGAGGACGTTGGTGATGTCGATGCGCCAGTCGAACGAATAGCGCTCCCCCATCAGGAACGAACGGCTCAAGCCCAGGTTCATCGAAAACTGCGCTGGACCGCGCAGCGAGTTGCGGCCCGCATTGCCCCACTGCCCGCTCGCCGGCGCGGTGAACGCGGCCGGATTGACGTACGAGTCGTCGGTCAGCGGATCCGGACTCACACCCGTCAGCGAGGCCCGCACCGTTCCCGTGACGCCCGTCGTGCCGACCGGCGTCAAGACGATCGGCGTGACCGGCAGGCCGCTGCCAACGGTGATCTGGCTCGTCGCCGTCCACCCTTTGAACGCGCTGCCCCGCCAGCCGGTCATCAACGCGCCGCCGCCGAGCCCCTGGCCGGTCGTGTATTGCACCTGCGCGGTGACCTGATGGCGCTGATCGAATGATGAAGGAGCATGCTCGGCATCGAGGTCGAGCCAGTCCTGCGCGATCACCGCGCCGCCAATGCCGTTCGTCGCGCCAGGCTCGGTCGACGATCCCGTCGGCACGAACGCCGAGGCGTTGTCGGTCGCCTTGGCGAGCGTGTACTGCACGCTGGCGGTGAGGCCGTTACGCAGCCGCCGCCGGACCTGAACCGAGCCGGAATTACGGATCGAGGTCCCGTCGGAGGTGAGGTAGACGAACCCCGACGGACACAACGCGCACGGGTTGAGCGCGCCGTTCGGATACGTATTCGGGAGGAACTCCTGCATCAGGTGACTGCCCTTGGTCCCGACGTACGTCGCAATCACCGTGAGCGAGCCCGGCAGGTCGCGCTGCGCTGACGCCTGCCAGATCTGCGCGGAGCCCACGCGGAATTCAGGATCGATCGCGAACGTGTTGGCGACGCCGGTTGGCGTGACGAACCCGTTGGCCAGCGTCAGCGGATTCGCCGCGCTGCGCGTGACGCTCGACGTCCGCGAGAACGGCGGCTGCTGCGCGAGCAGCAGCGCCAGCTGGGTATAGACGCCGGTATTACGGTAGATGCCGTAGCCGGCACGAATCACCAGCGAGGAACCGGCGACCGGCCGCCACGCCGCGCCAAGCCGCGGCTGAAGACCGGACGGATCCGCGTGAATGAGACCGTCCCCGGTCACCGCCGCCACGCTGCCAAATCCCGGTGCGATGTCGAGATTCACGAGCCGGCCCTGCGACTCGCTGAGCGGCGATTCGTATTCCCAGCGCAGACCCAGATTGAGGGTCAGCGACGGCGACACCCGGTAATCGTCGACGACGAAGGCGTGCGCGACCGTGCCGCGCAAATCCTTGTCGGCATTGCCGAAGGCAATCGCGCTCGTCGCCGGCATCCCGAGCAGGAAGTCGCCAAAGGCCGACCCGGAAACGACGCCGGTAAATCCGAACGAACCGCGCGCATTCTGCTGGCTGAACACGCTGTTGACGACGCGGCCGGCGCCGCCGCCAATCGTCAACCCATGCCGGCCGCGCGTCTGCTGAAATTCCCCGGTCACGAGATGCGTGTCGTTGGCATTGCGGGCGTACTGGCCGGACGAGAGCCCGGCGATCCCGCTCGAGAACGTCAGCGCCGGCGGTCCCCAGTTCTCCGGATCCTGGTTGTTGCCAGCAATCCCGGCATCGCCGGAGACATTCCGGTGATTCGCGAAGAACGGCGTCGCTTCGGTGGACTGACGGGTGAACTGATACTTGAACCGGAGGTTCGCGAACTGGACGAAGCGATGCTGCCAGTTGATCGCCGCATCCGTGCCGGCGACGCGGTTGGAATCGAGGAAGCCGAAGATGCCGGTGCTCTCGCTTGTCGCGCGGTAATAGTTCCAGTTGCCGAAGAGCGAATCGCGGCGCCCGACCGTCTGCGAGGCGCGGAACTGCATCGCATCCGACTCGGTCGTGTTCAACACCGGGGTCTGATAGTTGTATCGGCCGCCGCTCGTGACGTTCGGCTCGGGATAGAGATTCAGCAGGCCGAGCGCCTGCGCGCTCTGCCGTTCACGCGGAATCTGGTTGTTGCGGAACGCCTGTCCGGTCGTCGGATCGATCACCTGCACCGGCCGGCCCAGACTGTCCACACTCGACGAAAAATCGCCGCTCCGTTCAGCGAGGGTCGGCAGCAGCGCCGAGTAGGTGTTCACGTTGTGATCCACCGATCGCTGATAGCCGACGAAGACCTGCGGTCCGCTTCGCGTGATCCCCGGCAGCCGGACCGGACCGGCGAACGAGGACTGAATCTGGAGATCGTTGTACGAGGGCGCCGGCTGATCGACACCGGTGAACGAGAACGGCCGCGCGTCCCACGCCGAGTTTCCGAGCACGACGCCGACGCCGCCGTTGTAAAGCGAACGCCGGCCGCGGCGGTTGTTCCCGAACGCGGCGAGTTGCGCGAACGGCGATGATGCGCCGTTGTTCACGCTGCCGTTGATCAGCAGTCCGTCGGCGGCGGCGCCGGCCTGGGCCGGGTCTTCCGCCGGCGGATCGTTTCGGGATGCCTGCGGAGCGCCGGCTGGAGCCCCCGCTGGGGACGCCGCCGGACGCGGCGCCTGGCGCGGCGGCGTCGCGGCCGTCTGGTTGCGGGCAGCCGCCGGTGGGGCGGCCGCGGTTTCGACCGGTGCCTGCCGCGTCGCCTCGCGCGCCATTTCGTCGAACGGCAGGAGCGTCAGCGCGAAATCCACCGCCGCCGCCTCGCCGCTGAGCGTCACTTCCTGAGACAGCGCGGCGAAGCCGCGCATCTCGATCTGAATCGTCCACACGCCGTCGGCGAGCCCGGTCAGGTGATAGCCGCCGTCGCCGCCAGTCGTCACGACCACGCGCTGATCGCCGTGCGTCGCGCGGACCGTGGCGCCGGGAATCGGGATGCCGTTGAACGTGACCTTGCCGGACTGGCCGGCACCGTGGAGAACGACGGGCGCGAGCGCCAGGGCGACGAGCACAGCGAGGATGCGAAGGGACTGCACGATTCAGTCAGGCGTGGGCCGGCTGACGTTGTCGATGACGAGAACGTCGACGGACGACCGCTCGGAATCCAGTTTCAATCCCAACTGTTCCTGCAACGCGGTGAAGATGGACACGCCCCCGGCGTCGCCGCCCGCCGGGGCGCCGTTCGGGTTCCCCGGTGTTTCGGGCGTCCACGATAGCTCGAAGTCGTAATTACCTGAAAGTCCAGTTTTGTCTGACACGACGCGGCCCACGAGCGGCGCCAACGACGTGACCAGCTGAGAGATTTGGCCGCCGCCGGTGATCTGGCCCGGACCGATCCGCATCCCGCACGGCACCGGTCCCGTCTGTGGGGGCGGTTCGCCAGCCGGGCCGCGCCCGAGCGGAATCGTGATGCGTTCATCCGCATCGCCGCGGCCACGCCCGCGCTCGCCCGGCGAGGGCGCACAAGGCGTCGTCGAGGGCGTGAGCTTGGGCCCGAGCCGGCCGTCGCTCCGTGCCACGACCAGGTTGTAAATCGGCATCTCGCGCATCTCGTTACGAACCGCGAGGCCGAATCGTTCCGCGAGGAGCGCGCGCAGCCGCGGCCGCATCTGCTCGGGTCCCGACGAGGTCGCGTCGGACGCCTTTGCCTGAATGTCGAATCGTTCGGTGGCAATCCAGGCCGGCGCGTTGACGATCTGGAAGTCCTGGACGCCGTACGCCGTCCGAATCAGCAGCCGCAGCGGCACATTGGTAGCGGTAAATCGTCCGCCAGGCTGAAACCCGAGCATCACGCGTCCGTCGCCCGAGGTGTTGGGTTTCACCGACGCGACGTCGAAGGTCTGCGGCGCGGGCGCCTGCGCCGACAGCGAGGTGACCAGCGCGCTCGCCAGGATCATCAGCCCCAGCAGGGTAAGGACGCCGATACCCGCCAACATCACGTCCCGCCCGACGACGGTTCTCACAGTTCGCATATCACCTCGCCCGCGACTTAGACGCCAGAACGCGAGCTTTGGCTCGCGTTCGCCCAATCCGGCTGAAGCCGGATCCCACTCATGCGACCCGCTCAATCGGGCGTGGGCGCGTCGAGCCGATCGATCACGAGCACGTCGACCGGCCCGCGCGTCGATTCGAGCTTCACACCGAGTTGCTCCGGCAGCGCCGTGAATATCGACGGACCATCCCCGGCACCCGGGACTTTCTCCGCGACGTTCTCCGGCGTGAACGAGAGGTCGATGTCGTACTTGCCGGTCAACCCGGTGCGATCGACGACGATGCGCTGAAGTTGCTGCGCCAGCGCGCCCGCCAGTTGCCCCAGGCCGAAGCCGCCGCCCAGCATGCGTCCCGGCATGATCTGGAAGCCGCAGACCGGCGCTTTCCCGCTGCTCGGCGGCGGCGGAGCGCCGCGCATCATGTCGCGTGCCCGCGCATCGCAGTCCGTCGTCGACTCGGTCAGTCCAGGTCCAAACCGCCGATCCGCCCTCGCCATGACGAGCGCGTAGATCGGCATCTCGCGCGTTTCGTGATGAACCTGCAGGTTGAAGCGATCCTCGAGCAGCGAGCGCATCATCAGCTGGTTGGGTCCGACCGTTCCCGGAGGCGAGAGGGTCAGCTCGGTTTCTGCCTTGGCATTGACGTCGAAGCGACGATCCTTGAGCCAGTCGGGGCCGCCCACCATCTGAAACGACTGCACCTGGTACGCGAAGCGCACCAGGTCCGCGACCGACATGTTCTCGACCACGATGCGGTTGCCCGGGCGCACGTTGATCCGGCGCGGCCCGGCGGCTCCGGTTTCAGTGTTCGGCTTGACCGACGCGACTTCGAACCTCATGCGGGCCGGCGCGTCCTGCGCCGTGGCGCGCAGCAGCCGCGTGCGCGCCATCAATGGCGGCGCGGTGAGCACGCCGACGACGAGCGGGATGACGAGGGCGCCTGCTGCAACCGCGCCGAAACACCGCTTCGCCCAACGACCGAGCGGACGCCCAACCTCGTGGCGCACAATCGCGTCGATCCGGCGGGTGAGGTCCGCGCCCGTCACGCCCGCCACGCACGGCATCGCGGCTTCGATTGAGAAGCGGCACGTCTTCAGAATGCTTTCGGCGTACTCGGGACCGTCGCCGTGTTGAAGGACGTGCTCGTCGCACGCCCGCTCGCGCTCTTCCATCAGGCGCGCGCCAATCCACCACACCACGGGATGGAACCAGAAGATCGCCTGGACCATCGCATGCACGAACGCGCTCAGATTGTCGCGCCGCCGGACGTGTCCGATTTCATGCGACACGATCGCGGTCAACTGCGCGTCCGTGAGCCGCTCGCTCAGCCCGCGCGGCCACAGCAGCACGGGCGACACGATGCCGAAGATCCCCGGCTCGATCGCGGCATCGATCAGCCGCAGCGGAATGGCCGGTTCCCACCCGAGCCCGCGCTCGAGATCGCGAAGTGCGGCGACTTCGCGGCCGTCGTGGGCCAGCGTCGCCCGGCGCGCCATGCGCTGCGCGCGGAACCACTGCCCCGCCCACTTCCCGACGACGAAGACGCATCCGGCCAGCCAGAGCGCGCCGATCGTCCAGAGCCACGGCGATGGCCCGGCCGCTTGGACGACCGCGTTTGGTTCCACTGCGATTTTTCTGAAGAACACCGCGGTGGCGCCGGCATCGAACAGCTTCCCGATCTCGACTGGCGCGGCGGTGGTCACGGCTCGCCATTTGAAAAGCTGCCCGAGCGCAATGAGCGCCGGAAACGGCACCAGGAACTTGACTGACGCGGCGAGCCAGAACGCATGGCGCGCGGCCGCCGACGAGCGGCGCAGCGTCAGCACGACGGCGGCGGCGACGGCCGCGACGGCCGTCGATTGCCAGAGATGTGTGAGGACGGCGTCGATCATGACCGGCTCCTTGGCTTGCCGTCGGTGGCGGCCTTCTGCCGTTCCGACTTCGCCGCCTTCAGCACCCGCTCCGCTTCCTTCACGTCGTCCATCGTCAGCTTGCCGGCGTCGATCAGGTGCGCCATCACCGGCTGCGTGCGACCGCCGAAGAAGGCGAGGAACTCGTCAACCAGCCGGCGCTGCGCCGCGTTGCGCGAGACCACGGCCTCGAACACGTGCGCGTTGCCAATCTTCTTGACCCGGCGGATCGCCTTCTTCACTTCGAGGCGATAGATCATGGTTTGGACGGTGGTGTAGGCCGGACGGTTGTCCTCCGGCAGCCGCTCCTGGATCTCGCGGACCGACGACGGCCCGTGGGTCCACAGGTCTTCCATGATCCCGAGTTCCAGTCTGGACAAACGCGGCTTCATGCACTCTCCTAACAGAGTGGTTAGATCTACTACAGCTGTAGGCGACAAGTAAAGTGTCGCAGCGGTGCGAAGTGGTTGGTGCACGGCGCAAGGTGCGGGTGCGTCGCGCGAACGGAAGTGCGGAGTGCGACGTACAAACAAAAGAGGCCGGACATGAATCGCCCGGCCTCTCCGTATTCCGTATTCCCTAGCCCCTAGCCCCTAGCCCCCAGCCCCTAGCCCCCAGCCTCTACTTCACCTCAACGATCTCAATGGCGATCCGGTCCGGTCCTTCGATCATCGCGGCGCGCATGCTGCCCCACGGATGGATCTCTTCGAGGAACTTCACGCCTTCGCTCTTGAGCCGCGCGACGGTCTTGTCGAGATCGGCGGTGCTGACCGCCCAGTGATCGACGATCTTGCCGCGGGTGCTGACGAGCCCGCCGCCCGGCCACGGCCGGATGGAGATGGAGATATCGTCAATGGTGACGCCGCCGGCGGGATCGCGGACAAAGCCGGTCTTCGCAAACGACGGCCAGGTCGGCGGCGCATAGACCGTCTTCGGGTTGGTGTTGCAGTCTCCCACCGTGCCTGGCACGCCCGGCGCCGGCTCGGCGCCGCCGCGTCCGCGCGCGCCGAGATGCTTCGCGTACCACTCCGCGGCGCAGCGCGGGTGCTCGTGGTACATGTGCACGTGGTTGAAGCGCTCGGGCTCGCCGCCCCGGCCCTGCGCGTTCTCGATCATCGCGCCGTCGGGTCCGCGCAGGTAGCCGAAGCCGCCGCGCCGCTCCGGCTGGACGCCGCGGGCGCGCGCCGCCAGGATCTGTTCCTGCGTGATCAGCCCCGGCAGGACGTCGCTCGACATGTCCACGAGCTTGCCGTCGGCGGCGTCCCACATCTGCGCGATCGTCAGCCCCATCTGACGGAACTTGGCGTTGGTCGCGTACGAGTCCGGCGTATTCCAGCCGAAGTGCCAGACCGAGGTTTGCGGTCCGGTCAGCTCGTTCTGCGGCGTCGCCGCCACCTTGGTGAAGAGGATGTAGAGGTTGCCGGTCTTCACCGCGTCGAAGCCGTTGAAGGTCGTCGCGGTCGCGGAGGCGGCAAACGGCTTCGGATAGTACGCCGCCGCGGCTTTCGGGTCGGTCGAGTTCAGGTGCACGTGATGGAAGTGCAGCGTTTCGACAGTCGACGCCGCCGCGGGCGCCTGGGCCTGCGCAAGGACCGGTGCGCCGCTTCGCAGAACAGTCACGGAGAGCGGAGCGACGAGCAGTCCGGCCAGAACAACACGTATCAGAAGTTTCATGAACACACTCCATCGATGCTTGATGAGTGATGATTGATTGCCTCATTTTGCCAGTCATCGTTCGCCAATCATCGTTCATCAATCATCATTCATCATTGATCTTGTCAAGGCAGGGCGAACACCACCAGCGTGTCGGTCGCGGCAATCGCCACGAACTGTTTGCCGCTGGCGCCGGCGTAGGTCATCGGATCCGCGTTGCCGCGGCGCTCGAGCTTCGTCACCCACAACTCCCGTCCGGTCGCCGCGTCGAGCGCACGGAAGCGGTTGTCGTCGGTCGATCCGATGAAGAGCAACCCCGAGCCGGTGGCAATCGGACCGGCCAGCAGCGGACGACCGGTGCGCTGCTTCTCCGGTGGCAGCTGCTCGGTGATTCCGAGTGGGACCTGCCACTCGACGTCGCCGGTCTGGCCGTTGACGGCCATGAGCCGTCCCCACGGCGGACGCTGACAGGGCATGCTCACGCCGCCGACCCGCACGTCGAAGGTCCGATCGACGCCGCCCTTGTCGTACGCGAACGGCGATCCCGCGCGCGCCTTCTCGACCCAGCCGAGCGCGCCGACATCCTGCGTCGCGACGAAGATGCGTCCGGACCTCGGCTCGTGCGCCGTCCCGCCCCAGTTCGCTCCGCCCAGACCGCCGGGAAACACCAGCGTGCTCTTCGGCGGCGCGCCGTCGGCGCGGAACAGCCACGGAGTGAAGGGGCCCGCGTTGAACACGCCGCCGTTGCGCTGCACCAGCTCGCCACAGGCCGCGGCGTGCTCCGCCGACGTGTCCGCGGCGGTCACGAGATCCGCAGCGGCGTAGCTGGTGCGCGCGATGGACGCCGGCTTGGTGGGAAACGGCTGCGTCGGCCACGACTGCTCACCCGGCACCTCGCTCTTCGGCACCGGGCGCTCCTGCACCGGAACGATCGGTTCGCCGGTTTCGCGATTGAGCAAGTAGAGATAGCCGGACTTGGTCGTCAGCGCGAGCGCGCGCACCGTGCGGCCGTTTCTCACGAAGTCGAAGAGGCCCGGCGGCGCCGGCGGATCGGCGTCCCAGAGATCGTGATGAATCGTCTGGAAGTGCCAGCGGTACTTCCCCGTCTGCAGGTCGATGGCCACGACCGAGTTGCCGAACAGGTTCGCGCCCTTGCGATCCCCGCCGTACGATCCGCCGATCGGCGACGCCAGCGGAACGAAGAGCACGCCCTGCGCTTCGTCATAGGTGAAATAGAACGGCCAGGCGTTCGCGCCAAAGCGATTGCGCCAGCTCTCGCCTTCCCACGTCTCGTGCCCGACCTGTCCGGGCTGCGGCACCGAGTTGAACTCCCACAGCTTCGCGCCGGTCTTCGCGTCGTACGCGCGCGGGTTGCCGATGCCGCCGGCGGCGCCGGGCGGGCTGTTCGCACCGACCACGACGACATCACGGGCGACCAGCGGGACGGAGTTGTACGGCACGACGAGATCGACTTCGCCCGATCCGCCAAAAGCCGCCTCGACGTTGCCGGTCTGGGCGTCGAGCGCGACCAGGCGCCGGCCGGCGGCAAAGAAGATCCGCGGCCGGTGCGTCGCATCGCCGGCCCAGTACGCGACACCGCGGCGCGAGACCGTGCCCGTCGTCACGCGGTGCTGCCAGAGTTCCCTGCCGGTCTCGGGATCCAGGGCGACGACGCGGTTCGCGGTCGGCAGGAACATCCGTCCGGCGGCCACAATCGGCGTCGCCTGGGAGTTCGCGCCGGCGGCGGCGCCGCGGCCGGTTGGCGGCGGCGCGTCGCTTTGCAGGCTGTAGCTCCAGGCCTGCGTCAGTCGCGCGACGTTCGCGGGCGTGATCTGACTGAGGCCCGAGAAGCCGCTGCCCCCGTAATCGTGGCGGTACATCGGCCACTCGCTGCCGCTCCCGGCCGGCCGCGCCTGCTGCGCGCCGGGACGCGCCAGCAGACCGACGAGGAGCGCTGCGCCGAGGGCGGCGCCAATCTTCAGTGTGGGCATGGCACGAGAGTATAGGATGCAGAACCGGCCGTGAATCTGATTCTTCTCGAACCGGGCGAGATCGACGCGTCGGGTCTGGCCGTGCTGACCGGCGCGCGGGCCCGCCATATCGAGCGCGTCCTCCACGCCGTCTCCGGCAGCCAGCTTCGCATTGGCGTCGTGGACGGCCCGCGGGGAGTGGCCGCCGTCGAAAGCGTCGACTCCGGAACGGTGGCGCTCCGCTGCCGGCTCGACGGCGAGCGACCGCCGCTGCCGCCAGTCGATCTGCTCCTCGCGCTGCCGCGTCCGAAAGTGATGCGCCGGCTCTGGGCCCAGCTCGCCGCGCTCGGCGTCGGCCACATCATGCTGACGAACGCCGACAAGGTCGAGCGCGACTACTTCGACGCGCACACGCTGCTTCCCGAGCACTACCGCCCGCTGCTCATCGAGGGGCTCCAGCAGGCGCGCGACACGCGCCTCCCGCGCGTCACGATCCACAGACAATTCCGCGTACTGGTCGAAGACCTTCTCGCTGTGGGATCCGGCTTTAGCCGGATTGCGGAGTCCGGCGTTAGCCGGATTGCACGAGTCGTCGCCGACCCGTCAGCCGCCGCAAGCATTCAAGAGACGCTGCGCCCACACCGCGATGAGCGCGTCCTGCTGGCGGTTGGACCCGAAGGCGGATGGAACACGTTCGAGCTCGACCTGCTCAACACGCACGGATTTGAATCAGTGTCGATGGGAACGCGAACCTTACGCAGCGATACAGCGTGCGTTGCGCTGATCGCGATCACGCACAGCGCGATTCGTGGAACCTAGTGTTTCGGGATTTGAGGATTTCAGGATTTGAGGATTTCAGGATTTCGAGCCGCATGCGGCGACGCTGGGTAGCGTAATCCCAAATCCTCAAATCCTGAAATCCTGAAATCCCAAATTCAACAGTAGATCACGTTGACCGCGAGCCCCCCGAGCGCCGTCTCTTTGTACGCACTCTTCATGTCCTGTCCGGTCTGTCGCATCGTCTCGATGACCTGATCCAGCGAGACACGGTGTGCCGCTTCGTCCTCCATCGCGAGGCGCGCCGCCTGAATCGCCTGCACGGCGCCGACGCCGTTTCGTTCGATGCAGGGGATCTGGACGAGGCCGCCGACCGGATCGCAGGTCATCCCCAGATGATGTTCGATGCCGATCTCCGCGGCGTGCTCGATCTGCGCGCTGGTGCCGCCGAGCGCCGCGACGAGCCCGGCCGCGGCCATCGCGCAGGCGACGCCGACTTCCCCCTGACAGCCGATCTCCGCGCCCGAGATCGACGCGTTCTTCTTGCACAGGATCCCGATCGCCGACGCGGTCAGCAGAAACGTGACGATCCCGGCGTCGGTCGCGCTGTCGATGTACTGGGTGTAGTACTTCAAGACGCCGGGAAGGAGCCCCGAGGCGCCGTTGGTCGGCGCCGTGACGACGCGGCCGCCGGCGGCGTTCTCTTCGTTCACGGCCATCGCCCAGACGCTGACCCAGTCCATCACGCTCAACGGATCCTCTTTGGTCATGCGCTGCAGCTTGTCCGCAAGCCCGCGCGCGCGGCGCTGGACGCGGAGCGATCCGGGCAGTTCGCCGCCGGTCCTGACGCCGCGGTCGATGCAGGCGCGCATCACCGACCAGATCTCGAGGAGCCCGGCCTCCACACGGCGCGAGGGATCGAGGGCATGCTCGTTGGCGATCACGATGTCCCGGATGCTGAGGCCGGTCTCCCGCACCATTCGCAGCAGTTCGGATGCGTGTCCGAAGTCGTACGGAACCGGGACTGCCGGCACGCCCGCGCCCGCGGCTTGCTCCGCGGTCACCACGAAGCCGCCGCCGACTGAGTAGTACTCGCGCGTCAGCAGCACGCCGTTCGCGCCGCGGGCCGTGAACCGCAAGCCGTTGGTGTGATGCGGCAGGACTTCATTCTTGTGGAAGATGACGTGGCGGCTCTCGACAAACCGGAGCGGCTGCTCGCCGCCGAGGCGCAGCTCACCCGATTCGCGGATCCGCGCGATCCGCGCGGGGATCGCCTCGATGTCCACCCGCTCCGGCCGCTCGCCTTCGAGTCCGAGCAGCAGCGCGCGATCGATCCCGTGCCCGATCCCGGTCAGCGCCAGCGAGCCGTAGAGATCGATCTGGATTTCCTCGACCGCCGCGCGCACGCCCGTCGCGGCCAGCTCCGCGGCAAAGAGCGCCGCCGCCCGCATCGGCCCCATCGTGTGCGAGCTCGATGGACCGATGCCGATCTTGAACAGTTCGAATGCCGAAATCATCGCGGCCATCTTATGGCAGTTCTCAGGGTCTGAAATGCGCCACGAAAACACGAACGCACGAAATACGGAATGCCTCTGCTGGTTCCAAATGCGCCACGGAGGCACGGAGACACAGAGGGCCACCTCAAATCGACAGCGACAGTCGTACTGCGGGCACACCACTCGACGCGGCGCCGCGAAGCGGCACTGTCAGCGCGGCCGAATCACGGAAACGAGACCACAGGCATTCGGATCAGTCTCGTTTCCGTGATTCGATCGCGCTGAACGCCGGCCTGCTACGCAGGCCGACCGCGTCGAGTCCATTCCCTCCGTGAGCTCTGTGCTCTCTGTGGTTGAAGCTTTGGACAAGCGCTCTCGATCTCGTCTCGATCCAGCTGCGGATGCGAAGCCAGTCTCCCTCGGGCATAATCGGAGCACGATGCGGATTCTGCGATCGGAGCGCGGCATCACGACCACGATGGTCGCGATCCTGCTCAATCTCCTGCTGCTGGCGATGATCGTCTACGGCTACGTTCAGTCGGAGGAGTACAAGTACCTGTGGGTGCTGGTGGGCGTGCCGATCGTGGTGGTCACGGCCACCTACGTCCGGCACTGGTTCAGCGGGTCAGCTCGCTGACGGTGTCGATCGCGCGCAGGGCGTCGGTCAAGAGCGCGGCTTCTTCCTCGAGCTGGCGCAGCGCCGCGCTGGCATCGTCCAGATTCCCGTCCGCGCCGAGGCGCTCGAGCGCCGCGGCCGCATCCGCCACACCGGACGCCGACAGATTCGCCGACGCGCCCTTCAGCCCGTGCGCCGCCTCGCGCAGCCGGCGGGCATCGCTCTGCTCGATCGCGTCGCGGATCGCCTGAAGATCGCCCGGGCAGCGTTCCAGGAACAGCCCCGCGACTTCCCGGACCAGGTCCTCGTCGCCGCCGAGCCGTGACAGCATGCGCGCCCGATCGAGCACGCGCGCCGACTGCGGCGCCGGCGTCTTGGCCGAGTCGCCCGCCGAATCCTCTTCCACGACCGAAATCAGCCGCTGCCGGTCGATCGGCTTGGTCAGATAGCCGTCCATGCCCGCCGCCAGGCAGCGTTCGCGGTCGCCGTTCATCGCGTGCGCCGTCATCGCCACAATCCGCTGATGCCGCTTGGTCCCGCGCTCGAGATCGCGAATCGCCTGGGTCGCCTCGAAGCCACCCATTTCCGGCATCTGCACGTCCATCAACACCAGATCGAACGTCTGCCGCGCCAGCGCG
>CAZOAZ010000081.1:0-23098 GCA_964577955.1 uncultured Bifidobacterium sp. | reverse complement strand
AACCTGTCGGGGCGCGTCATGGACCTCATGACGCCGATCGGCAAGGGCCAGCGCGGCTTGATCGTCGCGCCCCCGCGCACGGGCAAGACGATGCTCCTGCAAGCCATCGCGCAGTCCATCACGACCAATCACCCCGAGGTCTATCTCATCGTGCTGTTGATCGACGAGCGGCCGGAAGAAGTGACCGACATGCAGCGGTCGGTGCGCGGTGAGGTGATCTCCTCCACGTTCGACGAGCCCGCCCAGCGTCACGTGCAAGTCGCCGAGATGGTCATCGAGAAGGCCAAGCGCCTGGTCGAGCACAAGAAGGACGTCGTCATCCTGCTCGACTCGATCACCCGTCTCGCCCGCGCCTACAACACCATCGTCCCGCCGTCGGGCAAGGTGCTGTCGGGCGGCGTAGACAGCAACGCCCTGCAGCGGCCGAAGCGCTTCTTCGGCGCGGCCCGCAACATCGAAGAGGGCGGATCGTTGACGATCATCTCGACCGCGCTCGTCGACACCGGCTCGCGCATGGACGAAGTGATCTTCGAAGAGTTCAAGGGCACGGGCAACCTCGAGATCCACCTCGATCGCAAGCTCACCGACCGCCGCGTGTTCCCGTCGATCGACATCCAGAAGAGCGGGACGCGCAAGGAAGAACTCCTCCTGCAGCGCGACGATCTGAATCGCGTGTGGGTCCTGCGCAAGGTCCTGACGCCGCTGTCGCCGGTCGAAGCCATGGAACTGCTGCTCTCGAAGATGGCGAAGACGAAAACGAACCAGGACTTCCTGGCGTCGATGTCCAACGGAAAAGGGTAGAGACTGGGGCTGGGGACTGGGGGCTAGAGGCTGGGGACTTGCGGCGCTCCTCGGGCTCCTGCTGGCCGTTCTGGCGCAGGGGCTCAGGCCTGATGCGTTCTTCTCAGGCGATCCCGGCGTCAAGCTGATCGCCGCGCGCAACGTCCTCGCGCATCCGTCCCGCCCGCTCGAGATTGCGCTGCCGGTCGTCGGCGGCGCATCGCTCCCCCACATCGAACCGTTCTTCGAAGCGCACGGCGAGCACGCGCACGCGATTACCTCGCCGATCTTCCCGATCCTCAGCGCTCCGCTGCTCCGCCTGTTCGGTTTGCGCGGGCTCTACATCCTTCCCGCCGCCGGCTTCCTGCTGATCGTCGCGGCCACCGTCTGGCTGGGCACCTCGCTCGACGGGGCGCGCCGTATCGAAACCACCGCCGCCACCCTCGTGGTCGGCACGCCGCTGCTCTTCTACGGTCTCGAATTCTGGGAACACGCGCCAGCCGTGGGACTCGCGACGCTGGCACTCGCCCTGCTTCTTCGTGATCGTCCGCTGTCGAGCGGACTGGCGTTTGGCCTCGCGGTGCTGCTCCGCCCCGAGGCCCTCTGGGTCGGTGTGGCAAGCCTGGCGGCGGCGCCGCTCCTCGGCGAGAAAGTGTCGCGACGCGCATGGGTCGTCGCCGGCGCGGCCCTGCTCGTGACACTGGCGCCGCTGGCCGTGTACGGCCTCGTGCACTACGGCAGCGTCGTGCCGCTGCACATCCGCTCGAACGTTGCCAACCTGGATCAGGGCTGGTGGGCCGGGCGTCTTGCCTTGCTTTCGCTATGGTTCGGGCGCGGCTCGGACGCCAGCTTCTGGCGCGTCGCGCCGGCGGTCGTCTGCGCGCTCGCCACGCTTGCGCTGTCGCCGCCGCGGCGAGGACGGGCGTTTCTCTGGACGGTCGCGATCGTCGACCTGGGGCTGACGCTGGCCACCGCCCCCAACGAAGGCGGCGCCCAATGGGGGCCGCGGTATGCGCTCTTCGCATACGTGCCGCTCGCGATTCTCGCGGCGGACGGGATCGAACTGCTGCCGCCAAAGCGCGTCGCCGCCGCGGTGACACTCGCAATTCTGCTGCTCGGCGGCGCGTGGATTCAGCGCAACGGGTACCGGTTGCTGCGCGGCACCAAGATCACCTACGGGCGCGTGGTGGACTTCGTCGCGGCGGAAGCGCCGTCAGGCGGATACGTGATGTCCGATTTGTGGTGGCTCGACCAGATTGCGGCCACGGCCCTCGATGGCCGTATCTTTCTGTTCGTCTACGATTCGGACGACGGCCGCGGGATCGTGAAAAGGCTCGACAGCCTTCCCGCCACCGAGGCGACGGTGATTCGCAGCAGCGTCGAATCACCAGACACCTCTTCGTGGAGCGATGGCACGTGCTTCAAGGAAGTCCAGCGCGACAGTCTGTCGACTCGCAACCTGATTGCGATCCGACTGACGCGTTCCTGTTCACAGTAACGTCCGCCAGCTGTCGGCTAGAGCCGGACGCCACCGACAAACCTATCGATCGCCGCCGATCAGATCGCCGAGCGCACCGAGCGCGCCGCCGAAGTCGCGTTTGACGTCTTCGCGATCGCCGCGCCTGGCGGCGATGATGCGATCGGCGAGCCGCGAGAACGGCAGCGTCTGGATCCACACTCGCCCGGGTCCGGTCATCGTCGCGAAGAAGAGCCCCTCTCCACCGAAGATGGCGGTCTTGATGCCGCCAACGAACTGGATGTCGTAGTCGACGGACGGATCGAACGCGACGAGACAACCCGTATCGACGCGGAGACGCTCGCCCGCCTTCAGCTCCATCGGAATGACCGTGCCGCCCGAGTGAATGAACGCCTCGCCGGTGCCTTCGAGGCGCTGGAGGATGAAACCCTCGCCGCCGAAGAAACCTGCCCCAAGGCGCTTGGTGAACTCGATGTTGATTTCGATGTTGCCGTCGGTGCAGAGGAAGGCGTCGCGCTGGCAGAGGATGGCGCTGTTCTGAAGCGGCATCCGGAGGATCTTGCCAGGGTACGGACCGGCGAACGCGACCTTGGCGGACGACTGGTGGCAGCGGAAATAGGTGAGGAAGAAACTCTCGCCGGCCAGAATCTTGCGTTTCAAGCCGCCGAGAATGCCGCCCTGCATGCGCGCGTCCATCTCGATGCCGTCGGTCATGTAAGTCATCGCGCCGGCCTCGGCGCGCACCTCGTCGCCTGCCGCGAGCGTCAACACCACCGCCTGCATGTCGTCGCCGATGATTTCGTGGCTGATCACGGATCCTCCTGCGCGCGTGTCGGACAATGACGACGCGCATTCCGGACATACGGCCGGCCGGGCCGGAATGTTTCCGGCGCGCCTCCGCCGAGGCCGGGAACAGACAGGCTAGAATGCCCGCCACCATGAGCAGCAACCCACTGCCGCTGGAGATTGCTTCGATCGAGCTGCCGAGCCCGCAGCTTTTCAAGTACTACGTCTGCAAGGCGATCGCCACGAACGTGGCGTTTCCGCTGACGATGGTGCTGCTCTACTTCCGCTACCACACGATGCGCTACCGGTTCGACGATGAAGGGATCCACATGAAGTGGGGCATCCTGATCCGGCGCGAGATCATGCTGAACTACTCGCGGATTCAGGACATCCAGCTGCGCTCGAACGTCGTCGAACGGTGGCTCGGACTGGCGCGGATCGAGATCCAGACGGCCAGCGGCAGCGCCGGATCCGAGATGGTCCTGGAGGGACTTCTGAACTTCGTCGCGGTGCGCGACTTTCTCTATTCGCGGATGCGCGGTGCGCATCACCACGCCGAGGCGACCGTTCCTGCGGCGGAACCGTCGTCGCTCAGTGCGGTGTTGAGCGAAGTCGCCGCGGAGCTTCGGGCGATCAGAACGGCCGTCGAACAGCAGAACACCCGTGGCTTCAATCGCTGATCCCGGCTTTCGCTTCAGCGCCCTCGAACAACGGGTGCTGGAATGGCTCGCCGTTCCGTCCGCGCCGGAAATCCCGGACGGATCGCCGGATTCCATTCGTGTCTTTCGCGCCGGCGAGAACTATTACGCCTGGTCGATTCTGGTCTGGGCGGCGGCGTGCGCGCTCGTCCTGGTGGCGCTCTTGAGCGCGAGCATCGGTATTGCCCAGGGCCTCGACCAGGTGCCGGGCTGGGCGCGAATGCTTATCGGCGCCGTCCTGATTGTCGTCTGGAGTGTTTACGTCCTGGCGGTCATCGTCACCTTCATCGCCCGCCGCATCAACTACCGGCTGCGCTGGTACATCGTGACCGACCGGAGTCTTCGGATCCGGAGCGGTGTGTTTCAGGTCAACGAGCTGACGATGACCTACAGCAACATCCAGGAGATTCGCGTCGCGTCAGGGCCGCTGCAACTGGCGCTCGGTCTCGCGGATGTCGAAGTACAAGCCGCGGGCGGCGGCGGCAGCGGGGACAAGCAGCGTCACAGCGGCCACATCGGACGATTCGCGGGGCTCTCCAACGCCAACGAAGTGCGCGATCTGATGGTCGCGCGTCTGCGGCAGTACCGAGATTCCGGGCTCGGCGGCGACACGGCGCACGCTGCGCCTCAGATGGAGCCGGCGGCGCTGGCGGCCGCGCAGGCGATGCTCGACGAAGCCAGAGCGCTCAGGCGAACGCTGGCAACCGGCGGACAGTAGAATCAACGGCATGCGCTCTCGAACATTTGGCCGGACCGGATGGAAGGTTTCCGAGATCGGCTACGGCATGTGGGGCATGGGCGGCTGGACCGGATCGGACGATGAGGAATCGTTGCGAGCGCTGGCGCTCGCCATCACTCGCGGCTGCTCCTTCTTCGACACGGCGTGGGTCTACGGTGTCGGCCACAGCGAGAAGCTGCTCGGCGAGGCACGCCGCCATCATCCTCACGCCCCGATGATTCTCGCGACGAAGATCCCGCCGAAGAACATGCGCTGGCCCGGTTCGAGCAGCGTTCCGGTCGAGGACACGTACCCTCGCGACCACATTCGCGAATACACCGAGAAGAGCCTCGCCAATCTTGGCGTGGATGCCATCGACCTGCAGCAGTTTCACGTCTGGTCGGACGCGTGGTCGGAGAGCGACGTCTGGCAGCGGGCGATTCGTGAACTCAAGGACGAAGGACTGGTGCGCGCGTTTGGGATCAGCGTCAATCGCTTCGAGCCGACCAACGTGATGCGGGCGCTCAGGACCGGCCTCGTCGACAGCGTGCAAGTCGTCTACAACATCTTTGACCAGGCGCCGGAGGACGAGCTATTTCCCTATTGTCACGCACACAACATCGCGATCATCGCGCGCGTCCCGTTCGACGAAGGCAGCCTGACCGGCACGCTGACGCTCGATTCGAAGTGGCCCGACGGCGACTGGCGCAACGTCTACTTCACCCCGGAACACTTGAGGGCGACGCTGCCGCGGGTTGAGCGATTGCTGCCGCTTTTGCCGGAGGGGATGAGCCTTCCTGAGCTGGCGTTGCGCTTCATCCTCGAGCATCCGGCCGTCACGACGACGATTCCGGGGATGAGGAAGCCGCGGCACGTCGAAACCAACCTTGCCGCGAGCGACGGCGAGAAGCTGCCGCCGCGCCTGCACGACGCGCTCCGCGCTCATCGATGGGATAGGCCGTCACACGCCTCTTGATGGTTCGATGGGTTCGAAAGGTTCGATGGGTTCGACTGGTTCCAGGTTCTGGGTTCAAAAGGCGGCGCTGGATGTAACCGGCCTTTTTTGAGTCACTTACCGTCACATCTTCGCCGAAGAACCCCTCGAATCTTTCGAACCCGTCGAACCTCTCGAACCCATTCAGAGGTTATACTTAGTGTTTCCCGGGAAGCCCAAGGAGTTCGCCGTGAAGCAAGGCATTCACCCCAAGTACCACTCGGTCGAGGCGCGTTGCGCGTGCGGCGCGACGTGGAAGACCCGTTCGACCAAGCACGAGCTGCATCTCGAAATCTGCTCGAACTGCCACCCGTTCTTCACCGGTCGTCAGAAGCTGATCGACACCGAAGGACGCGTCGAGCGGTTCACGAAGAAATTCGGCGCTCAGACCGCCGCCAGCCGCAAGGAAGCCGCTAAAGCGGCAAAGAAGCCAGCAGCGGGCGCTGCTCGCTGATTAGCTTTCGTTCGATTCGTGCGAGGCGGTGCCGGGCGGCATCGCCTCGTGTCGTTTTCCACCCCATCTCGAGACTCCGCTCCGCAAACTTCCGCGCCGCCGTCAGATCGCGAATCCGGTGTTCGTGATGGATCGCCAGCGCCTCGATCGCTTCCTGCACGATGTTCGACGGGCACTGCGCGGTCTCCAGTAGCTGGCGCCACCGCGCCGCGGCCTCCTGGTACGCACGCCGCCGCCTGGCGGCCAATGCGAGCGCGCGCAGCGCCTCGACCCTGATCAACGGATCCACGCCCGCACGGCGCTTGGCACCATCACCCTCGACGGCGTGCCGAAAGGCTTCTTCCGCTCGAGCGTCGTCTCCTGCGCGCTGGTAGACCCGGCCGAGCGCCACGACCTCGCGCGCATCGACTGCCTGGCCGACGCCGCCTTCGACGAGGTGCAGGAGCCGCGCCGTGACGCCGGCCAGCGACAGCAGATCGAGCCGGTTGTGTTCGAGCACGGCGAGCAGCGGCTGCGGATCGCCTGACCGGATGAAACGGAAATAGCGGGCGGGAATCTCGAACCCGGGGACGTCGCCAACCCGTTGCGCGCCAAGGAGCTGACGTTCGAGCGCAATGAGTGTGCAGCCGTCTTCGTCGCTGCCGCCCCAGAACCGGCGCGACGGATGCAGGACGTCGACGTGTGGCAGCGCGCCCCACGGTGCCGGCAGGCGATGGAACGAGTAGCGCGTATCGAGCACCGGCGCATCGAACGATTTGCCGTTGAACGTCACGAGTGCGCCGAACCGGCCGAGCGTCTGCGCCACCAGCTGCAGCATGCTCCGTTCGCGATCGAAATCCACGAGCAGATGCTGTTCGATGACGAACCCGTCCCGGGCGTCGAACCATCCGGTCCCAACGATGAACGCGAAGGTGCCGGCGCCGCCGCTCAGACCGGTGGTCTCGAGGTCGAAGAACAAGAACGGCGGTGTCGGCTTCGCGGCCAGCAGCGACGCGGCAGGTGAGGCGCGCCGCAGCCGCTCCGCCAGCTGTCCGACACGGCAGCCCCCATAGCTTGCCGCCGCGTCGAATCGGCGCGTGACGACGAACGATGCGCCGTTGGCGGACTCGCGCCACGCGCCACCGAGCGAGGTTTCGAACGTCTGAAGAGCGCGGCCATCCGTGTGGTGCGACGCCGGCGCCGTGCCAGACGTCTCGACGGCCGCCACGCCCGGGGATTTGATGACCTCGCGCAGCCGATCGCGGAGCGACAACGTTCCCACCTCAGGCCGCCAGCCGCTTGGCGCGGAGGAGATCGAGGATGCGCAGCGCCGCGGTTTTCGCCAGCGGGCCGGTTTCGCCGAGCGGGCCGACGCACCCCGGGCAGCCGCTCTCGCAGTCGCATTCGGCGATGAGACGGCCGGTCGCATCCAGCAGCTCATCGTGCATGCGGTACAGCGGCTCGCTGAAGCCGATGCCGCCCGGATAGTTGTCGTAGATGAAGACGCGGGGGTTCTGAGCTTCGGTGTCGATCGACAAGCCGATGTCGTGGCCATCGCACATGAGCAAGAGCTGCGCGATCTGCTTCATCGCGAATGCCAGACCAACGATGCCGTCGCGGCGATCGTCCGCGGCAAACGGCAGCACGCCCATGACCGCGGCTGGAATCGTCAGCCAGTACGAGGTCGTGTGCATCTGCTGTTCGGGAAGATCGAGCTCACCGGAGCCGACGTTCTCGTTCGTGTAGAACTTGATTTTCTTGAAGCCAACCACACGGGAAACGACATGCACTTCGCCATGGCTTTTCAGTGGTTCGAAAGGTTCGATCGGTTCCACGGGTTCGACAGGTTCAGGTTCGATGGGTTCGACGGGTTCTCCTGTAGCAAACGTGTCGATGATGGTGACGCGGCTGTTCGAAATGGCTGTCGTGTAGTAGTCGCTGTCGACCTCGCGGACAAACGCCTTGCGGCCCTCGAAATCGAGCTTCTCGACTTGAAACAGCTGCCCCTCCAGCATGTAGATCGCCTTCGGGTGGAGCGTTGACGGTCCGCTGGTGAAGTCTGTTTCACCGATGACGCGCGTGTCGCGCGTCGTGTCGACGACGACGAAGTTATCCGAGGTGACGGAGCGCAGGCTGACGGCGTCGGCTGGATAGGATTCGCTCGTCCACGTCCAGCTGCCCGCTCCGGATTCTGTATCACCGCTGCGATGGACCAGCCCCTGCTCGCCAAGGAGACCGAGGACTTCCTGAACGTCGTGCCGGCCGAACGCCTCCTGCCCGGTAAACGGCAATTCGAACGCGGCGCACTTCACGTGATCCACGAGGATGTGCAGGTTGTCGGGATCGATCAGCGCGCGTTCGGGCGAGGCGTCGAAGAAATAGGACGGATGGCGGACGACGAACTGATCGAGCGGCGCACTGCTGGCCACCATCACCGCCGCGGAGCGCCCCGAGCGGCGGCCGGCCCGTCCGGCGCGCTGCCAGGTGGACGCGATCGTCCCGGGATAGCCGGCCATGATCGACACGTCGAGTGCCCCGATGTCGATGCCGAGTTCCAGCGCGTTGGTCGACACGACGGCACGGACCGCACCCTCGCGCAGGCCCTTCTCGATCTCGCGCCGGCGTAACGGCAGGTAGCCGCCGCGATAACCGCGGATCCGTTCCGGGGCACCCGCGCCCTCCTCGAAATCCTCCTTCAGATACGTCGTGAGGATTTCGGTGGAGAGCCGGCTCTGCGCGAACACGATCAGCTGCAGGTTGCGCTTGAGGAATTCGGCGGCGACGCGCCGGGTCTCGGCGAGATACGACCGGCGGATGCCGAGCTGCTGATTCACGACCGGCGGATTCACGAATACGAAGAACTTCTCGCCGCGGGGCGCGCCGCTGCGATCGACGAGCTCGAACGGCTGCTCGGTGAGCCGTTCGGCCAGCTCGCGCGGGTTGGCAATCGTCGCCGACGAGCAGATGAACGTCGGATTCGAGCCGTAGTGCCGGCAGATGCGGCGCAGGCGGCGCAGCACGTTACACAAATGGCTGCCAAAGACGCCGCGATACGCATGCAGTTCGTCGACGACGACGAAGCGCAGGTTCTCGAAGAGCTTCGCCCAGCGCGGATGGTGCGGAAGGATGCCCGAGTGCACCATGTCGGGATTCGAGAGCACCAGATGCGCGCGGGCGCGAATCGTCCGCCGCGCATCCTGCGGCGTGTCGCCATCGTAGGTGAAGACGCCGATCTGTTCGCCGGTGGCCCGATCGATCGTCTCGCACATGCCCTGCAGCTCGGCGAGCTGATCCTGCGCGAGCGCTTTCGTCGGAAAGAGGTAGAGCGCGCGGCTGGAGGGGTCCTGAAGAATCGCGTTGAGGACCGGCGCGTTGTAACAGAGCGTCTTACCCGACGCGGTCGGCGTGATGACGACGGTGTGGCGCCCGCTCAGCGCGTGACGGATTGCCTCCGCCTGATGCGAATACAGCTGGGAGACGCCGCGCGATTCGAGCGCCTGCCGCAGGCGATCGTCCAGTCCATCGGGAAACGGCGCGTACGAGGCAGCGGCCGCGGGCAGGCGCCGGATGGCGGTAACGTGACGGTCGGGCGTGTCGGGCCGATCCGGCAGGTGGCCGGGAGCGAGGCGGTCGAGCGCCGCGTCGAGGGCCCCTTCGCGGCCAGCCTTCGCGACAGCAGTCCCCACTGTCGACAGCCCGACATCCGTCATGAGGCAGCGATAGTACCAGCCGCCCCTAAGGCGATCAAGAGGCGAAACGACTCAAAAAGGTTCGGGGGGTTCGATGGGTTCGGAGGGTTCGAAAGGTTCTAGGTTCTCAGATGTTCGACCGCGATTGACAGCCGTCTACCGGAATGCTCGCGCCGCTGATCCAGCTCGCCCGAGCCGACGCGAGAAACGCGACCACGGAGCCGACTTCCTCGGCCCGCCCGAAACGGCCGAACGGCAGCTCGCGCATCACGAAGTCGGCGATCCCGGCCGGGTCTTCCTGCTGGCGCTTGTGCCACGAGCCGCCGGGAAACGAGATCGAACCCGGCGCGATGCTGTTCACGCGGATGTTGTCGCGCGCCAGCTGCTGCGCCATCGACTTCGCCAGGCTGATCTCGGCCGCCTTCACCGCGTTGTAGGTCATGCGGCCGCCCGACTCGCGGCCCCAGATCGACGCAATCATGAGGATCACGCCGCCACCTCGCCGCCGCAGGTGCGGCACCGCCTGCCGCGACGCGCGAATTGCCGGCAAGAGCGTCTGATCGATCGCTTCCTGCCACTCGACGTCGGTCGTGTCGACGATCGTCGTGCCTCGGGCGAGCCCGACGTTGTTGACGAGGATGTCGAGGCCGCCGAAGCTCTCCACGGTCTTGCCCACAACTTCGGCCACGCCATCGGCCGTCGAGACATCCGCGACGACCGGCAGCACGTGATCCGACGAAGCCGCGACACGGCGAAGTTCCTCCGCCGCTTCCTCGAGCCGCTTCTCCCCACGCGCGCAGATCGCCACGAGACAGCCTTCGTGCGCCAACGCCTTGGCGCTTGCGAAGCCGAGGCCGCGGCTGCCTCCGGTGATGATGGCCACTTTGTTGGTGAGTTCGAGATCCATGTAGAGGACAGAGGTTAGAGGTTAGAGGTTAGAAATCAGGGGCTGGGGACTGGGGGCTGGGGGCTAGGGCCGCGAGCTGTGGTTCGACATGTCATTGATGTCCCAGTCGAACGGAATGTACTCGACCTTGAACGTGTTGCGCTCCAGGAACGCACGTTCGGCGTTGTAGAGCGACGCTCCGACGAACGCCAGGACACCGCGTTCGATCGGGCTGCGCGCCTGAAACAGCGGATCGGCCGCGGCGCTGTACGCCGCGGAGAACTCGGCCCGGCGCCAATAGAAGACGCTGCTCACGAGCAGGCGGTTGCCGGGACGATCGATGCGCAGGCAGTTCGCGTGGTCGGCGCATTCGGCGGCGGCCTGCGCCAGCTGCTGCTCGAGGCGATCCGCGGTGAACAGCTCCGAGCGCAGGCGCGGGCTGCCAACGGCGCCGCGGCCCATCGCCAGAAACACCCGCGGCTCGTCGAATCCGGCCAGCACGGTGTTCTCAATCTGATCGAGCGTCAGCGTCCGGCCGGCGACCTGGTGCGGCGCCCGATCGAAGGCGCCGGCAATCTGGCGGATGCTGCCGTGCGGATACACGTCGCTCGACGCCAGCGGGAAGTGATCAACCACCGTCTGCATGACCAGCGCGTTGTACGCGTTCAACCAGAACGCCACCTGACTGTTCTTGGGCAACGTCGCCGGCTGTGGATCGGCAAGCGACGACACGTAGCGATCGAGAATGCTGCGCTGACTCTTGAGCACGCCGTAGTAGACGAACCCGTCGCGGACGTAAAGATCCATCCACTGTTCGAAGGCATCGGCGGCCGGCGGCAACCTCGGCTCTTGCGCCGTGGATGTCGCGCGGACGGCGAGCGCCATGATGACGGCAGCGATCAGCCAGCGCCAGGAACGTCCCATCGTCAGGCGAGACTATATGCGATCGGTAAGAAAGGTCGCGAGCGCGGCATTGAACGCGCGCGGGCGCTCGAGGTTGGCGAGATGCCCGGCCTCTGGAATCGTGACGAGATCCGATCCGTGGATCGCCTGGTGCATCGAGCGGCTCATCTCCGGCGGGGTCAGCGTGTCTTCCTCGCCGACGACGATCAGCGTCGGGATGTGGATGCCTGAGAGCAGCGGCGTCGCGTCCGGACGCGTCTTCAGCACGTTGATCGCCCCGTCGATCGCCTCGGCCGAGCTCGACATGATGAGCGCGCGCACGGTTTCAGCGACCTGCGGACGCTCGCGCCTGGTCGTGTCGCCGAGCAGCTTCGGAATCATCTCGTCGGCGATCGCCGACGGCCCCTTCTCGCGGAGCAGCGCGCGCATCTTCTCGCGGCCCTGCTGTCCTTCGGGTGTGTCCGCCTGCGAGCGCGTGTCGGCGAGCACCAGGCCGCTGAAGTAGCGCCGCGCGTGACGCAGCAGCGCGAACGCGACGTAACCGCCCATCGACAGTCCGGCAATCACCGCCTGCTCGATGTGCAGGCTGTCCAACAGATCGACGAGTTTACCGGCGAAGTCGTCGACCGTCGCATGCGGGCTCGCGCCGGAGCTGCCGTCGAACCCTGGAAATACCGGCGCGATGATCCGCCAGCCGTGGTCTGCGAGTGCCTGCTGCGGCTCCCACATGCGTGCATTCAGCGGAAAAGCATGCAACAGGACGAGCGTGCCGAGCGCCCGCGGACGGGGCCCGGCACCACTCTGAGGCACGGCCGGCGTGTCGATGTAACGCAGGAGTCCAGACATGGGCGTCGATCTACCGCCCGGGCGCTCCGCCGGCGCGGCCGCGGCCCTGCATCATCTGCTGTTGACGCTCGGTCGACGGCGGCACGAGACCCTTCGCGCGCATGTAGACCGACGCGGTCCCGTACATCTCGTTGCTGTGCACGACGAGGTTGTAGAGAATCGCCGCGCGCGCCGTCTGCCCCTGCCCCTGCGTGACCATCTCATTCGCGTTCGCCTCAGTCAGCGCGGCAAAGGCCTTGTCGCAGAGCGCGAACGAATCGGCGAGCGCCTTGGTGATCTCGGCCTTGGTCTTCGCCTCGAGCTCGAGGTTGTGACCCTGATTCGGGTTCGGCTGACCCAGCACCGCCGCGCACGATCCAAACTGCGCGTTCGCGACGTGGCCGAACAGCATCCCGAAGGTCCGCAGTTCCGGCGCCGGACCGGGCTTGAAGCCGTAGTCCGCTTCCGGCATCTTCGCCGCTTCCTCGGTCAGGTTCTGCTTGACGTTGTTGTAGCCGCGGTTCACGCTGGCCACGAGCGTCACCGGCCCGGGCGCGGGCGGCTGCGCGTACGCGCGCGTGGCGCAGAGCACACCGGCGGCGACCATCACAAAACGCTTCATACAAGGACTCCTTGGAAAAGGATCAAAGCGTTCGGACTCTAGCACAATGACCCTCGATGACTTCAACGCGACGCTGACGGACGCGTCGCCGCCACCGCTCCCGCCGCTGCTTCGCGCGCTGTGGCACGACGCCAAGGGCGACTGGGAGCGCGCGCACGCGCTCGCGCAGGACGATGAGGGCCCGTCCGGCGCCTGGGTGCACGCGTATCTTCATCGTAAAGAAGGCGATGCCGGAAACGCCCGTTACTGGTACCGCCGCGCCGGACAGCCCGAAGCCAGGGACACGCTGGCCCAGGAATGGGCCCGGATCACGGCCGCGCTGCTGTCTGCGCCCCGCTCACAGTAGGATTGGTCAGTCCGACTGTGGCCGCCGCGTCCCGCTTCAGATTCGACGACTTCGTTGTCTCGCCGCGCCAGCGCCTGCTCTCCAAGAGGGGACGGCCGGTGCCGCTGATTCCCCGCTACTTCGATCTCCTCCTGCTGCTGATCGTTCGCCGTCAGGACGCGGTGTCGAAGGACGTCATCTTCGCGGAAGTGTGGAGCGACGTGATCGTCTCGGACGGTGCGCTCTCGCAGGCGATTCGTACCCTGCGCCGCACGCTCGGCGACGACCCGCGCGAACCGCGCTTCATCAGAACCGTGTCGCGGCACGGCTATCAGTTCGTGCACGCACAGATCGTCGAGGAACTGGACGAACCGGCCGCTGCGGCGCCGCGCGAAACTGAACCGGCCGCCAAGGCTGTGCCGGTCGCCCCGCTTGTCGATCGTCTGCTCACCGCGACCGATCCCGAAGAAGCACGCGATCTGGCCGAACAGCTCCACGCCCTCGGCACGACGGATGCGCTGGCGGACCTCACGCGGCGCCCACATCATGCGCCGGCGGTGGCAATCATGCGCGACGTCCGCTGGAACGTGCCGAACTCCGGCAACGTGCCGCTCCTCACCGACACCGAAGCCTCCGGCGCCATCGTCGCGCTCATCCGCCTGCGTATGGCCGATGTCAAAGGCGCGATCGCGCGCCGTTGGGCCAGCGCCGCCGCGACCGGCGTGCTCGGCGGGGTCGTCGCCGGCGCGATCGGCGGCGTCGCGTTGCACTTCACGGCGCCAGAGACGGTTCCGTTGGAGGCGGCGATCGCGCTCGCTGCCGTCGGCGCGCTCGCGGGCGGCGTCGGCGCATCGGGCGTCGCCGCCGGCCTTGTGACAGCAGAGGCAGTGGCACGCTCGCGCCGCACGCTCGCGTTGATTCTCTGCGGTGGTCTTGGTGGCGCGATCGTCGCCGGCGTCACCGGCATCGTTCTTCACGCGGTGCTGATCGGTCTCTTTGGCCTGACCCTGGTACGTGGCGGTGTCGCGTTCGATGGTCTGGTGCTCGGCGCGGCCGCCGGACTGGGATACGGCCTGACGACGATGCCGCAGGGAGGCGGACTGGCGGCCCTTCGCGGCAAACAGCGGCTGGTAGCGGCGGTGGCTGTTGCAGCGTGCACGGGCGTGGCGGCCGTGGGTCTCGCGCTCGCCGGCCACCCGCTCGTCGGCGGGCTCGTCCACGAAATTGCCAGATCGTCGAACAATGCTGAACTGGTGCTCGCGCCGCTCGGACGGCTCATCGGCGAACCCGATTTTGGAACCCTGACACGCGCGATTCTGAGCGGCTTTGAAGGAAGTGCCTTCGGGTTGTCGCTCGGCTGGGGCCTGACTTATCGGCCGAAATCGACGTAACTCGTTGAAATCACTACCCCCTCACCGAACCCTCACCCGCCGCTGACGACATCCCCGAGAGCGCCCAGGCATCCTTTTCACGCCATCCGAGGTCCAGCTGACTTGGACCCTACATCGTGAATTGGAGAGTCCCCGTGAACATGCCGCTCCTCGCCCTGCCCGAAGTCCCGAAAAGCCCCAGCCCGATCAGCTTCGTTCGCCATCTGACGATTACGGTCGTCACCAGCCGGCCGGTGGAGTTTGTCGATCTCACCGTTCCCGTCAACGCCGCCGTTCAGTGTCTAGGCCTGGTCGAAGGCACGGTGACCGTGCACACCCGGCACACGACGACCGGCATCCTCATCAACGAACACGAGCCGCTGCTTCTCGACGATCTGACCGCGCTCTTCGAGCGCACGGCGCCGTGCGGCGACGAATACGCCCACGACGACTTCCTGCGCCGTACCGTCAATCTGATGCCCGGCGAACGGCGCAATGGTCATGCACACTGCCGCGCCGCGCTGCTGCGCAGCTCGGAATCCGTTCCGGTGTCCGACACGTCGCTCATGCTCGGACGCTGGCAACGGATCCTATTTGTCGACTTCGACGGCGGCCAGCGCCGCGAGATCACGCTGACGCTGATGGGCATGGGGCGGTCCGCTATCGGTGGCGTCCGGCGTTAGCTGGACTCTACCGAGCTCTTCGCGAGATACAGAACTTCGAACATCTTGCCGGTCGTCAACACTTCGGTTCGGCGAGCATCGAGTCGCAGCCCGCCAGTGGCCGCGGCCGCGATGAACGAGTCGGCATCGACGAATTGAAAGAGCGGCGCCAGCGACTGGATGCTGGCGACTCCGGTCGGAGTCACCGCCGCGACCGACGACGAGGGCAGCTGCAGGACGGCGCTGCACACAGCATGCGGAGCCAGGGCGGTTGCGACGCGTGGAAGGAGCGCCCGCCAGTCCACGTACTCGAGCACCAGCGCGGCGTGCACCAGATCGTACGCCGCCGGCTCGAACGTCACGTCTTCGAGGTCGGCGCATCGAACGTCGAGTTCGAAGACCGGATTCGGAAACCGCTCCCGCAGCCTGGCAAGGTACTGCGGGTTGATATCGACGACTGTCACTTGTCTCGTGATCGTGGCGTCGATGTGCTCGAGGCCATTCCCCGTCGTCGCGCCAAGCATCAAGAGACGTCGCGGCTGAACCGTACGCATCGCATCGCCAAACAGCCGGTTGAGCGGCGCGAGCTGATCGACCGCCGAATGCCCCATGTGTCTGAGGTAGTCGGACTCGGAAATCTCCAGCCAGGGATTGGTCATCAGGGCGCACCACGAGTCTAACGTCGTTTTTTTCGATGGTCGTCGCACGCTCAGTGATGAAATTTGCCGACCCTCCCCGCAAATCCGCCAAAAGTCCAGAAATTGAGGCGATCCAGCCTGGCATCCTCCATGCTCAGACGATGCGATAATGAGCCGCATGTCCGGATTGGATCCTCATCCCGGCGTGAAGCTCACGTACGACGACTTCCTGCTGTTCCCGGAAGACGACGGGTTGCGGCACGAGTTGATCGACGGAGTCCACGTCGTGTCCGCCGCGCCGAATACCAGGCACCAGAGGGTGCTCGTCAATCTCGTCTTTCTGGTTCGCGGATGGCTCGAGGAGCATCCGGCCGGTCAAGTGTTCGTCGCGCCGTTTGACGTGGTGTTTTCGCGGTTTGATGTTGTCGAACCGGATCTGCTCTACATGTCCAACGAGCGCGCCGCGGCCATTCTCACGGAGCAGCACGCGGCCGGCGCACCGGAACTGGTAGTGGAGGTTGTGTCACCCGGTACCAGGCGGCAGGACGAGACGATCAAGAGAACTCTCTACGAACGGAGGGGCGTTTCGGAGTACTGGCTGGTCGACCCTGGCGCGGAGCGGATCCGCGTCTACCGGCATCACGCCGGCAGATTCGAGCCGCCGATCACGCTCTCGCGCGATGCCGGGGACACGCTCACGACGGCCCTTCTGCCCGGACTACAGTTGTCGCTCTCGCGAATATTCTGATCCAGCGGGTCTTCTGGCGGTCAGTCCGGAGTCGGACGCTCGGCACGGTCGACGATGATGACCTGCAGTGGGCCGCGATCCGGTTCGAGCTTGAGCCCCAGCTGCTCTTTGAGAGCCGTAAAGAGCGATATGTCCGGAAGTCCCCGGACGGTAAAGGTCACGCCCGGATCTCCGAGTTGCGGAGTCCACCTCAGTTGCAGCGTGTACTCGCCGGACAAGCCGGTCCTGTCGACGACGAGTCGATCAACAAAATACTCGAGCCTCCGCGCGAGTTGACCCATCGGCAAGCCACCGGCGTTCACGATTCCTGGCCCAGTCGTCATCCCGCACGTGACCGGCGCCATCGGGTCGAATCGTTCCAGCCGCGGCGGTGCGTCTGGACCAATCGGCGTCCTTCTTTGGGCAGCGCAATCAACCGTGGCCTTTTGCAGATTCGGACCGAGCTTGCCGTCACTACTCGCAAGCATCAGGGCGTAGAAGGGCCGCTCACGTGTCTCTTCGTGGGCGACGAGACCGAACCGCTCGGCCAGCAGTGCGCGCGTCATCGCCTGCATTTCGTGCGGTGGCCGCAGTCCAATTCCTGTGGTCGCCACAACGTCGAACTCTTCACTGTCGATCCAGCCAGGTCCACCGAGAAACTGGAAGGATCGAAGCGGGTAAGCGCTGGGCAGGAGACCGCGCACAGTCGTACCGATGGCCTCGAAACGGCCGCTTGGCAGAATACGCACGCCGTTCAACCATGGAGGCGCCGCAGCATTGTGGGGCTTGACGGACACGACCTCGAACCGCGGCGGCGATGGTTGCGCCGTGACCAGGGCGAGCCAACTCGTGGCGCCAACGATCGCGAGGCACATCTTCCGGTGTCGCTCCGGCATGGCTCCTCACGATACGCTTGGGCGTCGGTTTCGGTAAGAAAAAATCAACCTGTTGCCTATCGCAGGTTGAACGACGTGGTGACCTTCATCACTGTCGGGACTGGGCACCCGTTGATGATCGCCGGACTGTAGCGCCACAACGAGATGGCGCTCGACGCGGCGAGCAACATTTCGTCCGATCTTCCCGGCCGTTGAATGACGCGAACGGGCATGGTTCCGCCGTCCTCGAGAATCCAGACCTCCAACCCAATCTGCCCCGTATCACGGCGATTCACAACGTTCGCGGGATAGAGCGGAACGCTGGTGAAGAACTTCTCAGGCGGTTTTACCGAGCCCGGACCGGGCGGCCTTGTCGCGGTCAACCGTTCACCAAGGCATCCAGGATTCGAGCCTCCCAGGTCCTCCGCCAGGCGTTTCCGCTTGATGGCGCTGACCGGCACCCGCTGGAGTGGTCCGACCACGGCCTCCAGCCGATCAAAGAACCACTCGCGGGGCTGATCAAGGTTGTAGAGCCTGGACTGTGTCGGCTCGTTTGCCGGTCGCTTCAGTGCGGCCGCAGCCGGCTCGAGCTCCACTTCCACGATGGAACCGAGATAGATGCGGGCCGGCTCGACCCACGGCGAGACAAACGCCATCAGCCTGTAGCGGCGCAGTCGCCAGGGTGGAGGCAACCCCATCGTTTTCGAGTTAGGAGCCAGCGCGGCGTCGCGAGCGATCCACGCCGACTCGAGATGATGATGTTTCTCGTCGCGCGTGGCGATCTTGATGCGCGCGTCGGCGAAAATCCGCTGCACGGCTGCCCACGCTTCACTGGACGAGCCTCGATACATTCGAGCATTCGGTACTTCGCCGTCGAGCAGAAATTCGACCTGCCCTTCGTACACGCCGGCGGCGGCCCGGCCCTCTTTCACCCCAGGAGTAAAGCGCCAGCTGCGGACGGCCTCCCTGGTCGCCACGGCCAATGACCCGGCACGCGGCGAATCGACGATCGTCACCGCGGTTGCCGCGCCCGCCGCATCGACGTCGACTCGAAACCTGACAATGCCTTCGCTGCCGAAGGCCTGGGCGTCATCGGGGTATTCCGGCGCGGGATTTCCTGGCAGCGGGCGCGGTATCGAGGAGGCAGCAGCCGGCTGTTGCGCCGAGGCGCCTTGGGGCGCCGGTAAACCCACGGCTAAGAGAGCGAATGCGATCAGGCAGCGGCGCACGACGAGTCCGGCGATCCTACAACGATCGCCACCCGACCACCGAACACCGACCTCTAACCTCTAACCTCTAACCTCTAACCTCTAACCTCTGGCCTCTAGCCCCCTACCCCCAGCCCCAAGCCCCCAGCCCCCCAGTCCCCAGCCCCTATGAGCACGCCTGCGCGGTAGCCGCGATTGTGCTGGTGCGGGTCGAAACTGCGGGACTGCCGTTGGTTGTCTGCGTGCGCAGCAGCGGGTTGCCGTCTGCCGTGTAGGTTTGCGTCGCCGTGACAACGGTCCCACCCGTCGTCTCGACCTTCGTTTCCGACCGTGCCGCATCGTTGTAGCTGAACGTGAAGGAGCTCGCCACCCCGCCCGGGTAGACCATGTTGCCTGCCGTCGGGCGCCCGCTCGCGTCCCATGCGGTGTTCGTGGTCGTGTACACGTCCGCTGGGCCGTCGCCAGTATTGATTTCGCTGACGTGACGGTGCTGGGCGTCGTAGGTGTTGGAGATCGTGTACGCCACGTCGCCGATCGAGGCCAAACCGGCAAACCGTCTCCGCGGCGGATTGACGCCGATCTCGTCCACGAAATCCTGGACCGACGCGTAGGCCGTGATCGTCGTGTACGTCTGCCGTGTGCCGTTGTTGTTGGTGTACGTGTAATTCGTCGTCAGCCGATTGGACGAGAGGTCGTAGTCGCTCGTATACACGACCGTCCACCCCGCGCCCGAGGTCGATGACGTGGTGTTGGTCCCGGCGGACGCGTAGGTCCGACAGACCGACGGCGTGGGTGCCGTCGCAGTCGAACAGCTCGAGACAGCAACCGCGAGCAGCAAACCAGCTAGATTGCGCATCACTGCACACACTCCTCGTAAGGAATTCGCAGTCGCAATCGGCGGCGGGAAGAGGAAGCTTGAGGAGGTTAGAGGTTAGAGGTTAGAGGTTAGAGGTTAGAGGTTAGAGGTTAGAAGCGAGCGCCTTAATCAGGCGATACAGGAACTCGGATCCCTCGTAGAGCGCGGCCACGTGAAAACGCTCATTGAGTCCGTGCGTGCCGCTCTCGGCAGGATTGAACATCCCCGACACACCGTAGGTTCGAATGCCCACGTTGTTCAGGAACCGGCCATCGGTCGCGCCCGCCGACATGACCGGAATCACCGGCACCCCCGGGAACATGGCCGCGGTGATCGCTTCGATCGGCTTCATGATGTCGTCGCTGAGCGGCGACGGCGCCGACGTGGTCGTCCGCGTGATCGGCGCGATGCCGATCCCGTCGTCGGCGATCACGCGCGCCAGCGTCTGCTCGACGCTTTGCACCGTTTCGCCGGGAATGATGCGGCAGTTGAGCGTTGCCCGGACGCGCTGCGGCAGCGCATTGAGCGCGTGACCGCCGTCGAGCATCGTCGCCACGCACGTCGTCCTGAGCTGCGCGTTGATGTCGGGATTCGCGCTCAACCGTTCGACCGCTTTGGCATCGGGCGAATTGGTCAGAATGGCCTTCATGTCCGCCGCGGTCTGGCCGACATTGAGAGCGGACACGCGGTCGAAGTACACACGCGTCGCTTCGGTCAGCTTCAGGGGAAACTGGAACTTGCCGATCCTGGCGAGCGCCTCGCTCATCCGGTAGATCGCGTTGTCGGGTTTCGGGACCGAGCTGTGTCCGCCGGGATTGGTAATCTGCAGCCGGAAATCCTGATAGACCTTCTCGCTGACCTGAACGTTCAGCCGTTCGTACTTGCCGTCTGGCAACATCCGGGCACCGCCGCCTTCGTTCAACGCGAGCTCGGCGTCGATGAGATTCCGGTTGGCGCGCAGCAGATGCTCGACGCCATTGAACTCGGACGATCCGCCGAGCTCCTCGTCCGCGGTGAGCGCCAGGATGATGTCGCGGTTCGGACGAAACCCTTCGCGCTTGAGCCGAATCATGTCGGCAACGAACGCGGCCGCCATCGCCTTGTCGTCGGCGACACCACGGCCGTAGAAGTAGCCGTCTTCTTCGATCAGCTTGAACGGATCGCGCGTCCAGTCCTCGCGCTTCGCCTCGACCACGTCGACGTGCGCGAGGAGGAGCAGCGGCCGCTTCGCGCCGGTGCCATGGAGCCGCGCCACCAGATTGCCCTTCTTCGGGTTGCCTGAAGGGATGACGATGCGCAGATCCTGATCAGGATAGCCAGCGGCCTTGAGACGCGCCGCCATCGCCTGGACCGCCCTCGTGCAGTCGCCAGAAGAGTCGGTCGTGTTGATCTCGACGAGCTCCTGATAGATCTCGCGAAGCAGTTTCTGGTCCGGCGCGAGCGTCTGCGCCGCGCCGGTCCCCGGCAGCGCCCAGATCAACCCAAGGATGCAGGCTCCAAACCAACGGGTGCTGGCCATATGTCCTCGATGCGCAAACACTACTACCGAAGCTGGTCGTCGAAAAAGAAAAAGGGCGGGCCCATGTTCTGAGCCCGCCCTCCACGTGCGTCTTACTTTTGACCTGTGCCCTTTTGACCTTTACCCTTAGGCACACCCGCTCGTATTGCCGCAGTTCGAGCACTTGTAGCACGCGCCGCTGCGGATCATGATCGCGCCGCAGGTCGAGCAGGGCGGGGCGTCTTCCTGATTCTGAATCGTCGAGTAGGCCTTGGGCGCCGGAGGCTCCGCGACCGCGGCGGTCGGCGTCAGCTGACCGTGCGCCTGCGCCTCTTCGAGTTCGCGGCCGTTCACGCCGGCATGGAATTGCGCTTCAGCCGAGAGGAACTTCGACGCCATCCAGCGGAAGATGTAATCGACGATCGACTTGGCAAACCGGATTTCCGGGTTGCGGGTCATGCCGCTCGGTTCGAAGCGCACGTGGCTGAACTTGTCGACCAGCGCCTGCAGCGGCACGCCGTACTGAAGCGCGTAGGAGATCGCCTGCGCGAAGGCGTCGGCGAAGCCCGAGATCGTCGAGCCTTCCTTCGCCATCACCAGGAAGATTTCACCCGGCTGACCGTCTTCGAAGAGGCCGACCGTGATGTAGCCCTCGTGGCCCTGGATGTCGAACTTGTGCGTCAGCGCTTTGCGTTCATCCGGCAGCTTGCGCCGCACCGGCTGCTTGACGAGCTGCGCGGCGGCCTGCGTCGCAAGTTCCGCCGCGGTCTTGTCCTTTGACGTGTTGAGCGGCTGGGTGCGCTTGCTGCCGTCGCGATAGATCGAGACCGCTTTGGCGCCGAGCTTCCAGGACTGGATGTAGGCCTGCGAAATCTCATCGACGGTGGCTTCCTTGGGGACGTTGACCGTCTTGCTGATCGCGCCCGAGATGAAGGGTTGCGTCGCGCCCATCATCCGGATGTGGCCCATGTAATGAATCGAGCGCTGCCCCTTCGCCGCCTTGAAGGCGCAGTCGAAGACCGGCAAGTGCGATTCCTTGAGGCCGGGCGCGCCCTCGATCGTTTCGTGCGTGTTGATGTGCTCGACGATCGCGTCGACCTGCGCCTGGTTGTAGCCCAGCTTCTTGAGCGCCATCGGCACGGTCTGGTTGACGATCTTCATCAATCCGCCGCCGACGAGCTTCTTGTACTTCACGAGCGCGATGTCCGGTTCGACGCCGGTCGTATCGCAGTCCATCATGAAGCCGATCGTGCCGGTCGGCGCGAGCACGGTCGCCTGCGCATTGCGGTAGCCGTGCTGCTCGCCCAGTTCCACCGCATCGTCCCAGGAGGTCTTGGCGGCGGTGTAGAGATCCGACGGCACGTTCCTGCCGTTCACGTCGCGCATCGCGTCGCGGTGTTTGCGCATGACGCGCAGGAACGGCTCGCGATTCTTCTCGTAGCCGGAGAAGGGACCACCCTGATCGCGGGCGATACGCGCCGACTGCGCGTACGCTTCGCCGGTCATGATCGCCGTGAGCGCGGCGGCATAGTCGCGGCCGGCGTCGCTGTCATACGGCAGGCCGCGCGACATCAGCAGCGCGCCCAGGTTCGCGTAGCCGAGACCGAGCGGACGATAGGCGTGGCTGTTCTCGCCAATCGACTTGGACGGATAGCTCGCGTTGTCGACGATGATTTCCTGCGCTGTGATGAGCGTGCGAATCGCCGCCTTGTAGGCGACCGTGTCGAACTCGCCGTCCGCCTTCACGAACTTCATGAGGTTGATCGACGCCAGGTTGCACGCCGAGTCGTTCAGGAACATGTACTCCGAGCACGGGTTGCTCGCGTAAATGCGGTCCGTATTCGGGCAGGTGTGCCACTCGTTGATCGTCGTGTCGAACTGCATGCCCGGGTCGCCGCAGATGTGCGTGCCCTCGGCAATCAACCGCATCAGGTCGCGCGCCTGATAGGTGTCCATCACCGAACCGTCGCGCACGGCGTGGGTATCCCACGTCGAGTCGTCGAGGACGGCGCGCATGAAGTCGTCGGTGACGCGGACGCTGTTGTTCGAGTTCTGGAAGAACACCGACGAGTAGGCCGGTCCGGTGAACGAACCGTCGTAGCCGGCGTCGATGAGCGCCCAGGCCTTC
>CAZOAZ010000080.1:0-24590 GCA_964577955.1 uncultured Bifidobacterium sp. | reverse complement strand
CCGACTGTCAGATTTTCGCCCGCCACAACTGTCGAATTTACCGCCGCCGCTAACAACGCGCTCAGGCGACGCATCGGCGCGTGGCACGCACCTCGCACTTTGGCACCGTGCACCCTGCACCTGCACCGTGCACGATGCACGGCGCACAGCGCACCGCACCAATCGATCCGTCAGGCCTGCTCGCCCATCCATTCGATGACGGGCTCGCGTGTGCCATCGGCACGGGTCACGCGCGCGGGCAGCATGTCCCAGAGTCCAAGCCGGGTGCCGACGTCATGCCGGCGGACTGAACAGCGCGCGCCGCGCCTCTCAATCACGCGCGTGTGCGCGACGCCGGTGTGAGGATTGCGCGAGACGTAAACCACACAGCCGCACTGAAGCCTCAACGTGTACGACATGGGATCCTCCATGCCGAGAGCGTACGGGGGCCGTGTTGCAGGCGAGTGACGGCGCCATCAAGACGCCGTCACAATGCAGTGCGGGGTGCACGGTGCACGGTGCAGGGTGCAGGTGCGGGGTGCTTGGTGACAAGGTGCGGAGTGCGTGCCGCGCTCCTTCTATGGCGTCGTGATCAGGCGCGCGGCACCGGGCACCGGGCACCACGCACTTCGCACCGGCCGAGCAAAGCGAGGCCGCACCCCGCACCGAGCACCTTGCACGCCGCACCGGCACCGTGCACCGTGCACGCCGCACCCCGCACCGGTTCGTCAGGTCGCACTCCACGATCCGTTCCGATAGAGCGTGAGCGCGACATCCACATTCGCGCGCAGTGCTGACGCAATGGCCGGCCAGCTCTTCTCTGCCTTGAGCAGCGTCTTCCACGAATACAGGTGCTTGGGTTTGTGGAAGTCGCTGTTGGCGACGTACGGATAGTGCTTCAGGCTGGTGACCGAGAAGAGATCGTCGCGATTGGCCGCCTCCCAGACATCGACGAGATCAGCCAGCCGCTTCCGGTTGTCCCAGAGATAGCACGTGCTGATCTCAATCCGTCTCGTCGTCCGGTGATGCGGGTGGCACGCGATGCTGAAGGCGTGCTGGCGGCGGATCTCGCGCAGAATCTCCTCGGCCGGCTGGTCGGCGCTGATGTATTGCCGGATGTTCAGCGCCACGATGTGCGAGTTCTTTCCGCTTTGGAAGTGGTTCTGCGTGATCTCCGCGCCTGGGATGACGAGCAGACCATAGAGGGCGCGGGCCCGTTCCGCTTCCGCGGCGATGTCCGCCAGGTACTCGTCGAACTGATCCTCGCGCACCGAGAAGTGCTTCGTGCCGAGCGACGCAATGCGGCCGACCCGGCTGAGCAGATCGCGCTTCATCAGAATGTGATCGGTAATCGCGATCACGTCGAAGCGGCCGGTCTGGCCGTAGAGATCGACGACATCGCGAATCGAGAGCCGTCCGTCGCTCCACGTGGTGTGCACGTGGAAGTCGCAAAGCAGGAACGGTTCGTACCCTGGCATGGTCAGACCCGGATGTCGAGATGGGTCGAGTCCGCCGGACGATGGCGGAGAATCTCGGACCAGAAGTTCCGCACGTAAAGCCCGAACACCTTGCGCTTCCCCATCGCCCGGTAGCGGCGCGCGGAGGTCCAGACCCAGCAGTCGCGGGCGATGGCGATGGTTCCGAGCGGCGTCAGCCGGCGGCCGAGATTGGTGTCTTCGCCGTGGAATTCGATCGTGCAGTCGAACCCGCCGATTCGTTCGAGCGCGTCCCGCGTGACCGCAAAGTTGCCGCCGTAAAGAATCGCGCCGGCGGCCAGCCCGTAGTGCACCAGCAGATGCGTCGGCGGCGCGACGACGAGGTCGTAGGCCCGGATCAGAAGGCGGCCCAGCCAGTCCCAGTCGTAGAACCGGTACGGTCCGGTAACGGCGACGAGGGCCCGATGCCGCGCGAAGCGCCGCTCGATCCCTTCCAGCCACTGGAGCGGGACGCGGCAGTCGGCATCGACATAGGCGAGGATCTCGCCTGTTGCGACCGAGCGCCCGCGCTCGCGGGCCCGCACCAGCCCCTTCAGCGGCTCGTCGACGACCTGCACGCCGGGAATCGCGCTCGCCACCAGGCGCGTCGCGTCGCTGCTGGCATTGTTGACGACGATGACTTCATCTGGGGGACGGGTCTGGGCGAGCAGGGAATGGAGACAGGCGGGAAGCACGCGGGCTTCGTTGTAGGCGCAGACGATGACGGTGATCGTCACGTACGTACGACGTTAACGACACGCTGTAACGTTCAGCGCGCCGCTGGGATCACGAGCGCGCAAATTTCTGGAGTCGGTGGTGCAACGCAGGAGCGGTGCGAAGTGCACGGTGCACACTGCAGGGTGCAGGTGATTGGTGCGTGGTGAAGGGTGCTTGGTGCGGCCTCGCCTTGCTCGGCCGGTGCAAAGTGCTGGCTGGTGCGCGACGAAGTGCCACGCGCTCGAATGCGTTAGGAAAGGACGGCGCGTGGCACGCACCCCGCACCGAGTACCTTGCCCGGCGCACCTGCACCATGCACCGTGCACCGTGCACGGCGCACCGACTTTCAGTGCGAGGTTTTTTCCAGCGGCTCGAGGAGAATGTACCAGCTGTCGCAGTCGGTCGTGGAGCCGCCGCCCATGGTGACGGTGAAGGCGAGCTTGAGCGACGGGATCTCCCAGCGCTTGCGCGCCCGGCTGCCTTCCAAAAGGACGCGGTACGGTTTGAGGAGGTTCTCCGGCGAGTCGTGGTCCCGGTGCTCGTCCTTCACGCCTTCGAAGATCGCGAATTCGCGCCGCGGGCCGAGGTGGACTTCGAACTTGCCGACGCCGTTGACGACGTGATCGTAGACGCGCTCGGCGTAGCGGCCCGGGGGTTCGGGACAGGACTGCCAGTTGCCTTCGAGGATGTTGCGGGGGTTGCTGCTGTAGGGAATCCACTGCGCGAGGGCCTGGCGCGGCGCGAGCAGCACGAACGCCGCGAGCGCGCCCGCAACCCACACCATCACCACTGCCGAAGAGCGCAGACGGTTACCTTTCATGGGAACCCTAAGGAACTCATCGGCAGGATAGCACGGCCCCTTGAGGGACGTAACCCAGAATTAACAGAAAGCCCGGGGAAACCTGGGCTTTTTGCTCGTTTTAGTTGAAACGGCTAACGGATCGCTAACCGCCGATTGGGGCCTTGCAGTAATCTACCGGCCCAAACACGGCGGCATGCACCCCAACGCATTCCTTAGAACGTTCTGGCGAGCCGAAATTCGACCAGAGATTTTCGTGGCGATGACGTTCGACGAGCGCTATCGGCAACGCTTCGATGCCGTCATTCGTCCAGCAATCGAATCGATTACGGCGGAAGGGGTCCGTCTCTCAGCCAAACGCGTCGACGCATCGAAGTCTGGTGATTCCATCTTGACGGAGATCGTTGACGGCATCTCACACGCCCGCATGGTCTTGGCCGATGTTTCGACAGTCGGCCGGGACTCCGCAACCTCCGCACCCTACCGGAACGGAAACGTGATGTACGAGGTTGGCGTCGCGTTGGCATCAAGGCTTCCAGCGGATGTCCTGCTGATCAGAGACGACCGCGAGAAGTTTCTGTTCGACGTTAGCGCGATCCCTCATATGACGATTGACTTCACCCAAACCGAGCAGGCTAAGCAGCTACTCCAAACGGAACTTTTGCAGCGCCTCAAGGAGCAAAACTTTGCGCAGGACGCGCGAGTAACAATCGCGACTGCTGGTCTCACAGACTACGAGATGACACTCCTCCGAGAACTCGCTGTTATCGGAGAGAGTGAGTCGCGCGGCTGGGGCGTCGGCGGTACTGTGCTTAGCCGGCATGAAATGGCGATTGGTCGCCTGGCCGACAAGAACCTGATTCGGGTGACGGGCCGATTCAAGAAAGGTTTTCCCGGATACCAGTTAACGGCCCTCGGCCGCGTCGTCGCGAAGAACGTGGCCAATGCCGTCGGCAGCTACGTAAACGAGTCAGACGACCATATCGGCCCGCCGGACGCCAGCGCCCCAAGCGATCCTTCAAAATCTTGAAGATCGGAGGGTCTAGGCACCTAGCGACGCGACAATAAGAATCAAGCAGTGCTTACCTATGTGTTAGGTTCACTGATAGGCGCTTCGAGCGGCGCCTAACGACGAACCGGAGCCGAGGCGGCTCCGTACCCACGTGCCCGGCAATGGACAGCCCGGGAGGTGACCAAAGCGAACGCTCGCTCCGCTTCACCTTCCGTCTTCCATTCCCGACGCCCGTTCTTTGTCGCCGTAGTCGCTCGGTCGGTTCTCCGCGATAGTCGCGGCGACTGGAGGTACGCATGGCTCGACGGAACAACGATGTGCATGTCTCTCGTGATGGAAACGGTTGGAAGACCACGCAGTCCGGCGAAAAACTGTCTCACCACCGGACTCAGGGCGCAGCAATTGATCGTGGCGAGTCAGTCGCACGTCGGGATGGCGTCGACCTCGTAACCCACGGACGTGACGGCAAGATCCGCAGCAAGGACAGCTACGGCAACGACCCTCTGCCGCCACGCGACACGGAGCACTAGGCAGAAGGACGCGTCGATGGTGAATCAGGGTGTCTCGGACCGGCCGGGACGCCCTGAGGACCAATAATCATCCCCGTATGCCCCGCAGCATTCTCCGCGTCAAACCACTTCGGCAAATCCTGACCGCCGCCGAACCGGGGGTCATGGTCCACCTAGTCCGACTGTTCATCCTCTACGAGGATCTCAAGCTCGAAACCAACGGACTTAAGATGCCGACCTCGCGTGAACTCGACGACACCAGCTGCCAGTACAGGCAGATGTATTTTGTTCGGCGGGCGTTCGCGACACTCTGGGAGATGGATAACGCGATAGAAGCACTCCAAAGGGCGCAAGAGTTCAAGCGCAAGAAGCGGACTCTGGACAAGGGCCGGCTGCGCGAGTGGACAGCGGCCGTACGATTCTTCATCAAGGCCAAGAAGTTCATCGACCGCCAGAGGAATGCCTACGGCGGTCATGTGAACGATGAGGTCGCTAGGTACATCCTCGGCAGAGTGGATCCGAGCGACGATTCAGTCGGCGCCTTGGAAATCAGACTCTCCGATGACCATACCGCACGCTTCGTGTTCAAGTTCGCGGAGCCCTTAGTGAGTCAAGCGCTGTTCATCGATCGCGGCGAGCGCGATCACCGAGAATATCTCGGCGAGAGTTGGGACATGTTGCTGGAGGCGATGCAGCACGGCGCTCACGCGACCCACGTTCTGGCGGATCTCTATTTACTGCCCGTGTTCGGGTGGCGTTAGTAGCTTGCGCAGGTTGATTCTCTGCGACGATCAGGCGGGGAATGGGGCCACGTCGATCGGAAGCCCGACACGCATATAAAAGCGCGCGAACATCTGCGCGAGCTGCTCCCGATACGGCGGCTGCAATCGAATGCGCTCCTCGGTCCCTGCTAGTTCTTCCGCGTACTCAAACGGAATGCTGAACGCATCGCCAAAGTCGGCGACAAGATGCGGAGCCTGGTGCCGTTCGATTTCGCAAATGTTAAAAAGGTGATGAGAGAGCAGTCGGCCCTTCCTCAGATTTGCCTTGGCGTTATTGCGTGCTTCGCGGCCCGCGTAACCCTGCAAGAACTCGTCAAGCGTATGCACGGGGCAGACCATCACGCGAGAAATTTGCCGATCGGCGAGATCGCAGGACTGGCTTAGAACAATCACGCGGTCGAAAATGTCGCCAAGCTCGGGGACTGGGGTGTTGATTTCGACCGGAGGGGGTGGCGCAACTGGGGCGGGGCGCGGCGGTAGCGGACCGAGGCAGTTGAGAAGGATGTCGCCCTGCTCAAGCTCTCTTCCAGTAACGACTTCATACCAAGGAAATGGCATCGCCGGGCGAGAAGTCTCGGGCTTGCTTACTCGTCTGGATCGACGCGGGGAACTCTTGGGCTCGCCTTTGTCGGATTCACGACCTGACGGAACACAAGGACTTGGCGGGCGCGGGTACGAACGCGACGGTCGCTCAGGACCTCGGACTGATGCCGACGGGGTGGAATCGGTCGAAGACGCTGAACTGGCTGAACGATTTGGGCGGATCTCGTCTGCGAAATTGCCTGTGGCGGCAAGACGAGCAAGGCGCTGACAGCAAAAGCGCCGGTAGTCGCCTGCAGACCACGGCCAAGGGAAACAAACGGCGTCCTCGCCTTGCGCGGCGCCGCCGGCGATACCATCGGAACGGCTCGCATCACATCCGACTCGAAGACGGACGACCTAAAAAAGCTAGTCTGCGTGTTCACGTTGGTCGCCGCTCTTTTCGAAGTTCTTGAGGTGGCTTTCGGGCAGATAGTTCAATACTTCCGCGACAATCGGCCGGGCCTGTTCGATCAGGCCGAAGAGGTCAAATGAAGTGAGTTGAACACGCACGACGGGCCGAAGTCTTAGACCGTCGGTAACTCGCGAATGAGTAAATCGCACGATGGCCGCAGTCGACAGATGGTAGAAGTCGAGCGCCGCCTCGGAACCCGAGTGGGAAGCATAAGTGAACGATGCCCATTCAGAATGGAACCGAGCCGAATGGGCGGTGCGAGGTGCTGCCGCGACCTGCCGCGCTGCCTCCGGCCATTGGTCGGTGTACGTCTTCAAACGCTCAAAAAAAGTTTCGGAGGCCTTCCAAAAAGTCAGTACGAAGTCTTCCGGAGGATACCGAACCTCTAGGCAGCTCTCCAGGTGTCCGGGCTCAGGCAGACCAAGTTTCGCAAAGAACAGAGAGATTCTTCCGGGACGATGCTGAATCCAAGCCTGATCCGCATCGTAAATCTGGCTCGGTGCTTCCAGTTTCGCGACGTCAACACCGATCGAGTTTTCTTCAAGACCGAGACGAAGCGCACCGATCTGGCGCGTCGCTCCCGACATGGCAGGAAGATCACTTGAGGGCACACGCGCGGCTTCAATCTGCCGACCGCGCGCACGTCTACTAGCTCTGCTCATTGGGCCCGCACTATATATCGGATTCTAGCGCCCGCCGCCCACTACGCATCGTTGCATCGGTGAAAGGGATTGCGCACCGCTTCTCGATCCTGATGTGGAAGTCGCTTGTTGTCTATAGGTTGCGGTAACTTCCGACAGATTCTAGGGACCGCTGTCGAGACACCGGACGCCGTTTGGGAGAGTCGCACTCCCGGGAAGTCCGAGTATCCAGCCCACTACATAGGTTCAGGGTTCATGGGCGCTCACTTCTTCCGCGCGCGGCGTCGCTTCAGTGCCGCCGCGCGCGGTCCCTTTGAGTGATACCACTTGTTCGCGCGGGCGGCATTCCCGCACCGCGCCGAGCAGTACGCCTGCCGGCTGTTCAGGCCTTCCGACGTTCGGCGTCCCGTTGGCGTCCGGCGCGGACGCGGCACGACGTGGAGCAAAAGGTCGCCGGACGTCCGACATGCCCGAGCGCGATGTGCCATCGGCCGCAGGGGCGTGCCCAATCGTTCGCGGTCGGCGCGGTGCAGCGGCCGAGTGCGATCGTTCCGGGTTCGTTAAGCGTCCGCGACAGCACGTAGAGCACGAGATCCGGTAGCTCGCCCGAGACGGCCTGTCGGAACGCACCTGGGCCTCCATGCGCCCGTCGCTCCGCAGGCGATAGCCGAGACAGCTTGGCAGGCGTTCGCGCCCGCGCTAGCGTGAAGCGCAGGGATGGCCATGCGACCATCGCCTCCCGCGAGAGCACCCGCGGCCGGTCCGCATCCTCCAATAAGCCCTGAACCCGCTGCCGAAGTCTTTCGAGCCGGGCGGGCTTCCACGGTGACCCCTTCGCGCGCGGCGCGTGCAAACCGATGAGATCGCCGCCAGGTGCGCCGCTCCACGCCCGATTTGTGGCCACGAGGAAGGCCGCGACGAGCGCATGCACCTCTGCTGGCGGCAGCGGGTCGCCGTTGAGCCAAGGCAGGAGGGCATTGAGCCGCGCCACGGGACTATCTGCTTCAATTGTATCCGTTACGTTATTACGTCCCATTAGGGACATTATACCGCCTAGTATGTCGAAATACTAACGATTATCGTAACGGACATGGAGTCATGCCCGGCACTCATCATCGTCAAGGTTCCGCAGGCGCTCGCCGACGAGATCCGGCGCCGTGCGAATCGCGATGACCGGTCGGTGTCCGCCTACGTTCGTCGTGTGCTTGCGCGGCATACCGCCCAGGCGCAGCAATGACGATCACCCGCACCACACCGATCACCGACCTGCCCGAACTCCTACGGGTCGAGGAGGTCGCGGCCTGGGCCGACGTCGGCAAGGGCACGGCGTACGAGGCCGTCCGCAGCGGCTCGCTGCCGAGCGTTCGGATCGGCCGGCTTGTGCGCGTGCCGAGAGCGGCGTTGGAGCGCTGGGTGACAGGTGCGGCGGATGCGCTAACCGTTAGTCGAACCGCGGAGCCCCGGTGAGCAGCCGTCCGGCTTCATGCGAGACACCCGTGGGCACCATCGCGCTCCGGGAGCAGCTCTGGCAGCCGTCGGGCCTGGCTCTCGCGACGGCGGTCGCGCGCGAGATCGAGCGGACACCCCTGATGCTCTACGAGATCGCCGCGCGGGTCGGCGTCGGCACCGGTGCGGTCGACCAGTTGGTCACGCGCAACCCGTTCGCGTTCGTCCGCCGGGCCGGCCGCGACGGGATCGACCGCATCCATCTCCGGCACCACACGGTGACCGAAGAGCGACTGGCGGGAATCCTCCGCGACATGCGGCACTTCGCGCGCGTCTCCCCCGGATCGGTTCCGGTCGCCCGGTTCTGGGCCAAGGGCGGGCTAGGTCACTGCTCCAGTTGCGGCGATCCGCTCCGACGTGCCGACTCCTACGGGCGCTGCATCGTGTGCAAACTGGCCGCCGAGTGCTTCCTCATGCCAGCCGAGGTCGCCTAGATGGGCTACAAGTCCGCAAAGCTGGTTTGGGAATCAGACCTTCCAAGCTCCCAGAAGTTGATGGCAGCGCTCGTCGCCCATCTCGTCCGAGACGAGGCATCAGCGGGTCGGGAAGCCCTGCTCCTCTTCGCGTCCGTCGAGACGCTAGCGCGATATCTCGGAGTGCATCCGAACAACGCGCGCCGGCGGCTCCACGCGCTCGTGAGGACTGGGGTACTCGTCCGGGAGTCGAAGGGCGGGGGTCGCCGTCGCTTCGGGAAGCGCGTTGCCGGCATCCGCGCAACGTACCGGTTGTGCCCGGAGAGGCTGCGCGACTACGCCAACGAAATCGGTAGCGTATCGAGCTCCGTACTCACTAACGAACCCGCTACCGTTCCCCCGGAAACACCTACGCCACCGTTAGGGTACTCGGACGCATACCCCTACGAAATCGGTAGGGCCTTAGCAGGAGATCACGTACTACGTAGCAGGAGAGACGAAGACAGTACCAACACTCGTAAAGTCTCGCCGCCCGACGAGGCGTCGGGCATCGAGTCGATCTGCGACGAGGGGCTGCGATGACGGCGCCGCGCCCTCTTCATCGGACGTCCGTCGAGACGACCGCGCATCCCGGTAAGAGCTCTCTTCGCTTCGAATCGGTACGGACCGACAAGCTGGCATTTACGGCCACGACGACGTGCGTGAGCTGCGGGCGGAGCCTCGTCGTAAGGCTCGGCACTCCGTCGGTCGTCTTTAGGATCGGCAAGGAGTTCGTCGGGCTCGTCTGCGACGCCTGCCTCTCTCCTGACTCCCGGAACCGTCTCGCCGAACTACGGTCGCGCGCGGAAGGCCAGGTGACGCCGTGACGGCCTCACGTTCTTTCGTAGGTTCCGGTCTCCTGGCGGGCTTTCAAAAACGGTCGGCGCCTTCGTTCAACTCACGATCGGTTAGCGGCCGGTTAGCTGTCCTCGTAAATGCCCTTCTTTCTTTAGCGTTTCGGAGTGTCTCGTGACGCCGGTTAATACCGGTTTACCGGCGGCAGGAGCGGAGCCGGAACCGAAGGCCCCCGAACCGGTCGGCGCGGAGGTCGTCTGCGGTCGGTGCCAACACGCCAGCGCCGCCGGAACGATCTGCAGGACGTGCTCTATCTTCGGTGGGAGGGAGACGGAGCCGAGATCGTCGAGGCGCTCCGCACGCAGGGCCTGGATGCGCGCTGGGATGGCGATGCCCTTCGCGCTATCGCGGTCCATCCGGGGAGGCCCGGAAGGCGGAGGACCATCGACGAACTCCGAGAGGAGGTGCAGCGCATCGAGGTGAAGGACGCCGTGACGTCAGACATCACGGTCACGCTGACCTTCCCCCCCAACGCTCTCGCGCGGCGAAGGGCGATCCCCGCCGATCTTGTCGAGGAGACGCCCGAAACGCTCGCTGACTGGCACCGGACGGTCCGGGACTACGTAAGGGACGCCATGCACGCCATCCTCGCGCCGAACCTCGACCCCGCCCATCGAGACGCCCTGCTCGCGCAATTTCGGGACGCCTCGGATCCGAGCGTCGCGGATGAGTTCGCGTGGCTCAATTCCCGCGACGCCGCCTCTCCGGTAAGTTTGTCGCATTAGAAGACGCGGCCCGCGGACGGGACGGGTCCTATTGCACAGAAAAAGCAGTGCTGCGGACCCGCCCTGTCATCGGCCCAAGCTAACCTCTGCGCATGGCCGACGACTGGATGTTCTGGAGACCGGACGGTGCGAAACGGAATTCGGCGCCACCGCCGAGACCGCGCGAGATCCTGTGGAGCTTGGTACGGGGCCAGGAGACGATTCGCGCCGACCTGCTAGTTCACGATCGGGCCGCCTTCGAGGTGCAGATCATCCGGAACGCCGGGTTTTTCGCAGGCAAGGCGTTCCGGTCGCGGCCGGCCGCGCTCCGGCATGCGGAGGGGACGCGGGGCGCGCTGTTAGCGGGCGGATGGTCGAGCGCTTCTACGTAGCCAGGGCGAACGTAGTGCCGCGCATCGCAACGTAATACGTTAGAATACTGGCATGCCCATCCGCCGAGTCACGACGTTCCGTTTGGATCCCGAGCTCCTGGACGGTCTGAAGGAAGTCTGGGAGCGCGACGGCGTACAGCCGAGCGAGCAGGTCCGCCGTGCGATCCGCGCGTGGCTCGACGCGAAGGGCATCAAAGCGGACCGCAAGCGCGCGCCAACGCGCAAGCGGTCCTGACCCGTCAACCTAGCGGAAGTAGGTCGGCAGGCTGCCGGATTATCGCAGCCGCCGGCCGGGCGCGTCACGCGCCAGGAGGCAGGACATGAGAGGCAGTCTCGTACGTCGCGGCAACAAGCGGTGGGCCATCGTGCTCGACCTGGGCCGCGTCGCCGACCCGGTCACCGGCGTCCGCAAGCGGAAGCAGAAGTGGATCTCGTTCCAGGGCACGCAGCGGCAGGCGGAGACGAAGCTAAACGACCTCGTCGGAAAAGCGCAGCGCAACGAGTTCGTCGAGCCGACGAAGCTCACCGTCATCGAGTACCTGCGCGACTGGCTGGACAAGGCGGTCAAGCCGCCGCTGCGGCGACCGGAAACGTACCGCGTCTACAAGAGCATCGTCGAAAGTCACGTCGCCGAGGCGCCGCTCGCGACCATGCCGCTCCAGAAGGTCCGCGCGTCGGACCTAGAGCACTACTACGGCACGCTCTCGGCGAAGCCGGCGACGGTCACCGTCCATCACGCCGTGTTCCACCGCGCGCTGAAGAAGGCCGTCAAGGACCGGTTGCTCCACACAAACCCGGCCGCAGACGTCGAGCACCGGCCGCGGCCGACGAAGGACTACGCGCTCCATACGCGCGCCAACTGCTGGACGGCGACCGAGGCGCGGAGCTTCATCGACGCGGCGAAGAAGGCCGGCACGCAGGTGTCGGCGTTCTGCGCGCTGGCGCTCGACACGGGCGCGCGCAAGTCGGAACTGAACGGCCTGACCTGGTCCGACGTGGACCTCGATACCGGCACCGCGAACATCGACAAGCAGCTCGATGCCGCCGGGAAGAAGCCGGTCTTCGGCCCGACGAAGACGCATCGCTCGCGGACGGTGGCCTTGAGCGCCGATACCGTCGTCCGCCTGCGGATCCACAAGCGCGCCCAGGCCGAGCTGCGGATGCGCAACCGCACGACGTACGCCGATTTCGGCCTTGTCTTCGCGCGTGAGGACGCGGACCTTCAGACGCCGGAGGCCCGCCTCGGGCAGCCCATCACGACGCTCAGCGAGAGCTACTACCAGCGCGTCGTGAAGGCGGCGGGCGTGAAGGCGATCAAATTCCACGGCCTGCGGCATACCTGCGCCACGCTCCTGCTGTCCGCCGGCGTCCCGGTCCACATCGTCGCGCAGCGGCTCGGTCACGCGCAGGCGAGCATGACCCTGGAGGTCTACGCCCACGCGCTGCCGAATCTCCAGCAGGACGCGGCCTCGAAACTAGGGGCGATTTTGGCTAACGGATAGCTAACGGGAGAGACAAAAGTAGACGAAACGAGCCGGTACGGCGGTCCTCGGAGATCGCAAAAACTCTAATGAAACCGGCTTCGACCGCATGAGCCGGTACCAGCCCGCGTGAAATTTCCTTAACCCAGAATTAACAGCTTCGACACGACGGCGAAACCTCTGGCCGGTAGTGTGGACCCACTTCATGCAAAAGCACCGGGTCCTCATCGTCGAAGACGAGCAAGACATCGCCGGGCTGATCAAGCACACGCTCGAGCGCGGCGGCGGTGCCGAAGCGGAAATCGTCGGCAGCGGCGATGCGGCACTGAAGGCGGTCACGGCCCGGCCGCCGGACCTGATCATCCTGGATCTCAATCTCCCGGTCCTGAGCGGACTCGAAGTCTGCCGCGTCCTCCGCTCACGATCCGATGCTCGTCACCTGCCGATCATCATGCTCACGGCCAAGACGGCCGAGAGCGACAGAGTTGCGGGTCTCGAGCTCGGCGCCGACGATTATGTAACCAAGCCGTTCAGCCTGCGCGAGCTGAACGCGCGTGTGCGCGCCGTGCTCCGGCGCAGCACCAACGTGTCTGAACGCCCGGTCCCCGGCTACCAGGGCGCCCAACTTGTCGCGGATTTCGACGCGGTGTCCGTGGCCGTCAACGGCGATTCGATTCGCCTGACGCGACGCGAATTCGAGCTGCTCCGGTATCTGGTGCAGAACAAGAACCGCGTGATTTCCCGCGACCGTCTGCTCGAACGGGTCTGGGGCTACGACCGGCTGGTGGAGACCCGGTCGGTCGACGTCCACGTCGGCCGCCTCCGCAGCAAACTGCGCGACGCTGGCCGCCAGATCGAAACCGTCGTCGGCCTCGGCTACCGCTTCATCGACTAGATCCCGTCGACGTGGGATCCAGCTTCCGCCTTCGCCACGGCTCCGGCGGACCGCCGTAGCTTCAGCGGAGGCTGGTCAGCCGGATGGTTCACCGAATCACCAGCCAGCCACGCTCCCGCAGGCGCTGCACTTCGAGTTCGAACAGCGCCTGGGCGCGCTCGACCCGGTGCCAGTCCTGATAGAGGTCGCACCGCCGGAGTTCGCGATCCTCTTCCAGCTTGACCTCCCATCCCGACGGCCGTACGGCCACAATCGAATAGTGTCGAATATGGTCGGCCAGGCGTAGACTCAAGCTGAACATGTCGTGTCCCCGGAAAGTGGAGGGACCGGCATTGTGACCGTACGCCGCCGGCGGCGCTGTAAATTCGACGTAAAACAGGAGCAGACCGACATGTCCGAGCAGAACTTCCAGAATCACGCACGCCTGGTGCCCGTCTTTCATTACGGTGTGACGTTCCTCGTGCTCGGCTGTCTCGGGTGGTCGATCTACGACATCATTCGCTACGGTCTCCACGGCGCGTCGCTCTTCGAGCTGGTCATCACGCTCACTCTTTTCATCGCGGCGGTTTCGCTGCGCGCCCAGGTGCTCACGGTCCAGGACCGCGTCATCAGGCTCGAAATGCGCCTGCGCTTGAAGGGCTTGCTGCCCGACGATGTCGCGGCCCGTGCCGCGAATCTGGATGTGAAGAAGCTCGTCGCCCTGCGATTCGCCAGCGACGCGGAGCTACCGGAACTGATCCGCGAGGTCCTCGACGGCAAGGTCGGCGAGCCGAAAGAGATCAAGCAGCGGATTCAGCGGTGGGAAGCGGATCACTTGCGGGCGTGATACTTGTCGGTTCGAGAGGTTCGGAGGGTTCGAGAGGTTCGATGGGTTCTTGGTTCTACCCCACATGCACCCGAGGCCTTCGTAACGGCTCGGGTTCGGCCTGACGTAGCACCTCACGCGTGACGGGCGCGGTGTCGCCTTCGCCGAACGCCAGAAACCGCAGCATGTAGGCGATCGGATTGCCTTCGGTCCACCCGAAGTAGACGTGCGGCAGCTGCTCCGTTTGATTGCGGATGTACAGCAGCAGCGCCGCGATGGTGTTCGGCACCGCGGCACTCTGGCAACGCAGGATGTGGTACGACTCGACCTGCACGCCTTCAACGTCCAGAAAGTGACTGAATTGCGAGGCGTCGCCGGGACGAATCTCGAGAAACAGCACCGGGTCGTCGACCGGGATGTGATGTGCGTTGCGCGCTTCGGTCAGCTTGGCGCGATACGCATCGGCCGTCCCCGTCGACGGGCGGATGGCAATCACCCGCAGCGGACGATCATCCCGGCTCTCCCGAATGAACGCGTGCGACCGCTCGTCGAGCCGCACACCGAGCACCCGAAGTTCGGTTGACCTGAGCGTCCGCGAAATCAGCGACGTGACGATGATCGCGGCGATGAAGAGCGCAGCAATCTGGACGCCCTCGGGGCGCGCGAACATGTTGGTCACCGTCGTGTAGATGAAGACCGCCGTGATCGCGATGAAGGGCACGGCTCCCGACGAGCGCCGCACCGCGCTGATCGCGACCGCGACGGCGGCGGAGGTCATCAGCACGAGCACGCCGGTCGCATAGGCCCCGCCCTGCGCGTTCACGTCCGCCTCGAAGAGCACAGTGATGACGATCGCGACAGCGGTGATGATCATCACCAGCGGACGATTCGCCTTCGCCCATTCGGGCGCCATCCCGTAGCGCGGCAAATAGCGCGGCACCAGGTTCAGGAGTCCCGCCACCGCCGACGCGCCGGCGAACCAGAGGATGAGCACGGTGCCGAAGTCGTACACCGTGCCGAACCAGGCCCCGAGCCGCTCGTGCGCCAGATACGCCATGGCACGATCCGCGGCCGCACCGCCCGGGAGCATCGCCTCGGCGGGAATCAGGAGCGTCGACACCACGCTGCTGCCGAGGAGCATCACGCTCATGAGCAACGCCGCCGTCCGCAGCAGCTTTTTCGTATTCCGGATCCGGCCGAGCGGCTTCTCCGCCGTGTCCGCCGGATCGCCCTCAACGAGCGGCATCACCGCGACGCCGGTCTCGAATCCTGACAACCCGAGCGCGAGCTTCGGAAACAGAAAGAGCGCCATGGCGCCCATCGCCCACGGACTGCCGTGAACGGCAAACAGGGAACGCCACCACTGATCCACCGTGCCAGGCGTCCGGGCGACCGCGATCAGGCCGTCAACGATGACGATGACGTTCAGGGTGAGATAGGCGACGACGAGTCCCACTGACAACGCGATGGCCTCGCCAAAACCGTCGAGGAAGATCGCGCCAAGGAGCAGCAGCAAGGCGATGGTGACGGCCACCGGGTGGTGGAGCCACTCGGGCGTCAGCGGATTGTCGATGAGGTGCGCCGCGGCGTCCGCCGCCGACAGCGTGATCGTGATCACGAAGCTCGTTGCCGCAAAGCCGAGCAGACAGAGGACGACGACCTTGCCTTTCCAGCGCGGGAACAGATCCTCGAGCATCAGGATGCTGCCCTGCCCGTAGGGACTCGACGCGGCGACGCGGTTGTACATCGGCAGCGCGCCGAACAGCGTCAGGAGGATCAGCACCAGCGTCGCGAGCGGCGCCAGCGCCCCGGCCGCCATGAACGCGATGCTCGGTTGATAGGCCAGCGTCGAAAAGTAGTCGACGCCGGTCAGACACATCACCTTCCACCACGCCCGCGTGTGAGCCGGCTTCGGCGCGGCATCAGCGGCCGCGTCGACGTCGCCGAAAGCCCAATCGCGGAAACGGCGGCGCCAGGGACTCGCAGGTTCGGCTATGGCTGATGCGGACGCGGATGACATGGGTGGGTTCGAAAGGTTCGATGGGTTCGAGAGGTTCGAACGGTTCTGGGTTCGAAGCGCTCGAAGGGTACTCGAGAACCGAGAACCCGTCGAACGTCTCGAACCTGTCGAACCCTTCGAACCATTGCCTACTTGCGAACTGCCCGAAGAATCTTGGGCGTCAAAAACCAACGGAGCGCCCCGGGCCCCGCCGGGGGAAGCGTTTTGACGTCAATCCGGCAAATCGCACCCTTCTTGAACGCCAGCGGGCGGCGGAAGCCAGCCAGCCGTGCCGCCAGTTCGCCGAGATCCGGTTCGTGCCCAACGAGCGCGATGCGCGTCTTGCGCCCGTGTTTTTCGAGGTCGGCGAGGATCGACTGAAACGAGGCGTTCGGCGCCAGCGAGTCGACGGTCACGAGCGCCGGACGGTCGTTGAATTCGTTGGCAAGAATCTCGGCGGTCTGTTTGGCGCGCACCAGAGGGCTGGTCAGCATGGTGTCGAAAACCACGCCGAGACGCACGAGGCCGCGGCCCTCTTTCCGGAGGCTGGACTTTCCTTCGTCGGTCAGCGGCCGCTTGGTGTCGTCGGGCCAGTCGTCGCCGCGCTCTTCGGCAATGCCGTGGCGGATGAGATACAGCTCGAAGGGTCCAGGCACGTCTTCAGCTCACCTTCCGTTTGGCGCCGACGGCGGCGGCGCCGGCCAGTCGATCGCAAAGCGTCAGCAGGGCCGCGCGGTCGCGGACGTAGCCCGCATGCAACCGCCGGCAGCGGCGCTCGAGCGAGACGCCGAGCGCGTCGAGTTCCCGCCAGGCCTTCAGATCCGGGGAGTCCATCGAGCCGCGCATGCGGCGCACGCGGTCGACCAGCGTCTGCATGTCGTGCAGCCGGCCCAGGAGTTCCTGCGCGCGCTCGAGCGTGCGGAGGTCGGCGGCTGGCGATCCGGCGGTGTCGGCCAGGAGTTCCGCGGCGTAGCGGAGCTTCTTCGCCGCAATGCGGGCACTGTGCAAACGCTCAGGCAGATACACCGAGCCGGTCTCGTCGATCGCCTGCTTCAAGGCGGCCGCGCGACGCGCCACGCGCGCCTTGATCGCCCAGACGACCGCCCGCCGCCGCTCGGCGCTCGGCCGCAGCCCAGCCATGTCCTCGAGGATCCGTTCGAGCTTCTTCACCGCACGGTGTCCTTCGCTCTGCGCTTTCAGATCCGCGGTCTTCGCCCGATCGCTGACCCGGCGGCGCTGGAGGTCCTCACGCGTCCGGATCAGCCCCAGGCGCGCCCGGCGGTCGGTCTCCTCCATCTCCGTCACCAGACCAAGCATCACGTCCACGTCGCGGATCCTGCCGAGACGCCGGGCCAGCTTGCGGAGCCTGGCCCCGAGCTTCCGGGCGACGGCCGCTTCAAGCTGCAGGACCGGCAGCAGCTCGCGAAGACGACGCGCGGCCACGCGGGCGGCGTGGACGGCGCCCACTTCGCCATGCTCGAGCCGGCTGAGCGCCCGGGTCAGGCGCGCCAGTCGCGGCTTCAACAGCGTGTAACAAGGAGTTGATGTCGGCATGATATGGAAAGGCGGGGCCTCCAAGGCCGGGCGACAAGGGGTCGATTATAGTGGCCGAGCCCGAAGGCTCTCAACGGCGTAGTAGGCTGTAAAGGACCGAACCCATGATGCAACTGGCGGCCATCGACATCGGCACCAACTCGCTCCACATGATCGTGGTGCAAGTCCGTGCGGATCTGTCGTTTGAGGTGATCGACCGCGAGAAGGAAATGGTCCGGCTCGGGGCCGGCGGTCTCGACGGACGCGCCCTGACGCCCGAAGCGATGCAGGCCGCCCTCCAGGTCCTGTCCAAGTTCAAGCGGCTCGCCGACTCGCACCGCGTCGATCACATCGTCGCCGCGGCGACGAGCGCCGTGCGCGAGGCGGAAAACGGCGGCGAATTCCTCAAGGCCATCGCTCATCAGACCGGGATTCGCGCGTACGTGATCTCGGGCACCGAAGAAGCACGCCTCATCCACCTGGCCGCGGCGTACGGGCTGGGCATGTCGGGCGAGGTGGTCGTCTCGATCGACATCGGCGGCGGCAGCGTGGAGATCACGCGCGGCACGGGGCGCGCGGTGGAAACCGGCCGCAGCTTCAAGCTCGGCGTGATCCGGCTCACCGAGCGATTCGTGAAAAGCGACCCCATCTCGCCGCGTGACGAGCGCAAGCTGGTGCGGCACATCCAGCACGAGCTCGACAACTACCTCGAAAAGATGGAACGCGCCGGCTTCGACCGCGTGGTCGGGACGTCGGGTACGATTCTGAGCCTCGGCGCCGTCGCCGCCGCGGCTGAAGAAGGCGCACCGGTCCGCGAGCTCCGCAACCGCCGGATCTCGGCGAAGCAAATCCGTCGCATCCGGAAACTGGTCACGTCGGTCGATCTCCAGAAGCGCCTGCAGATTCCCGGCCTCGATCCGCGCCGCGCCGACCTCGTGGTCGCCGGCGCCATCCTGGTCGACACGATCCTGAAGCGGCTCGACGCGAGCGAGATTGCGCTGTGCGACCTGTCGCTGCGCGAAGGGCTGATCCTCGACTACATCGCCAGACACCGCAAGGAGATCGCGCAGGCCGATCGCTACCCCGATGTCCGGCGCCGGAGCGTGATCGAGCTGGGCGAGCGCTGCAACTACTATCCCGATCATGCGAACCAGGTCGCCAAGCTGGCGCTGACCTTGTTCGATCGGACGCGCGGGATCCACGGCTACACGGATCGCGAAAAAGAGTGGCTGGAGTACGCGGCGCTCCTCCACGACGCCGGGGTCCACATCAGCTACGAGCGGCATCACCGCCACTCGTACTACCTGATCAAGAACGGCGATCTGCGCGGCTTCGAGCCGCGCGAGGTCGAGACGATTGCGCTGGTGGCACGCTATCACCGCCGCGCCGTGCCGGATCGCCACGACGAAGGCTTCGCCGATCTCGGGCGCAAGCGCCGCAAGATCGTCCGCGCGCTGGCCGCGATTCTCCGCCTCGCCGAAAACCTCGACCGCAGCCACGCGCAGGTCCTCACCGGTCTGGAGCTGCACGATCGCGGCGAGGACGCGCTGCTGCAGATTCGAGCGTCGGGCGACGCCGAGCTCGAACTCTGGGCCGCGATGCGCAACGCGGCGGCGTTTGAAAAACTGATTGGCAAGCCGCTCCGCGTCGAAGTGAGCAGACAGACCTATGCTGAACAACCTGATGAAGCGGCACGAGTACCCGGGCAAGCTGTTCGTCGTCGAGGGGATCGACGGGTCGGGCAAGACCACCCAGCTCGGGCTGCTGGCGAAGTGGCTGAAGGCGGAAGGCCATCGCGTCTTCGTCACCGAATGGAACTCGTCAGCGCTCGTCAAGGCCGCCACGAAGACCGGCAAGCGCAAGAACGCCCTGACGCCGATGACGTTCAGCCTGCTGCACGCCACCGACTTCGCGGATAGGCTGCTCTACAAGATCATTCCGCCGCTCAAGGCCGGAATGATCGTGCTCGCCGACCGTTATACCTACACGGCGTTTGCCCGCGACGTGACGCGCGGCGTCGATCGCCACTGGGTCCGCGACCTCTACAGCTTCGCCGTCCGGCCGGACCTGGCGCTCTACTTCCGCGTGCCGATCGACACCTCCGTGGACCGTCTCACCGCGCGGCGCGTCAAGCTGAAATTCTACGAAGCCGGCATGGACATGGCCTGGAGTACCGTCCCGCTCGAGAGTTTCCGGATGTTCCAAGGCCGGGTGCTCGCCGAATACGACCATCTGGTCGACGAGTACGGGCTCCAGGTCGTCGATGCGTCGGGCAGCATCATGCAGCAGCAGCGCGTCGTGCGGCATCTGGTCGCGCCGCTGCTCGTCCCGTCCGAAACCGAGATCAATCATGAACAACCCGTCGCCTGAGATCCTCGAAGGCGCCAACGGCGGTATTCAGCCGGGCAAGTACTACGGCCGCGGCATCCCGTACCTCGAGATGCGCGACTACCCCGGCAAGCTGATCGCGATCGAGGGCACCGACGGCGTCGGCCGGACGACACAGATTCAGCTGCTCCGCGAGTGGCTCGAGGTCAAGGGCTACGGCGTGGTCGAGACCGAGTGGACGCGGTCGACGCTGATGGCGCCGACCATCGAGCTCGCCAAGGCGAGCAACACGCTGAACAAGCTGACGTTCGTGCTGCTCTACGCCACCGACTTCGCCGACCGGCTCGAGAAGGAAGTCATTCCGGCGCTCAAAGCCGGGTTCGTGGTGATCTCCGATCGCTATATCTTCACCGCGCTGGCGCGGGCCGGCGTGCGCGGCGTCGATCGGCAGTGGCTGCGCAACCTCTACGGGTTTGCGATCGCCCCGCACCAGGTGTTCTATCTCAAGGTCGACGTTGAGACGCTGATCAGCCGCGTGCTGTCGGCGCGCGGCATGGACTTCTGGGAATCCGGCATGGACATGAAGTCGGGCGACGACATCTACGACAGCTTTCGCGCGTATCAGAACAAGCTGCTGCGCGAGTACGCGTCGATGGCCGACGAGTTCCACTTCCGAAACATCGACGCGCGCCGCTCGATCGAGCACGTCCAGGACGAACTGCGCAAACAAGTCGGAGCGTTCTTGGAAGACAGGGTCTAGACTTAGAGACAGTGGGTCGGACACCGGAATGATCGCCGGGTGTCTGACCCCAGTCAGGCAAGATTGTTGACCGGAGCACCATGAAAAAACTGACACTCGGCGCGGGGCTGCTGGCGGCCGCCGCAATGACGACCACGATGTTGCTGGCGCAGACGCCGCCGGCGATTGCCATTGTTCGAGATCCAGGCTGCGGGTGCTGCCTGATGTGGGTGCAGCACCTCGCAAAGGCAGGCTTCAAGACGACGGTCACCGAGTCGTCTGACATGGAAGCCGTCAAGGACCTGCGCGGCGTGCCGAAGAACACGCGCTCCTGCCACACCGGCGTCGTCAACGGCTACGTGATCGAAGGGCACGTCCCGGCCGCGGACATCCTGCGACTGCTGAAGGACAAACCGGCGAACGTCGCCGGCCTCGCGGTGCCCGGCATGCCCATCGGTTCACCGGGAATGGAAGTTCCAGGGACGAAAGCGCAGCCCTACCAGGTGCTGGCGTTTGACAAGGCCGGCAAGACGTCGGTGTTTGCGACCTACCGTTGAATTTCAGGATTTCAGGAATTCAGGATATTAGGATTTCAAGAAACGCTGACCGCCTGCGGCTATAAGTCCTGAAATCCTAAAGTCCTGAAATCCTGAAATTCAGCGGGCGCCTACCCCGCCACCCCGGCGTGCCCGAAGAGGCGCCGCACGTATCCCATTTGGCCGACGTGATATGCCTCATGGAAGGCGAGAAACGCCGTCAGTTCCTTCACCGTCGGATCTTCGAAGGGCCCGATCTTGCGGCCGAATTTCTCGGCCAGCAGCGCGTCGGTGGCGGCGGCAAACGCATCGCGCATCCGATGATGCGTTTCCTTCCAGGTGTCCTCGAGCCGCTCTCGTGACGGATAGCCCTCGACCGGGCCGAGCGCCATGCCGCGCGAGAAGATGTTGCCCCACTCGGGCTTCATGGGCTGTCCCATGCGGGTCAGGAGCGCGGTCCGCGCCCCGGTGATGTGGCCGAGCATCCAGCCAATCGGGTTGCCGCCGTCGGACGGCCGGCGCCAGAAATCCTCGGCCGGGAGGCCGTCGAGGGCGGCGCGGACGAAGCCGTTGTTCAACTTGTAGATCAGCGTCACATCTTCGAGCATTCCGGGGATTTTACACGGTCGAAACCCACGTCAGGACCCGCTGCGCTACCCTGCCAGGGATGCTGACCGACGCGCGTCCTTCGGTGCCTTCCCGGCTCCAGGCCACCGCGCCCCCGTCCTCCACTGCCCCGGGAGCGTCTGTGGCCGCCAAGATCGACGTCTCGGGGATGAACTTCTACTACGGGGCGAACCGGGTCCTGCACGAGATCACCGTCAAGGTTCAGCCGAACCAGGTCACGGCGCTGATTGGCCCCTCCGGCTGCGGCAAGTCCACGTTCCTCCGCTCGCTGAACCGGATGAACGACATCATCCCGGGCGCGCGGGTCGAAGGCTCGATCCTCATCGACGGCCACAACATCTACGCGCCCTCGGTCGATATCGTCGGCCTGCGCCGCCGCGTCGGCATGGTCTTCCAGAAGTCGAATCCGTTTCCCAAGTCGATCTTCGACAACGTCGCCTACGGGCTGCGCATCAACAGGATGACCAGCTCGCGCGAGGAACTGCGCGGCCGGGTCGAAGCGAGCCTGAAAAGCGCGGCGCTCTGGGAGGAGGTCAAGGATCGGCTGAACGCCTCGGCGATGGCCCTGTCCGGCGGCCAGCAGCAGCGCCTCTGCATCGCGCGGGCGCTCGCCGTCGAACCGGAAATCCTGCTGATGGACGAACCGGCCTCGGCGCTCGATCCGATTGCGACGCAGCGCATCGAGGAGCTGATCTACCAGCTGAAAACCCGCTACACGATCGTCATCGTCACCCACAACATGCAGCAGGCCGCGCGCGTGTCCGACGTCACCGCGTTCTTCTGGCTGGGCAAGCTGGTCGAAGTCGGACGCACCGACAAGATGTTCACGGCTCCGTCCGAAAAGCTGACCGAGGACTACGTCACCGGGAGGTTTGGCTAAATGGAGCGGGTCGAGCGGGTCACGCGGCACTTCCAGGAGGAGTTGCAACAGCTCAAGACGCGGCTGCTCGAAATGGGCGGCCTCGCCGAGGAACGGGTACAGATTGCGGTCAAGGGACTGGTCGACCGCGACCACGACCTGATCGACCGCGTCCTCATCGGCGGCGACGAGCCGGTCAACAACCTCCACATCGAGATCGACAGCCGCTGCTTCACCCTGTTGGCGCTCTACCAGCCGATGGCCGCCGACCTGCGGACGATTGTCGCCGCCGTCAAGATCAACACCGACCTCGAACGGGTCGGCGACCTGGCCGTGAACATCGCCGAAGCCGCCCGCCGTTATGCGTCGCACCCGCCGGTCAAGAAGCTGATCGACATCCCGCGGATGGCAACCATCGCCCAGACCATGCTGCGCGACTCGCTCGATGCCTTCGTGCGCGGCGACGTCGACCTGGCGCAGCAGGTCCTCAACGAGGACGACCGGCTGGACTCGCTGAAAACCCAGATCTTCCGCGAGCTGCTCACCTACATGCTGCAGGACCCCTCGACGATCGAGCCGGCGCTCGACCTGATCCTGGTGTCCCGCCACCTGGAACGGATCGGCGACCATGCCACGAACGTCGCCGAGGACGTGATCTTCATCGTTTCAGCCAAAGACGTCCGCCACCACGCCGGCGATCCGGGTCCCCAGTAATCGGTGCGGGGTGCGCCGTGCAGACGTGCATGGTGCTGGTGCGAGGTGATGCGGTGCGGGGTGCGTGGTGTATGCGAAGCGCCCTGCGTTCCTTGAGAGTCGCGCGCTTCGCACGCACGCACTGCGCACCCGTGCACTGAGCACCCTGCACTTGCACCGTGCACGGTGCACCCTGCACCGCGCACCGGTTCTGGTGCGCCGCTGTGTCCGCTCCGATACAATACCGGGATGGTTCGCGCGGACAAGACGCCGATGTGCGTCTTCTGCCGGCGCCACCCGGCCGACCCCGAGTGGCGGCCGTTCTGCAGCGAGCGCTGCAAGCTGCAGGATCTGGCCCAGTGGGCCGGCGGCGGCTACCGCGTCGCGGGCGAACCGGCCGACTCGCAGACGATTGCCACCGAGCCCGAAGACGAAACGCATTGAGCCCCGGACCAAGGACCACGGACGGCCACGGACCACGGACGGACCAAGGACCACGGACCAAGGCCCACGGACCAAGGCCCAAGGACTAAATTGACGCATGGCTGACACCCTTTCGATTACCGATAACCGCACCGGAAAGAAGTACGAAGTGCCGATCCAGGACGGCACCATTCGGGCCATGGACCTCCGGCAGATCAAGAGCGGACCGGAAGACTTCGGGCTGATGACGTACGACCCGGCGTTCATGAACACCGCCAACTGCCGCAGCTCGATCACCTACATCGACGGCGACAAGGGCGTGCTGCTCTACCGCGGCTATCCGATCGAACAGCTGGCCGAGGAAAGCGATTACCTCGAAACGGCGTACCTGATCCTGAACGGCGAGCTGCCGACGGCGCAGCAACAGAAGGTCTGGACGCATCAGATCACGCAGCACACGATGCTGCACGAGAACGTGAAGAAGTTCATGGAGGGCTTCCGCTACGACGCCCATCCGATGGGCATCTTCCTCAGCACGGTCGGGTGTCTGTCGACGTTCTATCCGGACGCACGGAAGATTTTCGACAAGGAGTCGCGGCAGATTCAGACGCTCCGGCTGATCGCCAAAGTCCCGAGCATCGCCGCCTACGCCTACCGCCACATCGTCGGCCGTCCCTACATCTACCCTGACAACGACCTGAGCTTCACCGGCAACTTCCTGAACATGCTGTTCAAGATGCCGGCGGAAAAGTATCTGCCGAACCCGGTGCTGGCGCGGGCGCTGGATGTGCTCTTCATTCTCCACGCCGACCACGAGCAGAACTGCAGCACGAGCGCGATGCGCGGCATCGGCAG
>CAZOAZ010000079.1:0-26621 GCA_964577955.1 uncultured Bifidobacterium sp. | reverse complement strand
ACGCATCATCGAAAACGCATTGACGTGGAGAGCCGCTTCATAGAAGCCCGCAGAGCCCGCGGAGGCAGTCGCACTCGACGCGGCCGGCCTGCGGAGCAGGCCGGTGGCCCGCACGCTCAAGCGTCGAACACAAACGACGATCCGAAGACACCTGAGTCGCTTGTGTTCGGCGCTTGAGCGTGCGGGCTCGCCGCTTCGCGGCGACCGCGTCGAGCGGCATCCAAGGCGCAACAAGCTTGCCTTGATCGAGTGCGAGGGCGTGGTGGCACTTTGTGTCTCAGTACCTCCGTGGCGCATTTCGAATTTCGTGCGTTCGTGCCTTCGTGGCGCATTTCGAACTAGCGGCCGCTTAACTTCCCGCCTTTCGCCGTCAGCATCAGTTTCACGATCTCTTCGGTGATCACCGGCTCGAGCCCTTCGGTGTGTCCTTTCTCGAGCCGGACGATGTCGGTCACGACGCGTCCGTCCTTGCAGCTCGCGTAGGAAGCCACCAGCGCCTTCCCCGGACGCGCCAATAGTCCCCACGCGGGATCAGGCGGATTCTGACGGGAGCCGTCGTAGACGTAGCCCGCCTTGGTGTCCACGACTTCGACTGGCTTTCCTTTCGGCCCGCAGGCGTAACGCTGCGCGATCTGCGAGGCCTCGGGCATCCCCTTGCTGTCCATCTCGCGCTCACCGGTTTCGAAGATGAACGAGAAGTCGGTGGCGGGAAGGCCGGTCGCTGCCGCGCCTCCCGGGGGCGCACCGCCGCGACCGCGTCCGCCTGGCGCTGCGGCTCCCGCGCCGCCACGGCCGGCGAAATTCCCGCGTCCTGGTGACCCGCCCAGCCGCCCGCCGGAGAGACTCAGGAATCCGTCGACGCGTGCCGCGAAAAACTCCTGACGAAGCAGCCGGTTCGACGTGATGCCGCCCTGCGAGTGGCCGGCGAGCCAGAACGCCTTCACGTTTTCCTTGCCGATTTGCTCGACGACCGAATCGACGATGCCCTTCAAATACTCGTCGTCGGCTTCCGACCACACGCGCGTCGGCGAGTTGGGCGACGCGATCACGAGGCGATACTTGTCCTTGTCGTCGAAGATCGGAAAGTAGTGGCGCTGCCAGTTGCCGGACGATCCGGCGCCGTGCAGGTTCAGCACGACGGTGACCGCCTCGCCCTTCTTCAAGTCGCACGGATAGTCGAGATAGTAGACACGGCGCGTCTTCATCTCGACGACGGAACCCGGGTGACTGATCCGGTCGGCGGGACAGTCTTTGTCCGGGCAATGGCGCACCGGAGGCGTGACGCAGGGGGCGTTGGCAAACTGGACGGTCTCCTGCGCGGCGGCCACGCCGATGGAGCTGCCGGCTGCCATCAGGCCCCACATCAGATTCAGCGCAATCCGTTTCATGTCAGCTCCTATCGTGTTCGGCTTACCTCGATCAGCGAGGCTCAGACCGAGCGTCGCGACACGCGGAGAGTCTAGAAGCGGCGCGGCCGGCGGTCAAGGTGAAGCTTCGCCGCTTGACAGTGGCGCGGCGGCGGCGTTGTGGGCCGCTGTTCCTTGCTCAGCAAGGCAAGCGCGAGGGTGCGACACGCAGGCCCGTGGCAACATCGCTTGTGCGCGTTCGCGCCTGAGTCCTTTAACACTGAGCCCACAGAGCTCACGGAGCCAGTCCGGCTCGACGCGGCCGGCCTGCGGAGCAGGCCGGTTGTCGGGACGATCAAACCGGCAAGAACAAGCGACCGCCCGACGTAGCTGAGTCGTTTGTTCTTGCCGGTTTGACCGTCCCGACGCGCCGCTTCGCGGCGCCCGCGTCGGGCGGCATCCAAGACGCAACCTGCCTTGATCCACGTGTTGGGGCGAGGTGGCACTCTGTGTCTCCCTGCCTCCGTGGCGCATTTGCTTTCGTGTTTTCGTGTTTTCGTGGCGCATTTCGAACCCGCCCCTGCCCCGCTAGCGGCCTGCGCCCTGCGGCCTGTATAATTGGCACTCACGGTGGCCGAGTGCTAAGAGACGCCTCGAACCGCTTCTGATTCATGGCCCTGTCCGAACGATCCAGCCGGATTCTCGCCGCCCTGGTCCGCGAGTACATCTCGTCGGGCGAGCCGGTGCCGTCCTCGCTTCTCGTACGAGCCGCGGGACTTGGCGTGTCGTCGGCGACCGTCCGGAGCATCCTCGCGCATCTCGAGGAAGAGGGCTTCGTCCAGCAGCCGCACACCTCGGCCGGCCGGATTCCAACCGACCGCGGCTACCGCTTTTACGTGGACCTGTTGCTCGAGTCGAAGCGCTCGGAGCGCGCGACTCATGCGGTCGAGGCGCGGCTGCGCCGCGACTCCTCATCGCCGCTCGTCGACTCGGTGCTCTCGCGCGCCTCGCAAATGGTGTCGCAGGCCTCGCGCAATGTCGGGTTCGCGATGCGGCCCGCGCATGAAGCCGCGGTCTTCGACCGGGTCGAATTCATTCCGCTCACCGCCGCCCGCGTCCTGGTCGTCATCGTCGCGCGCGGTGGACATGTCGTCCAGCGCGTCATCGACGTCGGCGAACCGCTGGGCGCCGATGACCTGCGGATGGCCGCCAACTACCTGAACTCCGAATTCAGCGGCCTGCCGCTCAACCGCGCCCGCGAAGTGGTGCTCGAGCGGATGCAGGAGGAACGCGCGCTCTACGATGCGCTGATGGCGCGAGCGCTGAGCCTGGCCTCGTCGAGCTTCGCGGATCTCCCGGGCGAGCACGTCCTGCACGTCGACGGCGCCGCGTCGATCGTCGGCGAAGGCTACGGGCTCACGCTCGGCACGCTCCACACCCTGTTCGAGATGATCGAGGAAAAACAGCGGCTGGTCCGGCTGCTGAACGCCTACATCGACAACGCCGGGTTGACCGTGGTGATCGGCGCCGAGCACCTCGACCCGAGCCTGCGGCCGTTCAGCCTGATCGCGTCGACGTTCGACGACGGGTCGACGCAAGGTACGATTGGCGTCATTGGTCCAACCCGCATGCGCTACTCCCGCGCTATCACCGTCGTGCACGGCGCGGCGCAGGCCGTGTCACGCGTCCTGCGTGATCCCAGCTAGGAATCAGATCTCCCATGGATGAACGCGAGCCCTTCGACCCGGCCGATCCGATGCCGGAAGCAACCGATGCGTCGGAAGGCGACATCGTCGCACTCGATCCGATTACCCTCAAACGCGAACGCGACGACTACTACGACCGTCTCCTGCGGAAGACGGCCGAGTTCGACAACTACCGCCGCCGGCTGGAACGCGAGCGGCGGATGCATGCCGATCAGGCGGTCGAAAGCCTGCTGCTCGACCTGCTGCTCGTCGTCGACGATTTCGATCTGGCGCAGGCGGCTCCGGCCGGCGAGAGCGCGGCCTCGTACCGAAAAGGCGTCGAATTGATCCGGGCCAAGCTGCAGGATGTCCTCAAGAAGCAGGGCGTGACCCCGATCGCCGCGGTCGGACAGGACTTCGATCCCAACGTGCATCAAGCGGTCACCCAGGAGCACAGCGCGGGGCACCGCGACGGTGAAGTCCTCGCCGAGTTGCGCCGAGGATACATGATGGGCGAGCGGCTGCTGCGGCCGGCAATGGTAAAGGTGGCAAAGGCGTGAGCAAGCGCGACTATTACGAGATCCTGGAGGTCACTCGAACCGCGAGCGACAGCGAGATCAAAAGCTCGTACCGCAAGCTCGCGCTGAAGTACCACCCGGACCGAAATCCCGGCGACAAGACGGCCGAAGACAAGTTCAAGGAGGCGGCGGAAGCGTACGCGATCCTGTGCGACGCCGAGAAGCGCAGCCTCTACGACCGCTTCGGCCATCAGGGCGTGAGCGGATCGGCGGGCGGCGGTCCCGGCTTCGATCCGTCCGTCTTCAGCGAGTTCGGCGACTTCGGCGACATCCTCGGGAGCATGTTCGGCTTCGGCGACATGTTTGGCGGCGGCCGCCGCCGCGGCGGCCCGCAGCGCGGCGCCGATCTGCGCTACGACCTGGAGATCTCGTTCGCCGAGTCCGCCAAAGGCGCCGAGACGACGATTCAGATTCCACGGCAGGAAGCGTGCGAGACGTGCAACGGATCCGGGGCGGCGCCGGGTACGACGCCACAGACCTGCGCGCAATGCCGCGGCCAGGGCCAGGTGCGGTTTCAACAGGGCATCTTCACCGTCGCACGCGCCTGCCCGCAGTGCCAGGGCACGGGCAAGACGATCGCCAAGCCCTGCACGACGTGCCGCGGCGCCGGGCGGGTCGCCCGCGAGCGCAAGATCACCGTCAAGATCCCGGCCGGCATCGCCGAAGGGCAACAGCTGCGGCTCCAGAACGAGGGCGAGGCCGGCAGCGGCGGCGGTCCCGCCGGCCATCTCTACGTCGTCATCCACGTCCGCGAGCACGAGTTCTTCCGCCGCGACGGCGTCAATCTGTTCTGTGAAGTGCCGGTCAATTTCACGACGCTGGCGCTCGGCGGAGAAATTCAGGTGCCGACGCTCGACGGATCCGAGAACATCAAAGTCGCGGAAGGCACGCAGACCGGCACGACCCTGAGGCTGCGCGGCAAGGGCATGCCGGACGTGAACGGACGCGGCAAGGGCGATCTCTTTGCCACCGTGCAGGTGCAGACGCCGAAGAAGCTGTCGAAGGAGCAGCGTCAGCTGCTCGAGCAGCTCGCCAAGGTCCTGCCGAAAGAAAAGTTCGAACCGCGCACACACGCGGAACAACAAGACGAGCGCAACCTCTTTGATCGAGTGAAAGACATGTTTGGGTAGAGGTTGCGCGCTGGAATTTAGGATTTCAGGAATTCAGGACTTTAGGATTTAGAGCTTGCTCTGGCCTGCGCTCGATGTGGCCGGCGTTCCGGCCGACCTGCTGCTCGCGCTGCTCGACGACTTCTCCCCCACTGCCGTTGACGATGACGGCGCGACCGTCACGACCTACTTCCCCACTCGCGATCTGCGATCGCAGGCGCGCGATGCCGTGGCTGCGGCGTTTCCTGCCGCCACCGTCACCGCGCGTGACGTGGACGACGAAGACTGGGCAAGGCGCTCTCAGGAAAACCTGACACCGATCACCGTCGGCCGCATCGTCGTCACTCCTCCGTGGGCCTCCCCAGTCCCCAGTCCCCAGTCCCAAGCCCCCAGCCCCCAGTCCCAAGCCCCCAGCCCCCAGTCCCCAATCACCATCGTGATCACTCCGTCGATGGGTTTTGGTACCGGGCATCACGCAACAACGCGCCTTTGCCTGGCGGCTCTGCAAGTCCTCGACATCGCTGGCACACGTGTGCTCGACATCGGAACCGGATCGGGCATTCTTGCAATCGCTGCACGGATGCTCGGCGCAGCCGACGCGATCGGGATCGACTTCGATGCAGACGCGATTCAGGCCGCGAGCGAGAATCTCGCCGCGAACCCTTCAGTAGAACGCGTACGCTTTCTGGTTGGCGATCTTCGCGACCTACGCCTGCCCCAGGCCGAGATCGTCCTCGCGAATCTTACGGGCGCACTCCTCGTCCAGAGTGCCGCTCTTCTGATCGGCGCGCTGCGACCTAACGGACATCTCATCGTGAGCGGACTTCTCGAGGGTGAACGCGAAGAGGTTCTGCGCGCCTTCTTGCCCGGCGTCGCGCTGGTCGCTGAGAAACATGAGGACGGCTGGACCGGCCTAATGTTTCAAGTACGCGAATGACTGTCGGAAACGCCCTGCGCTTCGTCTGGGACGGAATGTTCCGGGGATCTTACCGGCGTAGGTTCCTGGTCTCGTGGTGCGTGGGCGTCGTAAGCGGGGTGGTCATGCTGCTTGGGGCGTCCCTGCAGATGACGCCACTGACTGTCCTCGTCATGTCCGTCGGCGTGCCGATATTCCTGACAGCATGGGCCGTCGGAGTCTATTCGTGGTTTCGCTCTGCGCCCCTTTTCATGAGGGCCCTCGCCGCAATTATCTTCGTCGGTATGGTCGCCAGCGCATTTGTTACGGATTGCGCGCCCTGAGATGCTGCGGGCGTTCGTCAGCCCTGCCCTTGCATTTTCGTGTTTTCGTGCCTTCGTGGCGCATGTAGATCGACCTCTCGCGTCAAGATGAAACGTTGCGCCGGAGGGCTCGGATGACTCGGGGGCAGAGACCCGGCGTCAATTCCCGTTCCGGTGTCCGACCCCTACCGGGAAATCCAGAACGTGGACTTGATCGCGAAGATGTTGTCGCCGGGCGCCGAGAGCGAGCCGAAGAGATCGTTCAACCCGACGTGCTCGCCGTTCGGCTGGTCGCTCGCGCGATTCTGCTGCCAGACGGCGTAGAACGTGCTGCCCGGCCGCCACTCCCACTTCAACACGACGTTGCTGCGGAACGAGCGGACGTTCTGATCGCGGTTCGTCAGCGCGAAACTGGATGCGCCGTCGGTGACCGTGTAGCTGCTGTCGGGAAGCCTCGTGATGCTGGTGCCCTCGGTCCCGTACAGCCGCAGATTGATCGAACGCGGATCGGTGAGTTCGCCGAAGCCGCGGTACGCCACACTCGCCGCAAATGGTTCCATGTAGACATCGAGTGTGACGTCCGGCTTGAACGTGTAGTTGAAACGGAACTGCATCGACCACGTGGTGCGATCGACCAGGCCGAAGACGTAGCGGTTGCCGTAGGTCGCTGACGGCCCACCCGGCAACGTGGTCAGAAACTGCCGGCCGATCGGACCGCTGAAGATCTGGTTGCCGCCCTTTTCGTTGAGGTAGTCCGGCTCGACGGAGAGCTGAATCGCCGGAATCGGCCGGGCCGACAGGCTGCCGGTGACCTCCCACGCCTTCTCGCCGAACTCATTGCCCTTCAGATTCCAGTTCGTCGTCCAGCGCGTGCGCGCACCCGTGCTGTTCCGCAACGATGAACTGACGGTCCACCCCTGCGGCGTCGCCGCCGAGGGCCCACCGCGGGTCGCCTGGACGTCCTGGCCGCGGATGTACTGTGTCGCGTTGAACGTGCTCACCCAGAAATTCTTCCAGGTGAAGCTGTTGTTGCTCGACACGTTGCCACGCAGACCAAGATTGGTGTCGTAGAACCAGTAGTGCATCCAGTTGACCTGGAAGGAATACGCGCGGAAGAAGCGCCCGGGGCGCGTCTCGCGATACTGCAGCCGCGGACCGCCGGCGAAATCACCCGCGTAGTTCAGACGGCCGAAGTCGAGCGGGTCGAATCCGGGCGACTCGATCATGATCTGGTAGCCGCCGAGCCAGTGGCGCCCACCAATCTTGTTCAAGCTGCCCTGAATCTGGAGTCCGTTGAGATTCGTACGCGTCCCATCGAACCTGATGTCCGGCTGATCGAGCCGTTGAAAGTAGTGACCGCTGGCCCGCTGCGTCCGGGCGATCGCCGCCGGCTCGCCGTCGAGGAACGTCAGCCCGACGTTGCCCGCCGCTTCCCACGTCCGGTTGCCGAACCGGATCCGGGTGTCGGCTCCGGTCGTGATGGCATTCCGCGCCTGTATCGAGGCGAGCGCGTCCGTCGGATCGAGGTCGCGATGCACCACCGTCAGATGCCCGCCGACTGTCGACCCTTCGTTGCCGAATTCCTGGTACGCGCGCGCGACGCCCCAGAACGTTCGCGGTGCCACTTCGATCTCGGATTCGACGCCGCCCACGGAAGTACTCGCCGACTCTTCGTCGGTCACCGCCGCCAGAAACGCCACCGACGTGCCTGAACGAAGACGGCCCGAGAGCTTCGCGGCGCCGAGGATCGTGCTGACATCCGGGTAGTCGAGAAAGCCGCCGGCGGCGGCTTCCGTTGTCGGTGGTCCGGTCGGCCGCGCGCCAATCCGCCGCGAGTAGTAGTAGTTGCTCGTCCCGGCGGCGAGAATGCTGCTGCCTTCCGTGAAAAACGGACGGCGCTCGCTGAAGATGGTCTCGAACACCGTGAGATTGACCTCGGCGGGATCGGCTTCGATCTGACCGAAATCCGGGTTGAACGTCGCCTCGAGCGTCAGGTTCGAGCCGATGCCGGTCTTGATGTCGGCGCCGACGCGTCCATTCAGATTGAGTCCATCGTCAAATGGATTGTCCGGGTTGCGGTTCGAGTTGACCCGCGACGATGCCGCGACGTACGGGAGCAGTTCGAGGCGGGCCTTCGGCGCCACGCCTTCGATCCCGCGCAGATCGCCGAAGCGCGACGACCAGCCGCGGGCGGTGCGGCCGATCACGACCCAGTAATCTTCCTCGTTCAACGACGGGCGCCAGCGCTTGACGTTCAAACCCCAGATCCGCTCGGGCGTGTCGTTGAACCGCAGCTGCGAGAACGGCACCCACAGTTCCGCGGTCCAGCCGCGGGCGTCGATGCTGGTCCGCGCGCGCCAGACCGGTTCGAACTGCGAGTCGGTGTCGTCTTCGTTGTCGGTCGGATGGAAGTGATCGAGCCGGACGCCCGACGCGGTGACGCCGAACATGTAGGCGGTGCGCCGATCCAGATAGGTGTCGAGCTCGATCTGGACGTACTCCGCCTGCTGGCCGTCGTCGCGACGGCTCATCGGCGCGGGGACCTGGCCGCTCGCCGACTCCATGCGCGCGCCGATCCACAGCGCGTCCTCGTCGTAGACGAAGCGGACCTCCATCCGGTCGGCCGGCGGAGCGTTCTCCGTCGGCTCGGCCTGGAGGAAATCCGTAATCGGCGTGGCTTGCTGCCACGCCGCGTCGTCGAGATGACCGTCCAGACGAATCGCGCCCGCCTGCACACGTACTGCGCGCGCCTGCTTTCGGGGCGCATTCGCTGCGGGCTGCTGTCCGGCCGATGTCGACGAAGGAAGAAGAACGAGTAGTGCGAAAAACGAACGGTAAATTGTCTGCCGCATGAACCAGGAATCGGACCTGGAATGCTAACACACGCGGTCAGGACTCCCAGAGGAACGACAGGATGCTGATGGCCGCAATGGGTACGGCGTCGGCACGCAGCGTCCGCGGACCGAGCGACACCAGCCGCGCGCCCGCGGCCCGAGCGGCCGCACGCTCCGCCGGTTCCCACCCGCCTTCCGGCCCGATCAGCACCGCAGAATCCTGCGGCGGCGGGATCTGGCGGAGCGCCGCGACGGGTTCGACGGTGTCCTCCGCCTCCGGTTCGACCAGCATCAGCGACAGTCCCGGGCTTGGTTCGTTCAAGTACGTCTCGAACGACAACGGCGTGCGAATGTCGGGGACGACCGCGCGGCGCGACTGCTTCACCGAGGACACCGCAATGCGGCGCCAGCGATCGACGCGCGCGCCGCGCAGCAGCGCCGCAACCGTCACCTCCGCGCGCTTGGTGACGACCGGCTGAATCGCCGCGACGCCCAGCATCACGCCGTCGCGCACCACATCGTCCATCTTGTCGCCCTTGAGCACGGCCTGAACGAGGGTGATCGGCACGGTGGACTCGAGCGCCGGCTCGACGCGCGAGAGGAGCTGCACGCGCACATCGCGCGCCGCCGCGCTCACGACTTTGGCAAGAAACTCGTGGCCTTGGCCGTCGAACACCGACACGGTGTCGCCGATCCCGATCCGGAGGACTCGCGTCAAGTGCTCGCCTTCGTCACGGGGCAGCGTCACGAGGTCGTCCCCGGGATCCATTGTGGGGGCGTAAAAACGGTGCACGGGCGGGATTATACGAGAGGGTGCGAGGTGCGAGCTGCGACGTGCACGGTGCACGGTGCAGGTGATCGGTGCTGGGTGCGAAGTGCTCGGTGCGCGGGCACTCCGTGCCCGCCTGACGCACACCCCCCTCACCAGCACGCTAATTCCGCGTGGGTTCTTGTGAATGCGGACCTGGCATGCAGCGTGATCTCTGGCCTCGCATGCGAATCGAAACCTTCAGGGACCTTGAATGCTGGCGTTTAGCAGATGAGCTCAAGAAGCATGTCTACTCGATGACCGCACGACGGCCGCTCTCGGACGATCGCGACTTCTGCCAAGACGCTCGCCGTTCGGCGCGCTCTGGACCGGCCAACATCGCGGAAGGCTTCGGTCGGTTCAACCATGGCGAGTTCGGCCGCTATCTGTCCATCGCGCTGGGCTCGTTGGCTGAAACCGAGAACCACATCCATCACGCACATTCGGTTGGCGCCATTTCCGATTCCGACCGATCGCACCTCACCGCACTTGCGCAAAGCGCGCAGAAGACGACGACGGCGCTCCTCACTCACGTCCGAACGACACCAACGCCCCGAGTCAAGCCGCGCTCAAAGCCACCGCGGCCGAAGTAGCCGCGCGAGCGAAGCGATGCGCGCACCCAGCACCCAGCACCCAGCACCCAGCACCCAGCACCCAGCACCGCGCACCGCGCACCATCGCGAGCGAAGCGAGCGATGCACCAACCACCGCGCACCTCGCACCGAGCACCAGCACCGTGCACCGTGCACTGTGCACCGCGCACGTGCACTGCTATACTCCGTCGCGGAAATGTTCTTCCGTGGGCAGATCATCGGCAAGTACAAGATTCTGCAAACGTTGGGCAGCGGCGGCTTCGGCACGGTCTACCTCGCGGAAGACACCTGGATCGACAAGAAGGTCGCCCTCAAGGTCCCCCACAAACAGAATCTGGATTTCGGCGAGCTGCTGCGCGAACCGCGGCTGCTCGCCAGCCTCAACCATCCGAACATCGTCACGATCCTGACCGCGGAGAAACAGGAGAACGTCTTCTTCATCGTGATGGAGTTCGTGCCGGGCGAGACGATCGAGTCGATCATCGCGCGCGACGGCGCGCTCGATCTGCCGCGCGCGCTCGACTACACCTGTCAGATCTGCAACGCCGTCGACCACGCGCATCGCCAGGGGATCCTCCATCGCGATCTGCGGCCGTCGAACGTGCTGGTGTCCGAGAGCGGCCTGGTGAAGGTCGCCGACTTCGGGACCTCGCGCTTCCTCGAAATCGCCGCGCACGGGACGACGATCATCGGCAGCCCGCCGTACATGGCACCCGAGCAGTTTCACGGCAAGGCCGTGTTCGCCAGCGACCTGTATTCGCTCGGCGTGACGATGTTCCAGATGCTGACCGGCGATCTGCCGTACGACACGCCGACGCCGAGCGACCTCGACAGACTGTCGCGCGGCGAGCTGCTGGTCGCGGCGCGTTCGCGCAATCCCAAAGTCCCGAAGACGATCAGCGACATCGTTTTGAAAGCGATGGCGCCGGACATCACCGCGCGCTATCAGCGCGCCAGCGAGATCCTCGACGACCTGATGGCCGCGCGATCGACGCCGCGGCGGGCGGCGCGACCGCGGGCCGCCGTCGCCGACGACCCGTCGGAGGACGTGCTCGACATCCAGGCGCGGCTGCGCGGCCGGGAAGCGCCGCAGGCGGCGCGCTTCTGCTGGCATTGCCGCAAGCCGCTCCACGCCCGCTCGGACAAGTGTCCGTTCTGCGGGGAAGCCCAGTGAATTCGCGTGCAAGGTGTGAGCTTCGCCGATACCGATCGTCCGGCTAAAGCCGGACGCCACCAGATGGTGTCGCGCCGGCCGCCACCACGGGGGCCGTGTTAGACTAGCGTTCGTGTTCCGAGTCTTTTCGCTGAATACCGTTACGCCGCTGCGCGTCCTACGCGCAGCGCTACGGTAATTTCACGGAGAGATCGGGCACGTCGACGCCAACCGACCGACCTGCAAGGCCATCCGGCTGAAGCCGGATCCCACACGGTCACCCTCGACGCTCCCCTCTCTCCGCGAAACGCTCAAATCGGTCGTAGAATCGTTCAAAGGAGCTGTTATGAGTTTTTCGGGGACCGGCCAGATCTGGATGAACGGGAAGCTGGTCGAGTGGAAAGACGCGACGATTCACATCGCCTCGCACGTCGTCCACTACGGCAGCGGGGTGTTCGAAGGGGCGCGCTGTTATGCCACGCCGAAGGGTTCGGCCTGCTTTCGGCTCGACGAACACCTGATCCGGCTGATGAACTCCGCCAAGATTTACCGGATGGAGTACCCGCTCGATCTGGCCGGCTGGCGCGACGCCGTGCTCCACACCATCCGCGCCAATCAGATGAAGGCCTGCTACATCCGCCCGCTGGTCTACCGCGGCTACGAAACGCTCGGCGTCAACCCACTCGGGAATCCCGTCGACGCCGCGATCCTGCTCTGGGAATGGGGCGCGTATCTCGGCGAGGAAGCGCTCGAGCAGGGCGTGGACATGAAGATCAGCAGCTGGAACCGCATGGCGCCGAACACGCTGCCGGCGATGGCGAAATCGACTGCGAACTACGCCAACTCCGCGCTGATCAAGATGGAAGCGCTCGCCGACGGCTACTCCGAAGGGATCGCGCTCGACGTGAACGGTCAGGTCAGCGAAGGCAGCGGCCAGAACATCTTCCTCGTCAACAGCGGCACGGTGACAACGCCGCCGCTCGGCTCGTCGATTCTCGGCGGCATCACCCGCGACTCGATCATGAAGCTGGCCCGCGGCCTGGGCTACACGGTCAGCGAAGCGATCGTCCCGCGTGAAGCGCTGTATCTGGCCGACGAAGTGTTCGTGGTCGGGACTGCGGCTGAGGTTACGCCGATCCGCTCGATCGACAAGATCAAGATCGGCACCGGCCGCCGCGGCCCGGTCGCCGCCGCGCTGCAGCGGGCGTTTTTCGAGGTCATCAACGGGGATGTGCCAGATGTGCACGGCTGGCTCACTTACGTGTATCCCGAAGAGGCACACCTCCGCTCCGGTAAGCATGCCGGGGCTGCTGCCCGGGCGTAGATCGGCCGAAAACGTAGGGGTCATGCATGTCAATGACCTCCTCAAAACAGCCGTCGAATCGGGCGCCTCGGACCTTCACCTGAAGGTCGGCAGCTACCCGATGATGCGCGTCCGCGGCGCGCTCATCCCCGTCACCGAAGAAAAGCGCCTCGAACACGAGGAAGTCGTCGCCATGAGCGCGGGGATCATGTCCGCCGCGCAGCGCCAGAAATTCAAAGAGACGCAGGAACTCGACCTGGCCTACAGCGTCCCGGGGCTGGGTCGGTTCCGGTGCAACATCTTCCACCAGCGCGGCACCGTCGGGATGGTCCTTCGCGTCATTCCGATGCTGATCCGGACCATCGATGAACTCGGCCTGCCGCCGATCCTCAAACAGATCGCCGGCGAGGAGCGCGGGCTCGTGCTCGTCACCGGGACGACCGGTTCCGGCAAGAGCACCACGCTCGCCGCGCTCATCGACTACATCAACCGCGTCCGCTGCTCGCACGTGATGACGGTCGAGGATCCGATCGAATTCCTGCACCGCGATCACAAGTCGATCATCAATCAGCGCGAGGTCTCGGTCGACACGCGCTCGTTCGCGCAGGCGCTGCGCAGCGCCCTGCGTCAGGACCCCGACGTGATTCTGGTCGGCGAAATGCGCGACTTCGAAACCATTGAAACCGGCCTCCTCGCCGCCGAGACCGGCCACCTGGTCTTCTCGACGCTGCACACTCTGGACGCGACCGAAACCATCAACCGTATCATCGCGGTCTTTCCGCCCCACCAGCAGAAGCAGGTCCGCCTGCAGCTGGCCAGCGTGCTCAAGGCGGTCATTTCGCAGCGCCTGATTCCGCGTCAGGACGGCAACGGGCGCGCGCCAGCCGTCGAAGTGATGATCAGTACGGCCTTCATCCGCGACGCGATCGTCGACAAGGAAAAGACCCATCTGATTCATGGGGCGATCGCCGCCGGCACCTCGCAATACGGGATGCAGACGTTCGATCAGTCGATCTTCAGCCTCTATCAGCGCCAACTGATTTCGTACGACGAAGCGCTGCGCTGGGCGTCGAACGTCGACGAGTTCAAGCTCAAGGTCCAGGGCATTTCCACCACCGCCGACATCAGCCGCGACCAGATGGCCAAGTCATCTGTGAATGGCGGCGCCCCGGAGATCTTGAGATTCGGGACGTAGAGGGCGCCGTCCCCGGTGCCAGGTGCAACGTTCCCGGTGCCAGGTTCTGGTTCCAGGTTCGTCGGTTTCTTGCTACAACAGGTCGATGGCTCGCCCGTCGACACGCCCCTCCCCGCCGAAGGCTTCTGCGTATATCACCGCGCTGACGATGCTGTCGCGGCGGGAGCTGTCTGAAACGCAGATTCGGCGGCGGCTGGCCACCAAAGGGTTCGGCCCAGACGACGTGGAATCAGCAGTCGCACGGCTCAAGGAAGAGCGTGCGATCGACGATGCGCGAGTGGCGGGGGCGATCGCACGGACGCAGACGAGCGTCAAGGGACGCGGCAAGCTGCGGGTCAGGCAGGAACTGATGCGCGCGGGGATCTCGTCGTCGGTCGCGAAAGAAGCGCTCGCTGACGCCTTCGACGACCTCGACGCCGACGCCCTGCTGGAAGCCGCGATCCGGAAGCGCCTGCGCGGCACCGCGGACCTCGCCGACGATCGCACGTTCCAGCGGATGTATCGTTATCTCGTGGCACAAGGGTTCGAGCACGATCACGTCATGCGGGCGCTGAATCGGCGGCGGCGGTCCGAGTCATCCGGCTAAAGCCGTCCTTCGGCCAGCTCAGGACGGCCCTGAGCGTCGTCGAAGGGCCGGACGCCACCGCTATCAAAAGGCCGGAGTACAATAGACGGATCATGATCACGGTGACGGGCGTTTCCATGCGGTACGGGTCGAAGATTCTCTTCGAGGACGTCTCGACGACGTTCTCGAGCGGGCGGCGGTATGGCCTGACCGGACCGAACGGCGCCGGAAAGTCGACCTTCATGAAGCTGCTGACCGGCGAGATCCCGCCACAGCGCGGCGAGGTCTCACGGCCGGCCAAGATTGGTGTCCTCAAGCAGGACCAGTACGCTTTCGACGCCTTTCGGGTCGTCGATACGGTGATCATGGGCAATCAGCGGCTGTGGAACGCGCTGGCGGAACGCGATCGCCTCTACGACAAGGGCGATCAGATGACCGACGCGGACGGGATGCGCCTGGGCGAGCTCGAAGGGATTGTCGGCGACGAAGACGGCTACAGCGCCGAGAGCGACGCGGCGATCCTGCTCCAGGGTCTCGATATCCCCGACGAGTTGCACGAGCGGAAGATGGGCGAACTCCAGGGCGGGCAGAAGGTCCGCGTCCTGCTGGCGCAGGCGCTGTTCGGCCACCCGCAGGCACTGCTCCTCGACGAACCGACGAACCACCTGGACCTCGAGTCGATCCACTGGCTCTGCGACTTCCTGATCCGCTACGAAGGCACGCTGATCGTGATCTCGCACGATCGCCACTTCTTGAACGCGGTCTGCACTCACACGGCCGACATCGACTACCAGACGATCATCACGTATACCGGCGGCTACGACGACATGGTGCTGGCGAAGACGCAGATTCGCTCGCGCATCGAGTCCGAAAACGCGCAGCGCGAGAAGAAGATCGAGCAGCTCCAGGACTTCATCGCCCGGTTCGGCGCCGGCACCCGCGCGAGTCAGACCACCTCGCGGCGCAAGGAAGTCGAGCGGCTGCAGACAACAGAGCTGGCCCGATCGAACATCCAGCGACCCTACATCCGCTTCCAGATGCTGCGCCCCTCAGGGCGCCTGGCCATGGAATGTACCAACGTCTCGAAGGCGTTCGGCGGGCTGAAGGTCATCAACAAGTTCGACGCCGTGGTCAATCGCGGCGAGAAAATCGTGCTGGTCGGCCGCAACGGCGCCGGCAAGACGACGCTCTTGAAGGCACTCATGGCCGACGCGCCCGGCCTGCCGCCGTCGCCGGTCGACATCGACAGCGGCACGGTTCGTTGGGGGCACGAAGTCTCAATCGGCTACTTCCCGCAGGACCATACCGGCGCCATCCGCAAGGGCATGACGGCGGTCGAGTGGCTCCACCAGTTCGATCCCGACGCCTCACGCCAGGACATCCACGGGCTCCTTGGGCAGATGCTGTTCAGCGGCGAAGAGGGATTGAAGCCGACCGACGCCCTCTCCGGCGGCGAGACCGCGCGTCTCCTCTTCTGCCGCATCATGCTGCAGAAGCCGAACGTCCTGGTGCTGGACGAGCCGACCAACCATCTCGATCTGGAATCGATCAACGCGCTGAACATCGCGCTCCAGAAATTCGAAGGGACGGTCTTCCTGGTGACTCACGACGAGGACGTGATGGACGAAGTCGGCACCCGCGTGTGGCGCGTCGAACGCGGCGTGATCCACGACTTCAAAGGCACCTACGAGGAATACTCCGCCACCCTGACGTAGTGAATCCGGCTGAAGCCGGATCCCACATAAAATCACCTTGCCATGACGTCCAACGAGATCCGCCATTCGTTCCTGAAGCACTTCGAGCATCACCGCCACCGCGTCGTGCCGAGCTCGCCGCTGGTCCCGGGTGACGATCCGACGCTGCTCTTCACGAACGCCGGGATGAACCAGTTCAAGGACGTCTTCACCGGCCGCGATCATCGCGACTACACGCGCGCCGCCAGTTCGCAGAAGTGCGTCCGCGCCGGCGGCAAGCACAACGACCTCGAAAACGTCGGCCGCACCGCCCGCCATCTCACCTTCTTCGAGATGCTCGGCAACTTCTCGTTCGGCGACTACTTCAAGGCCGAAGCGATACAGCTCGCCTGGGATCTCCTCGTCAACGTCTGGAAGCTGGATACGACCCGGCTCTGGTTCAGCGTGTTCGAGGGCGAAGGGTCGATCCCGGCCGACGAGGAAGCCGCGGCGCTGTGGGTCAAGGCCGGCGCGCGGCCGGAACGCGTGCTGCGGTTTGGCAAGAAAGACAATTTCTGGGCGATGGGCGACACCGGCCCTTGCGGCCCATGCTCCGAGATCCACTACTACCGCGGCACGGACATGTCGAAGAACCTGCCGCATCTCGTCAACGGTCCCGGCGACGACACCATGGAGATCTGGAACCTGGTCTTCATGCAGTACGACCGCGACGCAAGCGGCGCGCTGACGCCGCTGCCGGCGCCGTCGATCGACACCGGCGCAGGTCTCGAGCGGCTGACGACGGTGCTCCAACACGTTTCGACCGTGTACGACATCGACTCCTTTGCCGCGATCCTGCGTGCGGTCACCGATCTCAGCGGACACCGCTACGGCGGCGACATGGACGACACCCGCGACACCGCCGCACGCGTCATCTGCGACCACTCACGGTCCACCGTGTTTCTGATCGGCGACGGCGTGATTCCCTCCAATGAGGGTCGCGGCTACGTGCTGCGCAAGATCATGCGGCGCGCGATGCGCCACGGCCATCACCTCGGCCTGACAGAGCCGTTCCTGCACAAGATGGTCGCCGTGCTTGGCCGTGAGATGGGCGACGCGTATCCGGATCTGCGCTCCAACCGCGAGATGGTTGAGCGCGCGATCCTCGCCGAGGAAAAACGGTTTGACGCGGTGCTGTCGGACGGCTTGCCGCGGCTCGAGGCCGAAATCGCGAAGGCGCTGGCGACGCCAGGCCGCGTGCTGTCCGGCGACGCGGCGTTCCGGCTCTACGACACGTTCGGCGTTCCCGTGGACTTCATCGAAGACACGGCCGCCTCGCATGAGGTGACGATCGATCAGGCCGGGTTCGACGCCGCGATGCAGGCACAGCGCGGCAAGGCGCGGGCGCAGAGCGCCTTCGGCGCGAAGAAGAGCGACGCGTTTGCGCTGACCGACGAAGACGCGCTCAAGCAGGCCGGCGATCACTTCGAGGGATACGCGGCGACGCGCGTATCAGGCGTCCCGGTCGTGGCGCTGTTCGATGAATCGCGGCAGGCAGTCGATCATCTGTCGTCCGGCGCGCACGGCTACGTCGCGCTCGCCCGAACGCCCTTCTATCTTGAATCCGGCGGCCAGGTGTCCGACTCCGGCCGGATCGTCAACGAAGCGTCCGGTGCGACCGCCACTGTCACCGGCCTGGCGCGCATTCAGACCGGCTTGCCTCGCGCGCATCACGTTCAGGTGACGCACGGAACGCTTCGGGCGCGTGACATCGTGACCGCTGAAGTCGACGCGACCGTCCGCGATGCGACCCGGCGGAATCACACCGCCACGCATCTGCTCCACGCGGCGCTGCGCCAGGTCCTCGGTACGCACGTCAAACAGGCCGGATCGCTCGTTGCGCCGGATCGGCTGCGCTTCGACTTCGTCCACTTCCAGCCCGTCACCGCGGCGGAACTGGCGCGGATCGAGCACATCGTCAACGAACAAATCGTGAGGAACACCACGGTCGAGACCGAGGTCCGCTCGACCGAAGACGCGATCGCGGCTGGCGCGATGGCGCTCTTCGGCGAAAAGTACGGCGACCGCGTGCGCGTCGTCAGCATCCCTGGATTCAGCCTCGAGCTGTGCGGCGGCACGCACGTGCGCGCGACCGGTGACATCGGCAGTCTCGTCGTCGTCGCCGAGAGTGGCGTGGCCGCCGGCGTGCGCCGCATCGAGGCGCTGACCGGCTTGGGCGCGATCGAATGGGTCCAGCGTCAGCGGACCACACTGCAGGCGGTCGTCTCTGCGCTCCACATCACCGACGATCGCGCGGTCGAGGCGATTGAACGCGTTCAGGGCGATGCCAAGCGGCTGGCACGCGAGGTCACGCAGCTCAAGACCAAGCTCGCGATGGGCGGCGGGAGCAGTAGCGCGGACGCGCCAATCGAGGTCGCGGGCATCAAGCTGGCGAGAAAGCGCGTCAGCGGGCTCGACAAGGACGCCCTGCGCGGGCTGGCGGATTCGCTCAAGGACACGATCAAGAGCGGCGTCGTCGTCATCGCGTCGGAGGGCGAGGGCAAGGTTCAGATCGTCGTGTCCGTCACCTCCGACCTGACCAACCGCATCAAGGCCGGCCAGGTCGTCAAGGAGCTGGCGCCGATCGTCGGCGGTGGCGGCGGCGGCCGTCCAGATTTTGCCGAGGCGGGCGGCAAACATCCCGAGAAGATCGAAGAGCTTCTCGACGCCGCTCCAGCCGTCGTCGAGAAGCTCCTGTCCTGAACTCGGTGTCAGACACGTGTCTGACACCACGTCAGACACCAGGGTCGTTTTTTGGCATCGACTGACAACGCGAGTTTCCAGTTCTTTCACTTCTGGCGCTGCCAACCACAATCGAGTGGACCACGCTGATTGACATCCACAAGACGGTGTCAGACACGGTGTCAGACACGTGTCTGACACCGATCCCCCTACTGGACTGACGCGCGCGGCCGATAGGCACTAAAGCGGGTTCTCCCCTCCCGCCTGGTGTCCCGGTTGATCTCACGTCGCCTGATCCTGACGCTCATCGCCTCGCTGATTGCGCTCGCCTGCACGTCGGTGCCGGCGTTTGCGCAGATCTACAGCTGGCGCGACAGCTCGGGCGGCCTCGTGCTTTCGAGCCACATACCTGACGACGCGGGGAGCGTGACCTCCTACCGCGTCCCGTCGGCGGAAGGCGTCCGCACCACGCGCGCCGCCTCCTCGGAACGACAGGCCCGCTACAACGACCTGATCGTCGAAAATTCCCGGCTCAACAACGTCCGCCAATCGCTCGTTCGCGCCGTCATCCAGGTGGAGTCGGGATTCGATCCGTTCGCCCAGTCGAACAAGGGCGCGATGGGGCTGATGCAGCTGATGCCGGGCACCGCGCGCGAGTTCGGCGTCCGCAACGCCTTCAATCCTGAGGAAAACGTTCGCGCCGGTGTCGCCTATCTACGGCAGCTGCTGGACCGCTACGACGGCGACGAGGCGCTCGCCCTGGCGGCGTACAACGCCGGGCCTGGCGCCGTCGACCGCCACGGACAGACGGTACCGCCGTTCACCGAGACCAAGAACTACGTGTCGAAGGTGAACCGGATCGCGGGGACGTCGCGCGCGACGGGCGCGACCCAGTTGTACCGGACGGTTGAAATCATCGACGGCCGACCGGTCGTCAAGTACACCGACAAGAAGCCGCAGTAGCTCGGCGAGCTGACGCAGGGCCTCGCCAACTACTCCGCCCGCTCCACACCCGCAATATCCAGCCGATCGTATAGCGGACCCAGGGCCTCGGTCGCCAGCACCACTTCGACCAGCGTCGTGACGGTTCCCATCGCGCCGATCGGCACCAGAACCCATGGGCCGATGAACGGGAAGAACAGAAACCAGAGGATCGCGCCAAGGATCGCGGAAGGCAGAATCGCGATGGCCAGCGTCAGCCAGGTGCCGCCGAGCATGATGATGCGCTGCCCCATGGCGTCGATCCCACGCGGCGCGGACGATCCGGTCGGAATCCAGGCGGGAAACGTCAGCGCCAGCGCGGTGTGCACGGTGTACTGCGCAAGAATCACCGCTGGCGCAAACAACATGGCGCCGAAACCGATCGCGACGATCCAGGTCGTCGACAGACGAGTGAACGCCGAACCGCTGAGAATCATCGCCATCACGACCAGCAGCCAAACGACGAGGCTGACCACGGCGGAGGGCCAGAGCAGCTCACCGCGGATCACATCGGCCGCGCGGAGGGGCCAGGTCTTGAGCACGTCAAGATGCTGCAGATCCTGACGGAGATCGGCGCGGTAGATCTGCGGTCCAAACAAGGTCGCGATCGCGGCAAACACGGTCGTCATCCCCGCCAGTGCTCGCGCCAACCCCTGCGTCCGAGACATCGAGGCCACTGCGACCACGGCCCACACCGCGATCACGATCATCCGTATCAAGATTCGCCGGTTGACGGTCCGGAACATCTGCTGCGCCGCTTTCCACGCGAACACCGTTTCGGTCCGGCCCCTGGGGGCCAGCGTCCAGGCGGCCGACTTCACCTGATAGCGCGGCGTTCGATCGCGCGGCTTGAGCTCCGTCGCCTCGACGCCGTCGGCGTTCATCGCGGCGAATGTCTTGTCAGCTGACAGGACCCAGGCCACCGTGACGCCAAGCACGCCCAAAGCCGGCGGCACCGCGATCAGAAACGCACCGAGCGTATCCGCCAGCCACGGACGCGTCAGCGCCGTGACCGGTTGCAGGATCCAGAAGATGGGTCCGCTCGAGGCCAGCGCGTTCATCCGTTCAGCAATCGCTGGACCGTCGAAGGCCGACAAGGTGTAGACCGCGCGAACCACCTGCACGACGACGAAGGCGGCCGCGGCCAGCGTGGCAACCGGCGGCACGAGGACGAGCAGGCGCTCCAGCCCGCTCGCGGTTCGTGCGCGCGCCCGCGTCAGGACGACGCCGGCGCTGAACGCGCGCGCTGTCGTCAACACAATGAAGCCGGCGATGAAGTGGGCCACGCGCTGCGCCCACGACGGCGTCGGGACGACCAGCGTGACAATCAGCGAGCTGAAAAACACACCAGCCTGCGAACGCAGCAGGCGCGCGAAGAGCAGCCGCCGCGACGAGACCGGAGCCGGCAGCAGGAACTCGGATTCCGAGCGCGAGAACTGCAGCACCTGCGGACTCACCGGCACCAGCCATGTGGCCGCCGCCGTCATCAGCAGGCCCAACCCGGCGCCGGTCGCGCCGAGCGCCACGAGGCCAGGATCGACGTTGGGGGCGCCGCTGCCCCGCCGTCGAGAGTTGACGCGAGGCCCTTGTCCGAAGCGTTGAAAGACGGCGAAGTACAAGTAGGCGACGCCGACGAGCGCCCCGAAGAAATAGCGCGGCTCGCGCAGACGACGGAGCCGCCGGATCACCCGGTTCTTCGCGCTGCACCACGCGATGTAGAGCGCACCGAGAATCATCGGGGTTCAGATGGCGTCGGGCTCGCGGCCCGCCCGGTCACGTGCAGGAAGACGTCCTCGAGCGTCGAATCCGACGCGGCCAGATCGGCCCGCGCGAGCAGCTCGCGCACGCTGCCGTCGGCCACCTTGTGGCCGCGGTCCATGATCACGACGCGCGTGCAGACCTCTTCGACCAGGTGCAGCAGATGCGACGAGACCAGGATCGCCGCGCCGCTCCGTGCCCGCGCCACGATCGTTTCACGCATCCGGCGAATGCCGATCGGGTCGAGACCGGTCAGCGGTTCGTCGAAGAGCAGCGCCGACGCGTCGCGCACGAGCCCGCAGGCGATGACGACCTTCTGCCGCATCCCGCGCGAGAGCTCGCCGGGCAGCGACTTTTCCTTGCCGGTCAGTTCCAGCTCCTCGATGAGCGCCCGGGCGCGCTCGTCGAGATTGGGCACCTCGTAGATTCGGGCGACGAGACGCAGGTGCTCCTCGACCGTCAGGTACTCGAAGAGGTGCGGCTCGTCGGGCATGAACGCCAGCTGCCGCTTGGCGAGGATGGGCGCGGTCACCAGGTCGTGTCCGGCGATGCGGACGCGGCCCGCCGTAGGCCGGAGAATTCCGGCCAGGGTGCGGAGCGTGGTCGTCTTTCCGGCCCCATTTGGGCCAATCAGACCGACGATTTCGCCGGCGGTGACCTCGAACGACAGATCCTGCACCGCGGTAAACGACCCGTACCGACGCTCGAGTCCCTCGACGGAAATGGCCATAAGTTGTGCTACGATTACGAGTTCCGGAGGTAGTTGAAGACGTGGCTACGCATGCATCGGCGCTCAAGGCGCATCGTCAGAGTCTCAAGAACCGCGAGCACAACCGGCAGTTCCGGTCGCGGCTGCGCAGTGCGCTGAAATCGATCCGGGCGTCCATCGACGCCAAGGATCTGACGGCGGCCAAAAGCGCGCTCAAAGATACCATCTCGCTGATCGACAAGATGGCGAGCAAGGGAATCATTCATCGCAACGCGGCCGGCCGCTACAAGTCGCGCCTGAAGACCCGGATCGCGGCGCGCGGGTAGCTCACGACGACGAGACGCCCGGTGGGGTCCGGCTTCAGCCGGACCCGTTCCAGGCCGTCAGTACCGCCCGCCCGCTCCCCGACTTCGCCTGCTCCCGCTCAGTTCGACCACCAGTCGTTCCAGCAGCACGCGCGGATCCCCGGCCGATCGCTTCAAGTCGAGATCCGTCCGAAACAGCGCGTCGACGGCTGGACGCAGACTGCTAGGCGACTGCATCGGGAACTTCGTCCGCACCAGCCAGCCAAGCTGACCGAGGATCTTTTCCGGCGGCGCTCCGGCATCGAGCATCAACGCAAGCTGGCGTAGGGCCGTCGCCCCATCACCGGATTCGATGGCGTTGGTCATCGCCCAGTCGTCCTGCAGCGCCGCAGGTCCGGCGATCTGCCGCACGTCGTCCAGGCTGATCGTCTTCTGTCCCAGCGCGTAGAGGAGCAACCGCTCGGTGTCGTTGCGCAGGCGCTTGACGTCGGTGCCGCCGCGCTCGGCCAGCAGCCGCGCACCCGCCGGATCGAGCTGCGCGCCGGCCGCCGCAATCCGGTTGCGGATCCAGCGTTCGGCATCGGCCGCGTCCTCGAGCACCCCGCATTCGACGACGACCGCGTGCTTCGTGAGCAGCTTGTACATGCGGCCGCGCTTGTCGATGCTGCCGGCTACGAGGACGAGCGTGGTTTGCGGATCGGGTTCCTTGAAGAGCGTCTCGAGTTCGTCGAGCGCGCGGGTCGCCGCGTCGCTCTCTCGTTTGGGCACCAGGAGCGCTTCAGCCTGCAGCACGAGGACGACCCGGCGCGGCGCCATCATGGGCAGCGTGCGCACCGCGTCGACCAGCGATGCCACGGCGGACGCGAGCTTGTCGCCGGTCGTGACTTCGCCGGCGTGAATCCGCTCGACGTTGAACGCGCGCAGTCCTTCCTCGACGAGCTCGTCGAACTCGTGAGCCAGCGCGGTCTTTTCGATCTCGTCTTCGCCAACGAGCAGATACAGCGACCCGACGTCGTTGGCGGCGATCTGCTTGCGTACAGCGGCTGAAGTGGCAAACGGCATGGGCGGCGCAGGGCTCGGCGCTAGAACGCTTCGAGGAGCGAGCTCACCATCGCACGAGCGAATTCTGAGGTCAAACGCTCCATGGCGTTGGCATCCTGGCCGAAGAACGCGGCGGGATCGAGCGCGTTCTGGCCGGTTTGCGCGTCGTACTCCTGCTGGATGAACAGCCCGCGGTTCTGCCACACCTCTTTGCCGTCGCGGGAGTCCTTGAGCAACGCCGTCGCGGTCATCGTGATGGTGTACCGCGACGCGATCTGATTGGCGTCCAACGCGGACGGCCGGCTGATCACGCTGTTGATCTCGCCGGTCAGCACGGCGTCCGCGCCCGCCTCGGACGGTTGAATCATGTAGTGGCCGCGGCTGATGAACTCCGCGCGCACTTTCTCGGTGACCATCGTCTCCAGATTGAAGACCGTCGTCCGGTTCACGAATGCCGGGATCGCGATGATCTTGATGTGATCGGGCAGAAACGATCCGCGCCCGGCCAGCGCGTAGCCGCACCCGGAACTGACGAGCGCGGACACGACAATGAGCGCTGCGCCCGCGAGCCTTGGCGTCTGGATCCGCATCACGACACCACAATACTCACAAGCGGGCCCTTCGCGATCACGACCTTGCGAATGGTCTTGCCTTCAATGTGCGGCCGGACGGCGGCGTCAGCCAGCACGCGCTCCCTGAGTTCGTCGTCAGAAAGGCCGGCCGGCACGATCACCCGGGCCCGGACCTTGCCGTTCACCTGCACCGGAACCTCCACCTCTTCCGCTTTCGTGAGTTCGGCGTCGAACGACGGCCACGCCGCACGCGTCAGACCATCCTTGTGGCCGAGCATCTCCCACAGCTCTTCCGCGGTATGCGGCGCGAACGGCGACAGCATGACGACAAGGGCTTCGATGGCTTCGCCAACCGCGGCGATTGTCTCCGGACGTTCAGACGACGCCGGGGGCGGGTCCTCCCGCGACGGCTGGCCGTGCGCGGTCTTCGCGCTGAACGCGTAGAGCTCGTTGACGAGCTCCATCAGCGACGACACCGCGGTGTTCAGGTGCATCCGCTCTTCGATGTCGACCGTGGCGCGGCCGATCGTCTCGTGCGTCTTGCGCCGGAGCGCGCGCTCCTCGGCCGTCCACTCGCCGGAGAGATGGCGGTGACGGGTGGCCTTGATCGCAGCGGACCAGTGATCGGCAATGCGCCAGGCACGGACCAGGAACCGGAAGCTCCCTTCGAGCCCGGCATCGCTCCACTCGACTTCCTTTTCGGGCGGCGCCACGAACATCACGTAGAGGCGGAGCGCATCCGCGCCGTACTTCTGCAGCATGCTGTCCGGGTCGACGACGTTGCCCTTCGACTTGGACATGACGGCGCCGTCTTTGAGCACCATCCCCTGCGTCAGCAGCCGCTTGAACGGCTCGTCGAAGGCCAGGAGACCGACGTCGCGGAGCACGCGCGTGAAGAACCGCGAGTACAGCAGATGGAGAATCGCGTGCTCGACGCCGCCGCTGTAGAAGTCGACCGGCATCCAGTAGGCGCCTTTTTCCGGATCGAACGGCAGGTCGCTGTTGCCGGGGTCGCAAAAACGCAGGAAGTACCACGATGAGTCGACGAACGTGTCCATCGTGTCGGTTTCGCGCCGCGCTGGACCGCCGCAGGTCGGGCATGTCGCCGTGACGAAAGACTCGACCGCCGCGAGCGGCGAATCGCCGCGCCCAGAAAACGTCGTCACCCTTGGGAGTTCTACCGGCAGCTCGTCGTACGGCACGCCGACGGCCCCGTGCTTTTCGCAGTACACGACGGGGATGGGCGTGCCCCAGTAGCGCTGCCGCGAGATGCCCCAGTCCTTGAGGCGGTACTGCACCTCGCCCTTGCCGATGCCGCGCGTCTCGGCGTCGGCAATCATGCGGCTCATCACCGCGGGCGCGTGCTGACCCGAATACTCGCCTGAATCGACGAGATGTCCGTAATTGCTCTGGGCGTCGGTCATCGACTCCACCGTGGTGGTGTCGTCGTCGCCGCTGCGCACCACGATCCGGATGGGCAGATGGTATTTCCTGGCAAACTCGAAGTCGCGCTGGTCGTGCGCGGGCACCGCCATGATCGCGCCGGTGCCGTATTCGGCAAGGACGAAGTTGGCCACCCAGATCGGCACTTCGTGGCCCGTGAACGGATTGACCGCTTTCCTGCCGGTGTCGAAACCTTCCTTGTCGATCGCGCCGGTAAGGCGCGCCTCGCGGTCGAGGGCGCGGAACTTCGCGACCTTCTCGCGGAAGACGTGCGGCTCCGGGCTCTCAGCCGCAAACGTGTCGACCAGCGGATGCTCGGGGGCGAGAAGCACGATCGTCGCGCCGTAGATCGTGTCGATGCGGGTCGTGAAGATCTCGATGCCCGTGTGGGCGTGGGCAATCGGAAACGTGATCCGCGCCCCTTCGGAGCGACCGATCCAGTTCCGTTGCATCACGACGACCTTCTCGGGCCACTCGGTCAGCGTGTCGAGGCCGGCCAGCAGTTCGTCGGCGTACTCGGTGATCCGGAAGAACCACTGCTCCAGGTCGCGCGTCGTGACCGGCGTGCCGCAGCGCCAGCAGGCACCGTCGACCACCTGTTCGTTGGCCAGGACCGTGTTGTCCTTGGCGCACCAGTTGACGGTCGAGCGCTTGCGGTAGGCCAGGCCGCGCTCGAACATCTTCAGGAAGATCCACTGGTTGAACTTGTAGTACTCCGGCGTGCAGGTGGCGATCTCCCGCTCCCACGCGTAGCTGATCCCCAGCCGCTGGAGCTGCCCCTTCATATGGGCGATATTGGCGAGCGTGGACTCCTCGGGATGCGTGCCCGACTTGATGGCGGCGTTCTCGGCGGGCAGTCCGAACGCGTCCCACCCGAAGGGATGGAGCACGTTGTAGCCCCGCATCCGCTTCGTGCGCGCCATGATGTCGCCGATCATGTAGTTCCGCACGTGGCCGACGTGGGCGTGGCCGGACGGATACGCGAACATCTCGAGGCAGTAGTACTTGGG